>NZ_CAAAIW010000001.1 GCF_900640115.1 Legionella yabuuchiae
GGTTTATTATGAAATTCATTCTGATGTCTACGAAGCAATAACCAGAGAAAAACGCATCAAGAAGTGGAACCGACAATGGAAAATAAACCTTATCGAGCAAAACAACCCCCAGTGGCTTGATTTGGGCATTGGATTATTTGGAGGGATGGTTGCCCGCCTGCGCGGGCATGACAGGTTTTTTGTCATGTACAGAGATAAATTTTATAGATATACCTGTGATCTTTCAAAATGCATGGTTTATATTTTTTCTTTTTCACCCTGCAGCATTTTAAAAAGCGAATAATGGCTCATTCCCTTGCGAGTTTTTTAAAATGCGGCAGGGCGGAAAAGAAAGGTGCCTAAAGCCGCACATTTTGAACGATGACGTGTATAAATGTGAGATAAGAAAGGAGATGGCACTGCTTCAGGATGATGATAGGACTATAAGTTAGAACCTATCATCACAGAACCTGAAGTGTATACCCGTTTAACCCGCGGCAGACATGCCGAGTTTTGTTTTAAAGAATTCTGCCATATGATCATGGCAAGTAGTAGGGTGTGATTGATTTTCTTCTAGCGGAACTAGCTTGCGACGTGGGAGGAAGTGAGGGACTTTTCCATACTGTTTCGCTTTTTCATTATGATCATCGCCTGAATTTGGAGCGGGCTTGAAATAATGATGTTCTGGATTATCCGCTAATAAAGCACTCTCATCAGGATTTAGAGACTTGCCTAGCTTCTCTTTAGTTAAAACTGCGTTTCGATCTTCATCAAATTTTGAAGCCATAGACGCCCAACTATCATGGATAATTCCATCTGTTTCTTCGAAGCTTCGCGAGTCCTTACTCATACGAACAACCGAATAGTTTTTATCTTCAGGCGGAATTTTTTCCCAAGCGCTGGCAGCATCGGTTCTCCAGCCTGCCAACCAAAGGACGGGCGCGAGAAGAACGTACATTAAACCTGCAACAAAATATTTTAACCAGGTCACTGGATTTTTTAAACTACTATCCGAATGTGGGAGTATATATCCAGATAAAAACCGTGGCATAGAACGAAACGAGCGTTCATTGTAAAGCTTAACTTTGTAGCCGTCTTCATGTAATTTCGCAGCGGCTATAGTTGCGGTTACTCCCCCGAGGCACAGACCTTCAATTCCAATATTTTCTGGCTTTGCTCCAAGTTCAATGAGTCGCTGAACTTGCGCAATAACATCGTTAACCATGTTTTCATGAGTCCAAACCATTCCTTTACTATAATCAACTCCTCGGTAATTAAAGCTTACCATTGTGCAACCAATGTGTTGAGCGGAGTAATTCATGTCTTTAATCCAATGCGTGAAATTACGTTCTCTAGGTAAGCAGGTAATAACAAATGTTCTTTGACTCATCGGTTTTGTTTCTTCACCGGCAGCAATAATCTCTGCGGAATCTAAAACCGCACCGTCTGTTGTTTTTAACGTGAAAAACTGAAGATTGTGGGTTCGTTTGGTTTCCAGCGCTTCAGTTCCATACTTTTCTTTTAACCGATTAAAAAAATACTCGAGTAGAGGTGCATCCAACAGTTCACGTCCTTTAAAATGAATTTGATTCCAACTAAACTTCCTATGTTTGCACTTCAATGCGGTAGATTTTCCTTGAACCAACAAATCAATTTCATTGAGCATCGAATCAATGTGAGCTTTATGCTTTGGATTGTCAAAACGAAGCGTTCTTCGTTTGATTGAATTTAAAAATGGAAGTTTCATTACTGCATTATTAAATTTCAACAAATAATCTTTAAATATCTTATGCGATTCATGTTTGGCCAGATTGACTATGACCAAGTCGTTTTCATCGGCAATAAAGTTATCCTGATTATTGTTGTCCGATGTAAGTAAAGCCTCGCTTTCTTTATCGGACATCACGACTAAATGAACTGGGCGTTGTCGTTTAACATCACTAGGATCTAAAGCAAGAATGGTTACAATACGGGCTAATAAAAAAGAAACCGTCCAAAATGGTATTGAAAATGGGGCTTTCAATAGATTAAATAACATCTGCCGGGCACTTGGTCGAGATTTAGAGAGTTCGAAATAATTATTTTCGGGCTTTAATTTAAAATTTTTTACTTGACTCATAGCTTCCTTATCCGTAAAAGAGTATTTGAAATGCAGAGTGGACATTATATAATCGATTTATTAAGAGAAGATTAACTGGAGTTTCCCTGTTTTGATTTTGCCATTCCCACGTTGCCTAGGAATCGAACACTAAGACTACTATAATGCACTTATTGCGCATGGATCTCCTGCCTTTATGAGATGACAAGCTACCACTATGACTTGGTGGTGGTTAGGTATAATTAAATGATCCTCATCATGTCTTAATTAAAACCTTTTTGCGCTTAATATTCTCTTAATTTTTCTTTCGTTATAATATCCCAACTGAATGCTTAAGGAGTTTAAGGTAATGACCGTCCAATACGAATATGATCCCCACAAACATATTAAAATATGGTTGAGCAAAAACCCCGCTATTTTCATGAACTTTGAAAATCAGATGCGGCTTATTGAAATGCGGGTAAAAAATCCTAAGGATGAAATAAATCTTGTCTATGATTCTTCTTTGTTAAATGAACAAGCGCTTCAAGATTTGGACAAGTTTTGTAAAGAGAACGACATTAAGCCAGTTGACATCGAAGACTTTTCCACGGATGAAATGACTGTACAGGAGCGGCAACTTTTTGCTGCATATAAGGACGAAATTCAACATTTAAATGAAGGCGGTAATTTAGCTGTAGCGAGTGATATTTTACGTTGGATAAAACCTGTCTATAGCTTAGGCACCTATACCGACTTTGATGTCCCGGTTGATACCTCTAGTTTACCAAAGCTCGTCCAGGTCGATTCTCCGTTGCTATTAAATATTGGAAGCTTAAAATTAGGTAATAACGAACTTATTATATCGAATAACGACTACATCGCTATTGTGGATGGTGAGGCTGGGAAGGAACAAATTGAAAAGGTCCAAAAAGGGATTTTAGATCGATTAAATGAATATGACTCCGACTTTATTGAAAGCGCTACTAAGAAATTAGGTGGGGATAGTTTTTTATATAGCCGAATCTCTAGCTATATGAAAAATCGAGCCGAATCCGAGTACATCGAAAAATCGCGGCAGTTCAATAGCGGAGTAAATACATCCAAAAACCCTCCTATGTCATCTAGAGAACTTCGCCAATTTATAAATAATGTGACCAAGGATCCTGACAGTTTTTGGAAGTTTCGTAGAAAAGGAAAGGATGATACTAAAGAATTAGTTGTAAAAAGACTTAGAAAAAATCTCTCAGACTCATTAGGCGTAATCAAATGGTTCTTTTTCAATAAAGAATATCGTGAAATAAAAGCGGTCCTCGCTAAAAGTGATGATGAAGTTTTAAAGTACCTCATGAAAAAAGAGCGTTCGTTGTACATGAAGTCTATCGTAGTATGTACGACTGGACCCGTTGAAATTGCTAAGTGTTTATTTAATGGCTATGTTCTAAAGTCCTCTGAGTTTGATAAGGATGCTGCACCAATGTCATTTAACCATTATGGCTTGAAGAAAGCCTTTCAATCTCAAAACTCAATTCCTATGCATGAAACTCCCCTAGGAATGCTTAAATTTCTTGGAGCAGCTGATGGCGAATTAAATGATTCTTCTTGGTTGGAGGAAGGGGTGCAGTTGCAGCAATCTCGCCAAGAAAGATTACTTGAAAAACAACGTGAATTGCAGTCCAACTTGCCGAGTGAGCTCCAAACATTACGTGCTAAAGCCGAAGAAAATATTAAGCGGATTGAAGACAAATCAACAGGATTCTTTTCTTTCTTTGGGCGAAGAGCAAGAGAGGCAAAATTAGAGGCATTGCAGAAGTTACTCAAATGTTTTCATGATGATACTCACGAGTTCAGCATTGATGAATATAGAACTTTGTTAGTGAGTATTCATGAGAAACGAAAGGACGTTTTCGCTGGCGTTTTCTTTAGTCGCACTCAGGATATTGTAGAGAAACTAGAAAAAGCTTGTACAGAAGCATTGGTGTTCCGTGTTGCTAAGGATGGTAAATCTTTGAATTTTGAAGACCAACCAGCAAATGATTGTTCATTGATATAGTATTTCTTTAATCTTCTGAAAGTAGATAACCACTCGATCAAAACCGAATGGTTATCTACCGCCAAATTCATTTCTTTTACCCCAAACTTCTAAAACTTGTCTAAACTAAAAAATAATAACAACAAGGAGTTTCATGATGCAACTTCAGGCCATTAATCCAGCAACGGAAGCTGTCACTCAAACCTATACCACCTATACCAAAGACCAAATCAATGCCTATATTGATGCTGCAGACATTAGTTTTAAAGCGTGGCGTACCACGACGTTTGAGCAACGGCGGGAACGAATGCTTGCGATGGCGGGGCTATTGCGTAATCAACAAGATGAATTAGCAAAACTCATGGCCACTGAAATGGGAAAGCCTATTTCCGCAGGCAAAGGTGAGATTGAAAAGTGTGCTTGGGTTTGTGAACATTTTGCTGATGAAGGGGAGCACTATCTCGAACCGCGATTGATTCAGACTGAAATGCACAAAACCAAAGTTTGCTATCAACCACTGGGTGTGCTGTTTGCTATCATGCCCTGGAACTTTCCTTTCTGGCAGGTCTTTCGCTTTGCCGCCCCCAACATCATGGCTGGGAATGCCGCCATTTTAAAACATGCGCCCATCTGCATGGGAACTGGTATAAGAATTGCCAAGTTATTTCTCGAGGCCGGTTTTCCCGAACATTTGTTTCAACATTTTGTACTGGATAATGAACTGGCGGCATATGTGATTGCTCAGGATAAAATTAAAGGGGTCACTTTAACCGGTAGCGAACATGCTGGATGCACGGTGGGGGCAGAAGCCGCAGGGCATCTAAAAAAAGTTGTCTTGGAGTTAGGGGGCAACGATCCCTACGTGGTATTAAGTGATGCCGATTTAGATTTAGCCGCGGACTCTATTGTCACATCACGAATGAATAATTCAGGACAAGTTTGCATTGCAGCCAAACGAACGATTGTGGTTGAAGACTGCGTGGATGAGTTAACAAATAAAATTATGGAACGAGTAAAACAATATTCCATAGGTGACCCCCTGGATCCAGATACGAATTTTGGACCAATGGCACGAGAAGACTTAAGAGATACCGTACATCAGCAAGTGTTAGACAGTCAGAAAAAAGGGGCCAAAGTACTTTATGGCGGCGAAATTCCAGAGAGAAAGGGATTTTATTATCCTCCTACGGTTTTAACGCACGTAAAACCAGGCATGCCGGCCTTTGATGATGAGTTATTTGGCCCAGTTGTTGCTATCATTGTGGCTGATAATGAGCAACATGCCATACAATTAGCCAATCAAAGCCGATTTGGTTTGGGCGCTGCGGTGTTCACGCGCGATATTGAGCGCGGTGAAAAAATCGCGACTTATGATATTCATGTTGGAAGCTGTTTTGTGAACGCGTATGTGGCCTCTGACCCGCGTGTGCCCTTTGGAGGAATCAATCACTCGGGCTTCGGACGCGAATTATCCAAAGAAGGAATCATGGAATTTGTAAATGTTAAAACCGTGAGTATTAAATAACTTATGAGTAATAAACAACTAATTGTAGTCGATTCCAAACGTCAAACGATGGCGTGTTATGAAGACGATCGATTATGGCGAAGCTATCTGGTATCTACAGGAAAAAATGGCATGGGCGAGCTTAAGAATAGTTATTGTACGCCTCGCGGTTGGCATCGGGTTCATAGCATTATTGGCCTTCGCCATGCGGAAAACAGCGTTTTTGTTGCACGGGAATGGACAGGCGAAATCTATTCTTCTGAATTAGGTCAAACTTATCCCGATAGAGATTGGATTTTAACCCGAATTATTCAGTTAGATGGTATGGAACCAGGTCGCAATAAAGGCGGTGAGGTTGATAGCCTAGAACGTTATATATACCTTCATGGCACTCCAGACAACACCATACTTGGTCAACCAGGCTCAAAAGGATGCATTCGCATGAGAAATAAGGACATCATTCAACTTGCAAACTGGGTTCAGACGGATGCAAGCGTTTATATTGAATAATCGTTTAAGTTTGCTTAAGCACGAACAATAGGTTTTGAGTTATTTTCACACGTTTAGGTTCCGCTCATTGATGAAATCCATGTACGATAGGTGTATAATCCTAGAAAAAGCAGTTAAGCCCTACTACGCAAGCTAATAGCACGAATCTGTTGGCTTTTTTTAATATTTTTTGCTCACCGTAGTGGTGTGACTACTGCCTTCACAAAAAATATTAAAAAAAGCCAACATCTTCAGCACTCTTAACTTGCTCGCTACAAGCTCAACTGCTTTTTTTGGGATAATTCGTGTCAATTTATATCAATACCGATTGGGGTTTTTGAATGTCATACAAATTTGAAGAGGGTAAAGATCAGATTTTAAACACGGTCGTTAAAAAAATTAAATCCAAAATGAATGGGCAGCAAGCAAAGCTTTGCTCTGAATTTTTCTTGCAGTTTTTTGGCACCGTCGCTTTAGAAGATTTGCAGGAATGGTCCTCTGATGATTTGTATGGAGCCGCGATTAGTTATTGGCATCTTCTTCAAAGTCGCGAGCCTGGGGAAATCAAAATACGCGTTTATAATCCCGATTTTGAACGGCATGGCTGGCAAACAACCCACACTGTGATTGAAATCATTTCTGATGACATGCCCTTTTTGGTTGATTCCGTCCGCATGGCGGTAAATCGTATGGGATTATCCTCGCATTTGATCATTCACTTGGGTGCATTACAAGTTGAGCGTAATGACCAAAATGAAATTAAAGCGATTGTTGCTCCCAGTGCAAAGCGTGCAAAGAAAACCGATGACACCGCGTTAATTTATATGGAAATTGATCGTCAAACTGACCCTCAAATTCTTGACGAGCTTTATAAACATTTAGAACGTGTATTAGAAGATAATCGATTAACCGTTGAAGATTGGATGGCTATGCGCGAGCGCGTTCGAGATATTATTCATGAATTAGACCATGCGCCTAAATCGCTTGATCCGGCTGAGGTTGAAGAAACAAAAGCGTTTCTCAATTGGATTGAAGATCATCATTTCACCTTTCTTGGTGTTCGTGATTATGAAATTGTACAAAAAGGTAAAGAAACCATTTTACAAGCAATTCCAGATACTGGCTTAGGCGTCTTAAGTCAGGGGTTAAGTAAATCGTCAGTACGCAGTATTTCTGCAATGACTCCAGAGGCACGCGAACTGACTTTGTCGTCGCGTATTCTGGTGATGTCAAAAACCAATACATTGTCTACGGTTCATCGCGATGCTTATACCGATTACATTGGCGTCAAACGCTTTGATAAAAAAGGCAAAGTGATTGGTGAGCGAAGAATCATTGGTTTATATACTTCAGCAGCGTATAACACCAACCCCAAGCATATTCCATTTTTGCGTCATAAAGTTGCGCAAATTATGAAAAACTCAATGCTTCACCCCCGCAGTCATGCCGGTAAAGTCTTGCTCAATATTCTTGAAACGCTTCCTCGTGATGACTTAATTCAAGCTTCCGAAGATGAGCTCCTAGAAATTGGAATGGGTATATTTCATATGCAAGAACGACGTCGCATCCGTATGTTTGCACGTACAGATGTATATCGTCGTTTTATTTCTTGTTTGGTGTATGTACCAAGAGATCGTTTCAATACAGAGTTGCGACAAGAAATGCAAGATGTGCTTAGCGACGCCTTTCATGCAAAAGAAGTTACTTTTTCAACGCATTTTTCTGAGTCAGTCTTAGCAAGAATTCATTTCATTATACGGATTGATCCTCAGGAAACGCCTAATATCAATTTTAAAGAAGTTGAACAGCAACTCATCGAAATTGGACGGTCTTGGACGGATGATCTTCATCAAAATTTAAAGGACGCCTTTGGAGAAGAAAAAGCCAATCAAGTTTATTCCACTTATAAAAATGCTTTTCCAGCCGTCTATAAAACCAATTTCACACCAAGAACAGCGGTTTTTGATATCAAGCATATTGAGCAGCTGTCTGATGAGCATCCCTTAGGTATGAATTTTTATCGTCCTTTAGATAACTCATCGGATACATTTCGTTTGAAAATGTATCAGCACGATACCACTATTGCAATTTCTGATGTGCTTCCTATTATTGAAAACCTTGGGATGAGAGCGATCACCGAGCGGCCATATGCACTTAAATTTGGCAAAGGGAAGGTCGCTTGGATTAATGATTTTATTTTGCAATACACCAACGGTTCTGTATTTAATTTCGATGAAATTCGGGAATTGTTCCAAAAAGCGTTCACTCATATCTGGTTTAATGATGCTGAAAACGATGGGTTTAATCAGCTCGTGCTGGGAGCTAGCTTAGATTGGCGCCAAGTCTCAGTGCTTCGAACCTACGCTAAGTATTTCAAGCAAATAGGAATTACGTTTAGCCAAGATTATATTATCTCCGCACTCAATAATAATGCTCAATTAGCTAAAAAATTGGTTCGGCTTTTTGAACTGCATTTCTCGCCTGAAGAAATCGAACACCGCGAAAAACAGATGCATTCGTTAGTTGCGGAAATATTAACGGATTTAGATTCAGTCGAAAATCTGGACGAAGATAAGATTATTCGTCAATACGTACAAGCCATCACCTCTACGCTACGAACCAATTTTTATCAGTTGGATGAAGAAGGACAGCCTAAATCATATATTTCAATCAAACTGAATAGTAAAACCATAGCCGGTGTTCCACGACCACACCCCATGTTTGAAATATTTGTCTATTCACCAAGATTAGAAGGCGTTCATTTAAGATGTGGTCGAGTCGCGCGGGGGGGGATTCGCTGGTCGGATCGTAAAGAAGATTTTCGCACAGAAATTTTGGGGTTGATGAAAGCGCAACAAGTTAAAAACGCAATCATCGTTCCCAGTGGCGCTAAAGGCGGATTCGTTGCAAAACAACTCCCAGTCAATGGAACGCGTGAGGAAATTTTAGAAGAAGGAATTAATTGTTATCGTTTATTTATTCGAGGACTTCTCGATATTACCGATAACTACATACAGGGGGCCATTGTAAAACCCGATAACGTGGTTTGTTACGATGAGGATGATCCTTATCTTGTTGTAGCGGCAGATAAAGGAACGGCTACTTTTTCAGATATTGCGAATGAGCTATCGCAGCGGTATGGCTTTTGGTTAGGAGACGCGTTTGCTTCTGGTGGTTCAATTGGCTATGACCATAAAAAAATGGGGATCACGGCTAAAGGGGCTTGGGAGTCTGTTAAACGCCACTTTTATGAAATCGGTGTTGATATTCAAACCACTGATTTTACCGTAGTTGGCATTGGGGATATGGCTGGCGATGTGTTTGGTAATGGCATGTTGTTATCAAAACATATTAAATTAGTCGCGGCCTTTAACCATATGCATATTTTCATTGACCCGGATCCAGAACCCAAGACAAGCTACAAAGAACGCGAGCGTTTATTTAATCTTCCTCGTTCTACGTGGGCTGATTATGATAAAAAACAAATCTCAAAAGGTGGCGGTGTTTTTAATCGTTCTGCTAAATCAATACCCCTTACTAAAGAAATCCGAGACTTGCTGGGTATTAAGCAAACCTCCGTTGAGCCAAACGAGCTCATCCGCATGATTTTACAAGCGAAAGTGGATTTACTCTGGAGCGCAGGGATTGGAACGTTTGTTAAAGCCAGAACAGAAACCAATCAGGAAGTCGGTGATAGAACGAATGACGCCATTCGAGTTAATGCAAAGCAGTTAAATTGTAAAGTCGTAGGAGAGGGCGGAAATCTTGGACTTACTCAGTTGGCGCGCGTTGAATATTCATTAAATGGTGGATTAATTTATACCGACTTTATTGATAATTCAGGGGGAGTGAGCTGCTCAGACAAAGAAGTCAATATTAAAATCTTGTTAGACATGATAGTACGAGCAGGTGATCTGACTGAAAAACAGCGAAATGAACTCTTAGTTGAGATGACTGACGAAGTATCTCGCTTGGTTTTACGTGAGAATAATGCACAAACTCGCGCTTTAAGTATGATGGAAGCGCAGTCGGTTCGTTCCATTGAACTACACTCTCGCTATATCAATGAATTAGAACGTACAGGAAAAATTGATAGAAGCCTTGAGTTTTTACCTGAGGAAAAAGTATTAATGGAGCGTAAGCTGGCGGGACGTGGTTTAAGTAGTCCCGGCATGGCTGTTTTATTTTGCTATAGTAAAATTCTTCTAAAAGAAGCCATTTTGGCTTCAGATGTTCCAGAGGATAGTTTTTTAAATTTTGCTTTAATACGTTCTTTCCCAATTCCATTGCGTGAGCGATTTAGTGAACAAATGCAATCCCATCCCTTGAAACGCGAAATTATTGCTACGAGCTTAAGTAACACTATTATCAATGAAATGGGATTTACATTTGTGTTTCGTATGCAAGATGAAACTGGGGCTCCTATTTCAGCGATTGTTCGATCGTTCATGATCGCAAGAGCAGTGATGGATATGGACTCCGTATGGAAACAAATTGATACGCTTGAAAATAAAATTTCAGCGGATGCACAGGCTGAAATAATGCTCATGTATGTTCGGTTGCTACGACGGATGGCTCGATGGTTTTTGCGGAATCAACGTAAAAGACTGGATATCAGTAAAACCGTTGAATTATGTGCCCCTGGAGTTAAAGAGCTTAAAAAAGCGATGCCAGAAGTCTTCGGTGCAACTCATCGTGTAAAATATGAAGAGCATTTAAATGTATATTTAGCGATGGGAATTAATAAAGAGCTCGCTCATGAGCTAACCATCACTCGTGGTATGTTTGCAGCGTTAGATATTATTGATATTGCGCATGAATTCAAAGTAAAAATATCTAAGGTGGCTGAAATCTATTTTAATATCGGTGAATATCTTGAGTTGGCTTGGATCAGAACGCAAGTGATTATTCATCCTACCGATAATCATTGGGAGGCTTTATCCCGAGAAGCATTGCGTGATGATTTGGATTGGCAGCAACGGCAATTAACCTATGGAATTATCCAGCTAAATGGTTGTAAAAAAGACTTTTTCAAGTGCTTTAATAGTTGGTCTGAAAAACACGCTTCGTTAATTGAGAGATGGCGGCATGTGTTAGGTAATCTACGTTCAAGTTCAACATTAAATTACACAATGTTTTTCGTCGCAACACGTGAACTGTTAGATTTAACTCAAACCACCGTGCAGTCTCAGCTAGCGGATAACAATTAGATTGTTCACGAAGCCAACGAGTAGGTTTTTATGTGTATTAATTTTACAGTTTTGTAGCCGGATTACGCCAAAGGCGTAATCCGGGATGAGTCTGGCAAGATTGAAATCCTGGGTTACGGTTAAGGTAATACAGAAAATTAATTGAATAGGGCTCTTGCAGAATAGGTGTTAAATCTCCTAATATGACCGTAGATTTAAATTGAGTTGTTCAAGGAGAGCATAAAAATGAAGTCTATGGCTCAGTATTCATCTGGATCAAAGTTTTTTCATTGGTTAATCGCAGTTATAGTTACCTTTATGCTTTGTTTTGGATTCTTTCTGGATGACCTGCCCAAGACGATTCAACCTATAGCTTATATGATGCATAAATCCTTTGGAATCACAGTACTAATGCTGATGATTCTTCGAGTCAGTTGGATTATTAAATCAGGAAAGCCGAGTTTACCTAACACCGTCCCATTTTGGGAGAAAGCGTTTTCACGTCTAGTTCAATATAGCTTTTATCTTTTTTTATTTGCAATGCCTCTTTCTGGTTGGATCATGTCTGCTGCAGCCGATAAAACCCCAGTATTCTTTGGGCTTTTTAAGGCTCCTTTACCAATAGCTCCCAACCAATCTTTGGCAAAATTTATGAATCAAACCCATGGTATTCTTGCTTGGGTGTTAATCGGACTTCTGATTTTACACATTGCTGGAGCGTTAAAGCATTATTTCTGGGATAGAGATCAGGTATTGCAAAGTATGCTCCCCGAATAAGAATGGCTTAATTTTTTAATCATCTAACGGAACTAGAGCAACTTCTTTATCATGCCCCTCAATGAAGCAGTGTGCAGGAAGGTTGTCTTTTAATACCGATGCTGCAATTAACACTTTGTCTTTTCCGATAGGACAAAAATCCACTAATTCTCCAACTTCTATGGATGGTTCATCTGTGGATATTAATTTCAAGCCCGATCGAAGCGTTTGGGCGCTAGAAATAATAAATAATTTCATCTCATGCTTTAATTTAGCTCGATAATGCGTGCGCGCAATAATTTCTTGCCCAAGATAACAACCCTTATTAAAACTTATTCGTTCGGTGTTATGTAACTCTAGCCGATGCGGTAAAAACAAACCTCGCGATACAGGATAAAGTTCATACATCTCATTAAGCAATTGCAGTTTATGCCAAGCCAAACTGCCTTTCCATTGGTTCCGTGCGATAAAAGGCTGTTTAATTGAGTCCATATTAAAATCGTCTAATAAAATAATATGCAACTTTGGGCCAATAGTGTAAATGCAAATCGCTTCAGTTTGATTTACGTGATATAGGCTTTCTGGCAAAGAAATCGTTGATGGCATTAGATCATTAGGATTTTGACAGTAAAATCCTAATACGTGCGGCATAGGTTTTTGAGAGAGCTTGATTCTTGAAAACATGGCGGTTTTCGCCAAATTCGTTAGGGTCGCTTCTACCATATCTTCAGGTAAAATGAGTTTCAGTCCGTTCCATTGCAGCACATCTACTAGCGCTAAGATACGGCCTTTGATATTACAGAGCGCTCCTGGTTTCATCTGGGTAGGCTGAACGCTCGCCACGTCAGTAGTAAGCTGACCTTGCAAAAAGGCTTGACTATTATCACCTTGGAGTTGAATCATTCCAAGGTAGGATAAATCAAACAAATAGTTTTTAGTTGGGTCAAATTGCAACGCTTGCTCAAGCGAGGTATATAAGGAATAAGGTCGGTCGTTGAGTACGTAAGTATTGGTTGTCATGGCGTTTAGCAATTGCTGATTTAGTGCGCATAGTGTAGCATTGCATCTATATTTGTTAATACTTTTTTTTATGATCTCTCCTCACCGAACAGCTAAAATTAAATGGAATTGCCGCAGAGGAATGCTGGAACTCGATTTAATCCTTAATCGATTTGTGGAACATAGATTAGAGACGTTATCTGAAGATCAACTGCGTTCATTTGAAACGTTACTCGAATTACAAGACCCAGAACTTTATTATTGGCTAATGACGGATGAGCCTATTTCTAACATGGAGTTAAGAGAGATTGTTAGCCTTATCAAATTTGCGAATAAAGCTTAAGCCATCTAAAGACTTTAACAAGCTACGTAAAGCATTGGCTGGGCTTACAATAATTATTTTTAGTCAATCTTTATTTATTACTAATATTGTTGCTTTTTTATTAGTCGGCCTTACAACGCTTATCCTCATCATACTGTACAAAGGTCAATTTTCTGAAGAAACAATTGATCAGATTGAACACAATAAAAACGGTTGGGTTCTTCGTGACTATAAAAATAGATCGTATAAATTCGAGCGGTTGGAACTATCCTTTGACTCAGGATTTTTTACAGTGATCACATTCACCAGCTTATACTCCAAGAAAAAATTGATTTTATTTCATGATCAAATAACCGAATCACAATTAAAACAAATTCGGATTATCCACAAAATTACGTAATGTTATAGCGTCGCTTTATTAGGCCCACAATATGCGTTTGATTTTAAATTAGAGCCACCAACTTATCGGAAGTATGTTTTCGGGTAACAATATAAATAACAAATTATTTCAGAAAAAATAGGCAACGCTCCTAAAGTTTTTTGCAATCTTCTCACTCTTAATTTGCGCACAGATGTTTCAGTTTACTTCGATCTGCCCCCTCTCCCGCGCTAGGAGTTTGAGTCTTAGGTCCGACCCGGTCACATCGGTAACAAATATGACCGGACACATAGGTAACAGTTAATCTACATCCAGACAAATAGCTAGGAGTGTTTGTGATGCCTTGGATAGAGACTGAACCTATGAACGAAAAAATTAAATTTATTTCAGCGTACCTCAATAATGAAGAGGCTACATTTATTGAATTATGTGAACGTTTCAATATCAGTAGTAAAACGGGCTATAAATGTATTAATCGATACAAAGAGGAAGGAGTTGATGGCCTTAAAGAGCGCTCAAAAGCGCCCCATGTTCAAGCAAACAGAATGGCGAGCCATATTGAACAGAGCATCCTTGCTGTAAAAAGCCACTACCCAAATTGGGGCTCTAAAAAGATAAAAAATTGGTTGCAACAGGAAAGAAGCGATATATACCCGTAATCTTTCAAAATGCGTGATTTATGCTTTTTCTTTTTCGCCCTGCCGCATTTTAAAAAACTCGCAAGGGAATGAGCCATTACTCGCTTTTTAAAATGCGGCAGGACAAAAAATAAAGGCGCCTAAAAACACGCATTTTGAAAGATTACGGGTATATTATGGCCGGCAAAAAGTACTATTGATGACCTATTAAGGCGCCATGGCTTAGTAACTCGAGCTAAAAGAAAAAGAAGCGTAGCGCCTTATACACAACCGTTTGTTTTATGTGGTCAATCCAATGATTCATGGAGCATTGATTATAAAGGCCAGTTTTTACTAGGTGATAAGCAATGATGCTATCCGTTGACAGTGACTGATAATTTCAGTCGTTACTTGCTAGCTATTGAAGGTTCTGGACGAATTTCTGGCGCAGAAGTAAAACAAACGCTTACTAATTTATTCGTTGCGTATGGGTTACCTTTAGCTCTTAGAAGTGATAATGGCGTTCCGTTTGCAAGTCATGCTGTAGCGGGATTATCGGAGTTGTCTGTTTGGTTAATCAAATTAGGCATTGTTCCTGAGCGTATACGCAAAGGCCATCCTGAAGAAAATGGCCGCCATGAACGAATGCATCTTACACTTAAAAAAGAAACAGCTTCACCACCGCAGTACAANTATATACCCGTAATCTTTCAAAATGCGTGATTTATGCTTTTTCTTTTTCGCCCTGCCGCATTTTAAAAAACTCGCAAGGGAATGAGCCATTACTCGCTTTTTAAAATGCGGCAGGACAAAAAATAAAGGCGCCTAAAAACACGCATTTTGAAAGATTACTGGTATACACACAATCCACTCGTGAGTTTCCATCCAAAATACCGAATGTTGAATACAGTAATGATTTTGATATAACCAGAAAAATTAGAACGAATGGCACTATGAAATGGCGAGGGAAAGAGCTTTTTGTTTCTGAAACGCTTATTGGCGAAACAATCGGAATGAAAGCTCATAGCGAAACGGAATGGCTTATGCACTTCTCTTTTTTGCCGTTGGCCATATTTGATGAGAAAACTCTCAAAGTAAATAAATTATGATAAATTAGTGTTACCGATGTGACCAGGCATCTTTGTTACCTATGTGCCGGTCACACAGACATTATCATACGACTCAAACTCCTAGCGCGGGAGAGGGGGCAGATCGAAGTAAACTGAAACATCTGTGCGCAAATTAAGAGTGAGAAGATTACAAAAAAAACTTTAGGGACATTGCCTGGTTTTCGGTGGAAAATAAAATGTATTTGCAAACCATCAAAAATTTATAACTTCTTAACGTTTATAAAAAAGAATTATCCATTAAGCAGCTTAAGTCTCGAAAATATATGAGGCAGGCCGATACCAATTGAAGAACGGGTCTATAATTTAATCGTGGTTTGATTTTTATCAGGAGCCGCAACATTTATTTAGGAGAGTACGATGAATATTAAAAAATTACTACTGATTCCAACGGCCATGTCGTTAGGCCTGGCTTGTTCATTCGCATTTGCCGCAGAAAATAGTGATAAGAGTGCGATGGTAACTTTGGTGACGAAGGACGGAAAACAGATTCGGTGTTATGTGCACAGCGGTGATCAGAAAGAAGCGGCCTATTTGAAAAGAGGCACGACCGTCCAATTGGGCTCCCGCCTACCGCAGTAGGCCCCGGGTTGGGCCACGCACTCGCAGCAGCGGTCTGCGGTAATAAGATGATGCACAGCTGGGTCTGGTCGGCGTCGCCCGCTTGACGACATCTAGAGTTTTTGGTTAGAAAATCAGCTTGTCCATTGGGCGAAATGCATTTCTGGGATCGGATTCACAATCAGTTTTACTGGTAGATGAGGATCACAAGCAGCTTTTGCCCATTGGATAAACCGTTGCCAATACGCATAGAGGCGACTGCTATTCGCCCCTTGCTCAAAAAGCTGTCGTAATTTGGCGATTGCTTTATTCAAAGTGACTTTTACGAGGGTTAATTGTTCTGGTCTGAAATGATAACCCAGAAAATCAAACCCTTTTTCTATTTTACCTATCCAGGTTTTATCGGGATGAAGGGTTAAGCGCAATTCATCCAGTATCTGGTAAGTACATCGAATGACTTTTTTTAAACTGGTTCTTGTTTTACAAAGCACGACCCAATCGTCCATGTAGCGAGCATAAAAAACGCCTTTTATTTTGCTCATAGCTTGGTCCAGCCGATGAAGTGCGACTGCTCCTAATAATGGAGAAAGGGGTGATCCTCTTGGTAATCCCTTTTCATGGTCATAATAAAGTCCGCCCCAAGTACTTGGGACTTTAAGGTTTTGATGATGAGTGAAGTGAAAGGCCGGTCGCCCGTCAAAGTCAATAAGTCCTCATATAACGTCTCATGATGGATGTGCTCATAAAACCCCTTGATGTCACTTTTAAAAACGAAGCGATAATGTTTAAGGTTTTTCCTCGTATGATTCACGGCGACCTTTAATCCACCATGGTCTTTCACGTGATAGCAATGCGGGCTTAATAGTTTATTAACCTTAAGAAAGTCCGAGAGGATAAGTCCCATCGCTTTCAACAACAAGCTATCTTGGCTGCAATAAAGACTCAAGGTTTCATCCGGCATACGATACTGGGTTCTTGGAGAAAATACATAATCCATTCGCTTAAGAGCGGCTGCAATCTCTGGCAAGAGCGTTTTTTTATGATGTCGCACATGCCAGCAATCACTATTGGCGCCTCGGTGAGCAGATGCTTTACAAAGCCAGAGATAAGCCTGGTTGATAATTAAATTAAGTGTTTCTGGTTTTAACAAAGAAGCCATAATCAGTGATACTTGAACAAGGTAGCACGATAATTATCAACGATATGCTTTTACTAAGCAAAAAGAGCGCATTTTGATATTCAGAATCTAAAGCAACAATTAAACAATAAGTTTTGTTTTCACCCAAATCCCCGCGAAATTTTTGATCAGCTAGCTCTATTAGCTAGAGAATTGATATCTTTGCAATTTTTTTTACACAAGGAATACAGGTTGCAGTTGCAACAGGTATGAGATATCACAACAGAAGTTATTGACCATCATGGCTTGGTAGCAGCAGTTAGTTGTAATTTTGCCAAAAAGGTATCAGATAATATTAAATCACCAGCAGCACAATTTTATGACGCGATTCTTAAAAAAAACAGGTGGTTTATTGATTCTGGTAGGTATTATTTTGGGGTTCTATTAGCTGCTTCAGCCATGTACAAATCCAATTTGCACCTATAAAAACTAGCTATAGATGTAGTTACAAAAATCGATCTGACAGGGAAGGATTAGATCAAATCAAGGGCTTCGGTTCTAATTTTTAAGGTGCACTAGGACAATTTGAAGGATACTTATCAAATCGAACAAATTGAAACTGGCAGAACAATTGTACTCAAACGACCGAACCAAGACAATATTCATAACGTCTTCATCTCCGCACGGTACGATTTTTGAAAACGTCGTTGCGAGGAGCGCAGCGACGAAGCAATCTAGAGGCTTTGAGGTAGTGAATGACGACATCAGTGTTTCATAAAAACCCTCCCAATAAGGGTTAACCTTTTCAATCAAAGCCAACTTCTTTTTTCTTGAGCCACCTTTTAGTCGCTTTTCTCTAGCTATAGCACTGACCATGTCTTCTATAAGCTCATAATAGACAAGATAGTTACAGCCATATTGTTGAGTAAACCCAGGGACGTCCGCCTATTGATGTTCATGTACTCGTTTTATTAAATCACAGGTCACACCGGTGTAAATTGTGCCATTGCGTCTATTCGCCATGATATAAATGGCGGGCTGTTTAATTGGCAACTTTCTTCCTTATTGTTGGACTATTTCATGTCACTGAGCATGTCGTTGGAGCAATACTCAAAAATACCAGTAATTTTTCAATGCGCTCAGGTTGTGTTACCCGTGTATCCTCAACATTAAATCCACGTCGTTTGAGGCATAAAAAAGCGTTTCTATTTCCCAGCGCAAAGCACTCCATCCGTGACTTGTTCCATAAAAAATAACCTTTTAAAATACCGACCAACTCATTGATATTTATTCCTGGCTCCATGTCATTTTCTTGACGGAAAAACTATGGATTATCAATGAATCAGTGAGCTACTTCCATGCATTAAGACCTCTAGATTGCTTTAGTTTAGATAAACAACAGATACCTCCCTAGATTGCTACTAGAAAGTAAATCACAGGTGCGTTATTGAATTTACTATGCCAGGAAAAGCAAAACAAACCCTAAGTGTTGAATAGCTCCGATTTATCAATACTTCCTTGTTATTTGCTCCAACATCAAAGTTATTTTGATTACCTATATTATTGATGTATAATTGCACACAATAGCCAATTTTAAAGCGATAAACTCCCATGCTTACTCAACTTAGAGAATTAATTGATAATCAAGACGTCGCTGCGTTGACAGCGTTTATTGCTGAACATCAGGAATTAAATTACGCATCGATTAGCCCCAACGGCGCATCAGCACTTTGGTGGGCTTTGATGCCCCCCAAAGGCAAATCCGTATCTTATGAGGTGATTAAGTGCCTGCTTGATTATATCAAAGGAGACGGCACGCCTCTTATTAACCCCACGCAACCGCTTGCCGGCCTAACGCCGCGGCAATACATAGTTGCGCACAATCAGGAAAACGCGCTAGACGATGTTTTAAGAATAGTAACAGCGGATGAAAACCAATATCAGCTCCTAACCCGCCCTCAAGCACAAGCAGGCCTTGCCGCACTGGCTGATGACGCTCAAAATGTCCATGATGCCAGGATTAGTCAACTTGCCCGCAAAAACACCATTCAACTGTACGAGCATTACATTGAGGGCAAAGGTTTTGCGCTTGATGAAGAAGTATGCCAAAAGACTTTTAAAGAAATAACCTCCTTTATTGAAAACCACCCGAGCCTACGCGCTGATAAAGCGAGACAAATGAAAGAAGGGCTGAGTTATTGTTTTAATACGCCGGGGCAATTTAGTTTTAGAAACGGTCAACATGACACGAAAGATGAATTTAGTCTCACTCTTGCACAGTTGACTAGTCTCGTCTGGCTAGCTGCCAATGAAAAAGAAGAACGCCTACTTCCTGAAGACAGCAACGATAAAGATGGCGTTTTGCGCCTTGAAGCAAGAAAAGTAGCGCTTTTAAATACGCTTTATGATAACGCTACAGCTTATGGCCAAGGCCGCCACAGTTGCGCCGGTGGCGCTTGCCATCGTTTGGGCTCATCACTGGCATCGCTACATCGTTTAGTTGATGCCTTTCCCGCGGACGTAAAGCTAACAGGCGATGCGGCAAATATCGTTACCATTCGCGTCCTAGGCGAGGCGCTGGGCGAGTTATTACAAGAAGAGCCCGAGCATCATTTGGCCTTAGTGCGTTTTTTCTCGTTTGAAGACTATGGCCAGGAAGAGAAAGATAAAGAAACATACCATGCGTTTATTGAAGCGCGAGCAGAGACCCTTGAGCGCACGTTAGATGGTGAAAATATTGCGGAAGAACAAATTGCAGCTACGATTGAAGCCATACGTGGGGATTATCCTTCCTATCCGCTTTCATGCCATAAAATAAGCCATCAGCTATCTGCTTTAATGATGGCTTATGAAAAAGAAGAGCTGGATAAGAAGATATTTTTTGAAGAGAAACCGGCACAAGAGATAATGAATCAGGGCATTCAATGCCTGGCTGAGTATTTAAAAGAAAATGAAGCCTTTAGTAAGCTGCTTGACGCCCATGGTTATAGTCCTAGCTCTGATGAGAAGGTAGCCTTTGCAAAAGAGTTTATTACACAATGGTTTCAGCAAAAAACGTCTGAAGGCGCGGCGATAGACATCAGTAATTTTCTTAAAAATAACCTTCAGGAAGAACAATTAGCCTTCCCTGCGCAATGCTTTTATCTTGCTTATTTTAAAAGCCAACAAGCCATTATGGCAGAAAATAATCCTCACCAGGCGCTATGGTTAAGTCAACTTACTAATCAACAGATTATCGCTTTGATGGGCGGGGTTGCGCAAAATAAGGAGGGTCAAATTGGCCAACAAGACCTTGCACTGCTTCCCTTACTAGTAGAAGAAGCCCTGCTTCAAGGAGTGACCGCGAACTTAAACCTTCAAGGGATAAGCTTTCAACATATGGACCTAAGAGGTCATGATTTCTTCGGTGTGAATTTAGATAACGCGCGCTTTATTGACTGCTTATTACCCATTAACGCAAACCCTGCCAGTTGCGAGGCGATACATCTTGAAGATTGCCACTTGCCACTGATTGCAAGCGATGCCCCGGCAATTGCTATTGCCAAATTATTTGAATGCCGCCCACGGTCAAAATTAACGCTCGCGCTTTATCTTAAAAAAGTTAATTCAGCGGATGATTTAAAGGCATGGGATAAAGATGGCAATACTGCGTTGATGCTGGCGGCCGGGTTTGGGCACACAGAAGCCGTGAACGCCATTCTTGCAAGCCAGCACTGCAATAGTGAGGTTTTAAAGGCGCAGAATGAAAATGGCGATACCGCGTTGATATTGGCGGCCAAGTACGGGCATACAGAAGCCGTGAACGCCATTCTTACAAGCCCGCATTGCAATAGCGTGATTTTAAAGGCGCAGAACAATTCTGGCGATACCGCGTTGATATCGGCGGCCCGGCGCGGACATACAGAAGCCGTGAACGCCATTCTTGCAAGCCAACATTGCAATAGCGAGGTTTTAAAGGCACAGGATAAAAATAACTTTACCGCGTTGATATGGGCGACCTTTAGTGGACATACAGAAGCAGTAAAAGCCATTCTTGCAAGCCCGCATTGCAATAGCGAGGCTTTAAAGGCGCAGGACAAATGTGGCACTACCGCGTTGATGTTGGCCTGCGAAAGTCATACAGAAGCCATGAGCGCCATTCTTGCAAGCCCGCATTGCAATAGTGAGGTTTTAAAGGCACAGAATAGATTCGGCAATACCGCGTTGATATTGGCGGCTCTGAACGGACGTACTGAAGTAGTAAAAGCCATTCTTGAAAGCCAACATTGCAATAGCGAGGTTTTAAAGGCGCAGGCCAATTATGGCGATACCGCGTTGATATTGGCGGCCGGCAAAGGACAAACTGAAGCCGTGAACGCCATTCTTACAAGCAAGCATTGCAATAGCGAGGTTTTAAAGGCACCGAACAATTATGGCTATACCGTGTTGATATTGGCGGCCGGCGCAGGACAAACTGAAGCCGTGAACGCCATTCTTACAAGTAAGCATTGCAATAGCGAGGTTTTAAAGGCACAGAACAATTCTGGCGATACCGCGTTGATATTGGCGGCCGGCGCAGGACAAACTGAAGCCGTGAACGCCATTCTTACAAGTAAGCATTGCAATAGCGAGGTTTTAAAGGCGCAGAACAATTATGGCGATACCGCATTGATATTGGCGGCCCGGCGCGGACATACTGAAGCCGTGAACGCCGTTCTTACAAGTAAGCATTGCAATAGCGAGGTTTTAAAGGCACAGAACAATTCTGGCGATACCGCGTTGATATTGGCGGCTCGGCTCGAACGTACAGAAGCCGTGAAAGCCATTCTTGCAAGCCCGCATTGTGATAACGACGCTTTAAAGGCGCAGAACAATTCTGACGATACCGCATTGATATGGGCGGCTCGCGAAGGACGTACAGAAGCCGTGAAAGCCATTCTTGCAAGCCCGCATTGTGATAACGACGCTTTAAAGGCGCAGAACAATTCTGACGATACCGCGTTGATACTGGCGGCTCAGCGCAGAGATACTGAAGCCGTGAAGGCCATTCTTGCAAGCCCGCATTGTGATAGCGAGGTTTTAAATGCGCAGAACAAAAATCGCGATACCGCGTTGATACTGGCGGCTCGGCGCGGAGATACTGAAGCAGTAAAAGCAATTCTTGGAAGCCCGCATTGCAATAGCGAGGTTTTAAAGGCGCAAGATAAAGGTGGCTATACCGCGTTGATACAGGCGGCTCAGCGCAGAGATACTGAAGCCGTGAACGCCATTCTTGCAAGCCCGCATTGCAATAGCAAGGTTTTAAAGGCGCAAGATCAATATGGCATTACTGCGTTGATGCACGTGATCTGCGAAAGACAAACTGAAGCTTTGCGCGCCATTCGTGCAAGTCTTCTTGCAAGCCCGCATTGCAATAGCGAGGTTTTAAATGTGCGGAGTAAATGTGGCGAAACCGCGCTTCAACTAGCTCAGCGTAATAACCATCACGAAATAGCTCAAGAAATAGCCAAACATTATCCCCCTTTGCTAAGTAATATTAGCATGATGATATTAGGAGGGTTTATAGCCGCTGTGGGAATAAGCGCTATCGCTATTGCATTTACCGTGTTAAATGTCGCTACCTTTGGAGCAGCAGGCATTGCCTTAGCGACGATGGGCGTAGCAGCAACGTTAACTGGAGTTGGTTTATTCGCTGCTGGCGCCCATAAACAAAAGGCCAGCCAATCAAGTCGTTTATCACCGCCCGAAGCAGGGTCTGACGAAACACCTGCTGCTGTTTAACGACATTAATTTGTTTCATGCGTGTAACCGCGGAAGTTCCCTTGGCCGACTCACCATATATGCGTATAACGCTTGGCAAACGTGTGATGGGCAATCGACTCTGGCCTATCCACTTCTGTTCCCTATAATGCGCGATAAGCCGTTTCAGTTGCGACCAGGGATATCCCGTCATCAACTTCATATATTCAAAGACAGATTGGACGACTCATCTGGTTTAGCCCTTTGTTCTTCTTTTTCACCCTTTTTTAGGCTCATTTTGTATTGGCTCTCTAGTCGAACTACAGTACTTTTTTAATTTTATGTTTTAAGCTATTCTTACCAGAAAGATCTTTATCTATTGCTGTAAGTCGGAATAAAACTGAAGATATGATAAAAAAAGATCGCCGTATCTTCCCCCTAAAAAATTGCAAATGGAAAAAATAATGAAAACTCTATTTCTAGCTATAGCAATGCTATTATCTTTTGTATCCTTTGCAAAAACCTTAGTGATTGGTAGCTCTCCTTTAAACCCTCCTTTTGAAATCTTAGCTGAAGCACCAAATCGATTTTATGGTTTTGATACGGATCTGATGATGGAAATCTGCAAGCGCACACAAAACAAGTGTGAGTTTAAATCAGTCCGCTTTAATGATTTATTTACTCAAATTAACACGAAGAAAATTGATCTTGCTATTTCAGCCATCATTATCACACCTGAGCGACAAAACAAGTTTCTTTTTAGCACCCCATACTTACAAAGTTCTGCCCGTTTTTTAACGCTAAATCGCTCTTCTGCAAAAAATATAAATGATTTGGTAAATAAAAAAATTGGTGTTCGCTTAGGAACGCCCTTTAAAGAATTAGCCTACAAGTTATTTAAAAACAATATTACCATTGTTGAATATGCTATTACGGCCGATTTATTAGAGGCATTGGGAAAGCGTGAAGTCGATGCTATATTAATGGATGAGCTTGCCGCAGAGTATTGGGCGCTTAATTACGACGATACTTATAAGCTTTTAGATAATGAATTTCCTGTAGGAAATGGTTATGGAGTCATGGCATCTTTAGAAAATAAAGAACTCATTGCAAAGGTTAATCAAGCTATAAAAGAAATAGAAGCTGATGACACTTATATTCAGCTCTATAAACAATATTTTACATTGTAGAGCCAATTTACTAGCTTCAAGTAGACTCGATTGCGCCGAAATACTTTGCACCAAATCGTTCAAATGCATTATCAAAAGCACTTAATAAGTATCTTTTCGCGTCTCGACCATCGAGATATCCTGAAGCGCTGCCTTGACTTTAGACTCTACTGACTTTGGCAATTCACGTAATATAACCATAATCTTTCAAAATGCTATTTTTTGGTCGATTCGATTTTTTTGGCTAAACTGCTTTTAAAGAGTAATAGCGAGCTCTATTGGGAATCTTTAAAAGCAGCTCTGGGGGGAAAAGCGATAGAAAAAATCTAGCATTTTAAAAAATTCTTAATATATATCCATTAACACTTAAAGCTAATTGATAGGATCTAGCAATAGAAACCTTAATTTATTGTTTATTCCGCATTTGAGTAAGCTGAGAGAAAAACTCCGGTTTGTTTAATCCCATTGCAGCAAATATTTGCGGAACTCTATCCCAACTATTTTCTTGATCAATGCTGTCTACAACCAGCTCAAAACCATGTTTTTTATCCTGTTCAACACCCCAACCGTTGATATAGCATAAGCCATGCATTCGTTTAGCACGGATATGCCCTAAGTTCTCAGAGGCATTAATATAAGCTAGTGCTTCTTCATATAATGTTTTTTTTCGACGTTCATTACTAGGACTTGCAAAAACACCATCTTTTTGAAGACTTTCCCGAAATTTTGCCTCTTCTAGTAATTGCTTCCCTAAAATGTATTGCGCCTCAGCATCTTCAATAACTGCAGCTGCACGATAGCACTCCAATGCCATTTCACGAGCAAAAGGCCACTTCTTATTGCCTTGCTTCCCATTAAAAATTGCAGCTAGCGTATAATAAATGCCAACTTCCTTTTTCAAAATTTCGTCACTAGGTTGGCTGTGAACTCGACTTTGTTGCATCGACTTCGCTTTTTTTATTAATCGTTTTACTTTAAAACGTGTAAAAAACCACATCGTTGCTCCTGTTGTTATCGTGGAGGAATAGGAGGAATGTACAATAACCACTCAATTATCTCTACGGCGATAATAACCAAAATAAGAATTATTACAATTTTAGCTAAAATGCTTCTTGTTCGGCGAAGATCCCTACGTAAGACCATTCTTTTATCAAGCTCGCTTTGATCTCTTGCTTCACTGTAGTATTGCCTATCAATACGATTTGAAACCAAGCAAGCTAACAATGCTGCTAGCAAACCTGGGATGAAAAATGCTAAAAATACGATGACCGCAGCAAAATATTCACCAATATTATATGAACGCTCTAAATGTTCACGCCAGATAAATAATGAGCCAGGAACATCATAAACCCACCCAAAAATCAAATGCGGCAGCACATAGATGCTAAATCCTATTAGAATCATAGCCAATAGTAAAAATATTATTCCCATTGTAAATAGGGCTTTATTTTCGTTATAACGTTCTCTATCCATAGGAAATATTCTGCAATTTTCAAAATCTTAAGGTCATAAATTCAACATAGCAGATCATGCAAGAATTGCCAATATTCAATGGCATGAAAGTCGTATTTAGAAGTATTTTGGGTATATAATAAAATTTACCGTTTCTTTTTTCTGAGCTATGGCCCTGAAGAAGCTCTACACCAGGGTAGAGTTGGATTTATTTTTTCAAGAATAAGCAAAATATAAATCATAAGCGCTTGCATACGCGCACTAATCGAATAAGATGAGAGAGGTTCTTTAATCTATTATGAAACGTCAGGTTTATATGGTTTCAGATGGCACAGGTATTACGGCTGAATCCTTAGGTAATAGCCTATTAACTCAATTCGAAACCGTCACATTTGAAAAGCAAACTATACCTTATATTGATTGCGTTGAAAAAGCGGAAAAGATCCGACATAAGCTCGATCAGGATTTTGAAGAAACAGGGATAAAACCCATTGTTTTTTTAACGTCCGTAAACCCTGGAGTGAGCACAACCTTAAAGAAGGCCAATGCCTGTATCTTAGACCTGTTCAATACTTTCTTGTCTCCTTTAGAGCTTGAGCTTAATATAAAGTCATCCTATACCGTTGGCCGCACTCACGGCGTTTCTAATCCACAGTCGTATGATCACCGAATCGAAGCTGTGAACTATGCCTTGGCGCACGACGATGGCGTTAAAATCAAAGAATACGATAAAGCCGATATCATTTTGATTGGAGTATCTAGATGCGGAAAAACCCCCAGTTGTTTATATATGGCTTTGCAATTTGGCATTCTTGCAGCCAATTATCCTTTCACTGATGAGGAATTGCGCGAACTTAAATTGCCAAGCGCTTTGAAGCCCTATAAAGCAAAGTTGTTTGGTTTAACCATAGATCCCATTCGGCTTCATCAAATTCGATCCGAGCGTCGTCCCGATAGCCAATACGCTTCTATGGAACAGTGTCGTGTCGAAATCTTTGAAGTGGAAGAAATGTATAAGCTTGAAAAAATCCCATATTTAAATTCAACGCGTTACTCTATTGAAGAAATTTCGACCAAAATCATAGCTACAGCGGGAATCAAACGGAAAATGTAAATCACAAACTCCGCATTGTACAAAAAGGATATAGTCAATGAATCCATTCAATGCATTATAAATCAAGCACTCTATTTTCGACAGAACCAACGATTCCACATTTGGTTTATTGTGAAATTCATTCTGATGTCTACGAAGCAATAACCAGAGAAAAACGCATCAAGAAGTGGAACCGACAATGGAAAATAAACCTTATCGAGCAAAACAACCCCCAGTGGCTTGATTTGGGCATCGGATTATTTTGATGGATGGTTGCCCGCCTGCGCGGGCATGACAGGTTTTTTATCATGTACAGAGGACGTTGCGTATTAAATATAGAAAAAAGCCAATTTTTTTTGTTAGAATAGAAGCCGCGTCAACGTAAATATACCCAATCAACTTCAAAATGCGATATTTTAGCCGATTCAATAAAGGTCACATTTTGAATGTTGATTGGATATAACTGTTAAAACTTATTATCTTTTTCAGCCCAAAGCTTCATAAAATCATCAATGGACGTGTTAACTAACTTGTCAAAATCAATCATGAGTTCGAAAATTTGCTCTGTTTTTTCTTGAGTAAAGTAGCTATTTAAATTTCGCTTAAATTTCTTCTTAAGAACTGGTATACCTTCTTCGCGTCGACGACGGTGTCCAATAGGATATTCTATGGTCACTAAATCGCTTTCTGTTCCATCTTTGAAACTAATTTTGATGCTATTTGCAATAGAGCGCTTCTCAGGGTCGTGATAATCTTTCGAAAATTGCTTATTTTCTTGAACTTCCATTTTTTCACGAAGTTTATCAATACGCGGATCTGAGGCCGCCTCATCTTCATAATCTTCCGCTGTTAAATCGCCTTTCAACAAAGCAACAGCAACCATATATTGCAAGCAATGGTCGCGGTCAGCGGGATTATGAAGTTTTCCTTTTTTACTAATGATACGTATCGCTGACTCGTGGGTGATAAGCTCAATTCGTTGAATATCATCAATACGATCTTTAACTACAGGATGTAATTCTACTGCACACTCTACGGCGGTTTGCGCATGGAATTCAGCGGGATAAGAAAGCTTGAAGAGAATATTTTCCATGACATAACTGCCATAGGGCCGTTGAAACTTAAATTTCTTTCCTGAAAAAAGCGCATCGTAAAATCCCCACGTTGGCGCAGTCAATGCGCTAGGGTACCCCATCTCGCCAGTTTTAGAAATTAACGCTAAGCGTACCGCTCTGGCTGTTGCATCTCCTGCGGCCCATGATTTTCTTGAGCCAGCATTTGGTGCATGACGATAAGTTCTCAAGCTTTGACCATCCACAAACACTTGCGATATGGTGCGTTGTATCATGTCTTTATCGCCGCCCAGCAATTTGGAGACCACCGCCGCTGTTGCTAATTTTACTAACACAACGTGATCTAAACCTTCTTTATTAAAACTATTTTCCAAAGCCATGCACCCTTGAATTTCATGGGCTTTAATCATGGCCGTCAAGAGGTCTTGTATCAACAAATCCTGTCCTTCTGTTCGGCTTACATAATCCGCAACGGCTAAGATCCCCCCGAGATTATCGGAAGGATGCCCCCATTCAGCGGCAAGCCAAGTATCATTGTAATCTAACCAGCGAATCATCGTTCCAATATTAAATGCCCCTTGGACTGGATCTAATTCAAAATTAGTTCCTGGAACCCTAGCCCCACCAGGTAATACAGCACCAGGAACAACAGGTCCTAGGAGTTTTGTACAGGCAGAAAAATTTAGCGCAAGGATCCCACAACCTAGCGTATCCATTAAACAATATCGTGCCGTGTCATAAGCTTCTGAGCTTGAAATATCATGTTCATCAACATAATCTGCTATATCTTTAATAGCTTTATCATAGTCTGGCTTGATATTTTCTTCAGCGTATGAACTCATGCTTAATCTCTCTCTTCAATGGGTACGTATGAACGTTCTTCTGGACCAACATACTCAGCCGTCGGCCTGATTAATTTATTATTCTCGCGTTGCTCAAATACGTGTGCAGACCAACCAGTAATTCTTGACATCACGAAAATTGGCGTAAACAGTGAGGTTGGGATATCACAATAGTGGTATGCAGAAGCGCTGTAAAAATCTAAATTAGGAAATAAACCCTTCTCACGACGCATTACCTCTTCAATGCGCTCTGAAATTTTGTAGAGGGTCATGTCATTTTGTTCTTTAGATAATTTTTTTGACCACTGCTTGATTATATCCGAACGAGGATCGCACTCTTTATAGACTCGATGTCCAAAACCCATTATTTTTTCTTTATTTTCAAGCATTTCCATTAATTTTTCTTCAGCCTCATCCGCATCAGTAAATTGTTCAATTAACTCCATAGCGGCTTCATTAGCACCACCATGCAGTGGTCCCCGTAATGTACCTATCGCCGAAGTGATGGCCGAATAAAAATCCGACAAGGTTGCCGCGGTAACTCTGGCTGCAAACGTTGATGCGTTAAACTCATGTTCTGCATAAAGAATAAGCGAGACGTTCATCATATCCCGTTGAGCTTTATCAGGAGCATTACCATGCAATAAAGCCAAAAAATGACCTCCCAAACTGGTCTCATCGCTTTCACCCGTGATTTGCTTGCCTTCAAACTGATATAAATACCAATAGCAAAGCATACCCGGAAAAATAGCCAGCAAGCGATCAGCAATATCATACTGCTCTTCGAAATCAAGTTCAGGTTCAAGTGTTCCTAAAAATGAGCATCCGGTTCGAAGTACATCCATGGGATGGGTATCCTTTGGGATTAACCTCAGTACCGTTTTCAAGTCTTGAGGCAAATAGCGCAAACGAATCAATTTATTGATATAGTCTTTTAACTCCTGCTGCGTAGGCAATTTGCCGTGAATTAAGAGATAGGCAACCTCTTCAAATGAAGCCTGTTCAGATAAGTCCTCTATGGAGTATCCACGGTAGTTTAAACCAACACCTTCATTCCCTACGGTAGCAATTGCAGATTGACCTGCAGTAACACCCGCTAATCCACCTGATTTATTCGCCATCCTGTTCTCCCATAAACTGATCCAATTTTCTTTCGTAATCCTGGTATTTAAGGACTTGGTACAATTCTTCTCGTGTTTGCATCTCATTGAGCCGACCTTTTTGGGTCCCTTGCTCAATGATAGAACAATAAACATTCAAGGCTGCTTGCGACATCGCCCGAAACGCGCTTAAAGGATATAAGATTAACTTAACTCCTGCGGTACTTAATTCTTCTTTTGTAAATAATGGCGTTTTCCCAAACTCAGTAATATTCGCCAAAATCGGCACATTAATATGTGATGAAAAATCTCGATATTCATCCAGTTTAGTCAATGCCTCAGGAAATATCATATCCGCTCCAAGCTCGATATAATATTCAGCTCGCTCGACAGCACCAGAGAGGCCTTCTTTAGCAAAAGCATCGGTTCTTGCCATAATGACAAAATCAGGATCAGTACGAGCATCTACTGCAGCTTTAATCCTATCCCCCATTTCCTGCATAGAAACAATTTCTTTATTTGGGCGATGACCGCAACGTTTAGCCACGATCTGATCTTCAATATGAACAGCAGCAGCACCAGCTCGCTCCATTTGTTTGATCGTTCTAGCAATATTGAACACATGTCCCCACCCTGTATCGACATCAACCAGTAGCGGTAAGTTGCTGGCCGAGGTGATACGACGAACATCTTCTAAGACTTCGGCTAAGCCAGTCATTCCAAGATCAGGCAAACCATAGGACGCATTGGCGACACCAGCACCAGATAAATAAAGCGCTTGTCCACCGGCTTTTTCAACGAGCATCGCAGAGTAAGCATTAACTGCACCAAGCAATTGTACTGGTGGGGTTTCTTTTACTAATACTCTTAACTTTTTTCCCATTGAATGAAGCATTTAAATTCACTCCTTTGCATTTGTAACACGTTGATTTTTCTAGATCAACCACAGTCCATCAAAGCAATAAACTACCTTTAAAGTACCAGCGGCAATACCCAGCAATATTTACTCGATCTGAGAGCACCTCACAAAATAACTCTCCTTTTCGTAGCCCACCTTGAATTCCTCTTAGTACCTTTTTATTCAATTGCTCCGACCAGTAAGGCGCAATAACGCAATGCGCAGATCCGGTTACGGGATCTTCTAAAATATTGTGCTTGGGATAAAAACAACGCGAGTAAAAGTCAGAATCACTGGCTTTTGATGTAAGAATCAGACCACGTTTAGGAAGATCTGCTAAGCCCTGGAAATCAATGTTTGCCTTGGCAACGTCTTTCTCACTTGGCAGAACAATCATGTAATCCAATTCACTAATAAAGGCCTTGTTTAGAGAAACATCCACAACACCTTCTAAACAGGAGGTATCCTTTAATGGATCAAAGGATAAACGGGGGAAATCCATCACCAGGAGTTGTTCTTTTTTTCGAACATAAAGCGGGCCGCTTAAGCTTGAAAATTTGATAGAATTGCTTTTGCATAGATCTAACTCAAAGAGTAAAAAACCCGCTGCAAGTGTGGCATGGCCGCACAAGTTAATTTCACCCTTAGGAGTAAACCATCGAATTTGATACCCGTCTGGTTCTTCGAGAATAAATGCCGTTTCAGATAAGTTATTTTCAGCTGCAATAGCTTGTAACAGCTCATCATTAAGCCACTCCGTTAAGAGGCATACGGCAGCAGGGTTACCATGAAAAACTTTATCCGTAAACGCATCGATTTGATATAAGTCAATATTATGCACAGATACTTCCTTATTCCCTGTAATTGCGGAAGATTATCATTTTACTCTGAAATAACAAAGTTCCTTTCTATTTTTTTCTTCAAAAATCGTGACGGGGAAATAGCCTCTATTAATCTCCTTGGGAGAATTGAAGGTTCATGGTTAATTACCCCCGCCAACCATTCTGTGCATAAAGGAATCGTTGTTAAGCCACGCGATCCAAACCCCGCTAAAACGTATAACCCAGGATAGACTGGTGCTGGTTTTGGAATCCAGCGCTTAGCATTAGTTGCTAAACCAGAATAAAGCGTTTCGAACATTGATGATTGTATTACTGATCCAGCTACAGGCAAGTAATCTGGGGTACTAGCTCGTACACCTGCCCAGTTTGCAATGATTTGATCATTCCATTCTCCTTGGACTGGCAAATGGTTTAATACGTTTAAATTTATTTTATCATCCATTGGGGAACATTCAGCGTGATTGACGCCTAAATCATAGGTTGCTCCAAGGTGATGATGGCCTTCATAAACTGGTAGTACATGCCCGTTACCACATACAGGAATTTTCAATAAAGCACTGGTTTTAGTCGGAGGAATCAACGACATCTGCCCTCGAATTGGTTTTAAAGGGAGATATTGAGTTTCTTTAAAATGGTTCGCTTTATAACCCGTCGCTACAATAAGAGCTTCTGCCTGAAACTTGTTCACACACCAAGCCTTACCATTCCTAGTAATTTGACCAACATGGCAATCTCCATCCCAATTAATACGCCCATGATCTAGAAGATGCTCGCATAATTTTCTCGAATTTATCCAACCGGCCTGCGGGATGTAGAGAGCGGTTGAAGCAATAGGAACACCAGCTATTTTTGTCGCTTCATCAGAGCTTAATATAGCGCCTAGCTCAGGATATGCATCCATCCACTCGTTCAGGCTAGCAAAATAATCTTTGGTTTTCTTAGAATCAGCAAGCTGTAGTATCCCCTTTAATTCTCCAAATGACTGTTGCTTAAGAATAGAGCGATACATCCTCACAGCATATTGAAAAGCCAATAACATAAAATCCGTCATCGGCGCACTAAAGGCTGAGAAATTAGGAAAGAGCACGGCTTGCTCGTTTGCAGAAGCACCTCGTCCAGGCCCTGCTTCTTCATCCAGCACAGTAACATTCCATCCGCGATTAGCTAAATTACGCGCCATGAAACATCCTGCAAGACCGCCACCTAATATGATCGCCTGACGTGAACATGGCTTGTCTATGACTGAAAAAGCCCAGGGAGTATTCCTTCTTTTAATAGAAACCGTATCATTTTGAAACTGCGCTGTCAGCATTTCGCGTTTACGGCCAAACCCTGGTTTTTTCAAACAATTAAATCCTGCAGCCTTTAAACTCTGCTTCACTACACTGGCCACAGAAAACGTAGCCAGTGTGGTAGAGCGGTCGGACAACAATCCAAGTATGGTTAACAGTTCAGGGGTCCACATGGTGGGGTTTTTAGCCGGAGAAAATCCATCTAGAAACCAAGCATCTACTGCTTTTGACTGCAATTGAGATTCTAAGCGAACATCGCCTGTTTTTAATAACTGCTCCCAACACTCCAGAGCCTCACCAAACATGAGCGTCAACTTTACACGCCCATGTGCAAATTGAAGATGATGAAATCCCGGAGTCAAGCTAGGATATTGGCTAATGAGTTCTTCAGCTTGTTCACCTAGCTCAGGCCATAAAGCCAAACATCTCTTTAAATCGTCTTTTAATAATGGATGCTGTTCACAGGAGATAAAATGCAAACACACATGCTCAGGCGCATGTTGAAGCCATAAGAACCAGCTCAACAAAAAATTTAAACCGCTACCAAACCCTGTTTCCCCAATTACAAAGTGGGAACATGAACGATCATGATGCATGGCTTGCCAGCGCTCAATGAGATGATTACCCTCAATAAAGACATGGGTAGACTCAGCTAAGCCATTATCAAGAGAAAAGTATATATCATCAAAGCCCGTGGCAATGGGAACCCCCTCTTGCCAGCTAATGTTAGCAGGGATAATGGGAATAAATCGTTTGCTCAAATCTAATTACTCAGCAACTTGTCCATTTTCTTAGCACTACATCGGCGGCATGCTTGGTGTATTGAATTTCATCCAAACCATGAGCGCTTGATACAAACCCTGCTTCAAACATCGATGGTGCAAAGTACACGCCCTCTTTCAACATGCCATGAAAAAAATGCCTAAAGAGTGACTCATTGGATGCAGCAACATCATTAAAATCAAAGACATTGGCTTGATCTGTAAAGCAAAAGCCAAACATCCCCCCAATTGCTGCGCCGCAAAATGGGATATCATAGGCTTTAGCAACGGAATCTAAGGCACTGATTAAAGCGGCCGATAGTTCATTTAACTGTTCATAAAATCCAGGGCGCTCTAACTCGCTTAGAGTAGCCAAGCCTGCTGCCATGGCTAATGGATTTCCAGACAAAGTGCCCGCTTGATAGACCGGACCTTCTGGAGCCAGATAATCCATTATCTCTGCCTTACCACCAATGGCACCAACTGGCATTCCGCCACCAATCACTTTTCCAAGCGTCGTGAGTTCAGGAACAATACCATAGTGCCCCTGGGCACCATTGATGCCAACTCGAAACCCAGTCATTACTTCATCAAAAATTAAAACAGCATTATAATCATTACACAGCGCTCTTAGTCCTGACAAAAAGTCAGGCTTTGGCCTGACAAAGCCCATATTGCCAGCGATAGGCTCTACGATCACAGCGGCAATATCATCCTTAAACTGTTCAAATAAGTGTGAAACTTGATCGAGATGGTTAAAATCGGCGGTTAACGTATGCTCGGTGATGCTATCAGGTATCCCTGGCGTCGCAGGAATTCCTAGGGTTAAAACGCCAGAACCAGCTTTGACCAACAATCCATCACTATGACCATGATAACAGCCATTAAACTTAATTACTTTTCGCTTCCCTGTATATCCTCTCGCCAGTCGAATAGCCGTCATGGTAGCCTCGGTTCCAGAGTTTACCATGCGAATTTTTTCAATCGCTGGCATTAATCCCGTAATTTTTTGGGCTAACTGAATTTCTAATTCGGTCGGAGCTCCAAAACTCATGCCATTGTTAAGTACCGCAGAAACTGCTTCAATTACCCTAGGGTGACAATGACCTAAAATAAGTGGCCCCCAAGATCCTACATAATCAATGTAGCGATTATTATCCACATCCACCAAATAAGCCCCTGTTCCTTGCTTAAAAAACAAGGGCTCACCCCCTACCCCTTTAAAGGCCCGAACGGGCGAGTTAACGCCCCCTGGAATAAGCGCTTTCGCTGCAAGAAACAGATCATGTGATTGGCTCATCATTCACCCTGGATTTAAAATGTATGTATTTTACTCACTACGCTTGCAAATCTCCAGCAGAGATTTCTTTACATTATTCTCCATAGCCTATAAATTAGGCACTTTTTACAATTAGAAAAGAACTATGGAACCTTATAAAAAATTCATTTGCGTCATTTGCGGTTTTATTTACGATGAGGAAGAAGGCTGGCCTGAAGACGGCATAGCGCCCGGTACGCGCTGGGAAGAGGTGCCAGAAAATTGGTTTTGCCCAGACTGTGGGGCCGGTAAAGAAGATTTCGAAATGGTTGAGATTGAATAACTAGAAAGGTTTAACAACCACCAAAAGTACAATTAGTATTAAAAAAAAGGTTGGAATTTCGTTAAACAGTCGAAAGTAACGGCTAGAATGTGGACAAGATCGCGTCAAGAAATGTTTACGATACAGTCCACACGTTAAATGATAACCCCATAACAAAATAACCAACAATAATTTGGTATGCATCCAGCCCGCGCGTAAGTAATAACTAGGATTGTACAAGAGCAATGAAATACCCAATGCTGTTGTGAGAAGACCCGCGGGCCACATAATCCCGTAATAAAGTCTTTTTTCCATTATCTTAAATCGTTCCAACCCTACGTCGTCATGGGTTTGGCAGTGGTACACAAACAGTCGCGGCAAATAAAATAAACCAGCGAACCATGCAACCATCGCTATGATATGAAATGCTTTGAGATACAACATTATGTGCTATCCTTTTTGTTTTTCCTTCGCGAGTATCTGATAAGATTCAATGCCTCGACACCAAGCGAAAATCCCATAGCGAAGTACACATAACCCCGTGGAACATGGAATGCAAAACTATCGGCCACCAATACCATCCCAATTAGAATTAAAAAGCTTAAGGCTAACATTTTAACGGTTGGGAACCGCTCTATAAAGTGACTGACCGGCTCACTGGCAAAAATCATCACCAAAATAGCACAAGTAATAGCCAACGCCATAACCCAAAAACGATCCGTTAAACCAATTGCGGTGAGCACACTATCTAATGAAAAAATAATATCCATTATCGCGACTTGAATGACTACCGCGCGAAGCGTGATGTCTTTAGGTTGAAATTCACGAATTTCTTTTTCTCCATTAGAAACTTCAAAATGAATTTCTTGTGTGGCTTTAGCAATCAAAAATCCCCCACCAAGCAATAAAAAAACATCGCGAAAGGAATAGCTAAACTCACCCCAAGTCACAAAAGGTGTTTTAAGCTTCACGATCCAAACAGCAGAAGCTAATAAAATTAAACGGGTTACCCAGGCAAACGTTAGTCCCCAACGTCTTGCTTTTTTACGCTGAGCTTGTGGAAGCTTCTCAGTCAGGATGGATAAAAAAACAAGATTGTCAATCCCAAGAATAATTTCAAGAATAATGAGTGCGCTTAAGCTTAGAAAAATATCTAAAAGTTCCACTATGAAATAATCTCCCTGAAATGAATAGACTTCTTCACAAACTCGCTGATTCGGAAAACTTGGACTGAACACTGGTGCCCGAATCAGCGAGTTTGTGAAGAAGTCTATTAGATTGTAACAAGCTAAAGCGGATTGTCTAGACTCGTATGATTCCTTTTCGTAAATTGCTTGGTTATAATACGTTGTTAGCATACATGATTTATTTTACAGGTGGCCACAATAATTAATTTAATCAAAAAGTTACTACGGAATAAGCGGGGTGTTAATCTCGAACCAATCGACACTATTCACACCATTCCCCGTAGCAAACATCAAATTTCTAAGCCAGATATTAGTGATAATGCGCTTAAGGTCGTCAACCGCTTAAACAGTGCTGGCTTTGAAGCCTATCTCGTCGGTGGCAGTGTACGCGACCTTTTATTGCGCAAAGCGCCTAAGGATTTTGATGTCGCAACCAACGCAACGCCTAATGAAATCCGCAACTTATTTAAAAATGCCCGAATCATTGGCCGTCGTTTTAAATTGGTCCATATTCTTTTTCATCGTGAAATCATAGAAGTAGCAACCTTTAGAGGCCATGAAGCTTCTGACGCACAGCAATTATTAAACGATCGTGGCATGCTTATTCGTGATAATGTCTATGGCACCTTAGAAGAAGACGCCTGGCGACGCGATTTTACAATAAACTCGCTTTACTATAATGTATTAGATTCAACCATCATTGATTACACTGGTGGTTTTGAAGACATTGATAAGCGCTTGATTCGAATTATTGGCGAGCCCGTGGTTCGTTACAAAGAAGATCCTGTAAGAATGTTAAGGGCCATTCGCTTTAGCGCTAAATTAAATTTTGACCTGGCTGAACATACGGCAGCCCCACTATCTGAATTAAGTCATTTAATTACTCATGTTTCAAGCTCACGACTGTTTGATGAGATGACAAAACTGTATCAATGTGGTAACGCTGAATCCGTTCATCGACTCATGTTGCAATATGGTTTTTTTGAGCAGCTTTTTCATCAAACCTCTACCCTGCTTGATAAAAAATATCCTACACATGCTTTGATTGGGATCGCCTTAGAAAATACCGATAACCGCATTAAACAAAACAAACCGGTGACACCGGCGTTTTTATTTGCTGTTATTCTTTGGTTTCCTTTATTAGAAAGAGCAGAGCGTCTACGAGAAGAGGGCATAGATCCCTTGCCTGCATTAGAACAAGCGATGTCACAAGTCATCGCCGAACAAAATCGGATTGTCTCCATACCAAAACGGTTTACGCAAGTGATGCGAGAAATATGGATCTTACAATATCGTTTATCCAAACGAACAGGAAGACGGGCCTTTAATATTATGCAGCATCCGCGTTTCCGCGCAGCCTACGATTTTCTAGCATTACGAGCGCTCGCTGGGGATGAATCGATGGAGCTTGCCGACTGGTGGACTAAATTCCAAGAGGAAAATCCTAGTGTTCAAAATCAAATGGTAGCTGAATTAACGCCGAGCCTTCCGCGCAAACGTCGTCGACGAAAGCCGAAGCCCTCTTTATGACAACTTGTTTTTTAGCTTTGGGCAGTAATTTAAAACACCCAGAAAGGCAATTGCGCCTTGCCATTAAGGCTTTACGTCAATTGCCAAGAACTTTCATAATTAATCAGTCTAGAATATACATTACCGAACCATTAGGTTCGGCTTTTCAGCCTGCCTATCGTAATCAAGTCATTGAATTACACACAAAAATCCCTCCATTAAAACTGCTGAATTACTGCCAATCCATTGAGCTAAAGCATAAGCGCATCCGAAAACGTCGTTGGGCTCCTAGAACCCTGGATATTGATATTTTGCTTTATGGCGATCAAACCTTAAATACATCTCGCTTGACGCTCCCCCACCCAGAGCTTCATCGTCGTGATTTTGTGCTAATTCCTTTGCTTGAGCTTCTTTGCTACTGGCCCGATCAATATAAATCGATTAAACTTGACCTAAATTCAATACTTTAGGCGAGGGAGTTGTGTATAAATCGATATTGCATCCAACCGATCTAAGTGAAAGTCATTTTCACTTATGTGAAAAAGCAGTCGAGTTTGCCAACCTTTTTAATGCGAAGCTCTATTTACTTCATGTGATTGAACCTCCTGCGTCATTGCAAATTGCTCAAAGTTTAGGTTTTGCTGAATTTGACAAGCCTAGGAAAGAGGATGCTCGGGCTGTGATGAACGTTTTAGGAGAGGCATTAACTATTCCGACTGAGAGACAATACGTTGAAGTCGGATCAATAAAAATGCATGTTTTAAACATGATCATCCAATTATCTTGTGATCTAGTTATTATTGGTAGTCATGAACCCAATCAACTTCCACAGTTTTTAGGAAGTACAGCCCACGCTGTGGTGCAAAAAGCGCCCTGCGACGTTCTTACAATAAAAATATAAAACATCCATTTGGTGAATGGATGTTTTATTGTTTTAATCACAATGGCTAATTAGTACCATCCGTAGCCATAACCATAGCAAGGATTACAAGTGGCGCAGCAAGTAGTTGTTGTGTATGTTGCTACAGGTCTTGCACAGCTAGCGCCACAAGATGCTGTATAAACACCACAGCCTCCTAGCGCTAAGGTTGAAACTAATAATGTAAATCCAATTAGATACCGTCTCATAATTGCTTCCTTGTCATTTTGAGCGAGTACTTTTATTATAATTTATGGCAATGAATTATTCAAATTGGTCGCAATAAGATCTGATCTTGCGCCTTTGCTATACTAAAAGAAAGGTGATTAAAAAATGGATTTCATCATGAACACTCGCACAAGGACTACGAACAATAGATTGATTATTTTTTTGGCGATGTCTGTGTTTTTAATAAGTACTGTATTTACAACGATCGCTGTCGCCCATTACGCTGAACATCTATACCCTGAGCATACTTACAATCCTTACTATTTGCATCATCCGTCTCATATTATTTATTCTCCTCACCATTACCACTACGTGCCAAATCATCTTCATATACATCATACACCAGCCCATGACATTGATTTCCACTATTGGACCGATTGGTACAAGATCAGTTCAAACTGTTATCGAAGCTGCTTTGTTGATCGGCTGGGTAGAACTTTAAAATGCGCCCATGAATGTCACTAAATTTAACCTATACCCGTGATCGTTCAAAATGCGGCAGGGCTAAAAAGAGATAGCGTAAATCACGCATTTTGAACGATCACAGGTATAATAAAAGGAATTAAGCTCATAGCGAGCAAGTTAAGAGTGCTGAAGATGTTGGAAAGAACTTACCGATAGAGATTGCTTGGACAAGGAGCTCTAAACAGAAATTGCTGAGCAACGCGTATGCTAAGTTGGCGTGATTTTAAATTTGGGCTATGATTGCGACTTTTAGATTTCAGGAGTTGATATATGAAACCAGGGCAAGACAATCTGTCTACTAAGCGCCAGATGAATGTGGATGGTAAGACTTACCATTACTTTAGTTTAAAAGAAGCCGAACAAAATCACTTTAAAGGCATTAGCCGACTGCCCTACTCCTTAAAAGTGCTGTTCGAAAACTTATTACGTTTTGAAGACGGCACTACGGTTAAAATAGAAGATATCAAAGCCGTTGCTGACTGGTTAGATAAAAAAACATCACAGCATGAAATTGCTTATCGCCCTGCGCGTGTTTTGATGCAAGATTTTACTGGAGTGCCCGCTGTTGTAGATTTGGCAGCCATGCGAACAGCAATTGAACAAATGGGAGGCAAAGCCGAAAAAATATCTCCCCTTTCTCCCGTTGATCTAGTCATTGACCACTCAATTATGGTCGATCGCTTTGCGACCGAAGATGCCATGCAAATCAATACTGCAATTGAAATCGAGCGCAATAAGGAGCGCTATGAGTTCTTACGTTGGGGTCAAAAAGCCTTTGCAAACTTTCAAGTGGTTCCGCCGGGCACAGGAATCTGCCATCAGGTCAACCTTGAATACCTAGGTAAAACGGTTTGGAACACTGAAGTTGATGGCATAACCTATGCTTATCCAGATACCCTAGTTGGAACGGATTCGCATACTACGATGATTAATGGATTAGGTGTTCTAGGCTGGGGAGTTGGGGGTATCGAAGCCGAAGCGGCTATGCTTGGTCAACCCGTTTCCATGCTTATCCCTGAGGTCATAGGCTTTAAATTAACCGGTAAATTACGAGAAGGCATTACTGCAACTGATTTAGTATTAACCGTTACTCAGATGCTTCGTAAAAAAGGCGTGGTGGGTAAATTCGTCGAGTTTTATGGTCCTGGCCTTGCTGATTTACCCTTGGCCGATCGAGCAACCATTTCAAATATGGCACCAGAGTATGGCGCTACATGTGGCTTTTTCCCAGTCGATAAAGAAACAGTACGCTATTTACGTTTAACCGGTCGTGACGAACATACGATTGCATTAGTTGAAGCCTATTGTAAAGAACAAGGATTATGGTATGAAAAAGGCAGCGAGGAACCAGTCTTTACCGATACGCTGTCGCTGGATTTAAGTACAGTTGAACCCTCTCTTGCTGGCCCCAAGCGCCCCCAAGATAAAGTTAATTTAACAACATTACCTGAAGAGTTTGATGCATTTCTAAAGCAATCTGGGAAAGAAGAAGAAAAAAACAGTGAGTTTGCGGTTGATAACGAATCTTATGCGCTTCAACACGGTGACGTGGTGATCGCTGCGATCACCAGCTGCACCAATACCTCAAACCCAAGTGTGCTCATGGCTGCAGGGTTATTAGCAAAAAAAGCAGTTGAGAAAGGATTGCAACGTAAACCGTGGGTGAAATCTTCACTTGCTCCTGGCTCAAAAGTAGTCACGGATTATTTAAACCTTGCAGGGCTACAAACTTACCTTGATGAACTTGGATTTAATCTAGTAGGCTACGGTTGTACAACCTGCATTGGTAATTCAGGTCCTCTTCCTGATCCCGTCTCTCAGGCTATTTCAAAATATGATTTAGTTGTGAGTTCGGTCTTATCTGGAAACCGAAATTTCGAGGGTCGCGTTCATCCACAAGTTCGTGCAAACTGGCTCGCTTCCCCTCCTTTGGTTGTTGCTTATGCTTTAGCCGGTTCAACGACACTTGATCTTAGCAAAGAACCTCTTGGCAAAGACAAAGATGGCAACGATGTTTATCTAAAAGATATTTGGCCTTCGAACGCGGAAGTGGCTGTAAAAGTCTCTAAAGTAAGCGGCAGCATGTTCAAAAAAGAATACGCCGAGGTCTTTGAAGGCGATGAACTATGGCAAGCGATTAAAGTTGGCTCAGACAAAACTTACGCGTGGGATGACAATTCCACCTACATTCAACACCCACCTTTTTTCGAAAATCTCACAAATAAACCCGAGCCAATTAACCCCGTCAACGAAGCCCACATTCTTGCTTTGTTAGGAGACTCAATCACGACGGATCACATTTCGCCAGCTGGCGCCATTAAAGCCAATTCACCCGCAGGTTTGTATTTAAAATCCAAAGGGGTTGGTGAAAAAGACTTTAACTCCTATGGTTCACGGCGTGGTAATCACGAAGTCATGATGCGAGGAACCTTTGCTAATATTCGTATTCGCAATGAAATGACTCCCGATATCGAAGGCGGCTTTACCAAGCACATTCCTTCAGGTGAAATTATGCCGATATTTGATGCAGCCATGAAGTACCAAGAGACCAATCAGCCTCTTGTGGTCATTGCTGGAAAAGAATATGGAACTGGATCATCTCGTGATTGGGCTGCCAAAGGAACCAATCTGCTGGGAGTCAAAGCGGTTATTACTGAAAGCTTTGAGCGCATTCATCGTTCCAACTTAATTGGAATGGGGGTTTTACCGCTGCAATTTATGCCAGGGACTACCCGTAAAACACTCGACTTAGATGGAAGTGAGCGAATTAGTATCCAAGTGGGCGATGATTTAAAACCAGCGTCCATTTTGCCGGTAACCATTACGCGTCAAGACGGTACAGAAGAGCAAGTTGAGGTTTTATGTCGCATTGATACTGCGAACGAACTTGAATACTACCGGAATGGCGGTATCTTGCAGTATGTTTTACGCAATTTAATGGCATAAGACTCCCTGAAGTTCTTGATGAAGCAATGTGTGCTTATGCTTCATCAAGACATCATTTTTGTGAAATACCTGCTATTTTAATACTATAAGTACTTGAAAAGTTATTTGATCTTTGATGACAAAGGACAGTCAATGGCCATGTTGACCCGAGCAAAACAACAAAGAATCTCGCTACTATTGGAGAAGCCCTGGTTTTTGCCTGTGGTCATCTGCTTTATTATGAATGTTGTTGGGGTATCTTTAAGCCTAGAATACAATAATCTCATTTTTGGAGAAGGTGTATCCATTTCCCAAGGACGTCAACAAACCATCCTCATGATTATGGCCAGTTCTCTCATGACTTTAGTTGGTGTTACCTTCTCAATTAGCATGTTGATTTTATCCAGTGTCGCGACTCAATATGGACCACGATTACTGCCTAATTTTCTTCATTCTAAGATTGCACAATTTACCCTAGGGTTATTTTTAGGCACGTTTATTTTCTGCTTGTACGCAATCTATTATCCAACCAGCGATACAATCCGAGGGGTGCAAACTGTTTATGCGTTTATTTTGACCTTAACCTGTCTTTTTATTTTAGTCATTTTTATTAATTATGTGATTAAATCCATTCGTATTGATGGTTTATTAAAGCTAGTGGTGGATCAAACTGAGAAAGCAATCACCCTGAACCACAGTAAGCCAGCCAATGAGGATAGAAAGAAGCGAAAAATATCAAAAACGATGAAAACCGATCAGGTTGTTTGCAGTGTTCACAACGGATACATTCACGGTGTTGATTACGAAAAAATAAAACAAATAGCTCAAGAAAACGACTTACGTATCCATGTTTGTTATAAGCCAGGCGATTATGTATACGATCGAAATGCTTTAATGTGGATTTATATTAAGGGGAAAAATAAAAATATTGAAACACAAATTTCATACTTGAAGTCTACGATCAATGTGCTTGATAGACGAGTCATTAGCCAAGACATCGAATATGGCTTTGATCAAATTTCTGAAATTGCCGTTCGGGCGCTTTCTCCTGGCATTAACGACCCGTACACAGCGAGAGATTGTGCTTTTTCAATTGGAAAATTATTACTTTATCTTGATAAACATGAAGATTTAGAATACAACGCTATTGTAGAGGATAAAAAAACATTAGTTACGTATAAGCCATTTACCTATGAGGGAATCATTGATTCTGCTTTAAGTCGATTACGGCAGGCTGCTAAAGACGATGTGACGATTATACTTGCTATTTATGATATGATTATCAATGTCGCTAAATTATTAAATCGAACTCCACTCAGAACAGCGCTTATTAATCAAGCCCATGAGTTAAGTAATTTTATAGAAGGTTTAGAATTTACCGGCCATGACCTGAAAGCAATCAAAGAACGAGAAGTTAACCTTGCCCATATTGAAAAAGAAATTCATTGACTGCGCTATAAAAACACACCATTATTCCAATTTTAAATCATTTATCTCAAATTGTTTTAAGGATTTTACGTGCGACGCCAATCTAAGCGAGTATTAAGTGTTTTCACATTGGTTATGATTAACGTAATTGCCGTTGATAGTCTGCGCACATTGCCGTTAACCGCATCATTGGGGCTATCGCTTGTCTTTTACTATTCTCTAGCTGCGATCGCTTTTTTTGTGCCAGTAGCCTTAGTCTCAGCAGAACTCGCCACCGCTTTTCCCGAAACCGGGGGCATTTACATTTGGGTTCGTGAAGCGTTTGGGAGACGAGCCGGTTTTATTACTATTTGGTTACAATGGATATACAATGTTGTGTGGTATCCAACCATACTTGCATTTATTGCAGCAACCATTGCTTATTTATTTGCCCCGCAGTTAGCTCAGCATAAGCTTTTTTTATTGCTTACTATATATTCTTTATTTTGGATTTTTACGCTATTAAATTGCTTTGGAATGAAGGTTTCTGGATTAGTGAGTATCATTGGCGCCATTTTAGGAACGTTGATCCCTATGATTGGGATTATTGTTTTAGGCGGACTATGGATTTATCAAGGTAAACCGCTCGCAATTAGCCCCGAAATGTCCTGGTTACCTGATTTTTCGGCTATTGGAAATTTATCGCTTTTCTCAGCAGTATTGTTTGGCTTGTTAGGCATCGAAATGTCAGCAGTTCACGCCGAAGAAGTCAAAAACCCCCAAAGAGACTATCCACGCGCTCTGTTTTATTCAACCATAATCATTTTATTGACGTTGGTTTTAGGATCATTAGCCATCGTCATTGTGATTCCTGGGACTCAATTGAGCGTGGTTTCTGGGTTTATTGATGCTTATGCCATCTTTTTTAACGCCTACCATATGCCATGGATGACCTATTTGACGGCGACATTCATCATCATTGGAAGCTTAAGCGGCGTAGCCGCCTGGATCATCGGGCCAACGAAGGGGTTATTGGTTTCTGCACGTGACGGATGTCTCCCTGCGGTGTTTTCCAAAGTGAATCGATACGGAGCTCCATTTCCTATTTTAATCATTCAAGGATTGATTTTCATGGTGCTTAGCACTGTTTTTATCTTAGTAGAGTCCATCAATGCAGCATATTGGATATTGAGCGATTTATGCGCTCAAATGGCTTTGATCGTGTATCTATTTATGTTTGCCGCAGCCATTAGGCTACGTTATAACAAACCCTATCAGGTCGGCGCCTTTCGAATCCCAGGTGGTAATATTATGATGTGGCTCATTGCAGGTATTGGGATACTCTGTTGCGTTACCGCAATACTCATTGGATTCGCACCACCAACTCAGATTGATGTAGGTAACCGTTGGTTCTTTGAAGGTTTTCTGCTTGGGGGCTTATTTATTTTTGTGGTGTTGCCTTGGTTTTTGGTTAAGAAACATTAGGACTGACGCATACTGAGCCAGTCCTAATGATCGTTATGCCCCTACTCCTCAGGAATAGACATAAGCGTTGCATTACCTCCCGCAGCGGTTGTATCAACGGTATAGGTTCTTTCGTGGCATAACCGAGGCAGATAAAATGGACCGCCAGCTTTCGGACCAGTACCCGATAATCCTTCTCCGCCAAATGGCTGTAACCCTACTACGGCCCCAATCATATTACGATTCACATAACAGTTTCCAACATGCACCCGCTCCCGAATATACTCAGCCGTTTGGTTGATTCGGCTATGAATTCCAAGCGTTAATCCATATCCTGTGCTATTGATTTGCTGAATCACCTCATCAAGATTATTTCGTTTAAAACGAATCACATGAAGCACTGGACCAAACACTTCTTTTTCTAAAGCATTTATATGATCAATCTCTAAAGCGATAGGCGATAAATAATAACCTTTAGACTCTATTGAAGTTGAACATTGATAAATAGTTTCATAAGTTTGAACCATTTTCTCTACATGGGCTTTTAAATTATTCAGAGCTTCTTGATCAATGACCGGTCCAATATCTGTTTTTAATAAAGCAGGATCACCAATTTCAAGCTCAGCCATGGCTCCTTTAAGCAGTTCTTTTAATCGGGGATATACCTCATCTTGAACATATAACACTCTTAGTGCTGAACAACGTTGACCCGCTGAGCCAAACGCTGAGGTAATCACATCTGCAACGACTTGTTCCAGTAATGCTGAAGAATCGACAATCATGGCATTTTGACCCCCGGTTTCTGCAATGAGAGGAATGATTTCACCGCCCCGGGTTGCCAGTGTTTTATTAATTAATGCTGCGGTTTGTGTTGAGCCCGTAAAAATGACACCTTTGATGCGCTTATCTTGAACTAATTTTGCACCAATGGTTTCTCCTTTCCCAGGCAGAAGTTGAATCACACCCTTTGGAACACCTGCCTTATACATTAATTCAACGGCCAGATAGGCGATTATAGGCGTTTGTTCCGCGGGTTTTGCAATGACACAATTACCCGTAACAAGAGCAGCAACAGCTTGTCCTGTAAAAATAGCGAGTGGGAAGTTCCATGGACTGATGCATAACACAACCCCTCTGGGATGAAGTGATAATTCATTACGTTCGCCAGTATATCCATGAAGTTCAAGAGGACTTGACATTAACTGTTCAGCCTTAGTGGCATAGTAACGACAAAAATCAATTGCTTCACGTACTTCTGCAACCCCATCATAGAGTGATTTACCTGCTTCTAACGATGCAATGGCCAAAAAGCGGGACATATTTTTTTGCAGCAAATCAGCGAACCGGCGGATAATGGCTGCACGCTCTGCAACAGGGATGTTACTCCAGTTTTGAAAAGATTCGACACCCCTAGCAACAGCCCAATCAGTATCTTCTTCCGTTGCATCAAGAACCATTCCTATTGCTTGATCAGGATTTTGCGGAGAAAAGGATGCACGGCCGAGATTTGCATCGAATGTCTTGTCTTTTATAAGGGCTGTACTATGCCATTCATGTTCACTCCAATCATTCAGTTCCTTTTGCAAACAGGCTTGCGCTTCCCGATTGGAAAAGTCAATACCCATTGAGTTAGCCCGGATCGGTAGAAAAATATCTTTCGGCAGTGGAATATTTTGATTAATTTTATCCAGAAGCGCTTTTGACTTAACAACTGGGTCTTCAACCAACAGGCTAATAGGCGCTTTATCATCAACAATTCGATTCACAAACGAAGAATTTGCCCCGTTTTCCAGTAATCGCCGCACAAGATAAGGAAGTAAATCTTCGTGCGTACCAACTGGAGCATATATGCGGCAAGGAATGCCTAGGCGGTTTGAGGGAACGATTTGATCATACAGTTCATTACCCATACCGTGTAAACATTGAAATTCAAAATCACGATAGTCCCCAACCAGGCCAAGAATCAGAGCCACTGAATATGCGTTATGGGTAGCAAATTGCGGATAAATAACATCCGTCACGGTCAATAGTTTTCGTGCACAAGCTTGAAAAGAGGTATCTGTAAATGCTTTCCGCGTAAAAACAGGATATTCATCTAACCCTTGCATTTGCGTTTTTTTAATTTCACTATCCCAATAAGCCCCTTTAATCAGACGTACCATAATGCGACGTTTATGTTCACGAGCTAATTGAGCGATCCAGTCTAAAAGATAGAACGCTCTTTTTTGATAGGATTGAACAGCCATTCCGAATCCTTCCCATCCATCTAAAGCCGGATCTTTAACGACACGTTCAATCACATCCAGAGAAATATCCAATCGCTCCGACTCTTCTGCATCTACCGTTAAAGCAATGTTATATTTTTTGGCAAGTTTAGCTAAGGAGAGCAATCTAGGAGGTAATTCTTCTAGAACGCGTTTGTATTGAGCTTCTTGATATCTTGGATGTAAGGCTGAGAGTTTAATAGAAATTCCAGGATTAGAATATACTGATCCCTTCCCTTTTGCTTCTTCACCAATTGCCTCAATAGCGTTGGTATAGGCTTCAAGGTAGCGCCTAGCATCAGTTTTAGTTAATGCCGCCTCTCCCAGCATATCATAGGAATATCGATAGCCAATAGCCTCTTTTTTCTTAGCGCGAGTGAGTGCTTCTTGAATGGTTTGACCCATGACGAATTGCTTACTCATAATTCGCATAGCTTTATCGACTGCCTTACGAACAACCGCTTCGCTACTACGATTAATAAGCTTCATGAGTGCTTTTGTTAGAACAGAATCCGCCTTCTCAGGAGAAAGAACTTTACCAGTCAGCATTAACGCCCAGGTAGTAGCGTTCACAAAGAAAGATTCACTTTGACCGCGGTGAGCCTTCCAATTGGCGCTAGCTAATTTGTCTTTAATTAAGTCATCGATTGTATCGTTATCCGGTACGCGCAATAAAGCTTCCGCCAAACACATAAGCGCGATTCCCTCATCACTAGAGAGTGCATATTCCGATAAAAATGAATCTATCCCCATACTTTTTTTTCTTTCAGAGCGCACTTGCTCAACAAGTTTTTTAGCCTCTTGCTTTATAGAAAATAAAGTCTTTTCATCCAGTTCAGCTCGATCTATCAGCCTTGAAACAATACTATATTCATCTTCTCGGTACGCATCATTAATCGCTGCGCGTAAGCCTTCTGGCTGATGAAGAGATTGCTTATCAAGCATGTTGCCTCCAGAGTATAAAATTGACGGGGTGAAGGATAATCTAATTTTTTAACAAACGAAACTAAATTTATACTTTTTTGTTGTATATCATCAAAAAAGTATGATCAAAAGACTTCTGTATAATTATAATCCTTACATGGCAAAAATCTGTCATGTACGGAGACAATTTTAGTTAGGGATGAGGCTCTATTTGGATTAATACTCTTGCATTTTTCATGCCATCATAACTCACTCTAAAATGCAACCCAATCTATTGATTAATTTCAATTATTTTCTGATCAATATGTTTTCTACATGGTTGCTCAATCCCCTTTTGGCTTTACAATTGCCTGCATTGTCTATATAATCGACATTTTTTGCGGTGTAGCTTAGGAGTTTTTTTACAGTTCGCCGCGACTACGGGAAGATGCTTTATCAGCCTGTGTTACCTTGACCAAGATAACAATATGGAGCAGTATGAATACGATTTTAACGCTAATTTCGCTAGTTATGTTTTCTAGCAATCTGACGTCAAGCGCGGCGATTTTTGCTAAGCCAGCTGCTTTTGATATCAACAAAGAAGTTAATCATTTAAGTCTAAAAGCACCCAATCTGAATAAAAATGTTCTGAAAATTGCCTTGGCCGCTTATCATAAAGCCTCTGCGAAAGGCGCCGTAAAAAAACCTGTTCTTACCGTCATTGACTATTCCCTACCTTCTTCGAAACAACGCATGTGGATATTTGATTTAAAACGGGAACGTCTTTTATATAATACCCACGTAGCCCATGGAAAAAATTCTGGACTCGATGTTCCTAAACATTTTTCAAATAGGTCTTCCAGTAAAGAAACCAGTCTTGGTACTTATGTGACCCGCGATACTTACTTCGGTTCTAAGGGTTTATCATTGAATTTACAAGGGCTTGAAAAAGGATTTAACGATAATGCTTATAACCGCAGAGTAGTCATCCATGGAGCATGGTATGTAGAGCCCTCTTTCATTAAGCAAGCTGGGCGTGCCGGCCGCAGCTGGGGATGTCCATCGGTCGCAAAATCGCTGGCAAAACCCATCATCAATACTTTAAAAGGCGGCTCGGTTGTATTCGCCTACTATCCAGACAAACATTATCTTTCACACTCTGGTTACGCAGTGGCATAAAAAAAGCCAGGGCAAGCCCTGGCTTTTACAGTCTTCCAATCAAGACTTTCGTCTTGAAACATCATCCTTGATGATCAGATCCTTCTGACCAAAATCCGTTTTTGATGACCTCTTTCCATGAAGTCTTTGATAAATGTAGCAACAAATATGTCCATATGCAACACAGGATGATAAAATGTTTAATGAAATGCCCTTAGAAATGCAAAAATAAAATTTATTATTTTTCATTTAGTTATGTATTTCTTGGCGAAGTTCTTTTATTTAATAGACGGTTTTCCTAATTAAAAGTAAGATATTTCTTACAGAAAAATAAGATTTTTTCTTACCAAAGAAGTCAATACGAAGAACAATTTAGATGCGTTCAAAGAGATAGGATAAAAGAGTTTTAAAGAAGAAAGCTGGGTTAGGACTATATTTTTAAAACTAATAATCTTATGATAAATTAATTTTTAAAAAGAAGCTATGGCAATTTTAACCATGAACCAAACACTTTCACCTTTTAAAAAAGATAAGCTAAAAATCATTGACTGGCTAATTGAACATTTTCCAGGTGCTTTTTTTAAAAAAGCCAACCAAATAAAACCTCTAAAGTTAGGAATTTTTGAAGATATCGTTGATTTTTATGATCGGCTCGATAGCCCTCCATTCAGCAAAAAAGCACTACGTGAAGCTTTAAATTATTACAGCGGTTCGCCTGCTTATTTAAATTGCCAAACATCAAATACTGCTAGGGTAGATCTCTACGGTAATGAGGTGGATGTGGTTACTGAAGAGCAAGCCAAATACGCTAAACAGCGGTATAATCAGCGTTTTGCAGAGAAAAAGAAAAAACCAATTAATTCAATTGCGAAGTAAGGATAAGGCATAGTCCCTAGATTTTTTTGCATGCCATTAAATAATTAATTTGAACGGATTCTTGCAAGAAAGAGTTTCGGTTGATGGGGTTATATCCTAAGCCAGACAGGCCAATGACATCCATGCCTTGCTCACGAGCCCACGCGGCTAGTTCACTAGGTTTAATAAACTTACTGTAATCATGAGTCTGCCGAGGTAATAATTTTAAAACATACTCGGCCATTAGCACGGCACCGCCATAAGCGGCTATTGTTCGGTTAATGGTTGATAAAAAAAGAATACCGCCAGGCTTTAACACTCTTGCACAATGCTCAATTACCAAGACTGGATCAGCGACATGCTCAAGCATTTCCATGCAGGTGATTATATCAAAACCTTCAGACTCAAGCTTCTCAACTGGCTCGCAAAGATAGTTTATCTCTAAACCTTGCTCCTGTGCGTGCATCAAAGCAATGTTGATCGCCTCTTTCTCTGCGTCAATGCCCGTAACGTTAGCACCAAGTAAAGCCATGCGTTCAGACAATATTCCCCCACCACAACCAACGTCAAGTACCGATTGATTGGAGAAGTCGACGTATCGTTGCATAAACTCAATGCGTGCGGGATTAATATCATGTAACGTTTTAAGTGGTCCTTCAGGATTCCACCATTCTCTAGCCAGATGTGAGAACTTTGCTACTTCTTGCGCATCAATGGTTGTTTCTTTTGTCATCTTTCACCAACAATTCTAAAGGCTTAAAAAACTCAATTACGTCTTCATTAGTAATGAAGCTTAAGTTATAGGGGTGCTCAGCAATGATATGAGAAAATAATTGCATCTCGGGCAACTGCTTGGCTATTCGACCAAACATAATTAATTTTACAGAAGGTTTTAGCTCCGCTAGTTGGGTTAGAAGAAAATGCATGAAAGGCTGCCATTTCTGTGCATGGTAATTCACTTTACCTTCACTGTAAACCAAAGTAGCATTCAATAACAAAAACCCTTTATCAATCAAGCTCCCAAAGAAATCTGGAGCCGTTTGTACGTATTTTGAATGGTCTAAGTTAGCAATGGCTTCTTGCGAAAAATCTAATTGTAAATCCCCTCTTGCGTGCAATAACATTTTAAGAAAATTTCGTAAAGAAGTAGCGCGATTAACCGCTTTGCTAAACCCCGTCTCACTCCAGAGCGTTCCAACTGAGTCATCCCAAAAGGCATATCCATTCGCTGATTGTTCTCTTGGATAAGGAGATTCACCAAATAAAAGGTACTCAGTAGAAGATAACGGCAAACTAAATGCGTTTAATAATTGCTTTTTTCCTGGGAGCCAGTCTTCATGATGCCATAACCTCTCCAGGTAATCATGATCCATTTGTTTAAATCCTGCCTTAAGCAGATCACGCCATTCTGGATGAGCAGACTGCAAGAGCTCATTCATTTTGTCTTTCCTTTTAAATGGAATACATTATAACCCGCAATTCTCAGCAATCCCATAACCATCTCGTCAGTCGATGAAGTTTAAAGCTTACAAGCTACGTATGAACCTGATAGAAAAACAAGGTATCTTCTCTTCAAGCCTTAAATATAGCATTTTGAATGCATCTTGGATAAAGCAACTCTAGATAATACAAAAATCAAAGAGGTAGAGAAACATGGATGTTATTAATGATTCAATAAAGATGGCAGGAATGGGCATATTAATATTTTTATATGCAATTTTTCTGCTAAGAATAGCAAAAGCAACAATTCGACTTAAAAGACCATTTGATTTCGTGATTATAATATTAATTGGCTCCTTGCTGAACTGGACGATCAAGGGCACGGCAGACCTAATTCCAACATTAATTATGCTTCAAAAATTTTTTGCTTGGATTTCTTATTATTCTGATTGGTTAGGGTTTATTTTGAAAGGAGAGGCCCAACTATTAGTAGAAAACGGCGATTTAAAATGGGATCAAATGAAAGCAAGCAAAATGACTGAAAATGATTTATTAGAAGAAGCCCGAAAAAATAAGATCTTAGACATTAAAAAGATTAAAAAAGCCTATTTGGAAAGAGATGGAAACATCAGTTTTATTGAGTAATTTTTATAGAAATAAGGTAAACCTGTAATCTGGTTAAAATCAATTTTTCAAAATTACAGAAGTTTCTTACTTTAGGCTTTTAGTGGAAGAATTCATTCATACGTGTTGGCAGGACGCACCGGCTTTGATCGCTCAAGATGCTCTTTCACACTACATTATAGAATTAGACAGCAACTAGCAGTCTCTGGCTGCATAACTCTCCCAAGACCGCGGTTTTTGCTCGACATAAGTTTGGAAAAAGCGCGCCGCTCCCCCGCCCACTGAACCGCGCCGGCAAACACCGCACCGTCGGCGGAATGTGTGTAACCAAGCCCAGAAAAAGAATCAAATGACAGAGGGAAAATTGCGCCACGGACATTTCTAAAATTAAAACTGCGCCAGGAGTCTTCCTTCAATATTACCCGACCGAAAAGCCCCTGAGCAAAATCCATCGCGATATTGGCAGGCAGGAACCGCTGTATAAAACCTATGATCTGCCGCCGAAATAAATCGTCTTGGTACCAGCTCCAATTATCAAGTTGGCTATCACGAAGGCTAAATGCCTTGAGAAGATGTTGTGGGTTAAACACCGCCTCTTGGGATGAGCGCTGAGTGAAATTTGACCTAAATTGCTCAAGCTCGCGCCAGAGTACTGTATCGTTAGGCAACACAAGGCTGAGTGCCATTTGTACATCCGCATCACTGCTTTGAGTAATTGCCTGCACGATTGAACTGAAGTCAAACGAGGTTTGTTCTTGAGAATACGTTTCATGCCCTTCTGGAAAAATTTCTTGATACTGGCGAACCATTTCCTCCTCTGGCATGTAATGGGCCAACATCGCACAGAGTTCATTATCCATGGCGCAAAGAGAGGCCTGAAAAGCAGTCTTTTGTTTGACCTTACGTCTTGAATAATCCATGACCGTGACTTTTTCGGTGACTAGTGTCTCCACTAAGGAGGGATTGGCTTGAAGTATTGCTTCTGACTTTGTAAAGTCCCCATAAACAATTGATTGCACTAATTGAGTCGCCAAGGGAGACGATTTCTTGAAGAATCCTTCATGCCTGCTCACGGTCCTTCTTTCAGTTTCTGCCTGCTGCAAAACATCAGAAAGTCTATTGACTATCGTGGTCTGAGCGAGCAGAGTTTGTAATGGGCTATTTTCCAATAACAGCTGACGCCCTTTCTTAGTACTCACTAACGTTTCTGCAACCGTCTTGCCAACGTATTTGCCCTGTTCAATGACGGTATTCATGCCTGACACCGTCATCGTTTCCAAAAGATGCGGATGCTCATGCAACCAGTAGAGGGTATCGCTTTTATGCGCTTGGCTAAACAAGAACCACAGTGCTTCATTAATGTCTTCGCCCGCTTCTACATATGCTCTCACCGCAGCCGCATCCTTCTCAATAATGGCAATAGTAAAATAGATGGTTTGCAAATTCGGTTCTTTTTTCAGTTGAGCCGTTAATTGAGGCGCTTCATTATGAAGAATCGCTAATACCTCTTTTTGAGCATTGGGCGATTTATTATCGAGATAAGCGCTCACCAAGCCCACTTTTTGTTCCATGCTCCATTCACTGAAAAACTCCAAACACTGGACTAATTCATAACCATGGGGAATTAGCGTGCTCAAGGTTTTTGAGTCCAATAATCTACTTTCATCGAGCAACAGGCCATCTAATAAAGCAGCCTCTCCTTCATGAAGCGTGACATAACCTTCAGCTCTTAATTTTTGCAACAGATGATGTTTGACATGCTGCCAATTAATATCGGTGACGCAGCCAAACTCTTCATCTAAGTCTAATAATTCTTGCATTGGGATGGGAATAAAGAGGTTGAGGCATTCAAAAAATTTTGAATACGCCTCTTCTTTATAGTCATTTTCAACGTCACGTTTTCCTTGGTATCCATGTGGTACAATCAAGCCTTCTAGTTCATCACGCAGTGTATTCACTAGAGCGAATAACTGAAAGTGATTGGCAAAACCAGCGTTTAGTCGGGCAATAATGTCACCATCAGAAAGGTCGCGGCTTCCCACGTGTGAATAAACATCGCCAGTATTAATAGACCAAACGATAAACCCTGCGTTTCTGGCAACTTCAATCACCCGGTTGTGCACATGAATGCCTTGAGGACTCTTTGCTGCAATAATGCTCGCTATTCTATCCACAAGCTTAAAGCGTACCTGGGCAATTACTTCATCCATGTTTTGTGGCATGTTGAAGCGACTAATGATGTAATTCACTCGACTAGTGAACCCAGGTGAGCACTGTTCCACATCCTCTTTAATTCCTAAAGCAATCATATTCTTTTGTTCATCGGTTGTTTTAGGATGCGTAAAGAGAACGTACAGCGTGCTTAAGGACTCCAGTAGCTGAGGTTTTAAAGAGTACGTTGATTGCGCCCCTACGTGTCGGTCTAATTCTTTAAAAAACCACCCTTGTTCTGTTAACAGAATCACTGTATTTGTTTGGTGATCGAAGACTTTTTGCTTCGTCTCATCATTGAGTTTCAATTGCACGCTCAAAAGCGCATAAAAGTCGGTGAGCCAATCATGTGGGAGATTTGTTGGCACCGTGATGGCTAAGCGCTTCGGTTGCTGTGTGTGGCATTTATCAGAGTTCAAAATCGGCATAAACTCGCTCTTTTATTTGGTTAATCTAATGCAGTGTGATTGAATAATGCCCATTATAACCTAGGCAGGAGCAAAGATTAAGCAATGCTGGTTGTTTTTTATTGATTCGGCTTAAAGTTGGATTTTTTAATTATAAAACAGGACAATTAAAACTTGCAGGCGCAGATGAGATAGCACAAGTAAGTGTAGGTTTTTGCCTGTGTATAACTCAATGACAATTTTAAAACCCGCTTGCGAATAGATTCATTTTCCGCTAATGTCTTAGCGTTTAACAGGGAGTTTGCGCATGTTGAAATCATTGCAGGACTTAATTGGCACAACACAAGCTAATCATAAAACAATGATCCATCAACTCCATCAATTTTGCCACATTAATTCCGGAACAGAAAATCTCAATGGTTTAAAAGAAATGCATCAGACACTGATGTCCGCCTTTACACCGTTAGCAGATGAAATTGAATCGAAAGTTTTTCCAGAAATTCCTTTAATTACAATGGCAGGGGAACGAATCTATAAGCCATGCGGCAAAGGGTTACTCATTCGCAAAAGACCTGAGAAAAAACGTAGGGTTCTGTTGTGTGGCCATATGGATACAGTTTATGGAGTAGATCACCCCTTTCAATCCCTTACTTATATAGATGATAATCGTGTGAATGGCCCTGGTGTAAGTGATATGAAAGGCGGATTGATTGTCATTTTGCACGCATTGAGCGGATTTGAAAAAACCCCCTTCGCGACTGATCTTGGATGGGATGTATTTATTAACGCCGATGAAGAAATTGGCTCACCTGCATCAGCCGCTTATCTTGAGGAGTTATCCAAAGATTATCAAGCCGCATTAGTCTATGAACCAGCCATGACTGAATCAGGAACACTGGCTAAAAACCGCAAAGGTAGCGGGAAGCTCACCTTAATCGCAACAGGTAAAGCCGCTCATGCAGGACGTTCCTTTTATGAAGGACGAAATGCTATTTGTTATCTGGCTGAAATGTTGTTGGATATTCATGCATTAAATGAATCGAAAGAAAACTTTACGATTAACATTGGCAAAATTTCTGGTGGTGATGCTTTAAACATAGTTCCTGACAAAGCTGTAGCCAAATTGGATGTTCGAATTACTCATCCTGATGATGAGGACTTAATTCGCCAGAAAATAAATAGCATCATTCAAAAACATCAGCATAAGGATTATAGTTTAACGTTAGAGGGTGATTTTGGTCGTCCAGTCAAACGCATTAATCCCGCAACGGAACGATTATTTAAGCGCATTCAAAACATTGGCTCCGATCTAGGATTGTCCATAGACTGGAAGGACAGTGGTGGCTGCTGTGATGGTAATAACTTAGCTTCGCATGGACTGCCTGTCATGGATACGTTAGGTGTTCGAGGTGGAAATATACATAGCTCAGATGAATATATCCTCTTAGACAGTTTAGTTGAACGATCTTGCTTAAGCGCCTTGTTGCTCGTTGACTTGGCTCAAGGTGGGCTTGAGGATCTGTCGAAACAATAAGAGCAAAGGAAACGCCATGATGCTGTTTCGTAGCGCTAAAAAAGACGATTTAAAAGACATTTATGACCTTGCCCAAAGCAGTGGCGTTGGCTTAACCACATTACCAGCCGATAAGGAATTATTATCTAAACGGCTTGAATGGTCTCTTGAATCGTTTAAAAAAACAGTAACCGATCCATTTAACGAGTACTATTTGTTCGTGCTGGAAGATCCATCTCAAGGCAAGGTAGTTGGCACTTCGGCGATTGAAGCCTCCGTAGGTCATGATACTCCGTTTTATTCTTATAAATTATCGAAGCGTACCAGAGTATGCCATGATCTTGGCATTCGATCAGACTATGAGGTTCTTAGCCTAGTCAATGATAAACAGGGAGCCAGTGAACTCTGTACTTTATTTCTTGCCCCAGATTATCGGCACAGCGGCAACGGAGTATTGTTGTCACGAGCGCGATTTTTATTCATCGCCCACTACCCAGTTCGTTTTGCACCGATAGTCATCGCTGAAATGCGAGGAATTTCGGATGAAAACGGCCTGTCCCCTTTTTGGGATGCGGTGGGCAGCCATTTCTTTCACATGTCATTTTCTAAAGCGGATCGCTTAACCATTGCTACCAATAAGCAATTTATTGCAGACTTAATGCCTCGAAACCCAGTTTATGTAAAATTGTTAAATCCGAAGGCTCAAGAGGTCGTAGGTAAACCACACGCCTCAACCGTGCCCGCTATGAATATTTTATTGCGTGAAGGATTTCGTTACAGTCAGTATGTGGATATTTTTGATGCGGGTCCAACCATAGAAGCACCCAGAGAAGCCATTCGAACCGGCGCGTTAAGTCGTGTTATGACTGTTAAAAACATTAGTGATGACGTGAGCAGCAGGCGTTATATACTCGCAAACACCAAACTTGATTTTAGAGCGAGTGTTTGTCAAGTTGTGTTTAATCATGAGAAGCAGTCTTGTATTTTAAGTAAGGAAGCGTCTGAGTTGTTGCAAATTAAATGTGGTGATACTGTCAGAATAGCGCCTTTGATGTTGGAAGAGAATCCGAATTTTTCTGAGGTTAAACATGGATAAATTAAGTCATTATTATGGTGGAGCTTGGCGTGAAGGACATGGGGAGCCATTCAATTCTGTCAATCCAATCGATAATACGGTGCTTTGGTCAGGCTATAGCGCTCTCAATGAGCAAATTCAAGAAGCAGTTCAGTCTGCACATCATGCTTTTGGAGCTTGGGCCAGTTTAGACTTAACTGAGCGTGTAACCTATTTGCAACGATTTAAACATCAGATTGAAAAAAATAATAAAGCATTATCGACTCTGATCTCTAAGGAAACCGGCAAGCCATTATGGGAGTCTAACACAGAAGTTAAATCTGTTATTGGAAAGATTAGCTTATCTATTGAAGCCTATCATGAACGTACTGGTGAAAAAAAAATACAAGCACCTGAGGCGACTGGGCATTTACGATTTAAGCCGCTTGGTGTGGTGGCGGTTTTAGGGCCATTTAATTTTCCAGCGCACTTAAGCAATGGTCATATCGTCCCTGCTTTGCTCGCTGGCAATACCGTTGTTTATAAACCTAGTGAACTAACCCCTGCGGTTGCAGAATTTATTATTCGTTGCTGGGATGAATCGGGATTGCCTCCTGGAGTTTTAAATTGTGTGCAAGGTGACGCAAGCACTGCCAAAGACTTATTAAACCAAGATATTCAAGGCGTTTACTTTACTGGCAGTTACAAAACTGGTTTATCTATCAATAAGCAATTCAGCAACCGTCCAGAGGTTCTTTTAGCGCTCGAAATGGGGGGGAATAATCCGCTCCTAGTTGATTCGGTTTCAAATCTCAGCGCCGCAGTGTACCAAGCAATACTGTCATCGTTCATTACAGCAGGCCAGCGATGCACCTGTGCTAGACGCCTATTGATAGCCGATAATCACCATGGGGATGAGTTTCTATCACAATTTCTAGAGGTGACCAAATCCTTAAACGTTGGAGCTTACACACAAGAACCAGAACCATTTATGGGTTCTGTGATCAGTTATGAACATGCCCTTTCTCATATAACCGCTCAAGAACAGCTGATTAATAAGGGAGCCAGGTCTTTACTTGAAATGTCGCTCATATCTGAACAATCCGCACTTCTCTCACCTGGGATTGTGGATATGACGCCAGTTACGGACTTGTTTGATGAAGAAATTTTTGCACCTTTTGTGCAGGTATATCGCTATCGCGATTTTGAACATGCACTAGAATTGGCGAATCAAACTCAATATGGTTTAGCGGCAGGAATTTTGTCAGATAGCTTCGAGCGCTATCAGCAGTTTTATCGAACAATTCGAGCCGGTTTAATCAATTGGAATCGGCCAACCACTGGTGCAGCGAGCAACCTCCCGTTTGGTGGGGTTGGACATAGTGGAAACCATCGTCCAAGCGCTTGGTTCGCTGCGGATTATTGCGCATATCCTATTTCGAGCCTTGAACAATCAGAGTTGTCTTTGCCTTCAACGTTATTACCAGGAATCAATTTACCATGATGAACGTTTATGAACTGAATATGGATGGTTTAGTGGGGCCTACACATCATTACGCAGGTCTCGCTCCTGGCAACCTCGCATCCACACAAAATGCCTTTAAACCGGCCAATCCAGCAGCAGCTGCGATGCAGGGCATCGAAAAAATGCGGCTGCTCCATCATTTAGGCATAAAACAAGCGGTATTACCCCCGCATCAGCGCCCTAATTTAGAGTTATTACGTCGCTTAGGGTTTCATGGAACACCAACCGAACAAATCAACCAAGCAAGCAAAATCGATATTAATATACTGAGTGCCTGTTATTCGGCTTCCAGTATGTGGACCGCCAATGCTGCAACGGTATCCTCTAGCTTGGATACCTCGGATAATCGAGTTCATTTTACAGCAGCAAATTTAGTGAGTAACTTACATCGACACCAAGAGTCTGAATTTTCTGCAGAACTTTTAAAGCGCCTATTCTCAAGTAGAGACTATTTTTATCATCATTCGCCCTTACCTGCTACCGATGGGCTGGGTGATGAAGGCGCTGCAAACCACAACCGCATTTGTGCTCGTCATGGCGAGCGAGGAATAAATATCTTCGTTTATGGGAAACGAGCGTTACCAGCGAATAATAAGTATGCCAAGCCCGAACGTTTTCCAGCGCGACAAACTTATGAAGCTTCACAAGCGATCGCACGTAAACATCAACTTGATCCTCAACAGGTACTTATGGCTTGTCAGAATCCCGCCGTTATTGATCAAGGCGTGTTTCATAACGATGTGATTTCTGTCGCGAATGAATCCGTGTTCTTAGTTCATCAAGAAGCCTTTCTCAACCAACAAGAACTATTAAGCACCTTGCAGCAATCTGCCAATTTCCCTTTACATCTTTTGGTGGTGAGCAGCGAGCAGGTTTCTGTTGCAGACGCTGTCAGTAGCTATTTATTTAACTCGCAATTAGTCACCCTTCCTAATGAACCCAATCAATCCATGGCGTTAATCGCTCCCATTGAGTGCGAAGAAAATGAGCACATTAAAACTTATATTCAAGAACTGATTGCTGACGACAATAATCCTATTGACTCAGTTCATTACATTGATCTCAAGCAAAGTATGCGAAATGGCGGCGGACCTGCCTGTTTACGGTTGCGAGTGCCTTTGCTTGAACCCGAATTAGCAGCCATGCACCAAGGGGTTTTGGTCAATGACTCACTATTAGATAAGCTCGCCAACTGGGTTAAACGTCACTATCGAGATGAGCTACACGCCGATGATTTGTCAGATCCAATGTTAATTGATGAGTCCTTTTCCGCGCTCGATGAGCTAACTCAACTATTACAACTTGGAAGTATATATCCCTTTCAACGCCCATGAGAATTATCAGGCTTAAAACTTATTTTAAACATTGCATCTATGAGTCGGACTCTGGGATCCAAGTATATCAAAATTTAATCTATCGCTGGTTAACCTTCAGCACAAGACCAATACAAACTTTAATTAACCGCTATAATCCTCAGCGACCAATGCTTGATTATCTAAATCCTTTAACCCTAGCAGTCAGAGCTAGACCCGGGAACACGTGCCTCCTAGGCCTGGGTGGAGCTGGGGCAGCTCATTACTTACAACCCTATTTGCAGACAATTCCCTTAGATATTATTGAGTGTCATCAAGAAGTCATTGAGGTGGCCAAGAAGTTTTTCATGACTGATAGGCTATTAAATACCACGATATATCATCAACTCGCAGAATTATTTGTTCAAGAAAAAAATCATTATTATGAACACTTACTGATTGATTTATTCGATGAACAGGCTTTTCCTAACTCCTGTAACACAGAAGAATTTTTCACACAGTGCGTTAATCGATTGTCACCTAAAGGAGTACTTGCGATTAATATGGCTAATCCGAGCCAACAATGGTCTATATTTACAAAATTAAAAGCCCTATTTCATCCTGGAATAGTCTCTTTTCCTATAAATAATTCTGCGAATATTGTCGTTTTAGCTTCAAAAGATCGCTCCATCGATACCTTGAAACAATACATAGGTACAGAATATAAAAGCACGAAATTATTTTGGGACACTAAATGGGGATATATCGTAGAACATTAACTTTGAATTGCTTATGGTACTTCAAAAATCGATTTCACAAAACCCATCTTTGTTAATCATTTTTGTTACACAACCATCTTTGACCTAAATCTTCATCAGCAGTCTTAACGAGAGCGATCATGAATCTTTTTTTTGTTGGGCTATGCTTTTCTCTAGCCCAACAAATGATAACTTTCTAGATTTTCATGCACACTCAATCTTATGGGGTAACTGAAGCACGAGCTATCGCGTTTCTTCCATTGATAGTTGTTCTTTCTCCGCGAACAGTCACTGATTGGTTAACTCGAAGATGCTGTCTGCATAGACGTCTGATATCCCCTTGATTGCGTACACCCACTCCAGCAATGGCAACCGTTGGGAAGACACGGTAACTTTGACCTTTTTTTGTTTTCACCAATATTTCATTATCTTCACATAACAGCTCTTTGATTTTACCGCGTACGGTAACTGGAATGACTTTGGGAGCAATTGGTTTCAAGGCTCCTGGTTTAAGATTAACATTAGGGACTTGCTGTTGCGGATTTTGAGCGGCTTGTAATGATAGACTGTATGCAGAAAAAAAAGCGAAAATGAATATGAATATTTTTTTCATAATATTATCCTTAATGTACAGGGTCAGCTAACAATTCCTTTTACGGTATAAAATGTCACCTATTGTTCACATTAAAATATAGCTTTACTATTCCTATTACGCAAATAGTTCCTGCAATCGTTCAGGGCAAATGAATGAATGCTCAAAAAATCCACTCAATACTTTTTGTGCATACTCTGGCTGCAAAGCGGCCTTATAACCTTTGGCTTTTACCCCTTTTTGCATATATTTCATTACGAAAGCTATTAATGGCAACGTGGCTAAATACGCCTAAATTTTCTGAGGCATTATCCCTTTGTACCCTTGAATCATCCTCTCTAAAAGTTACATCAACATCCAATGTAACTGATTCTCAACTGACCAATGCTTTCTGACGGCATTAGAAAATATTGTTACGTCAAGTCTGTTTTTTTATTTTTTTCTTAGGTAAGATATAGCAATATACCTCTATCAAAATTAGCCCACATATAAACTGTGGATAATTTCATTAAGAAGCCCATACTTTCTACTTGACAAACCGTCTCAAATTTTAGAAAACCCAATAAATAAAAGAGCTATAGATTATATTTGAAAAATACTTACAATGTATCTTATCCACAATTTCTGTGGATAAACCTGTTAGCATGCATTTAAAAACCTTGTAAAATAAGAACCTTTAGGACGTGATCAGAGTTTCTTCAGGGGTACTTAGAATTGATCGCTGTGTTCTGTGTTATAGTCCGACAAAACATTATAAATTTAAGCGTTATGCGTACACTTATTTTAACGATCTGGTTTGCCATTGGAATATTTTTTATGAGCTCGCAAGCATTAGCCTTGGACATTGTAACCATCGAACAAAAAAACTATGAGACGGTTTTAAAAACGCCTGCAAAAACGGTTTTCTTTCCATTAAACTCAGAAGATAAAGAATTAATTGAAGCTATGAAAGCAAAGCTTGAGTCACTCGGTGGTGTTGGATTAGCAGCACCCCAAGTCAACGCCCATAAGCGAATCATTGCCGTATACATTCCTGAAGGAGCTTCTCTTTTAAGAGACAACGTCGAAATGCACCCCATGCATATACTAATTAACCCATCTTTTAAACCGGAGAGTGAAGAAACAGTGAGTGATTTTGAAGCGTGCTATTCCGTTACGAGCCTCGCTGGAAAAGTGCCGCGTTTCAATCGAATTAAGCTGAGCTATCAGGATGAAACGGGCCAAAGTCATCAAAAAATAGCCAGCGGGTTTTACGCGCGTGTACTACAGCATGAAATCGATCATATAAATGGATTTTTAATTAAAGACCGATTAACCCCTGATTGCGTTCAGGGCAGCGTTGAGGACATTTTAGCGTTAAGACGCGCTGAACTTTCATCGGATAAACAAAAGCTCTTTGATGAAATCATGTCTAAAAAGCGAAAGGGATAATTCATGCACATTCTGCTCTTTTTAAAAAATTTCGTAACACCCCACGTCATCCCGAGCGCAGCGAGGACGCTCTCTTCAGTGGCACAATTTTTAAAGTAACGTTCGATACCAATCAGTCCACTCAGGATTCAATGCATGAATCAAATCCTACTTCTTTTTTCGTGACCATCGCTTGATTTGTTTTTCTCGTTCAATAGGAGTAATGATACTTCCACAAACTTCATAATAAACCAGACGATCCACATTATTTTTTTTCGTAAACCCTGCCACCAGTTTGTTCTTATGTTCATAAACGCGGCATATCAAATCATTGGCAACACCAGTGTAGAAAACATGATTGTGTTTATTGGTCAGCGTGATAGTCAGTTGCCGTTTTAATCGATGCTACGTGTAACCAATGTGTTTTTCCTGCCACACGAACCCCTGTTTCATCCAGGTTTTTTACCGCAGCAGTTTTGACCTCTGACAAGATAGATTCTTCATCTGACTAGGCAACGTAATAAAAAACATGCAAAAAAGGGATAAAAGCCAAACGTTAAGGCCGCTTTACAACCAGAGTATGCACAAAAGGCATTAAGTGGTATTTTTTGAGCATTCATGCGCATGCCCTGCTGCAATCGTTTTTCCTGCAATCACTCTCTGGCATAACTAATCTTTTTATGTTGATGAAATATGATTTCAGACCTATACCCGTGATCGTTCAAAATACGTGTTTTTAGGCACCTCTATTTTTTGTCCTCTCGCATTTTAAAAAGCGAGTAATGGATCATTCTCTTGCGAGTTTTTAAAATGTGGCGGGGCGAAAAAGGAAAAGCATAAATCACGTATTTTAAACGATCTCGTATATAGGTCGAATGTTGCAGCAGAGAGACTAGACTTCCATTAAGTCTTTTTCCTTTTCAACCAATAACGCATCAATTTGGGCAATATATTTATCAGTTAATTTTTGAATGACTTCACTGGCGCGACGTTCATCGTCTTCTGATATTTCTTTTTCTTTTACCAACTCTTTCAGCTGGTTATTTGCATCACGACGAATATTCCGAACCGAAACCCGCGCTTGCTCAGCTTCACCACGAACTACGCGAATCATTTCTTTCCGACGTTCTTCAGTTAAAGGAGGCATAGGCACACGGATTGATGTCCCAGCGGTTGCAGGATTTAGACCAAGATCAGAGGTTAAAATCGCTTTTTCTACAGCCTGAACCATACTCTTATCCCAGGGGGTGACCAAAATTGTTCTAGGATCACTTAACGTAACATTAGCAACCTGGTTTAACGGTGTGAGGGAGCCATAAAAGTCCACTTGAATATGATCAAGTAAACTAGGATTGGCACGTCCTGTTCGGATCTTTGTGAAATCTTGACTCAGTGCTTCGACTGATTTTGCCATGCGCTTCTCTGCATCTTGCTTGATGTCATTGATCATGCTTCGCTCCTATAATAGTTCCTACGCGTTCACCAGTTACAATTCTTTTTAATGCCCTTGGTTCAAACATATTGAACACTTGTAGAGGCATGTTGTGATCCTGGCAGAGGCAAATCGCTGTTAAATCCATGACTTGTAAGCCCTGACTTAACACCTCACGGTAAGTCAAAAAATCATACCGAACCGCATCCGGATTTTTAACCGGATCCGCAGAGTATACCCCATCTACCTTGGTGGCTTTCAGCACAACATCGGCCCCAACTTCGATTGCCCGTAAGCAAGCGGCTGAATCGGTGGTGAAAAAAGGATTTCCTGTGCCTGCGGCAAAAATAACGACCTGCCCATTCCTTAAGTTGGTGATTGCCTTTCTGCGGTGGTAAGGATCAACAACACCTAGCATGGGTATAGCGGACATAATCCTCGCTGGCAAATCAATACGTTCTAAGGCGTCACGCAAAGCGAGCGCATTCATCACAGTGGCTAGCATGCCCATGTGATCACCAGTTACCCGCCCCAAACCTGCTTCGGATAAGGCTTTACCACGAAAAAGATTACCGCCACCAATAACCAAACCAACCTCAACCCCCATTTGGATAAGCTCTGCTACGTCGTTTGCTATTCGGTCCAAAACGGCTGGGTCAATACCATATTGCGCATCGCCCATCAAGGCTTCACCGCTGCATTTAAGAACGATACGCTTATATTTTAGTTTTGTTTGGTTTGGACTTGTCATTGTTCACGAACCTGAGCCATAACTTCAGCTACAAAGTTATCTTCTTTTTTCTCAATGCCTTCGCCAACTTCATAGCGTACAAATGAAAGTACTTCCGCATTTTTCTCTTTTAGGAGTTGTCCTACCTTTTTATTCGGATCTTTAACGAAGGATTGACCTGTCAAGCTCACTTCATCGACAAATTTGCTAATACGTCCTTCAATCATTTTATCAATAATCTCTTGAGGCTTACCACTTTCACGTGCTTGAGCAGTAAAGATTTCACGCTCATTTTCAATCGCATCAGCAGGAACTTGCTCACGACTCACCACCAAAGGGCGGCTGGCTGCAATGTGCATGGCGATGTCTTTGGCTAATGATTCATCAGCATTTTTCATTGCTACTAAAACACCAATTTTAGTGCCGTGCAAATAAGAACCAATCACGCCATCGCATTCAACTTGTACTAAGCGACGTAATTTAATATTTTCGCCGATTTTTGCTACCAATTCTTGTCTGGCTTCTTCCACCGTATTGTTGCCACCTTCAAGAGTGTTCGAAGAAAGCTCGATCACATCAGCAGCATTTGATTTTAGTGCAGTTTCACCAACACGATTAGCAAATGAAGTAAAATTATCATCGCGAGCGACGAAATCGGTTTCACTGTTTAGCTCTAACATTACTGCTCTCTTTAAATCTTCTGATTTAGAAATTACAATAATCCCTTCCGCAGCAATTCGATCAGCCTTCTTATCGGCTTTTGCCCCGCCAGCTTTGCGCATTTCCTTAATTGCTTCATCGATGTCACCATTGGCCATCACTAGAAACTTTTTGCACTCCATCATACCAGCGCCAGTAATTTCACGTAGCTTTTTTACTAATGAAGCATCAATAGACATGTTGGTTTCTCCGTACAAAAATTAGTTTGATTACCTGAAAAAAAGGGTATTTAAAAAATACCCCTTTTAATTGACTCGAATCTGAAAGATTCTTACTTGCTTTTCTTTTCAGCTTTTTCAGTTTCATTAGCCGATTTTGCCTTTTTAGATTCTTTGGCCTCTTCAGACTTAGCGGGTTCTTTAGCCTGTTTAGTGTCTTCAGTTTCTGTTTTAGACTCTTTAGCTTTTTTAGGCTCTTCAGCTTTTTTAACCGTTTTGGTTTGCTTAGTTTCGGCTTCTGAGGTTACTTCGACAAACTCAGTATCTGATACTCCACCAACGGTGTTACCACGTTTTGCATCAATGATTGCATCGGCCACACAACGGACATAAATTTCAACAGCGCGCATAGAATCATCATTCGCAGGAATGATATAATCCACAGGATCGGGATCGTTATTCGTATCAACAATGCCGATAACAGGAATTTTTAAGCGCCGAGCTTCTTCAACTGCAATATCTTCAAAGCCAACATCCACAACAAACAGCGCATCTGGCAAACCACCCATATCTTGAATACCGCCTAAGCTGCGCTCTAATTTTTCAAGTTCGCGTGATAGCATTAGGGCTTCTTTTTTGATCATCTGTTCAAATGCACCATCGTCACGCATTTTTTGTAATTCTTTTAGGCGAAAAATAGATTGACGCACGGTTTTGTAGTTGGTCAACATACCGCCTAACCAACGATGATCGACATATGGCATACCACAGCGAGTCGCGTGCTCACGAATGCTTTCCTGAGCTGCACGTTTAGTACCTACAAATAAGATTTTTGCTTTATTGGCAGCCAATCTTCCAACGAAATTCATCGCGTCATTGAGCAAAGGGATAGTTTTTTCAAGATTAATGATATGGATTTTGTTTCGAGAACCAAAAATATAATCGGCCATTTTAGGGTTCCAGAAACGGGTGCGGTGACCAAAATGGGCGCCTGCTTCTAAAAGTTCACGCATACTAACATTCATAAATTTTCTCCAGGGTTAAGCCTCCACGCTTCCCATACGGAACCCAATGGCCTTAAATCATCCATCAGGACCCTACCGCATGTGTCGAAACGTGTGTGTCGTTAAAAAGCGCGAGAATCATAACATATCTATTTAATATCAGCAATTTATTTGTTACAAATTATCTCTGCTTAACAATTCATGGATTTTGTTGATGTAATCTTGGCAAATTGAAATTAAGGTCTATACTTACAGCGGTTAAATAAGGAATCAAACTTACAATAAGGAACTTCGAGATGAAAAAATCACTAGTATTACTACCAATATTGGCGTTATCACTTTCTTTTAGCCCCATAACCTATGCAGATACGCAAATGAAGGCAGAGTGCCCCTGCAAGCGCATGGAGCAGATGAAAAAAATAACTAAAGACCTCGACTTAACTGCGGATCAAAAGAAACAAATCGATGCAATAAAAGAAGATTCCAAAAAGCAATTAATGGATATTCATCAGCAAATGATGAATCTTAAAAAGCAAATGAAGGACTTGGTTACTGTTGACAAACTGGATGAAAGCAAAGTCGATGAGTTAGTAAATCAAAAAAAAGAACTTGTTGCTGAAAAAACAAAACTAATGCTGCAAACCAAAAATAAAATTTATAATGTCTTAAATGCTGAGCAAAAGCAAAAATACGAAAGCATGCTGGAACAATGGCAACAAAAGCGAATGGATGCCATGAAAAAAATGCAAAATCAAAAAGACACCTCAGTCGACGCAATGACTGATGATGACTAATCACTGAACTATACTTATACGCCGACATTGATTTGCCATGAATACTGCCACAATGTCGGCGTTTTTATTTAGGTTTTCCTCTGTACATGACAGGTTTTTTGTCATGTACAGAGTAGGTTTTCATATACTTAGTGTGCTAACATCTAATGCATGTTAGTAATAAAAAAGTTTTGGATAAGATACAAATGGCTGTAACCATTAAGACCGCTGATGAAATTGAAAAAATGCGTGTGGCCGGTAGACTCGCTGCCGAAGTTCTTGAGATGATTGGTCCTCATGTGCAAGAAGGCATTACAACCGATGAATTAAATTCCATTTGTCACAACTATATTATTAATGAGCAACAAGCTATCCCTGCCCCGCTAAATTATAATGGCTTTCCTAAGTCTATTTGCACCTCAATTAACCACGTTGTATGCCATGGAATTCCTGGGAAGCGAGCCCTTAAAAATGGCGATATTATTAATATTGATGTAACCGTCATAAAGGATGGTTATCATGGGGATACCAGCAAAATGTTTTTTGTTGGCGAACCATCGATCAAAGCGGCCCATGTTATTAGCGTTGCCCATGAGTGTCTATTTATTGGTATTGGAATGGTCAAACCTGGCACTCGCTTAGGCGATATTGGTCATGCAATACAAAAGCACGCCGAACAAAATCGATGTTCCGTGGTTCGAGAATATTGTGGCCATGGAATTGGTCGAGTTTTTCATGAAGACCCACAAGTATTGCATTATGGAACACCAGGAACCGGGGAAATATTACGTGAGGGGATGACGTTTACGATCGAACCAATGGTAAATGTCGGTAAACCTCATACTCGACTTTTACCCGATCAATGGACCGTTGTGACGAAAGATCATAGCTTATCAGCCCAATGGGAACATACTCTCTTGGTCACCAGTGACGGAGTTGAAATTTTAACATTGCGAAATGAAGAACGATAACCAAGTTTTAAAACGTCGTTTAAAAAAGCTCAAGGATGAGCTAAGCCAAGAATTTTTCAAGAAAACAACAAATATCGCTAGCCTCACCAATAGATTGGTTAAAGGAATTGATGATCTTATTATTCCTTTATTTCAAAAACACCTACATGACCAAGAGCATCAGTTTTGTTTACTCGCTTTAGGAAGTTATGGGCGAAGAGAGTTGCAACTTTATTCGGATATCGATCTGCTTCTGTTGCATTCAGAAAACCTGGAGGAGCAACCGCTCCTAAGAGCCCAGCAGTTTATTCAAGATTGTTGGGATATTGGCCTTGAAATCAGCCATCAAATTACCACGATAAATGAGTGCGCAAAACTCGCGAGCCAGGACATCAGCGTAATCTCCAGCATTCTCGATATGCGATTATTATGTGGTCGTTCTTCTTATTTGGAAGAATTGACATACCAGACCCACCCTCTTCATATCTGGACTAGTCACGATTATTATTTTGCTAAAGAAAAGGAACAACGATTACGCTATGAAAAGTATGGAGAAACCGCATACAACTTAGAACCTAATGTCAAAAACGGCGCTGGAGGACTTAGAGACATCCAAGTACTGCTCAATATCTGTAAGCGTCACTTCGGTATCCACAAACTCTCTGATGGAATCGGGTTTGGATTCATTACGCCAAAAGAATATGAAGAATTGATTTACTGCCAACTTTTTTTATGGCGCGTTCGCTTTGCACTTCATATTCTTGCCGATAAAAAAGAAGATCGCTTGTTATTTGACTACCAAACTCAACTTGCCGAGTTATTTGGTTACTCTGACACAAAGCATTCCCTTGCCATTGAACAATTCATGAAAGCTTATTTTAAAGTGATTAAGCGAAGCCGTGAATTAAACGAAATGTTGTTACAATGGTTCGCAGAAACCATCGTTTATCATCAAAAACAGAAACTTACACCACTAGATGATTGGTTTCAATTGTCCAATAATTATATTGAAGTTAAACATAGCAAAGTTTTTTCAAATCGTCCTCAAGCCCTATTGGAAATTTTTCTCTGGCTTGCCAAGCACCCTGAAATTAAAGGAATAAGAGCCAATACTATCCGTTTAATCCGGCAGCATCTTTATTTGATTGATAAACCTTTTTGTATTTCAAAGGAAGCTACCCACACCTTTCTTGCGATTTTAGCCAGTAAACATTCTCCATTTGATGCCTTACAACGAATGAGTCGTTATGGTGTGCTTGGCTATTACTTAGAGCCTTTTGGTGTAGTAACCGGTCAAATGCAGTATGATTTGTTTCATGTGTATACCGTTGATCAGCATACTTTATTTGTCATTCGCAATCTAGGTCGATTTAGTCATTCAGAATACTCTCAGCATTTTAAACTTGCCCATAAATTATTTCACACCATACCAGATAAAGAAGTTCTGTACTTAGCCGCTCTATTTCATGATATTGCTAAAGGAAGAGGTGGTGATCATTCTGATCTTGGCGCCATAGAAGCGAGGCTCTTTGCTAGACGCCATCGGTTAGTAAAACGAAAATCAGACCTACTGATTTGGCTAGTGCAAAATCATTTATTAATGTCACAAACAGCTCAGCGCCAGGATATATATGATCCGCGTACCATTGCTAAATTTTGTAACCAGTTACCCAATGCTCAATACCTGGATTATTTATATTTATTAACCGTTGCCGACATTTGTGCCACAAATCCAACGCTCTGGAATGCTTGGAAAGATTCGCTGCTCAAGGAGCTCTATTATGCTTCTAAGAAAGCGATGGATGCCGAAAAGGAATTGTTGGATGAACACGTGCTGATTGAGCAACGAAGGAGCGAGGCACTTTCTATTTTAAAAAATAAAGGTCTTAACGAAGAGCGAGTATTAACGCTTTGGTGTCATTTTAAAGGAAAATATTTTCTGCATGAGTCCTCTGAAGTGATCGCTCAACATACCCAAGAAATTCTTACCAGCAAGCAATTCCCACTCGTTATGATTATGCCCCATCACAGCCAGGGCGGAACAGAAGTGTTTATTTACCTACCCCACTGCGATGAACGTTTCACGATCACCACCACGACCTTAAGTAATCATCAAGTAACCATTCAAGAAGCAATGATTTTAACGTGTGACAACCAATTCGATTTAGATACTTATGTCATACTGGATGAGCGCAACCAAGCCATTGCAGATGAACAGAGAATGGCTGAGATAAAACGTGATTTACAAAGAAATCTGAGTAATCCTTGTCAGCTCCCTACCATTACCTCTCGTCGACTATCTAGGATCCAAGCGCATTTTAAAATTACCCCCCTCATAACCTTCAATGAAGATACGGAAAAGCGATTAACCCAGTTATTTATCATCGCTGGAGACCGGCCTGGATTATTAGCCCATATCAGTCAGTTGTTTCTAAAGGAAAAAATCTATTTACACAGCGCAAAAATTGCTACGGCTGGTGAGCGAGTAGAAGATATGTTTCATGTTACTAATCTAAAAGGCGAACCATTAAGCTCTGAAGAACAAATGAAATTAAAGAAAAAATTAATCGTTGAATTGAAAAGATAATTTTAAAGACGTTTCGTCTTAAAAAAATCACTTAAAAGTGATGCGCATTCTACTTGTAAAATGCCTTCGTCAACCTGGACTTGGTGATTTAATGATATTCCGCTGGTTAAGTTGTAAACTGAGCCAGCAGCACCAGCCTTGACGTCGCGACATCCAAATACAAGACGCTTAATGCGTGCATGAACAATGGCTCCCGCGCACATGCAACAAGGCTCCAATGTGACGTATAAACTACTGTTGTTTAAACGATAATTCTGTAATGCTAATCCTGCTTCTCGTAATGCAATTATTTCAGCATGAGCGCTGGGATCATGAGTATGCAACACTTGATTCCAGCCGCGACCAAGAATTTGATTATCCTCGCTCACCAGAATAGCGCCTACCGGAACCTCACCCTTACTTTCGGCGTGTTTGGCCAAATCCAGCGCTTGCTGCATCCAAACCATATCGTGCCCCACCACCCCATTACTCCCATTCAATCGTGGCTGGAGGTTTTCCAGAAATGTCGTAAGTAACGCGGGAAATGCCATTAACTTCGTTAATGATACGGTTTGAAACCCTGCCTAAAAAATCCCAGGGTAAAGGCGCCCAGACAGCCGTCATAAAATCAACCGTTTCTACCGCCCGTAAGCAGATGACATAATCATAACGTCTGCCATCCCCCATTACCCCTACGCTTTTAACAGGTAAAAAAACCGCAAAAGCTTGGCTTACCTGGTGATATAGATTGGCATTATGAAGCTCTTCTATGAAAATGGAATCGGCCTCTCGTAACATGTCCGCGTAGTTTTTTTTAACTTCACCTAAAATTCGGACACCTAATCCAGGACCAGGAAATGGATGACGGTAAACCATATCATACGGTAAGCCAAGCTCTAAGCCGACTTTTCTGACCTCGTCTTTGAACAGTTCACGAATGGGTTCAAGAAGCTTTAGGTTCATGGTTTCTGGAAGTCCACCAACGTTATGATGAGATTTAATGACCTCCGAACCACCTTTAATATGAGTTGCCGCAGACTCAATTACATCAGGATAAATAGTTCCCTGAGCCAACCACTTTACATCCTCAATTTTGGCAGCCTCTTCCTCAAATACATCAATAAATGTTTTCCCGATTTGCTTTCGTTTTGCTTCTGGACAAGTGATGCCTTTTAATGCCTCTAAAAATTGCTCTTCAGCATTCACGGTAATGATTTTAATGCCCATATGTTTGCCAAACATAGTCATCACTTGCTCTTGCTCATTCAAGCGTAATAAACCAGTATCTACGAATACACAAACGAGCTGATCGCCTATCGCCTTATGCAACAATGCAGCGACTACGGACGAATCAACACCGCCGGACAACCCCAATAAAACTTTATTCGTTCCAACTTGATCCCGTACTTTTTTAATCGCTTGATCAATGATGTTCTCTGGCGTCCAATCGGCTGTCGCACCACAAATATCGATCGCAAAGCGCTCTAAAATTCGATTTCCTTGTAACGTGTGCGTTACTTCTGGATGAAACTGTAGTCCGTATAAGTGGCGTTGTTCATCAGCCATGCCGGCCAATGGTGCGTTATTGGTTTCACAAATCACCTCAAATCCAGGCGGTAACTCAGTCACCTTATCCCCATGACTCATCCACACATCAAGTAGAGCTTGCCCTTCTGAGTTAGTTTTATCTTCAATGTTTTTTAAAAGTTGGCTATGCCCGTGTAATCTTAGCTCAGCGTAGCCAAACTCTCGTTTTGTGGAGGTATGTACTTTACCACCAAGCTGTACAGTCATGGTTTGCATGCCATAGCAGATTCCTAGGACGGGCAAGTTAGAATGGAATATCCACTCTGGTGCTCTGGGGTTTGTTTCCAGTGTAACCGTTGAAGGGCCACCTGAAAGAATAAAACCACAAGGATCAATTGATTTTAAAACATCATTACTGACATCAAAGGGATAAATCACGCAATAAACACCAAGTTCACGAATTCGTCGACCAATTAACTGGGTATACTGCGATCCAAAATCTAAGATAACAAGTGGCTTATGTTTAATACTATTCATGGATTAATTGTCTACTTGATAATTCGGTGCTTGTTTAGTAATGCTTACGTCGTGGACATGAGATTCACGAATACCCGCATTTGTCACACGGACAAATTCCGCTTTTTCATGCATTTCCTCGATTGTTTTACATCCTAAATATCCCATACAGGAACGTAAACCGCCAAGCATTTGATGAATAATAGTTTGTACAGGGCCTTTATAGGGAACTCGTCCTTCTATGCCTTCTGGGACCAGCTTTTCTGCGCCTTGGCTGATGTCCTGAAAATAACGATCGCTCGACCCTTGTGCTTGCGCCATTGCACCAATTGACCCCATTCCGCGATAATTTTTATAGGTACGACCCTGATAAAGCTCTATCTCTCCTGGTGACTCTTCTGTACCTGCAAAAAGGCTACCCAGCATGACCGTATCAGCACCAGCCGCAATGGCTTTACAAATATCGCCAGAGAAGCGAATGCCACCATCGGCAATAACAGGGACTTTTCCTTTAATGGCAGCTGCTACATTGGCGACAGCAGACACTTGCGGAACCCCAACACCGGTTACAATTCGAGTCGTGCAGATAGAACCTGGTCCTATACCCACTTTCACAGCATCTGCGCCCGCTTTTACCAAATCTTCTGCAGCAGCGGCCGTTGCAATATTTCCACCAATCACTTGGATTTCAGGATAGTGTTTTTTAATCCATTTTACGCGAGTTAATACACCTTCTGAATGCCCATGGGCCGTATCAACGACGATGACATCTACGCCTGCATCCACTAGGGCGGCCACCCGTTCATCAGTACCCTCGCCTACGCCCACAGCCGCGCCAACTCGCAGTTGTTCAGCGCTATCTTTACAGGCATAGGGATTTTCTTTAGCTTTTTGAATGTCTTTAACAGTAATCAATCCACGTAGACAAAATGCGTCATTAACTACCAGAAGCTTTTCAAGCCGATGCTTATGCAATAGACTGCGAATTTCTTCACGACTAGCGCCTTCATTCACAGTTACTAATCGCTCCTTAGGCGTCATTACAGCCGAAACAGGTAAAGACATATTCGTTTCAAAACGAATATCTCGACTGGTTACAATTCCAACCAATTTATCGCCTTCGACAACGGGCACACCGGAAAAACTATGTTTATCCATCACATCCAATAGTTCTTTAACCGATAGCTCCGGGGTTACCGAAATCGGGTCTTTAACCATGCCGCTTTCATATTTCTTAACTTTTCGGACTTCTTCAGCCTGCGAAAAGATACTCATATTTTTATGAATAACTCCAAGTCCACCATCCTGGGCCATTGCAATGGCTAGCCTTGATTCAGTCACCGTATCCATTGCTGCTGCAATGAGTGGCATATTTAGATCAATCTCTCGCGTTAATTTTGTTTTTAATGAAACGTTTTTAGGCAATACAGATGAGTGAGCAGGAATTAGCAAAACATCATCAAACGTTAACGCCTGTTGGATGATAGAAAGAGGCATACATCAATCCCCCAGTTATTTAGTTAACCGATCATTATACATTAAAACTAATTAGTAATAAACTGAATTGAGCAATCTTACCCGAACCTACGCATAAGCATTTTGTGAATAAAGCCCGATCTTGAATTTTATTTCTAAACGGTTGAACTTTGGGGATAACTCCGTGTAAACTGACCATAAATAATATTGATCTGTCAACTATAGGGAAGGGCTGAGCGTTGGCTAAAATTATAGTAGTTACATCTGGCAAGGGCGGAGTAGGTAAAACAACCTCATCAGCCGCGATTTCAACTGGATTGGCCTTAAAAGGTCATAAGACTGTGGTCATTGACTTTGATATTGGTCTTCGAAATCTTGACCTAATTATGGGTTGCGAGCGTCGGGTTGTCTATGATTTCATTAATGTCATTAATGGTGACGCAAGCTTAAAGCAAGCCCTAATCAAGGACAAAAGAACTCCCGAACTTTACATTCTTCCTGCCTCTCAAACCCGTGACAAAGATGCACTGACCCTAGAAGGAGTTGACAAGGTACTGAAAGAGCTTTCTAAAGAATTCGATTATATAGTCTGCGATTCGCCAGCAGGAATTGAATCAGGCGCGCTTATGGCCATGCACTTTGCCGATCATGCCATCATCGTAACTAACCCAGAGGTTTCTTCAGTTCGAGATTCTGACCGTATTCTAGGCATCTTGGCTAGCAAAACAAAACGTGCCATTGATGGTGGTGAGCCTATTCAAGAACATTTATTACTTACACGTTATGATCCAGCTCGTGTAGAATCGGGTGAAATGTTATCTGTTGAAGATGTAAAAGAAATCCTTGCCATTCCTTTAATCGGAATAATCCCAGAGTCAAAGGCCGTATTAAGAGCGTCGAATACCGGCACCCCTGTTACTCTGGATGAGCAAAGCGATGCCGGCGTTGCTTATCAAGATGCTATCGCACGTTTTCTCGGGGAAGACAGACCCATGCGATTTATTAATACAGAGCGCAAGGGATTATTGCGCCGAATCTTTGGCAAGAACAAGGAGGAAGTTCCAGCATGAGTATATTTAACTACCTACGTAAGCGTAACACCACCGCCAAAGTCGCAAAAGAGCGATTGCAGATAATCATTTCTCATGAACGCTCAAAAAATAATACTCCCGATTACTTCCCTAAACTGCAAGATGAAATTCTGGCAGTTATCGCAAAATACGTCCCGATAAGTCGGGATCAGGTTACAGTTAATTTGGAGCGTCTAGGTGATAATGCCGTATTGGAATTAAACGTCACAATGCCGGATGATGCTTTAGCACAGTAGTCGTTAGCTAATAATAATAGACAATTCGAACCAATATGGGTTTTGTCGCGAAAATTTTCGTGTTAACAAGATACATTTGTGTCCGACGAAATTATGCAACGAGGCCGTAACTTTCCGCGACATCAACTCGAGCGAACGAGTGATCTTCTATCGAAAGCCGCATTTTGAACGATCATGGGTATATAGGTTGACTTTTCCGCAACAGGGATAAGCGCAATACTGTTAGAGACTAAACCTTGATCGCTCACACCATATGAGCTATTAGTGCACACTTTAATCAACAATGTAGTACCAAACTCCTATGTATACTAAACTTAAGTAATTAACTCAATACAAGACAGAAAAATCTGTACTGTACAGAGATCTTTATATTAAAGCTCTTTTCCTTTTTCCATATAATAATATTAGCAGCATAGCTAGGCACAATTGAATTATAATAATCCCTAAGCCTCTACTATAGACATGATAAGGGTAACCTGCAAAGTTTAATATTGTTTCTAATAGAGACAGGTTATTATCAATAAACCATCCAATCAGATTGTTCGTCAATATACTGATTACAATGCTAAATGCGCTCATGATTGAATTCATTGTTCCGACGGAATTTTGATGACACAGATCCCGCAAAAATGAATAGCAAAACACCGTGGCGCCTAGGAAAATTCCTGTAACAGCAACTAAAACGATAATCATGAGCTCGCTAAGATTAGAGAAATATATAATAGATGTATAGAATATTGTGGCTAAGAAGGTTGCCAGGAACAGAATGAGAACCTTGTGTTTGACTTTACTGTAAAGATAAGAAAAAAATATTACACCCAAAGAATAAAAAAGAAAAAATAAGGAGCTAATTAAGCTCGCGTGCTCAACAGACTCAGAAAATCGAACCTTAAAAAAATGAATTGCCCAAAAGCTATAAAATGAAAGTAACGGAACTTGTAATAAGCTAAAAAAAAGAATTATTAGCCAAGTATCTTTTGTTTTTAATTGGTTGAATACATTCGACAAAATAAGAGATATTTTCTCTTTTTCTCGCATTTCGTGTACTTTTTCTTTTGGGTAGTCCCGAATAATGAGAAACGTTAATAAAGCTAAGATTATTGCTACAACTCCTGAACTAAAAAATAAGTTATGCCAATCTTTCTCTTGCAACCATAAGGATAATACGCCTTCACCTAAAAATGCGCCTATGCTTCCAATAGTGATGGTGACACCCACTAATAATTGAAAATATTTTTTATCAAACCAGTCATCAATTAATTTTATCGAACCGAGGAATGCAATGGGTGCGCCCAACCCCATTAATGTTCGTGAAAGTTCAAGTTCTCGAACATCAACAGAATGGACGAAAGCGAAGCAACCCGCCCCCATAAATAATGCTCCAAGAGTAAGCATAATTCTTACGCCAAACCGATCGATTAAAAATCCACCTAAGAGTTGTGTACCAATGAATGTATAAAAGAATGCATTATTTAAATTGGAAAGACTGATCATGTTTAGATGGAATAGTTCGGTAAATTTATCCGACAAACTTGTAAACGAAAGTCGCAAAAAATATTGGTGCAAATAATATAAAATTGAAATGAACCAAATTACCCAAGGAAATACTAATATTAACCATTTCTTAAGCATTAAAGATTTCTGTCCTTTAGCTTGATTGTAAGTCACTAAGGGCTGTTGACATTTGAACCCTCCCCCCGTCGTCCCGCGGCTTGTCCGAGGGATCCAGTGTTTTTAACTAAGTACAAATCTATTCAGATAATTTAGACCCATTAAGGGTAGTTTTTATTTTTCATCCAACCAATTGATTAATAATCGCAACTCGTAAAATCGCAGTTCCAACACCAATATTAAAATGAGTTTGCAATGGCCCGACTAATGCTCACAGATGAGCTATGGTCGAAGCTAAAGATGATCATGCTACAGCACGGAATTTATGACAAGCCAAATCTTCGACTTATGGTTGAGGGAATGTTCTACCGTATGCGAGTTGGCGGTCCTTGGCGAGACCTTGCAGCAGAATTTGGACACTGGTAATCCCCCCTAACTCAGCAATAGAAGGAATTCCACCCAAAAGAAAATTGGCTCTACTGGCCTAGGTTTCTACTTTTGACGCCAGTTAAAAATGGGGGGATTACCATGTGTCGGATTCATAAGGAACGTGGCTATAACAAAGCGGCTGTTGCTGTGGCAAATAAGAACGCCAGACATATTTGGGCGATGTTGGCTTATGGCGATAAATACGTTGACCATTTAAAAGTTTGTACTTCTAAAACAATATCGCCAAAGAGGTTATGTATTTAAAACGTGTTTGGAAAACAAAGAGGTTTATACCCGTAATCTTTCAAAATGCGTGTTTTTAGGCGCCTTTATTTTTTGTCCTGCCGCATTTTAAAAAGCGAGTAATGGCTCATTCCCTTGCGAGTTTTTTAAAATGCGGCAGGGCGAAAAAGAAAAAGCATAAATCATGCATTTTGAAAGATTACGGGTATAACAAAGAAGAAACGATAACTTACCTGTGTTTTGCAAGAAAATTGATGTGAAAATGGTAAAACCTGCTCTGTCAATACCGGATAGGCAACCTGGATGAATATCCGTAGGGACGATAAGGAGACAGAGCGCGAATATCATCAAGGCCCGAGTGAATTAAAACAGTTCTCACTCATTGAATGGCCGGATATACGTATGCATACATATACTTCTCTTTTCACTCAATGATTACTTGCGAAAACGGATGAGTCCATATACGTTGCCTAATTTAGCGTGAAACTTTTACGCATCAATTCCTAATGCCTCTAGCATTTTATTCTTTTTTGAAGGTTTATTACCCTTGCCTAAAGCAAGCTCTTCGGTGCTAAAGTCATCAACTGCAATAACGTGTTGCCTTGCTGCTTCTGCTTGTCGAAGTTTCTCCGCCTCTTCTGCTGTGAGAATTGCTTTTTCTAGAGCTTCATTGATCTGTTCAAAGGTCGTGAGTGAGTCTAATTTTTTCTCTTTTATGGCCGAGGATAGTTTCTTTTCCAGCTCTTCCACACGACATATTCTCTGAAACGCTTCTTCAACTTCCCCAAGCGGACAGTTAGGTATAGCTTCATGAAATACAAATCTGGTTAACCGTTCACGAGATTCATTGGGTGATAAAAGGATTCGAGCTAGTTTTTGGCCCAGTCTGTCACTGGGAAGAGCCCGTTGTCTTCCAATAGGTTGTAAAATTATTTTCAAAATGATTCTAGCCCAACGCATTGGCATATTAACAATAACTCCGTGTATGGCCTCTTCAATTTGATAGAATAAATATTGGCAACACCAATCCACTAACGGCTTATCTGAGGCAGGTTCTCCATCACGATAAAATCGATGTAATACGCACGATGCAATATACAAGTAACTGAGCACATCCCCTAAACGAGCGGAAATTTTTTCTTTACGTTTCAGTTTTGCGCCTAAAACGATCATTGAAAAATCAGCCAAAAACGCTAGATTCGAACTATAGCGATGAATCAGTTGATAATATCTCTTGGTATACCCATTTGGAGCAAATGTGAAACGACCATCGCTTAACGAAAAGAAGATTGATTTTACAAAATTAGCCATAAAAAATCCTGCATGGCTCCATAATGCTGTATCGAATTCGGCTAAATTATTCTCACGAATGCTTTCCATTTCTTTTAAAACGTATGGATGACAGCGTATAGCACCCTGTCCAAAAATAATTAAGCTACGGGTCAAAATATTTGCTCCTTCAACAGTGATACTGATAGGTGCACCTTCATAGCCGCGACCAAGATAATTTTGGGGTCCTAAGCAAATTCCTTTTCCACCGTGAATATCCATTGAATCAATACCAATTTGCCGCGCCCATTCAGTGGTATGATATTTTAAGATAGCGCCTGCAACCGCGGACTTTTTACCCTTATTAATGGCGCTCGCGGTTGTAGTGAGAGCCGCATCTATCATATAAGTTTTACCTGCAATTCTAGCCAAAGCCTCTTCTATGCCTTCAAATCGACCAATTGGCTGATTAAATTGCTTGCGAACTCGAGCATAAGCTCCAGTTGCCATTGAAACCGCTTGAGCAGCTCCCACGGCACTGGAAGGCAATGAAATTGCTCTGCCAGCACTTAAGCACTCCATCAACATTCGCCAGCCATGGCCTGCCATTTTAGCGCCACCAATTAAATAATCGATGGGTACAAACACATCTTTACCCTGCGTTGGCCCATTCATAAAGGGAGTATTTAACGGAAAGTGTCGACGTCCTTTAATTACACCAGGATAGTCTGCTGGAATTAAAGCACAGCTAATGCCAATATCCTCTTTTTCTCCAAGAATATGGTCGGGATCAAATAAGCGGAAAGCAAGACCAATCACAGTCGCAACCGGAGCTAAAGTAATATATCGTTTATTCCAGTTTAGCCGTATTCCAACAACTTCCTCACCATTAATCTTTTGAATGCATACAATACCAGTATCCGGAATTGATGCTGCATCAGATCCTGCATTAGGCCCAGTCAGTGCAAAACAAGGAATGTCTCTTCCATCAGCAAGTCTTGGCAAGTAATGCTCTTGTTGTGCCTTGGTTCCGTATTTCAACAGCAATTCCGCAGGGCCTAGTGAGTTGGGGACTGCGACTGTAGTTGCAACGGTTATAGATCGAGCATATAGCTTCACTAAGACAGACATAACACCAACGGCTGAAAATCCTAAACCACCATAGAATTTAGGAATAATCATTCCGAAAAACCCTTTCGTTTTAACAAATTCCCACAGTTCAGGTGGAAGATCAGCCCGTTTATGTGTAATGTCCCATTCATCAATCATGCGACATAACTCATTAACTGGACCATCTAAAAATGCTTGTTCATCGTTTGATAATGCGGCGGGTGATATATCTCTTAAATGTTTAAAGTCGGGAGAACCACTAAACAACTCACCTTCCCACCCAATAGACCCAGCTTCTAAGGCTTCACGTTCTGTGCGAGACATAGCTGGCATAGCTTGACGTACTTTATGAAACAGAATCTTAGAAAGATATTTCCTACGCAACGGTTTGATAGAAGCCAAAGTCAAAAGACTTAACAGCCCCCACATTAAAAAAGAAAGAAAAATGCCAGGAGAATAATAGTGTGTAATCCATAACGCCACGAACGCATAACTTATCGTCCATACCATTATTGATGCCTGCTTGGCCAAGAGAATGGCTGCAGCCGCTATGAAAGCGAACAAAATTAGGCTGTTTAACACGTGTATCTCCTTATAAAATGAACACGGGGTAAGTGTTTATCCACGAGACTGTTTCTCGGTAATTCCTATCCTGGTTGCAAGGAATCAGGATGCCTTACTAGATCTTCAATTGCTCTAAAAACGAACCGGGCGGTTAATTCAGGATGCTCCATCGGAAACATATGAGAACCGGGTATCTCGTAACAATATATGTTGTAGTTCTTTTTCATGTTACGTAAATCCAGGCCATCTATGACATTGCTCTTTTTACCATGTATTAGTGCGCATGGTACTGTAAGCCGTTGTTCATATTTATAGAGCATATGAGGGATTGTACGATAAATTTGATACTCTATCGTTTTGTCAAAGCGAAGAGAATATCCGTTATCGTTTTTAGTCATACCATATTCAATATAGTCTTCGAGACAAGCGTCTGTAAAGTGTTTAAATAAATCACGACTTCTTAAATACTTTATTGCATCTTCTTTCGTTTTCCAAAAATGACGCCGACCTCGAGTTCTAAATGCAGGCGTTATGTGATCAATCATGCCTAATGTTTTTGAAAGTTTCAAAAGACGGGATTTAAAGCGGCCAATGATTGGAGAATCCAACATAATCACCGCTTGAAATAACTCAGGCTGTTCAATTGCGGCCCTAAAACTGAGCACTCCTCCCAACGAATGCCCAACTGCAATTACTGGCTCCGCTGATTGCGATTTTACGCTGTGAATAAGTTCTTCCACGAGCTTATGCCAATTTTCGGTTACAGGATAATCAGAAGAGTGTCCTATCCTATCAATAAAACAAACATTAAATCGCTCACTTAGACGATTAAGCAATTGATGGTAACAAGGCGATGGAAACCCATTCCCATGAGCAAAATGAATGGTCTGCCTCATGAACGCACCATTTTATGACGCTCAAACTTAATACACGCCAGTGCGTAATAAAAATATCCAGCTAACAAAGCAAGATATACAAACCCAAGTCCAGGAAAAGCTATATCGAAAGTCATCAAGATAAAAAAGACGATAATTTGTGGTGTGGCTGCTACAGCAAACACTCGACAAGCTTCGATATATTTGAGTTTGAAGTTAAAAAATACTGACGCAAGGATTTGACCCATCAACGGTAAAGTCAATAATAGAACTAAATAGATAGAATAAAATAAGATCAACATCACTGGATAAACCAGAACTTGGACCATCAGTCGAACATTGAAAACCCCACTGTGTTGAATCCACGCTTTGGCGTCAAAGATCTCCGTATCTTCATCTGAAATAGTTTGTACTTTAACTTCTTTCTCAGCAACAGGAACAGTTGTAGCTTTAAACAACGGTGGAGGCGGGGGTTCTCTGAAGTACAGTTTATTTTTAGTAATCAGTAATACTAAATGTGGGTATTCAGGCGTAATTTCTTTTATTTTACCCGTGGTATCAACAATCGCCACCACATTGCCAGATTTGTTTTTGATCATATAAGGCATGGGTTTATCCAAAGAAATTTGCCCGCCTTGGATATATAACTTAGGTATTTTCTCAAGGGGCGCGATAAGCTCGTTATCAATATAATCGGTCATATAACTAATCACACGGACACTTAAAGGAACGCAACCAATCGCAATAACAAGAAACAGATAGATGGCACCCACCCCCTTCCAACGCTTGCTTACATCACGATAAAGACTAGGCGAGTAAAACGATAGGAATATTGCCTGCCAATAGTGATAAATTGGCTTATCGATTAATCGCAGTTCTTTACTCTTACTCATCCCAACCTCCAAGTCTGCGCCCACTTTTACTACAAAAAAGACTCGCCTTAGTTAAATTAAAGCCCAGCATCAACTGGCTTTTATGCTCAGGCAATCGTTCAACTAAACGAATTGATAACGAAAAGTTACCAATCTCACTGATGACCTGTACCAACATATCTGAACCCATATCATCCACATATTGCACTTGGGTCATAATGCCATTTGCTACGTCGTTTTGAATCAAATGAAAATGTTCCGAACGAACCCCAACCATCAAATCATCCGCATCATCTAAAGAACCTTCTAACCTAGGCATGGGATGCTCAGTTCCGACCAGTGTTCTAATTTTATTTGTAGATTCATCTATAGTAGCAGGAATAAAATTCATTGGGTAATGTCCAATGAATCCAGCTACAAATATACTCGCGGGCTTTTGATAGAGATCTTGTGGGGTTCCTACCTGTTCGATATTTCCTTGATTTAAAATGACAATTCGGTCAGCCAGAGTCATCGCTTCCGTTTGATCATGGGTAACGTAAAGACAAGTTGTATTTAACTTTTGGTGTAGTTTTTTAATCTCATGACGCATTTCTGTACGTAATTTTGAATCGAGATTCGATAAAGGTTCATCAAATAAAAACACGGCAGGATCACGCACAATAGCTCTGCCCATAGCGACACGTTGACGTTGTCCCCCCGATAATGCCATCGGTTTACGATATAAATAGGGTCTTATCTGCAAGAGATCGCTGACTTCTTCCACCCGACTTTGAATCACTTTTTTATTGATACCTCGCATTTTTAAACCGTATGCCATATTTGAATAAACCGTCATGTGCGGGTATAACGCATAGTTTTGAAAGACCATAGCCATATTTCGCCGCGAAGGAGGAATTTGATTAACGCATTGATCATTAATTAAAATACTGCCATCACTGACTGTATCTAAGCCTGCAACTAGCCGCAATAAGGTGGATTTCCCACTTCCAGAAGGCCCAATTAAGGCTACAAACTCGCCTTTTTCTATATTGAGGCTGATATCGTTTAAAATAACCGTGTCACTATAACGCTTACTTACTGAATCAATATTAACTGTTGCCATTAGTTTCTTAACCCTTGTTCAAACCAACGTTGAAGTGTGATGACTAATATGCATGGAGGAGTTAAGGCAATTAATGCTACTGTCATAATATAATGCCACTGTGGTATTTGATCCGCTACACCTGCCAAGTACCTAATTCCCATAACAATCGTTGCCATTTCAGTATTTGTTGTGACAACCAAAGGCCATAAATATTGATTCCAGCCATATACAAACAAGATAATGAAAAGCGCTGCAATTTGGGGCTTTGAAAGAGGGATTAGAATATCAAGAAAAAAACTTAAAGGGCCAGCCCCATCCATTTTTGCGGCATCGACCAATTCAGAGGGTATGGTTTTAAAAAACTGACGGAACAAAAACGTTGCGGTAGCCGATGCCATCAGAGGTAGCGTTAATCCAGCAAACGAGTTTAACCAGCCAATTGAAGCAACTACTTGGAAGGTAGGAACAATACGAACTTCAACAGGAAGCATCAATGTCATAAAAATTAATATAAAACATACCCTTTTAAACGGAAAAGCAAAATAAACAAGCGCAAACGCAGACAGTAGCGCAAGAAGCACTTTTCCAATTGCAATCATTACCGCCATCCCTAGGCTATTCAACAACATCCTAGCAACAGGCTCACCACCGGTTGCAGACAAGCCTTCATTTAGTACGGTCATTATATTAGTAATAAATGCACGGCCGGGTAACAGTGGAATTGGCGCATGCATTAATGCCCCACCTTCATGACTTGCAGCAACCAAGGCAAGATACAAAGGCAGAAACATGCATACGATAAAACCACACAATAAAACATGAGGAATTACGCGATATACTGGATTGCCTATATTCATTGGTAATGAACCTTTTTCTCAAGATAATGGAACTGGATTAAAGTGAGTCCTATCACGATTATCATCAATATGACGGATTGAGCGGAAGAGCTGCCTGGATCCATTCCAACAAACCCATCTTGATACACTTTGAAGATCAACGTGGTTGTGTTGTTTTCTGGCCCACCGTTAGTCATGACCTGAATAATTCCAAAGGTATCAAAAAAGCAATAGATAAAGTTCATTATCAATAAAAAAAAGGTTGTTGGTGATAATAATGGGAAGATGATTTGCCAAAATCTTCGCCAAGTAGAAGCACCATCCATGATGGCTGCTTCTATTAAATTTTTAGGAATGAGCTTAAGCGCTGCAAAAAAAAATAAGAAATTATAACTAAATTGCTGCCAGGTGGCGGTAACAATAATCACCCACATGGCTTGATTCGCATGGATGAGATAATTGAAATCATATCCCAGGGACTGCATAATTCTTGAAATCCATCCAAGAGTCGGATGACAAAGAAAGCGCCACAGAATTGCAGCCACAGCCGGAGCCACTGCATAGGGCCATAAGAGTAACGTTTTGTAAAGTCTCTGACTTTTATTACGCCCATTAACCAAGACGGCAATAGCTAATCCTAATGACATTGTAAAAAAAGTTACTGCAAGGGCAAGAACTAACGTTACAACCACTGCTTTGCCATAATCTGGGCTATGGAACAAATCAATATAATTCGTCAATCCCGCAAAGCGATTGTGTAATCCAAAAGCGTCACTAAAAAAAAGCGATTGTAAAACTGCCCCACACGCAGGCCAGATAAAAAATAGCAACGTAACCAGCAATTGCGGAAAAATCAATAGAAAAGCCAGTTTGCGATGCTTAGTAAAATTAGGCATTCAATAACCAAGCGCTCGGGATCTGATTTTTTTTAATTTACCGGTTAATCGTTATTTTTACAAATACAAGATTCAATTTTTTAGATTTTTTCCAAGAGAACTGAATCTCAAAGCCGTTTATTTCCTAAGTATCTAATGTTTCTTCGGCATGAGCCTTTTTTAGCGTTCGATGTAAAAGTTGCGTATAAATCGGAGCGTTTTTGGCTAATTGCACGATGGTAGTTGATGTCAAGCAAGTCACCATCAGTGGTAAAATTAAAAGATAATTTTGGGTCATCTCCACCACCAAAATAATCCCTGTGACGGGTGCTCGAACCGCTGCTGCAAATAATGCGCCCATGCCAGCTACAGCAAACATACCAGGATGAATAGTCAGGTCGTTAGAAATCGCCTGAAGAATATGAGAGGCTGCTAACCCAAGAATAGTTCCTAAGGCAAGCATGGGTGCGAAGATACCGCCAGGAACTCCAGTCCCATAACATAATAAGGTCATGATAAATCGCACAATAAAAATAATAAGTAACATTGAAAGCCCTGGATCTAGTGTTAAAGATTTTTCAATAATGACATAACCACCACCTACAAAATTAGGTTGCATATAGGCTAAATACCCAACCAATAACCCAATCACCAGTACGTATAAATCTTTCACCCAAGGTTTTAACTGGTCTAAGCCATATAAAACCTTCATTAAGAATGTATTAAAAAACAGACCAACAAATCCGACAAGAATCCCAAAGAGAAAAAATAGCCAAAGCGATTGCAAGCTTGGGAGAGAAAATACGTCCATTGGAATATCGGGCTGGGGACCAATAATCAGATGCAATACAATCGTCGCCATGACACAGCAAATGGCAACCATTTTGAAGTTCACAAAAGAAAAGTTAAATTCGTTGCGCATTTCTTCCAACACAAAGAGCACCCCTGCAAGAGGTGCGTTAAACGCGGTGGCTAGCCCTGCGGCTGCGCCTGCTGCAATGAGTGAGTCGCGTCTTTTTCTGGGTAGAGAAAACCATTCACCTAGCATTTCTCCTATGTTCCCGCCAATTTGGATGGTTGGACCTTCTCGTCCTAAAACCATTTTAGAAGAAATAGCTAAAACACCACCGATAAATTTAACCGGAAGCAATCTTCGCCAAAAAATCGGCCGCTCATGAAGAAGCGTTCCTTCAATTTCCTGCACACCACTGCCAGAAGCCTCCGATGCTACCCACTTCACCAAAGCCCAAGATAAGTACACCATGACCATAGTTGTTAGCGCCGAAACAAGCTCTACTGGCCAATCATGGGCATTGGCAAAGGAGAACCACCAGGTTAATAATTTCCCTAACCAAGTAATGGATAATTGTAAGAGAGAGCCGACACAGCCGGTTAAAATTCCTAATAAAATGGACAACGCGTAAAGAATTAATATTTTATCCCGCATTATGCTTAATCATCCTCATTAAGTTGCAGATAATACGTAATCCTGCCTGGTTTGGTAATGAAAGTATTGTTTCAGGATGAAACTGAACCCCGTAAATCGGAAGTGTTTTATGGGTCAAAGCCATAATGACACCATCCTCACTTATGGCGGTCACTTGCAACTCATCTGGGAAATGCGCTTTCTCGGCATAAAGCGAATGATAACGTCCCGCTGTAAAGCGCTTCCCAAGACCAGCCAACAAGCCATCCTGATGCAATACTGTTATCGTTGAGGGTTTACCATGCATCGGATAATCTAAAACACTCAAAGTACCGCCAAAATGCTCAACAATCCCTTGCAATCCTAAGCATACCCCAAATAATGGTATACCTTTTGAGATAACAGCGCTAATAATTTGTGATATATCAAAGTCTTTTGGTTTTCCTGGTCCAGGAGATAACAAAACTAAATCATAAGGGTTATTCCCTTGAATAGACCGCTCAAGACGATTCTTTCTTTTAGAGATTGACATCTCCAAATAAGGTTTGGCCTGATCATATCGAACTGTAGTCACTTCAGCTCCAGTCTGACGAACGTAATTTGCCAAAGTGTGCACAAATGAATCTTCATGATCGACGAGTAAAACACGTTTTCCTTCCCCATCTTTTGATAAAGAAGTTTGCTTTTGAGCTTCAGCCTTAGGCTTATCGAGCAAATCAATAAATGCGGAAGCTTTTAAGCGAGTTTCTTGTTCCTCGGCCTCGGGATTAGAATCATAAAGTAACGTTGCTCCTACTCGAATTTCAGCAATCCCTTCTTTAATTCTTAACGTTCTTAACACAAGTCCCGTGTTCATATCGCCGTTAAATCCTAGCCAGCCTACAGCTCCTCCATACCATCTCCTGGGTGATTTTTCCTGTCGTTCAATAAAATTCATTGCCCAGAGCTTAGGCGCACCGGTAACCGTGACGACCCACATATGAGATAAAAATGCATCCAGCGCATCAAAGTCGTTTCGAAGTATTCCTTCGACGTGATCGACCGTGTGTATTAATCGTGAATACATCTCAATTTGTCTTCTTCCAATAACCTGTACACTACCTGGCTTACAGATTCTGGATTTATCATTGCGATCCACATCCGTACACATGGTTAATTCAGAACACTCTTTTTCAGATTCTAACAGTTCTTGAATATTTCTTGCGTCTTCAATGGCGTTTTCACCGCGCTTAATGGTGCCTGAAATAGGACAAGTTTCAACTCTCCGCCCTTGAACCCGAACATACATTTCCGGTGAAGCACCTACTAGATATTCCCCATCGCCAAGATTAATAAAAAAACCATACGGCGAAGGATTTACCGTCCTCATGCGTTTAAAAATTTCAGCAGGTTGTTCGCTTACATGACGATAAAAGGTTTGGCTCGGTACAACCTCAAATAAATCGCCACAGCTAAATTGCTGTTTAGCTAGTTTTACAACCTCAGCATACTCCCCAGGTTTATGATCACAATCCTGTGCGGGTTTATTAATCGGCTTATAGGACAAGCATGAACCAGTCCTGTCCATGTCTTTGGTCGACATTTTATGAAAAGTAAATTCATACCGTATTGTAAATGCCTCCTCTTTACGGTGATTTACGATAAAGATTTCATCCGGAAAATATAAAACTAGGGTGCGATCATCTGGGTTGCGATTGTGATGAACTTTAAGGTCTTCAAATTGAAAAATTAAGTCATAACCAAACGCGCCATATAACCCAAGAAAAGGTTCATCCTCTGATTTAAACAGAGAAATAATTTCCCTTAACACCGAAAAAACGCTCGGTTGGCGGCTTCGTTCTTCTTCAGTAAAAACTTTATCTGAATGAACAACTCTGACCTCACAACAATGTTCATTATAGTCTGTGATCTCAACGACCGAGAGACGTTTTAATCTTGGGCTGATAATGCCTAATAAAACAGACCCTCGCTGATTCAGTGCTTCGATTTTAATTGTGGCGTTTTTACAGCTAATCACCAAAGGAGGATTATGAAAGCCAACATCCCAACAAGTATAGCGCCCAGGATATTCAAAACTGGATGTAAATAAAGCACCACGTTCGGAATTAAGCGCTTTAATGAGGTGATCAAGCTGCTGAGGATAACCTAAAATCTGTTTATCAGACTCAACTATCACTCCTCCCTTTGTTTTTACTTTTTGCATCAACTCTTACTCTTTCTATTTATACACAATCAAGCAAACCATTTTTATCCAGGGCAACCGCATCTAAACGGATACTATGAAATCAAAATGCCTACGTTCCGCGCTTTATGCGCGGAATCTAGCCTCGCACATTGTTCAAGATCAACTGGATGCCGTGCATAAAGCACGGCACGTAGACAAAAACAAACTTTTTAGTGTTTAAAATTTAGATGCGGTTACCCTGCATTTTTATCATTGTTCAGTTAGTAATGAAATAAAATAATTTCGATATTATTCAATCTCAACAAAAAACTTGATTTTATTACTTAAATTTTGAGCGACCCACTTATGATCTTTAAACAAAAATGATACATTGGCATCAGTGTTTACTAATTTAGGGAAATATTATGAAATCACTATTGATAAGCAAAGCTCCTGGGCCTTATAAGCCTGAAAGAGAAAAACATCGATTCTATGGATTTAATCCCTCTAATACCCATGATAAAAACTTACTTAAATGGACGAACAAATATCAACGTCTGTCAAAAGAAATTGATGCGAGATTATCCTCAGTTCAAACCTTACCCGCGGCTTATGATGAGAGAAAGAAACAACAACTTTCAGGATTCAGGTTTTTCATTACCCCAAGCATAAACACGGAACGCCCTGAGGGAATTGCTTTTATAACCTCTATTGCACAAAGCCTAAACTCTCCCAAGAATATCCCCGCTTCAAAATTAGTCGGCTTAAAAAAGGACTATCATAAATTAGAAACTCGGCTGAGAGACAGTTTAACCATTATTGATGGCGCTCATTTGTTTGTATTAATGAGAATTGAAAATGATTATAAAAGTGCCTGGATAAGTAAAGATCCAAAATCCAGCCAACTTTATCAAGAACTATCACAACGATTAGGCGAGAAAACGCCTGCTGAGCAAAAAACTTGTTTAGAAACATTTCGAGATTATTTAAACAATTCCGATACCCAAGCTAAAATTAATTTTGGTTCTTTAACGCCAGAAAAGATGCTGGCCAAAATCAATGAATATATTGATCAACTTACACCGACTGTTGGGCTAAAAAACTAATTTAACATTTACAAGGAAAGTGCCAATGTCAATCCCGGTCACCACAAGTAATTCCTTTGAAGGGAAACCCATTAAACAATATTTAGGCATTGTACGCGGAATTGTGGTTCGTTCGCCAACAATTACCCAAGGATTAATGGGCGGGTTAAAATCCATTGTTGGTGGAAAAATTGGATCGTATACCGAGATGTGCGAGCATGCCAGAGAGGAAGCCTTTGAGCTAATGTTAAAGCACGCCGAAGAACTTGGAGCAAACGCTGTAATTTCGATGCGATATGATGCTGGCGAGTTGGGGCAGATAGGCACAGAGGTTTTGTGTTACGGCACCGCGGTAATTATTTAACTTAGAAAAGCAGTTGAGCTTGTAGCCTTCATAGTAGGGCTTACTGCTTTTTCTAGATTTAATCATCGGTCTTTTGAGTAAGGTTGCCTGATTACTCGGAATCAGGCTTTTTTCTGCTCACTACCCCCCTAATTGACTTTTTAATGATCCCTATCTAATTTTAATTCTTTAGAACAGCTTAAAACACCTAGTCAATAACTACCTGGACTTTGGCCATTTTTATAAAATTGTTTAATAATGCGTCTTTGCGAGCGTTAGCGAAGCAATCCTGCTCGGAACTCTTATTGAAAATCCTTCTGGATTGCTTCACTTTGTTCGCAAAGACAGCACCTTCTGGCTCAAATTAAAAATGACCGAAGTCCAAGACTACATAATTCGTCATTTTTGTCCTATTATTAACTAACAAGATTTTTTTTGAATCAGGAAGGATCATGAAAAAACAGCGCAAAGGATTATTGGAACAGAGCAATAACGAAAAAAGAGGAAATCAACCATCAAATCACAAGCGACCTAAAGAGACTCGGAGTATAGACAAAACGATTAGTTATACCCCCCATGACTTTGACTATAATGCAGACCATGAAGCATTTCGGTCAATAAATTAATGATATACCCGTGATCGTTCAAAATGCGTGATTAATACTTTTTCTTTTTCGCCGTGCCACACTTTGAATGATCATGGGTATATACAAGAAGTATTCTTGCCATTTATGTCGCGAAAGGACGGAAGATGCTTGCTTTTATCACACACAAGGATTGTTTGTTACATAATATGGGGAACCTTCACCCTGAACGCCCCGAGCGCCTTCAAGTCATTGCAGACGCCATTAAACACTCATCATTACAGGATAAGGTACATTATTACGAAGCTCCTAAAGCGACACGTGAAGATTTATTGCGTGTTCATTCGGCAAACTATATGGAACATCTTTTCAATTTGTCTCCTAAGGAGGGATTGGTAACCCTTGATCCCGATACCAGCCTAAATCCACATACTATAGAAGCAGCATTAAGAGCCGCGGGTAGTGTTATTCTAGCCGTTGATCTGATAATGAATAAAAAATGTCATGCTGCATTTTGTAATGTACGTCCACCAGGCCATCATGCAGAGCCCAGCCAAGCGATGGGATTTTGCTTTTTTAATAATATTGCAATTGGCGCGGCATACGCTTTTGAGCACTATGGGTTACAACGAATTGCTATCGTGGATTTTGATGTTCATCATGGCAATGGAACAGAAGCGGTGTTTAAACACAATAACAACCTGTTACTCTGCTCATCATTTGAGCATCCATTCTACCCAAACAAGCCTTTTGCAACAGAACATGATCATCTATTAAACCTATCCCTCGCCGCAGGCACTGGGAGTATCACATATCGCCAGCAAGTTGAAACGCATTGGCTAGACGCAATCGATGCATTCAAACCAGAGTTTATTTTTTTCTCCGCAGGATTTGATGGCCATAAAGCCGATGCCATGGCTAATTTTAATTTAACAGAAGAAGATTATTCATGGATCACGAAAAAAATTAAACACCTAGCTGATAAACATTGCGATGGTCGCATTGTTTCAGCGCTAGAAGGAGGATATGAGTTATCTGTGTTAGGAAAAGCCGCTTTAGCTCATATAAGAGAGTTATGAGCCTTAATGTTCAGCACTTTCACTTCAGCTACTCAATGTTAACAAACGTTACGGGGTGGTTTTTTAGTTTTTGTATAGCTTTTTTTGACACGACTATCGGAAGCAAATGTCGAAACTGCACCCAATATCATGCAACCAACTTTTACCATTACCCGCGATAATTTAACCAAAAACGTTGATATCAAATTTTTTTTTAGAGACATGATGGCCTCATCAAGAGCAAGAACGATGCTAGGAAACGCCTGGGTTTATAAGTCCGAAAAGTGATACAATCAGTGCAAGTGGTCACTTGTACCACCTTACAGTAACGCCCCCTTTATACCCTCGAAATATAGTGCTAAAACAGGATTTATGTAAAGACATATTTGTAAAAAAATTTTAAAACTCACCACTAAGGATAAGACCAATCCCCTTCATGAATAGAGCGATAAATAAGATACATCGATATCAGCAATAAAATATGATAAACATCGTTATCATAACGATACTCAGGAGGTAAAGTATACCCTAATTCATAATTTGCCCCTTCGCGTAAAACAATCCAGACAACGTTTGAAAGCAACACAGCAAGAAACCCAATTTTGGTCAGTTTTTCGGTATAAACGGCGGCTAAACTATAAATAAAAAGCATGGAAATAGCGATATACATGTATTCATCATGAATTGTAAAAAGATACAAGAGCAATAACGAGATAAAGAGAACTAACATTCGGATCGAATCAGGTACTTTAATGGCGTAAATAACGCAGTAATTTAAGTATACAATCCCAAAGGCTATGACTAACCATAACCGCTCTAAAGCATGATTAGATACCCGATCTGTTAAACAATGAGCGACAGAACTTAATAAACTAAGAGCAAACGTGACAAAAAAGAAAGCCACTATAAAGCGAGTGAATTTTTCATTGCCTTTGATGCGATTCATTAAGGTGACAATAAAAAAATAAAACAAGCAAAAGGCCAATAGTAAGTCCGTTATGGTGTTTGTGAGAATTGCATTCAAGGCGCTCTCCTTGCGTCATTCAATTTGAGCATTTTATAATTAATCGCTAACTGAGTGCAATTTTAAACAACCAGGTCGAACCGATTATGTCATTGAGAAAAGGCCAAAGCTCAGACTCAGGAGCCTTCCCTGGTTAACAATAGACCCAAGATACTTCAAAATACGACTTTTATGCGGATATTTTTCTCAACGCTTGGGCAAAAAAATTATATCGCCTAAAATCACGCATTTTGAAGTATCTTGGGTATATATTTTTACCACCCTCTTGAGCGGTTCACAAACCTGTTTTATTCTAGAGCATATTTAACAAAAAGGGGCTAAAAATGCAGCTTATACGATCAACCTTGGATGGCGTTGGCACTGGAGCTGGTGTGGCATGGCCTTTATTTGGGATCCTCACATCCTCATTAGGCATCGCAGCTGGGAGCACGGTAGCCCTTGCGACGGGCTCTATTGCTAGTGTACTGTTTTGTGGCATTTGCTGTGGAATCTTTTTGATTTCTTATCAAAATGCCTTAAAACAAAATACGGCTGCCTCGGAAAAAATTAATAAATATATTAAAAGATTAAATATTGAAGTCAATCAATTACTTGAAGATAGCTATCAAGGGTATTTAGCCCATTGTAAATTAGAAAGCAAAGAGGTCAACGCTCATGATGCGCTTAGTTATATAAACAGCCGACTTAATTCTAAAATAAGAGCCGCAAAAAAATTCCCAACTAAATTTCAGTCGCCAAATACACTTAAGATCTTGGAGGAGTTGCTCAAGTCCGGACAACCTAAGAAATCCAATGAATTATTGTCCGCATTTATAATGCAAAAAATGGAACATAACAATAATCAGGAATTTATAGCCCTATACATTCAATCACTAATTCATAGAGTCGTTTTAGAGATACCCTTAAGTCCTTTGCCGTTTTCAAGTAGTTTTAAAACCGGTTTTGTCGCCTTTGCAGGAGCGTTTGGCTCAATTGCTGGATGTTCAGCTGGATTTATGGGGTTGCTCTCAGGGCTGGGGGTGATTAGTGGGTTTTCTGCGCTTCCGGTGCTTGGTTTAAGCATTTTAGGGATTGCTACCGTCCTAGCTATTGTTGTTGCGGTGGAAGCGGTCAGAAATGCGACTGAATTACATAAACTCAACTCGTTAAAATCAAGCATTAAATTAGTATGTAACGATTTAAAAGACATTCATAATGAATTTGATATTCAATCTAGAGCGGAATCAATCGCTGCCAATACAATGAATGCACCTCATCATCCACCCGTGTTTCGTCATCGCTTTTCTAATTCCAGCGATGATAGTGATGATGAAGATGTTGAACACAGGCAAGTACAGACAATGTGAACTAAGAATTCAAGAAGTGCCTATTTTGCTTAATTTTTCTAGAATTTAGACGAGGGGAATAACCATGTATCGTGCAGGCCAAGGAAATACTAAATTTCGTGAATCAATTAAATCGCCAGAAAAATGTCGTTTTTTCAAATCTCTGGAAGAAGGACAAAACCCTAATGCGTGGCTTTTGACATGCTGTGATTCAAGAGTCGTTCCGAGTCAATTTACCGAGACCAAACCAGGAGAGCTATTTATTCATCGCAATGTTGGGAACATTATTTCACCAGAACCGACAGAAGCCGAGATAAAAGTCACTATCGAATATGCTTTAAAGTACCTTGAGGTTGGAGAAATAATTGTCTGTGGTCATACAGATTGTGGTGCGATGAAGGCATTAATTAACCCGGAAATGGTAGAGGACTCACCTATAATTAGACAATATTTAAAGCACGCATCTCCCGTGTTAGAGAAGATTAAAGACATTCGTGATCCTCGCCAGAAACTCCAAAAAGCGATTGAAGAGAACGTTCTACTACAAATTGAACATTTAAAAACTCACCCTCGTGTAAAAGAGGCGCTAGAAGCCGGTTCAATAAAAATTCATGGCTTCGTTTATCATATTGGAACCGGGGAATTACACGCTTATGACCCAACGCAAGAGAAATTTGTTCTAATAGATGAGTGTGCGGAATTTAAAACGCTCCATAGTGCGGCACATGCTTGAGAAGCTCATAATCCAGCTTGGTTCTGTCTCGCTTTATATTGAATTCTTGTGTAATCTTTTATGTATCGTGCTATTCATTAGTTTTAATCATCCATGCCAATTCACTGCATAAGGGCTTTACAAGCCATAATGTTATTACCCTTGCTGATTTATGGTTCTAGTTCTTATGCATCAGAAACGGTAGAACAGTCGTCCAACACTGTAATTCAACCCCCCAATATTGGCAACTATTCAGTCCAAGGCTCGCAGCAACCAGGACCGCTGTTTGCATTTGGTCAATTCACAATTGATCGCAACCAATCTCAGTTGTTTTTAAACCCCTCCTATTTAAACGGGTTTCAGCAATATCAGTGGACCATTTCACCCCTTTACGTTTATGGAATTACTGATAACCTCACCATGCTAATCAATACCCCTATTGCGGTACTGTACTACCAAAAGCCATCACGTTCCTATGGGCCATCCGACACCGATGTTCAATTTGAATACGCCTTTTATAATGGGTCTAATCGCCGATATACCGATCAAGCGACTGTGGTTGTAGCTGGCACAGTCCCTACTGGTTCTGCCAAAAAGGAGCCCAGCACAGGACTTGGCGCTGCTTCAGTTTTTATGGGCGGAACCTTTGCACGCATGTATGTGGATTGGTATGGATTTATCTCTCCAGGCATTACCTGGATTCCTCCAAACAATCAATCCGATTTGAATCTTATTTATTATTACGATGCTGGTATTGGTAGAAATCTCTATAGTGTCTCAGATCGTTATTATTGGTTTGCGCTGGTTGAAGTCAACGGAATGTATTTTGGCTTTGATGCAGCCAGAGAGTTTGTAAAACCCAACTCAGGTAACAACATTATCTTCGTCTCCCCCTCCTTAATTTATGCCACGGAACACCTGTACCTTCAGTTTGGTGTTGCAATACCAGCGTATCAAAAATGGGTAAGTTTTGAAGATAAACTTAATTACGAAGCAAGTTTTTCTATAGGTTGGACGTTTAATTAGGACACAAAACCATGATATGGATTAGTCAACTTCATTTATGGATTGCATTAACCGCAACCCTCATCCTAATGTTATTTCATTACTTAAGCCCTTGGTTTGCCGACCACCTTCCGGGGCGAGGAAAAATATTTGTCTCCTTTGCAGGCGGTACGGCCGTTGCTTATGTGTTTTTACACATGTTGCCCGAATTAGTGGAATACAATGAGCCTATAGGTCGATTTCTCGTGAATCAAGATTGGTTAACCCCATTTACTGAATTAACCATTTATATCGTCGCATTAATTGGTTTTCTTGTTTATTACGGTCTTGAACTAACCGCAGAGCGATATCAACAGGCGGAGCAAAATTATTGGCTCGTATACGGGCTTCATCTTGGAATGTTTTGTCTTTATAACTTTTTAATCACATACACCATGTCATTGCGAGTTCAGGAAAGCCTTAGTGCGACTATTCTCTTTACTTTTTCCATGGCCTTACATTTTGTTCTTACCGATCGCAAATTTTCACGTCTTTATAGAAACTTATTTAATCACCTTGGTCGATTTATTTTAATCAGTTTTTTATTTCTAGGCTGGCTATTTTCAGTCATTTTTGATCCTGTCAATGTAGTCGTTGCTGCATTCATGGTTGCTTTTTTAGCCGGGTCGGTTTTATTAAACGTGTTCAGAGAGGAATTGCCGGTCGCGGGTTTAGCAAATTATCGTTGGTTTCTTTATGGTTCTGGAATCATTACAATTATTTTATTATTGCAAACCTGGTCAGCTGTAAATTTAAATTTTTAACTTCATAATTGAATCGATAAATCATTAACTTCCTGAAATATTTCTTTTAAATGATATAATGAAAGAGTACTATAAGCGTCTATTTTGAGATACTGACACACTAAGAATACTATGCTTGAAGCGGTAATATTTGACTTTGATGGAGTTATTTTAGACAGTGAACCGCTCCACTATGAAGCTTGCTGTATGTCCTTAAAGACATTGGGTTTATCAATAACTTATTCTGAATATATGGCAGACTACTTAGGGTTATCTGATAAAGAAATGTTTCCCCAATTACTTATGAGTCAAGGCCACTATCTTTCTCCGAAAGAAATCAATTCCCTCATCGATAAAAAAATTGAAAGTTATGCATATCTAATTAATAGCCGAAATAAGTTACCCTTTATTCCAGGCGTAGAACAATTTATTACAAACCTTCATCAAAAGAGCATAAAAATAGCCATCTGCACTGGCTCCACCAAAACAGAGCTCCTTCCAGTGCTCGAACGATTTAAATCAGGCAATCTAACCCATTACTTTGATGTAATAGTCACTTCTGAAGAGGTTCAGTACGGAAAGCCTTCACCAGAAGGATATCTACTTACAATAAATCGACTTGGTGTATCGCCGAAGCATTGTCAAGCTTTTGAAGACTCTCCTTATGGGATAGACGCCGCAAAAAAAGCTGGCTTAAAAGTAACAGCACTGGCTACAACCCATAATAAGCACGAATTAAACGGCGCAGATAATGTGATTTCAAATTTTGAAGAGCTACTTACTGCGCAATCGATGCATAAAGCAGAAACCGCTTAATTTAGCCCAATTAAAGCGAAGGAATTTATCCCCTCGATCGCATTAATGCCGAGAGGCTTAAGACCTTAATCATGGCCTGGGCTCCCTTCATCATGGCTGCGGGTTTGACCGCAGCATCCTCAAAACCAGGCGAACACTATGACCAACGCGATAAGACTTCAGCCATTCTAAAGAATGGTCCAAAAGATAGCTCCAGGCTGAGCAGACCAATAACTTCCCTGAGAAGAGACATACTTTGCATGAAGGTTATTCATCGTATAAACTTCCCCAGTTACATTCCCTGCAGCTAAAAAGCAAAGATGTTGCTTAGAAATTAATGAAACAGATTTATTATTGCAGGTGTAGACTAATTGGGCCGCGGGGCCAGACAAATAGCCTTGTTGCATTTGAAAGCTCGGTGTGGTTTCACCGTTAGAAATAAGTTTTGGAACTTGACCTGAAGCCAAGGTTCCACTCATAAAATTGGCGGCTTTGAGCTTACAAGCCCCGCCACTGTAATTTTGAATCGAAACACGCAGGTAGCCACAAGCGCTATCGGCCAAAACCACGGAGGGAATCAAACTTAAAATCACAGGAAATATTAATCGTCTCATAGTAGCCACCCTTTATGGATTGAAAACTAACCCGTCTATCGGATTTCATCATAGATGAAACGGTAAGTCTAGGTAGTCGCTTAACCCAGCACGGCTGTCCCACCATAAATTTATGTGTACTTATAAGCATAGTTGACCCTTTCTAACTCAAAACTCGTCGTTGCAAGCCATGGCGAAGCAATCCAGTTCGATGTTTTTTAATGCACATCGGCCTGGATTGCTTCACTTCGTTCGCAAAGACGTGATTTTGATGGGACAGCCCTGCTTAACCCAGAGTAATTACCAACTTGAACGTACTCTTCAAACAAGATCTCTCGAACAGATATACCCGTGATCGCAACCAAAATTCTATCTTCCGCCTACTTGGCTGACTTATTAAATCTGTCAAGCCAGAAATATTGAATTTGGATTGTTTTTCTGAAATGATGAACGCTCAATTAAAGGAGTCTCGCTTTGAATAAAAAGGCTGTATTTTTAAATAAGATAAGTGGAAATTTATTTCTTGGCGGCTTATTTCTTTCAAAACTAAGATACATTCCATTATTAGCTCTGAGGCCAATCCTTGATCTTATGTCATTATTGGCTTACTCAATTGGATATATGGCCTGGTATGCAGCCACAATATTTTATCCTGATCACCCTCGAAAACGTGATCGTTGGTATGGATTTACAGAATTTAAAGAACAGTATCAACTGGCTTCCTTTATAGGCTTATTTTCCACAATATTATGCTTAGTTAATCCCGCGCTGATTCTCGTTTCAGTGTGGCTGTTTACTCTGAGTAATGCTCTCTGGGCCATCAGTGAATATCATCGTTACAAACACCCCCCTGCTTATGAGGAAAACTTCTCATCCGAACGGCAGGCCATGTATCTAAGATACACATTTACAGCTCTCGGTGTTAGCCTTATCACTGCCATCACAACCACCATTGCCGTTCTTTTTCCACCAGCCGCACTCATTACCTTTGTTTTATCCGCCCTCTATGGAAATGCTTTAACCCTCTTAGCCTTTTATTACTGGAAGCAAAGTATCTTTACTCATTTTGAGCCAGATGTGCTGCCTTCAACGACTTATTCTGAAATCTCCTCAAAAATGGGTGTTCAACCTGAACAGAGGTTAACCGTTGAACTGACTGAGACAAATTCCCAGAGTTCCTTATGGCGGACACCTATTAGAATCCCCAGGCCTGCAACCGATTTAACAAATGATCAAACTCAAGCGTTAAGATAAAATAAAAATCCTTGTTCGTTTTATTCATAATGGGTATAGTTCGCTATGCGCTAAGGATAAAAACATGAATAATAAACTTTCCTTGATGATTAAAAAAGCTCGTGATGCTCTAAACAACGCTTACTCCCCCTATTCGAACTTTCAAGTGGCCTGCTGTCTAAGTAGCCCTGATGGATCTTTATACACAGGGGTAAACGTTGAAAACTGTTCATACAGCTTAACAACGTGTGCTGAAACATCGGCTATCGCCCAGCTAATTGCGAGTGGGAAAAGCACTATTCAAGATGTGGTCTTAATGAATGGCGAAAACACGTTATGTGCGCCCTGTGGAGCTTGTCGACAACGCATCCTCGAATTTGCAACCGAAGATACAAAAGTACATTTATGCGATCACAATCGAATCTTAAAAACGTTAGCAGTCAGTGAGCTACTGCCTTTAGCGTTTACATTTAAACCTAGTTCTGGAAGTAACAATGACTGAAACCATATCCAATCCCTATTTGGCTGCTGAACTTATTCAAAAGCGATTTCCCTTATTTAGCCCAAGCATTGGTATTGTGTTGGGCTCTGGTTTAGGAAGCTTTGCTGAGCAACTTGAAGATTCAATAATAATCAGTTACAGCGAATTGCCCGGATTTCCAAAACCTACTGTTCACGGTCATGGTGGTAATCTCGTATTGGGCTACTTATATGGCGTTGGAGTTGTCTGTTTACAAGGTCGCTCCCATAGTTATGAGGGTGAACGTAGCTTTGAAGCCGTTAAAACGTACATTCGGACGTTAAAAGTGCTTGGATGTAATTATTTTTTAGCAACCAACGCCTCCGGATCATTACGAGAAGACGTTGGACCTGGGGAATTGATGCTCATAAATGATCATATTAATTTACAGCCAGGTAATCCACTCGTTGGTCCCAATGAAGATGATTTTGGCCCTAGATTTTTTCCGTTAGATAATGCTTATGATGCTTATTTAAGAGAAAAACTGCTTCGAATAGCCCATAAGGAAAATATTAATTTACATCAAGGGGTATACATCTCTGTTTTGGGGCCAAACTATGAAACTGCGGCTGAAATTAAGGCTTTTCGGATTTTAGGCGCTGACGCTGTTGGTATGTCTACCGTTCCTGAGGTTTTAGTGGCTAATCATTGTGGCATGAAGGTTGCCGTGATTGCCACCATCACCAACTATGCAACTGGCCTTGCCAAAACCAGTCACAGCCATGATGCCGTAGTGCTAATGGCAACTCAGGCCGCTGAAAAATTGAACTTGCTAGTAAAACAGTTTGTCGCTGAGCTAGCATGAATTTATCCGAACAACTTGAGCAAACGAATCAATTGATTGCTAATCGCACTCTAAGAACGGTTAGCAATCAAGAAATCCTACAATTAATTGATTTAACATTACTCTCAAATACTGCGACTGAAGAAGATATTCTTCACTTGCAACACACTGGATCAAACTTAGATGTAGCCTCCATATGCATTTTGCCGAATCATCTATCAAGTCTTTCATACCCTCGTCCTTTCAAAACAGCGACGGTAATTAACTTCCCAACTGGAAATAACCCACAAAATGAAGTAGAACAATCTATATTACAGGTAATTAATCAATACAAAATCGATGAAATTGATTATGTGTTCCCTTATCAAAACTATGTTAATGGAAATAAGGAATTAGCGTTATCACTTTGTAAACGCAACTATCAATTATGCAAACAACACAACATCACCTTTAAGGTAATTTTAGAAACAGGCGCACTACCCTCAGCCGAATATATTTATACCTTAAGTCGAGAAGTAATTCGCCAGGGTTGCGATTTTATTAAAACTTCAACAGGTAAGATTGCTGTCGGTGCAACCATAGAATCCGCTTTTGCTATGTTGCAAGCCATAAAAGACTCCGAACTTCTCTGTGGGTTTAAAGCCTCAGGTGGAATAAAAACAAAGGCCCAGGCTTTAGAATATATTCACCTTGCTGAGTGTGTTTTAAATCGCTCTATTTCGAATGATTGGTTTCGTCTAGGAGCTAGTAATTTGATTACCGATCTGCTCTGAAAACGTTGTGGATATTTTTTTTAAGCAAGTGGTAATTTTATATTGACTTTACAGTATTTTTCCTCAACACACCAATGCTCGTAAAGGGTTGCAGCACTTTTAATTGCTTAACCACTCATTTGGCTTATCCACAAATTCTGTGGATAAGCCTGTGTGTATCCCATTAAGATCTGATAAACTCAGTGAGTTAGCTCATTGACCATAGATTTTCCAGTCCACCAGAAAGTTTTCCTTCGCACTACCTAATCCCTACTTAACCAATTAACAGACTCAGAGATGGCCTTAACAAGTCAAGCCAAGTGGGTTGTTCTGGATCGATTTATTCCCTACCTTTCTCGATTTTCGAGCCATCTAAATAAACATTAATTAATATGCTTTAACAAAGTAAGCAACATCTTTTCTTCTAACTGTTTTGCTTTACCGATGGATAAATGGACATTGTTAATAATAATCGAGAACGCTAAATGCTTCCCTGATGGGGTAATCAAATAGCCTGATAATGAGGACATATCATGCATGGTCCCCGTTTTAGCTAGCACTTTGTTTTCAAGATCGGTTGCCTTCATTCGCGCTTGAAGTGAGCCGGATTGTCCCATTCTTGGAAGCGCCTCGGATAAGTAAGGCCAAATAGACTTATCATTGTATAAATCTGTTAATAAAACCACCATTTGAGCCGGTGTAATGAGATTATACCGCGTACCTTGCCCATCTGAGATATCCATCTTTTTTGTATCCAGACTGGTATGCTTAGCGATTATTTGTTTAATAGCATAAGCCCCTTGCTTATACGTTCCTTCGCGAGTTAAAGAATATCCGAGCAATTTCGTTAAACTATCTGCATATACATTGTCTGATTCTTTTAACATATGCCCCACTAACTTAATCAGCTCAGGGGATTGATGGTTAGCGAGGAGTGTTGCGCTATCTGGAGTTTTACCGGTAATAATTCGCCCTTCTAATTTAATTCCGTTTGCGTTTAATGCCTGTTCAATGATCGCTTTAGCATAGAGCACAGGTTCAGGAATGGCTAACGCCAAGCGACGGGGTTCTTTATATTGCGGTAAACACCCATAAAGTCTCAGAGTATTATCTGGCTTAATATCGATATTAAAATTGCAGTGATTACGTTCCTCGGCATGACTAACTGAAATTAAATTATTAATCAGTTTAACAGGCGGATTGGAATTCTTAGTTTTAATGGTTACCTGTTCCCCAATTTTTTTGGGGCTGATAAAGTCAAACGTTTCTTTATTCTCATTCAAAATGACTGCTGAAGAAGGCGCAACATAATACCAACCCAAATCGTCATAATTAATGCCGGCAGCGTAATAAGGTGGTTTAAATCTTGAATCATCAACGACAATATTTCCTTTAATCGATTGAATGGAATGCTCTTTTAGTGCTTGTATCAATCGAATGAGATCTTCTTTTGAAAGTGAGGGATCGCCAGTAAAACGCAGATAGATATTGCGATCATCTTTTAACAGCGAGGTTTTATAATGATATTCTGGACCGAACCGATACAAAGATGCGGCAGCTGTAAAGAGTTTCATACCGCTGGCAGGGCTTAATAGTTTATTAGGATTTTGTTCATAAATAGATCGCCCAGTCTCAATATCTTTAACCACAACACCAACAGAAGCTTGTGGTAATTCAATAGAAATTAGCGAATCGAGATCCTCTTTTAAAGAAACGCTGTAGAGAACCGTTGGAACCAAAGCAAGCAAAACAAATAAGAAGGAAGCAACGCTTCTTTTAATGGTGCTCATATTCATATGTGGTCGTCCTTGGAATAATAATTCAGAATATCATTTTATTAACTAATACTAAAACTATAGGAAAGATACTTCAAAATGCGATATTTTAGGCAATATAATTTATTTGCCTAAGGATTCAGGAAAGCGACTAACAACCCGCCCTATCGCGAACTTTTTCTCAACGCTTGGGTGGGAAAAGTATCCGCATAACCGTTGCATTTTGAAGTATTTTGGATATCAGCTTAGAAAAAGGGAGCTTTTTTTCAAAATAAGAATTTACGCGTTAGTTTTTAAATCCTTCGGCCAAACCTTCCTTGTGCTGGTATACCCATGATCGTTCAAAATTCAAGTTTTTAGGCGCCTTATTGTTTGTCCTGTCGAATTTTAAAAAACTAGTAATGGCTCATTCCTTTGCGAGTTTTTTAAAATGCCGCAGGGCGAAAAAGAAGCCGCATAAATCACGCATTTTGAACGATCACGGGTATATATTCATTGTACAAGATTATTGGCAACGCCAGTATAAAGGGTTCCTTTTGCCTTACTGGCTAGCATTCTCCTAGGCAACCTCTCCTAAGTTTTTTAATCCGTAATTATCCATTGCAATGTACCATGTTGTGACCAGAAAAAACTACCCACATGGCCAGTATAGTCTGCATTTAAATGATGCAATTCAAGCACTTGACCCTGTACATCTCCGGCATGGAAAAAACAAAGATTTTGTTTGCTTCTTAGGGTAATTATTTTTCTATCTCCGCATTCATATGATAAAATCAGTTCCGGACCCATCATGCCTTGCGTCAAAGTAATGGGGTATGTGGTTGTATTCGCTGGGATAAAAGCTGGTACGCTGGAGGTATATTTATAATATCCTGAGTTTAATGAATGTCTTAATAATTTACAGGTATGATTGGTGTTATTAGTAATGAGCACATTGAAATTTTCACAGTTATTTGATTCTGCATAGCTATACAGGCTGATAGTAGTCAAAATTGCCCCAACCATTAAACTCTTATTTTTCATTTTTCCTCAGCTTGATCTCTGATAAAGTCGGCGCATTATACTAAGTGAACTTTTACTTTACAAACAATTTAGGAATATAGCCGTGATCGTTCAAAATTCGTGTTTTTAGGCGTCTTTATTTTTTGTCCTGTCGCATTTTAAAAATGCGAGTAATGGCTCATTATTCCCTTGCGAATTTTTTAAAATGCGAACGGGTATAGTTTAATACAATGATTTATAATGGCAGAATAAGTTACACAAAATAGCGACCCTAATGACATCAATCGAACCTAAACAGCGTATTATTATTGGCATCACTGGTGCAAGTGGAATTCAATACGGCATTCGGCTACTAGAATTACTTCGTCCCCTACCGATTGAAACACACTTAATTGTTACTAAAGCAGCTCACCAAGTTCGACAATATGAAGTAGACATGAGTGCTGATGAGTTAAGTAAACTAGCTGACCGTCATCATCATATCCATGATGTGGGTTGCTCCATTGCCAGCGGTTCTTATACGACGCTTGGTATGATCGTCGCACCCTGTTCTATGCATACCTTAGCGGAAATTGCTCATGGATTTGGGGGCAACGCACTGACGCGTGCGGCTGATGTTATCCTAAAAGAACGTCGTAAGTTAGTTCTCATGGTTCGTGAGTCACCTCTTAATGCCGCGCATCTTGAAAATATGCTTAAAATCACCCAAATGGGCGGTATTATTGCCCCTCCAGTGCCCGCTTTTTACAATAAACCCCTATCGCTGGATGATTTGATTAACCATAGCGTTGGAAGAGTACTCGATCTCTTCAATATTGACGTCAATGTGGTTACCCGTTGGAAATAACCTGTTAATCTTTGTCATAGCAGTGCTGCTGTCATTTTTAAACGATTATTAGCGGCCCAACTTATTCGGTACGTAGATACCTTAGTTAGAGCACTTTGCTCCTAATCTCTGCTTCGTAAGAATCAATTACCAACCGATGGAGCTTTTACCAGTGTTCATAACATTTGGATTTTTATCAAACCCTATTGAATCAACTATCCAATCAGAACAAGCATAATTTTTTTCATAACGCCAAATCCGTCTATCGCATTGAGTCCGTTTAGGGACGCGTTTTAAGAAAATTTAGCGAGTAAAAAATACTTATTCCGAAAACTTTTAAAGCGAGCAAGAAGGAGATTGCTCAACTATCAAATATTTTCTTCTTAAAGCATTTCTTTTTTATTTTTTTTTAGATAAGATACCTATTATCTAAAAAAACCACTAAATACAATTGTGGATAACTTTAATTTACCAATCCTTTTTTATTCGAAATATTAATAGTCTTCTCTCCCTAAAATCCACGCACCCATTTATTTATTTTACTATTTTCCACCGTGGCTCACTTTATTCGTTATCCACAAAATCTGTGGATAAATCTGTGTGTATTTCCTTTAAATACTGATTTCATGCGGATAACTGCACTGCCTATCCTTTTTCCAAGCTGTTTTTGTTCTTATTGTATTTTGCTAACGGCGCGATAGAATTGCTGTTTTGAATTTGGTAACTAAATATATGGGCAAGCAAAATATCTGGTGGGTCGCTGGTATTGGAGCTATAGGCACTCTAATGGCCACCATGATGCATCAAAGTGGACAATCCGTTAGCCTACTCCTTAAAAATCAAGCCCAGCTCGATGGCTATAACGGACTACATCTTAGTACCAATGAAAACCAATATTACTGTATGCCGAACGCAAAAATACCCTCGAATCTTGAAGAATCCTCCATACATCAACTAGTCGTTTGTTGCAAAGCATTTGATATTGCTCCCCTCATCCAAAACCTTAAACCATTCCTCGCAGACAGTGCGATGGTGGTTCTAATTCATAATGGTCTTGGAGTAGTCGAAGAGATTAAAGCTATTTTACCTAATCTTAGAATTGTTGTAGGCATCAGCACTATAGGGGCTTACGCAGAACGTTCTTTTAGAGTTCGAGCGTTTCTAGATGGAACACTGCAATTAGGCATTCTAAATGGGCATTTTTTTCCAGCAGAAGTTGAACATCTTAAGACGACCTTTGAGCAAACGAAACTAAATACGCTCTGGCAGAATGATATCTATCCCTTAATGTGGAAAAAATTTGCTCTAAATTGTGCCATCAATATTTTTACAGCGCTTTATCAATGCAAAAATGGAGATTTACTGCAGCGACTGGATGAGATCCGCAGAAATACTCAGGAAATCACTGTGGTGCTTAATGCATATGGTGTTGAAATGACACAAGAATCGCTATTTAACACCATCATTGAAGTCATTCAAAAAACAGACGGTAATTATTCATCCATGTATATGGATACTATGAATGGTCGGCGTACAGAACTCCCCTATTTGAATGTACAGCTAATTAAATTAGCTCAAGCCAAGAGTATAGCCACACCCTTTTCCTTAGAATTATTAGAACAATTTCATGCCCAATATGGTTGAGGTTATTCTCTTGAATTCCAATCAGTAAGGATACTAACGTCCATCCTCATGCACCTTAAAGATATATGATGAACGTCTTTTATCTTGGGTATATTATGGCAAGCCAAGGTCAGTATAGTAAGAGAACTCTATTGATCAGATTCATATGCCTTTCAAAGGTTAATGTTTCTTGAATTAAATATCGTTGCACAAAAAGCTCTAAGCAAGCTTTCTTTTCAGAAGGAGCCGATTCATCCTGCACTTCCCGTGCCAGAGATAAGGCTGCTAATAAGGTTGCCATGCTCTCTACAATAGCTTTAAAAGTCAACGTCTGTTCTTCAAGGGGTAATGATTTTAAATGCGCAAGTGATTGTTCTAACGCTTGTATTTTACCTTCAAAAACACTTTTATAGGACGAATCTTTGGGTTGTTGCACGCTTAATGCGCGTAGATGCGATAAGAAAATATCATCCACATGAAATCGATGTATATCTTTTAACACCTGCATCCATAACACGAAATGCGTGCCTTCCCAGTTTTCACAAACGATGCAATCTCTAAGCAATCTTGGTAATGAAGAAAAACTCTCGATCGTGCCATTACCCGCTAACACATCCAAGCAGTGATGTATGTTTTCAACCGAATATTTCGCGGTAAAATACTTATTGATGTTCGCGAGGGTTCGTAACAACAATTGTTTTTCTTGGCTCTGCTGGGACGTTGAAGAAGAATCGAAATCATCCTGTAAGCATGCCATGTGAAATACACTGGCAATCATTGCTGTGATATCCGCTTTAATCGTGGCAAGAGATTCTTTAACTAAAGGGTAATCAATAATTTTATGCTCAAACGCTTGGCGATTAAGTGCATAATAATAAGCAATTTGATACGCTCGACGTGCCATTCCCAACACAGAAAAGGCATTGAAAATACGCGATAAATGCAGCACATTTTCCATGACAAGATTAATGCCTTGTTCCAATTTCCCCATGGGGTAAGTCAATGCGTGCTCAAAATCAACTTCAGCGGTTGCCATTGAGCGCGTGCCAAATTTTTGTTTTAACCGTCGGATTCGATAATGGTTCGGGCTACCATTCGGCAACGTTTGCGGCACTAAAAACAAGCCAAGACCTTTTGTACCTGCTATGGTTTGATCAAAACGCGCCGTCATTAAGATAAGCTCGGCATTCGCATTAGAACAAAACCATTTTTCACCGGTGATTCGCCAATGACCTTCTTCATCCTGATAGGCATAGGATGCATTTGCGCCCACATCGGAGCCTCCTTGAATTTCGGTTAAAAATTGCGCGCCGGTAAAGTTTTCACGAAAAGAAGGTAGTGATAGTTTTTCAACCCATTCGTCATTTTCTTTTAAGTCGGAATGATGATTTAATATCCTCATCACCCCAGCAGAGCATGCTATTGGGCAATTATGACCTGCTTCGCCTGCATGAGAAGAAAGTATAAATAAGCTTAATGTTTTAAGCATCTGACCTGGCTTATTTAAGTACCCCATTAATCCAGATCCATAAATAATATCCCCTGCTTTTACGTACAAAGGATTATGATTCACCACATCTTTACGCTCACCAATTGCATCGTATTGCTGTAGCCTTGGGAGGTGTTCATCCTGATTGTTTTCACGCACAATCGGCTCAAGTTCTTTAGCAACTTGGCTCGCAAAGGTTTGCAGCGCATTTAAAAAATGAGTGTCCTCTGACAAATAAAAACAATAGGTATGCATTAAATTCGATTCAGGTCGTAGAATGTTTTCTTTAAGCTGCTTTTCCCATGTTTTAAATTGTTCGCGTGCTGTTTCATAAGCATTCATTTCAACCATTCACTTTCCTTATTCAAGTCTAAATCCAAAAGGGTTATTCTGTCTTAAACCCATCATAATTTTTCCACGGCATGCTTTCACGGATAATATCCTCTACTTGCGCTAACTTCGGCCCATGCTGTAGCCACTCATAAAATTTCTCAAGTTGCGACTCATTGCCACAAGCTTGAACTTCAACACGACCATCAGCCAAATTCCGAGCTATACCAACGATTCCTAACGTTTCAGCCTCTTCTTGCGCTGAGGCTCTAAACCAGACACCTTGTACTCTCCCGGATATCAAGCATTTCATACAAGTCCTGTTCGTCATTTAAAACCCTCATTTGATAGATTAAATTTTCTTATAAAATCAGCTATATTAGTTAATAAATCAAGTGATTGTACAGGAGTACACCATGAGGGTGCTGATTGTAGGAGCAGGGATTGCTGGTTTAACACTCGCAGGGCTGCTTAAACAGCGAGGGTTAAACCCTACCGTCATTGAGAAAGCAGCATCAATTGGGGATGTGGGTTATATGCTTGGACTCTACCCCACTGGGGCCAGTGTATTACGAGCGCTAAAGGTCTATGATCAATACCTTGAAGTGTCTGCTCCAGGAAAAAACTATGAGGCGTATAACATCGCAGGCGAAAAACTCAAAGACTTTTCATTCCAACCCATTGTCGAACGATATGGACCCTATCAACTGATCACCCGCTATGAGCTTTTAAATCTTCTTTACCAAGCCTGCAAAGACTTAGAGATACGTTTTAATATGCAAGTCTCCACACTTCTGCAGCACAAGAACGAAGTGGAAATTCAATTTTCAGACCAAAGCAATGGTATGTTTGATTTAGTGGTTGGTGCTGACGGCCTTCACTCAGCAATTCGTGATTTAATCTTAAACGAAGATGAATATCATTACTTCAGTACTGGCTGGGGCGGCTGGGTTTGGTGGTCAGATCTAGACACGCTTCCAAGACATACCATCCGCGAATATTGGGGCAAAGGGACTTTCTTTGGTGGTTATCCTGTTCGCGATAAAGTTGGACTAATTGCAGCCGTGAATCATCCTTCATCTGAGGATGCTTTGCAAGGACAAAGTCGAAAACAATACCTCAACAACCATTTTGAATCCATATTTAGCATTCATCCTGAATTTTTAAAGGATCTGCCCCCTGACGATCATCCTGTTTTCTTTTGGTCGCTTAAAGATCAACGCGCTTTGAAATGGCATAAAGGTCGAGTTGTATTGCTTGGGGATTCTGCTGCCGCATTTTTGCCTACGGCAGGTGTCGGAGCCTCAATGGCTCTGGAATCTGCTGCAGCGTTTAATGACATTTTGTCAAGAACGGGTGCGGAATTTATTCCTCATGCGTTAAATCTATTTGAAAAACGACGTAAAAAACGGGTTGAAGGCGCACAAAATGATTCTAGGCGCCTTGCAAAAATGATGTTTGTAAGCTCTGGGTTTAACGCCTGGATGCGGGATTACTTTACTAAAATGATGTCGGTCGATTCTGTAATCAAAAGCATCGTTAAAGGATTCGACGAACCCATTTAAATCCAGTTGAGTCGACTGCCACCCAAAAAGCCAACATAATGAGCAGGATAAATGCTTAAGGTTTAAAAGCTCTGTACATGACAAAAAAACCTGTCATGTACAGAGGTTTAAAAGCTTATGGTTTGCTGCTAATAGAGAATCTTGTATCATTAAAGTGCTTTGCAAAAATTACCTTTGATCCAGTGTTTAGTTAATAAAACGGCCAGAAGAGCATGATGAGTAAAGTTCCTATTGACGCGATGATAACGGTAAGCGGTAGGCCCATAAGCCAATAATCGGAAAATCGATAATTACCGGGGCCTAGGATAAGGGTATTGGACTGATGGCCGACTGGGGTTAAGAAGGTGCAGGAAGAGCCAATTGCCACCCCCATTAAAAATGGATCGGCCGAAGCGCTCCAATCTGCAGCCATTTGCAAAGCGATGGGCGCAAAAATCAATGCAACTGCGGCGTTGTTAATGAGATTAGACAAAATCATAGCCACCAGGATTAACAAAAAAAGGTTGATGCCTAGCGGCATCGTTTGACCGTAATAATATAATGTCGTTCCGAGCAACTTGGCAGTACCCGTCGATTCCATTGCTTCACCCACCGGAATTAACGTTCCGATAAGCACAATTATCGGCAAATTAATACTGCGATACGCTCTTTCCAAACTTAAACAGCCCGTTATCACCGTTAAGACGGCCGCTGCAAAAAAGGCCACATCCACACGTACCAAATTGAAAATAATAGCCAAAAGCGCTATGGCAAAAATCGTAATGACTTTTATGCTGGCTTTTTTTGAAAATGGCCTAACATGCTTTTGGTCTAAAAAAACACCATTTAGCGCTTCTAATATGTCTGGAGATATTTTAAACTCTGATTTTACTAATAAAGCATCCCCGGGTTTGAGCTTAAGCTCTTTAATTCGTTCTGTAACGGTCGTATTTCTTCGTGCTACGGCAATAATTTCAATGCCATAGCTTTCTGGAAGTTTTAATGCTTCAATAGGTTTTTTAAGTAATGGAGATTGTGGCAATACGGTAATTTCAGATAAAAAGTGAGGCTTTGTCTTTGAATTTTTAATCTCAGGCCTGTATTCAGCACTAAGTTTATATTGATCGATTAACTCATTCACCGTCCATTTATCAGTTTCTAAAATAAATGAATCGCCAGGGTAAACTGTATAAAAACCCATGTTTTCACGAATAACTTCTTCAGCTCGTACCATGGCCAATAATTCAATTTTGTCTTCATAATCATTCAACATCGACGCCACTTTTTTATTAATTAATGAAGAATTGGGTTTAACCTTAAGTTCTACTGTGAATTTCTCAGTTGGTTTTTGTTCCTCCTTACCCTTAGGAAGAGGAATCAGCTTCCAGCCCCAATACGCGATAAACAGCACCCCAACAATTGCCAGGCCCAAGCCAACCGGAGCAAAATCAAAAAAGTAATAAGCTTCTCCAATATATCGTTTACGATAATCAGAAATAATAATGTTGGGCGGCGTTCCAATTAGTGTAATTAGGCCCCCTATCAAAGAACTAAACGCTAAGGGCATGAGCATCTGCTGGCGAGGGATGTTTTTAATTCTTGCAATTTTTAACGTAATCGGAATCATTAATGCCACGGCACCGACGTTGTTAATAAAGGCAGAAAGCCCCACAACCATCGAACAAAGCGCTAGATTCTGTTTTGGAATATTCTTTTTTCTTAAGCGAATGTAGTTTGCTATTTGTGACAAAACGCCTGAATTCTCAACGGCTTTGCTAATGACAAATATGGCTGCAACCGTGATGACCGCGCTATGGCTAAAACCAGTAAAGGTTTTTTTGACAGGGATCAATCCGAAAAAAACGGTGAGCAATAAAGCAAGTGATGCTACTACGTCATAGCGTACAATATTAGTGGTAAACGCAACCAACGCGAGCACTAAAATAATAGTCAAAACAACTTGGTCGTAGTTCATTTCATCACTAGAAAAAATAATTTTACCTCTATATTTAACCGGTTTTGAACGTAAGTAAAGAAAAAATAAGCATTTATTATTTGTGAGTTTAGACAGCTAATCGAGCATCCCAAGCCGTTTTCTTGCCCTACATCTTTCCTTCTTGTATAATTATGGTACAGGAATTGTTTATCATTCACCTCGAGTGATCTTTAAAAAATACAAGGAGAGTATCATGCAAGTCAAAGACGTTATGACACCTAATCCCAGATTCTTGCTTACTTCAGCAACTCTAAGTGACGCCGCAAAAAAAATGCGAGAACTGGATACAGGATTTATTCCAATTGGCGACCAAAGCACTAACAAAATCGTTGGAACCTTAACCGATCGGGATATTGTGATTGAAGCGGTTGCCAATAAAAAAGCGCTGGATACCCCCGTAGAAAACATCATGCATAAAGGCGTTTGTTACTGTTATGAAACCGATGACATTAAAGAAGCCACCGAATGCATGAAAGATAAGCAAATAAGACGATTAATTGTACTTGATAAAGATAAAAATTTAACCGGAATTGTTTCACTAGGGGATATTGCTCTTCATTGCCAAGATGAGTTAACCGGTGACGCCCTTGAGAAAATTTCCAAGCACTGATTTAAAAGGATCTGAGCATCAACCATTTTTTTGGTTGATGCTTTAATTTTATTTGCGCTTTAGACTTTCTAGGCTCAACCAGTTCTTTTATCGCAGTAAACCTAGTCCACGATCGTCCAATATTTCACTTGTATCACAGGCGTCACTTACGGTACGCTTATGCTCGAATCAGGTGACCTATACCCAATTGTATAAAATACGTATTTTTAGGCGCCTTTATTTTTTGTTCTGCCGCATTTTAAACAGCGAGTAATGGCTCATTCCCTTGCGAGTTTTTTAAAATGTGGCAGGACGAAAAAGAAAAAGCATAAATTACGCATTTCAAAGATCACGGGTATATATCTCAAGGATGTCAGATGGCACTAGCCAATTTGGCTCACGATTTAGACCCTTGTAGCAGGGAGCTTTGATTTAAATCGTTGTAAATTTTGATAATCAAAAACAACCACCGGCCGACCAAGTCAAAAAGAATAGGGAGATAACGTAATGAATTTTAAAAAGAATCTAATCGCTGTTACTGTATTGCAATGTGCTAATCTTGCTGTGTTTGCAGGAACGATGGGCACCGTATGTACCCCTGATAATGTAACTGTTCCTTGTGAAGCTACTGCCTGGGATTTTGGTGCAGAAGCATTGTACCTACGTCCTTCTTACAGCGGTGAGTTTGCTTTTACTTCAGATCGCGCAATAACTTCAACGCGTGATATAGAAAATCCCGTACAAACCAAATGGAATTGGGGTTTCAAATTAGAAGGATCATATCATTTCAATAAGGGTAATGATATCAACCTTAACTGGTATTCTTACGATGCAACATATCGCTATTCTGTTGACTTTGGCAATGACCCAACCAACTTAAGATCGAGCTTTCTTACAATTAAGCCGACTTGGAATGCCATTAACCTAGAGCTTGGGCAACGTGTTGATTTTATTGACCATAAAAATATTCGGCTTCATGGTGGAGCTCAATTTGCCCAGTTAAAAACCACAGTAAACAACATTCTTACAATTAACGGACTGACTACTGACGAGTATCGTCTTAATTATATGCGATATAACGGTGTTGGACCTCGTCTTGGAGTTGACCTATTGTACGGATTGACAAAAATCGATGGCCTCTCAGTGTACGGTAATGGTGCAGCAGCGATGCTTGCAGGAAACATTAAGTTTGATGAATATAGCGCTATCTTAAATAAAAGTACAACGGGTAAACGATTTGGGGTTGTGCCTGAAATGGAAATGAAACTGGGTGTTAAATACGACTATACGAACTCAAAGGGAGTTTTGAGCCTAGATGTTGGCTATATGTTCCTTAATTACTTTGATGTATTACGCAGTGATAACAACACTGTTATTCAAGGATCTGACACTAATTTTGCACTCAATGGTCCCTATTTTGGTTTAAAATGGCTGGGCTAACACCTAACAACCCGGATTGGGTTTTACCTCATCCGGGCTACCCGTTAAATGTAACTCATTATAGACACTGAGGATTAAAAAAACTCTATAGCTTTAACCTTTAACGCATCCATGAACTCAACATAGAGCGATGTGTTTCATCCACCGCTTGCACCGCTTCCATGGCATTTTTTAGATGTTCGGAGTCTAATATTATTTTCTCCTTGTCATTTAACCACCCGAGCTCTTTTAATACCGCTTTAGTTCGATTTCCACCCTCAGTTAAGGCGTGTCTTAATACAGTCTCTAAGGATGCGTTTTTATAGTCCAAATTTGAATGCCTCAAAAAACTAAAAAAACCTTGTTTATCCTGGTGTAATCGCCTTTCATAATGTCTTCTAAAACAAGTTAATAATTCTTCTTCTGTGCACTCGCGTTTTTTTTGGCGAATGATTTTATCAGGCTCTAATAAGGTATATTGTCTACCTAAGTGTTCATAAAAATGAGCCGCTAATAAAGCATGCATATCTGCAGAGGGATGTACATCATCGTAATATATATATCCACGAGCTGGTGATATCCCTTTTGAGGGTCGGTTAAAATCAGGTGAGTCTGAGTAGGCAAGATGTTTTTTTTCTTCTTCAAAATAATACTTAGTGGGGTTTTGATAAATCTTTTCAAACTGCGAATTAACATCAAACACATCAATCGAACAATAGGGATAATCGCTTGCCAAAGCCGCACAGGCTTCTTGCAATTTCGTATTGAAGTAATGAGAACATTGGGCAGCCTCATCTCGTTCAGCCTGGCTTTTATTATAAAAACGTGGCGTTAAAGATAAGTTAGGTAGATTGAACAAAATAAAGTTACGATAACCCGCTGAAATGAGCTTTTTTACATTATCCATACGCGCAGCGATTGCGCGATTCACTTCTTCCTGTGTGGGTTTAGCATTGACGGTAATCAAATCATTCGCGCCAGACCATTCTATAATTAATGTCTCACTTTTTTGTTTACAAGAGATATTATGCTTTCTGTCATATTGCAAAAGCTTATGCCGCATGTCCTCCAGTGCTGATAAAATCAAACGAGAAAAAAAACGCTTGAGATTCCAACTAAGCGCCCAACTATAATCGTGCGACATTAACCCACCCTCACAATAGCTTCGCACCCATAATTTATTATGGTAACGAACATATTTATCGTCATCTAAAGAATAGCTATCGTAAATCGCTCGTAAAATTCGCTGATCACGCATAATGACTGCATCAGCAATATCGGTATCACGCAAATGACATCGCTTTTCAAGCCGCTTAATAGTAAAGTCACTAGCGATGCTCGCTGTCACATGGTCGCCCCATACCAAACCATTGGTAAATCGTCCATCGGGAGAGCGCTGTTCTAGCCCAGCAATTTTACGCATAGGAATGATGCCGAATAAAAACGCTCGATTAACCGTCCCACGATCCGATAGGCTGTCCCCCATCATTGTTATATATTTGATTTCATTTAGTTTTATATTGATTGCTTGCTGAGCCTCTCCTTGGTTTAGCGGCATAAAACCTCCAGTAATAATAAACATCGTGTTGATATATACCCGTGCTCGTTCAAAATGCGAGTATTTAGGCGCCTTTATTTTTTGTCCTGTCGCATTTTGAACGATCACGGGTATAGAATGTGATCTTACTCGCTCATTGTAAATACCGATTCTTAATGCTACTTTTATTTGTTATAAAACCCACAAAAGGAGATTGCGTGTGAATCGTTCAATCTGGATTAGAAGTATTATGATTGGTATGTTATTTAGCCCTGTAGTATTGGCAAAGGCTGAAATTACTGGAACCTATCAGTGTGCAGGTGAGTCCAATATCAACAATAAACCATTTAAAGGAACGCTTGAGATTAAAGCCCATGATAAAAAAGGACTCTATGAATCGCAGTTTACCTATGCCGATGGATCAAAAGATGTTGGAATGTTAAAGCCATCTAAAAAAGAAAATATTTTCGTCCAATACTTTCATTCTGTTGCGGCCCCTAAAGCCAGTGGGTTCACTAAATTTACTTTAAAATCCTCCCAGCAACTGGTAGCAGACTTTGTTTATATTAGTGAAGATACTGGTGATATTGCAACTGGCTCAGCGCTTTGTACCAATTTAAAAGCAAAAAAAACTTAAGTCTGGTAGTAAAGCCCCGTTTTCCTGATTGATAACCTTGCAACTCAGAAGATGATCTGAGCAAATCAGTCCACTAAGCAGAGAGTTTTCTACTCTTATCTGCTTTATTGTGCTTTAATTATAATAATACATCGCATTATTGATACGTCCGGAAGAGTTAAACACTTGTATTATCAACGCTTATTTAAATGGGTTTTTATCATTAGCATTTTGCTAATGGGGATCACCTATTACTATAAAGATAATTTACCCAATCCAACTGCATATGATCCAGAGCTACTGAAAGCTCCTTTACAATCTAAAACGGAAAGAACACCTTTTTCCGTTGTGGCAAATAAACAACAATATACGATTACACCTAAATTTGATTACGAACTCACAGGCATTGTAGTCAGTTATAGTGATGCAGATGGATTCACCAATATTTGGCACCATAAGCGCTGGAAAGACTTTATCAATGTCCGTGATCTTTGTGTGATTTGGGAACCTAATGTGAGCTCTGGGATCTATAAAAATATGCAATTCAGTAGTGATAGCTGGACATGCTGGTCTTATTGGCCAGACGATAAAACAGGGGATATGTTTCAATCAAATGCTATGTCGAATAATCATTTGTTAACCGATAATTATTTAATAAAAAATACATTACGACAAGCTGAAATAGGCGATGTCATTCATTTTAAAGGGGTATTAGCAGAATATAAAAACAATTTAAATGGCAGCTCTCGGGGCACAAGCACAACGCGCGATGACACGGGTGATGGCGCATGTGAAACGGTATATATTGATGAGTTTAACATTGTGAAAAAAGCCAATCCAGGCTTAAGAAATCTATATGCTTTTTCTAAGTGGATAGCTGGTGTCTCCCTTATCGGATTTCTTTATCTGTTTTGTACCGCCAGACATAAACCCTATTCTTAATTATCGATTATTTGCGAAAGACCGTCTGCCTTTATTGTTAAGAGTTTAGATACCCAGTCGAACCTTGGCCGTCTTTACTTGTTCACTTTCTCAATTCCATTAGTACTGAAATGTCTAAAGACTTAATTGCAAAGCATTAGGACTACCATTTATTTTTAATAGGCAGTCCTAAACCAGGATTATATGTTATAAGAGTCGTAGTCCGCATCGGTTAATTCTTGAAAAGGCTCAGGAATTTGATCAGCAACCGTGTTCATAGCTCTTGCCAATCCAGTTTGTTTTGGATGATAAAAAGTACCAAATAACATCAAGCCAGCGCCTACTCCAGCGGTTACTGCTCCAGCAACAAGGGGTGCAAATGGGATTAACACAATTCCGGCAATAAGAATTGTTATGCCCAAGGCAAACATTAAATTACTCAGCTGTTGTAAGGGCTTAGCTGGATTTCCTTGCACTGTTTGAGCTAACAGCTTATATTCATCGACTTTTTCTTCAAGAGTCTTATCATTCGACTCAAACAAATTGATAGTGGCGTTTAACACCTTACAAAGTTCAGGTATTTGTGATGATTTGGAGTGCCTTAAAGAAGTTACTTCTTGGATTAGTGCTCCTAAGCTCCTTTGGACATCATTGTGTTGTTCGACTTTTATATTGCCCAGTTGACGGAGTAGTACCTCGAACTTTTCAATAAATTGTTCTTCCTCTTGATTACCCATCAATCCGGGCTGTTGTGAGGATTTTAAAGCAGCCGCTTGATTCCGAATACCATCTAACGCGTCAATAGTCAAGACTGGAGGATCATTGTCTTCACCGCGAAAATGGTATGCTCTGCCTAACTCTGGGATGTAGTGCTCTAGCGTATTTAGCGTAGTATTGGGTTCAGTTGACTCTTCTAGCGCAGTGAGTGCCTCGTTGGAAAGCAGGCGTAAATGTAAACTAACATACTTTTCAGCGGCAAGACGTTGTAATGCTCTAAAGTTATTTTCTTCATAATTCTCGCCTGAACCAGCAAAATGCAGGAAATCATCCCCATTGGAATGGTCTTGAATAAAATCATCTTCTAAACCAAAGGTTTTATAATGCTCAACAACTTTAGTTCTAAAGTTTTCTCCATCACTTAGATCAGCCTGCATTAAATCTAAAAGTGCCTGCTTGGCTTCTGAGTTCTCAAGCGCCATACTGTTCAATGCTTCTATAAATTGTGCGTTCTTAGCCATTTAATTCTCTCACTGTTAGTGACATATCCTTTTCCTCGCGAATCCTAACATAGGGAGTATAAGCATGCAATAAAATCTACTTTGTGAATTTATTTTGCGCACCTATTGGCACTTTGTTTATCCCTCTTTGCTACGCTGCTTATGGGTGACGCAATCTTGTAGGTTCAGACTACTCGCTTCGCTCTTCCCCCAAAAGCGAATATGCTTTTTTTCCTTCTTTTCTAGGCTCTAAATAATAAGGGGTCTCATAAAAGATGGAGTCAATTTTTTTTTCTTTCACAAATTCTTTAATTTCAAAGGCATGACTTTTTTTAGAGCTGGTTTTTTCAAAATCTTCTATGACAGCCGCGTTTTCTTTGGCTATTCTTAAATAATAACTAAGTTATTTTTAGCCTTTTCGTTAAGGATCAATCATTAAAGGAGTAATCAAATGAAAAACGTACACAAGTTAAAATCAAAAGCAGAATCTTTAAGTAATCAGGCGATGGAAAAAACCAGCGATCTGGTTTCACAAGGCACTAAAAAAGCAGATCACGTCTATGAACAGGCTCAAAAAAATCTTCACAAAGTAGAAAAAAATGTAAAACGTTATTCGCGTAAAATTTCTAAAAACATTCAAAACAACCCAAGGTCTGTAATATTAGCCGTTATAGGGATTGGTTGCCTAATTGCGTCTATTTGGAAAGCAAAATAATTTAAGAATATGTGGCTCTTTTGCAATTAGGGCGTATTTACAAGCATTTTGAAGGATTACAGGCATGAGTGTTTTTTGTCCAGAACGAAGTTATTTTTTTCTCTGTACGGTACGATTTTTAAACCTATGATATAACTGCTGAAAGGCTTTAGGATCATTGGTCTTATCAATATAATCTTTGATTTTAGATGCAGTTTCCATGATTGAAATATTCGTATTATCCACTTCTATACCCGTAATCTTTCAAAATGCGTGTTTTTAGGCGCCTTTATTTTTTGTCCTGCCGCATTTTAAAAAGCGAGTAATGGCTCATTCCCTTGCGAGTTTTTTAAAATGCGGCAGGGCGAAAAAGAAAAAGCATAAATCACGCATTTTGAAAGATTACGGGTATAGATCATAGCTCATGTTTTTATGAGTGACTAAAGCACTGCAACGGTTCCAACCATCAGGTCTTCCTCCAGCTGCAGTATCTTTTGTACTTAGTACACTCCTAGCGCGTTCACGTCTTGCGCCCTCTTCATCAGATACGTGTAAAGCAATGACATATACTTTAAAGGGATGAAACATATTTAGAGCGCGCTCGAACCATTCTGGCTTCCAAAAAATTTGATCAGAGATCACATTTAATCCAAGCTCTAAATAGGCGGCAATGGCATCGTAACTTGCGTACATAACCTTATCGAGAACAGGACCTGGTGTAACCTGAAAGTATGGCTTATTGTCTTGATAATAAGTCTCTGCGGTGTAATAGTCTGGTGTTGCGCTATCAAGTTGCATTTGTTTTGGAGGAATTGAAGACCAGAAGCGGTCAATTCCCAACCGAACGTATGGTTTTTCAGCTAAGTCCTGGAATACCGCACAAGTTGAAGTTTTGCCTGCACTCGATCCACCATTGATAATAATTAATTGTCCCTTTGCCATGATTCTTTCCTTAAAATACAGTATCTTAATTAGAGCATAACAGAATTTGGAGAGAGTATGTCAGATCTTGCCGCGGATATATTATTAGGCTTTTCGCATTATCTGCCTGTACTTTTGATTGCTTTTGCTGGTTCCTTATTGTACAAGGAGCAAGGACTGCGACTGTTCTTTCAAACATTCTGCTTGATTGCGTTTGGACTCATTTTAAACGTCGCCTTAAAAGGAACGTTTAAAGTCTCTCTATCACCGAAGATCAGCACTGTGCATTATGCTTTTCCAAGCGGTCATATGCAGCTTTCAACCGCTTTTTATTTATGGTGGCTTATTTACCTTCCTTACTGGTGGTATCGAATATTGTTAATTCTGGTTTTATCAGGAATTGGAGCGGCTATGATTCATTATGAGTTTCATACCCTAGTCGATATTATCGGGGGTTTTGTAGCCGGCTTATTGCTTGTCACTGGCTATTATTATTGTTTAAAACAAACCTTTAAATGCTTACCATGGGTGCTGCTATTGCTTATAAATATTCTTCAACTCTATAACGTTCTGGTTTATACCCATGTTCCTTCCCATGGCTGGACGATGTATTATTATTTATCGATTCTGATTCTTTTAGAGCGTATCGCAAGTCTCAATGGTCGATTATTTTCCTTGTGGCGCTTTGTACCTCGAAAACAACTTTCATGAATTGTTTTGTGATTTTATAAATTTCTCAAACTCTTTGGCTGGCATTGGCTTAGCATAGTAATATCCTTGCATATAAATGCATCCATGTTTTTTTAAATACTCTGTCTGTGCTTTGGTTTCAACCCCTTCTGCTATGACTTGCAAATTTAAGGCTTTAGCAACTGAAAGAATACTGCGGGTGATCGCCTGACTGCTTGGATTTTCCAAATCTTGTATAAAGCTTTTATCAATTTTTAATACCGATAGAGGCAATGATTTTAAATGACTCAATGAAGTGTACCCAGTACCAAAATCATCAAGGGACACTGAAAACCCCATTTCGGTGAATGTATTTAAAACTTTATTGGCTAGAACAACATTTGACATCACGGCTGTTTCAGTAATCTCCAGCACCACCAGTGTTGGGTCAATTTTATAGCGTTCTAATTGTGATTCTAATAGCGTTATAAGCTTATTCGCAATACGAAAATCAATTTGAGTGGCTGAAAGATTAATGGATAAAAATTTTTTTTGATTAAAGATGTCATTATCGGTTTCTATCCATTTCCCCAGTTGCTTTAATGCCGTACTAGCAACCCATTCAGTAATTGGGTTAATTAAGTTCGCCTCTTCGGCGATAGGAATAAAAAGATCTGGAAGAATAAAACCTTTAATTGGGTGATTCCAACGAATCAACACTTCACATCCAATGATTTTATTTGTAATTGCATCCAGCTGCGGTTGATACACTAACGAAAATTCTTTTTTCTTTAAAGCGCGACGAATATCCTGCTCCATTGCAACAATTCGTTGAATTTGTTCATTAAGTTCTTGAGTATAAAATTCTGCACGATTACGGCCCCGTGCTTTAGCACGATACATCGCCTGATCACCGTGTTTCATTACGTCAATAGCACTCAATTCTTTAACAATCCGATCGATGTGCATAATTCCAATGCTAATCGTACTTGTGCTCTCCTCTCCATCAACCATAAAAGGCCTTTGAAAACTTCTTAGAATTCGCTCGGCGAACTGATTAACCTTATAGGCTTCGTTACATTCTTCCAATAGGATGATAAATTCATCACCACCAATACGAGCAACAAAGTCGGTATCTCGCAATAGTTTCTTAAAGCGTTCACTAGCTTGTTGTAATATGAAGTCGCCAGCTTGATGCCCTAAAGTGTCGTTAATTTTCTTGAAACAATCCAAATCCATGTAGAATAAAGTTAAGGAGGCGAGCTTACCACGTTTGTGTTTCTCTAAAAGGATATTTAAAGTTTCATGGGCAGCAAGACGATTCGGAAGTCCGGTTAAAAAGTCAATTCGTGCTGCTTCTTCGAGTTTGTGCTGCATTTTTTTGAACTCTGTAATATCAATGACCGTTCCGAAATATCCTGTAAGTTCCCCATCTTTTTTTTCCGGATCACAAAAAACACGAACCCAAATCACATCATCTAACGCGGATCTAAGTCGACATTCAAACTGGAAGGACTCTCCACGTTTTAAATTCGTCTTCAAGGCACTAAACGCCCGTTCCTTATCTTCTGGGAGAATACATCTCAACCAACCTTGCCCCAATAAAGCTTGTTCTGAAAATCCTGTTAATTGAGATAATTGTTGATTGACATAAACTCCGTTTCCTAACTCATCAACTTTAAACATTCCGGCTTGGGTTGAGCTAACTAAAGCTTGTTGGATTAATTCATTTTCTTTAGCTTTCTCACGAGCCTGCGATTCAAGGATCGCTCGTTCTATGGTGTTAGGCAGACGGATAAGATTATCTTTCAGGACATAATCTACGGCACCCTGCTTAATGTACTTCACCGCTTGCTCGTCTCCAACCATCCCTGAAACAATCACGGCTGGTGTTGCATGGCTTAGCTCTTGTAAGGCCTTTAATGCTTGCAGCCCATTAAAATAAGGAATACTGCAATCAATTAGGACAATATCAAACCCATCTTTTTTTAAAGCTTCGCAAAACGCCTTTTTATTGGATACTACTTTGATAGTTCCAGAAAAAGAGTCCGTCGTTAATGCTGCTTGTACCAACTCAACGTCATAGGGGTCATCTTCGAGATGTAGAATACGATAATTATTCATATAGCACTCAGTCGTAGTATTAATCGGGAGGTGGTGTATTAATCATTAGCCAAAAAACCCCCAACTCCCGAATAGCCATTGCAAACTGATTAAAATCAACCGGTTTAACGACATAGGCATTGACTCCTAGCTCATAGCTTTTTAATAAATCCTGCTCTTCTTTTGAGGAAGTAAGTACCACAACAGGCGTATGTTTTAAGCACTCTTTGCTTCGGATGGTTTTTAAGACGTCCAGCCCACTGATCTTAGGTAATTTTAAATCTAAAAGTACTAGCGCCGGACTACCTGATGGACAGTCTGCAAAACGTCCTTGACGATTAAGATACATTAGAGCCTCTTCGCCATTCGTCACGCGTATTATATTGTTAGCAATATTATACTCTTGTAACTTAAGCATCGTTAATTCAGCATCATTATCATCGTCTTCCACTAATAAGATTTGTTTTTTTACTTCATCCATAACTCGGTCCTTTTAGGCAATGTAAAATAAATGGTTGTCCCTCGGTTTATCTCACTTTCTGCCCATACTCTGCCACCATGGCGGTTAATTATTTTTGCTACGATAGCAAGACCTATTCCGGTTCCTTCAAACTCTGAATCCTTATGCAGGCGCTGGAACGTTTCAAATATTTTATCGCTGTATTGAGGTTCAAAACCTACACCATTATCGCGAACCGAAATTTCATAATCATCCTGTTTTTCTTGAGCTTTTATTTCAATTAAAGGCTTCTTTTTCTGTTCTGTAAACTTAATGGCATTGCTAATAAGATTCATTAGGACGGATCGCATTAAGTTTTCATCCCCATAAACCGATGGCAAATCACTATATTGCAATGAGATATTTCTATCGCTTATTTCAGTATTAAATTCTTGTTCAATTTCTTTTATGAGTTTATTTAATGAGATAGGCTTCACCTTTAGTACAACTTGCCCGGCTCGAGAAATCTTTAATAAATCATCAATTAAACGACTCATTTTGGCTGCTGCTGCTCCAATAATTGATAAGTGTCGTTTGCCTTCCTCACTAAACTGGTTATTGCGATCTTGTTTCATTAAGTCAATAAACCCAAGAATGTGCCGTAAAGGTGCTTTTAAATCATGTGACACAGAATAACTAAACGCCTCCAACGCTTTATTTGATGCCTCTAAGGCTGCATTTCGTTCTTTAATTTGTTGTTCCATTCGTTTACGTTCAGTAATATCTGAAAAAGAAACCACGGCACCAATCAACTTACCATGTTTACTAAACATCGGTTCCGTTTGATATTCTACAGGAAAGCTTGTTCCGTCTTTACGCCAAAAGACTTCTGATTCAACCAAACGCGATTGACCATCCTTAAACGAAGTGTAAATCGGATAAGTCTCTCGTGGATATGGCGAACTAGGATAACTATGATGGTTGAGAAAAAGCTGAACTTTTCCAAGCATTTCTTCAGGCGCGTATCCAAGCATTTTAGCCCCAACTTGATTAAAAAATATTATTTTTCCCTCACTATCCAAACCATAAATTCCGTGATTGACCGAATCTATAATCAATTGCAGGTTTTTTTTACTAGTGTTCATCATTTGCCAATAATAAACCAATATGGCGAACATCAGAGCAAATGGCAGGCTAAATATTAAAAACCCAGCTGGGATGTAGGATAAGTATTTATCAATAAACAGTGGGGTTGGCCATACAGTTATAGTAAATGGATAGCCATTCAGCGTAAATTGGTGCTGTTGTGCCCATTGCTTACCCTGAATGAAGCTTTCCCCATTAATACTTTCATAAGCGACTTTGTTTTGGTAATACCAAGTGACGTTAATTAACTGTTTTACTGGGGGGGAGAGAAAATCTTCAAACAATTTATGATAGTTATAATATGTGGCTAAATAAGCGCTAGAGGCATCGAGGGGCGACACTGGCATTACAATCCAACTTGCAAAATTATCATTGACAGATAATAAAGGCTGGCTCACAAACGGGTCGATCGTTACTTTAGGTAATTCTTCTTTAATTTGTTCAAGTAACCGCTTTGTTTGCTCAGGCGTTAATTTTGATTGATAGAATTTTGGACTTAGATCCTTATCTAAAATAGTTATTAACATGAGTTCAGAATTATCTTGAAGATAGGATATAGCATCGTTATGCCACTGCTTATTCAGAATATAATGTTGGTCATTGATACGAGTAACCATGCGCTTCAATGCTGAGTGTTGTAATGCAACCACTTCTTTCGCTCTGGTTTCAATTTGTGGCAAGAAACTTGCGATTGCTTTGCGTAAATCCATCCTTTCTTTGAGGGTTAATATTTCAAACAGTCCTATACATAATAGCGAAACAATCACAAAAACAACTAAGGGAGCGAGGTAAACTTGGTTGCTAATACCTGTTTTTAGCGTTTTTAAGAACAGGAAGATCCAAGCAGAAATGGACAACAAAAAAAACAGGGTCGCTGACAACAACGACATGTTTCGTAAACCACCCCAACCAAAGGTTGAGGAAAAGCTAAACGTATAATCAAGCAAAACTAAGCTAGAAAATAAAGCAATTAATGTCGACAACAATAAGGGATAAAAATAAAGTTTTTTAACCAGGCTTCTCTGTAATAACAGCAAGATCAGACCTAGGATTATGAAGCAAAAAGCCGTATTGGGTGCCATTAACCAGACTTTAGTTTCCCGATAGATGACCAAATCGAAGGCTGTAAGAATATATTGTACCAGAATTGCAAAACCGAGCAAAAAGACTAACGCGCCGAAGAATTTAGCGATATAGGATAGGCGACTCGTAGGGAATAAATAATACATTAATAACCCTATACCTGAAAATGAAAAAGCCAGAGCAGTAAAAATATGCATTTGAAGTAAAGGCGGTAACTCAAATAAACATATTGCTTGCATTATCCAAGAAAAAACTTCAGCCAATCCAACAAAGCCTACAATGGCAGCCAGTGTGAATGAAAGAATATTGCAAGTCTTAAAGCTTAGTTTAGTGTTTTTCAACATTTAAATTGATTTTTGCGGTCAACAATGACTCACTCATTATAAGTGTAGCAAATAGATTCAAAACATGGTGAATGGGTACTCGTGTTAAAGGTATTTAGGATGGTGTAATAAAAAAGCCGGGCAACAGTACGCCCGGCATTTAAGATTATCGAACTAGCACATACCTACCGTCATGAATATGATAAGCAACCCCATCGTGATAAACAACGCCTTTTTTACGATAGACTACAATATCGCGATCCGTTGCTTCTTTCCCCACCAAAGCGCCTACACCCGCGCCAACAGCTGCGCCTAAAGGTGTTCCAGTAGCTGCCAAGCCAACACCAGCTCCAGCTGCCGCACCTCCAGTAGCACCTACTTCACCACGGGTTCCACAACCAATCAAACCAGCAGATAGGACACTTACCGCGAGCATTGAGAAAATTAACTGTTTCATTTTAAGTCCTCCTTGAAATAATATTCACTTTTTTCATTACACCAGTTCACTATAGACTAAAAATGTACAATTTGAGAAAATTTAAATTCTTCACTATAGTTGCTTCCAGGATTATTTAAAAAGGATTTAAACAATGCCGGAATTACCGCAAGTAGAAGGTTTTGTGCGTTATTTTAATTCAACTTGTCTTCATAAAATCATTGATACGACGTTTTGTAACGATGAAGACTTTATTGAAAACACAAGCTGTTCTTATTTGCAACGGGTTTTAAATGGTCATCAATTTACAACGGCTTATCGAAGGGGCAAATATCTTGTTGCAAAGCTTAATGATCATGCTCACTTGTTTATTATTCATTTTGGCATGACTGGGAATTTAGAGTATGGATTAAAGAACAATTTCTCAGACGAGAATGAAAAACACGCAAAGATTATCCTTGAATTTCAAAATAATTATCAGCTTTTACTAATAAATGTAAGAAAGCTAGGAAAAATTTTTTTGACTACTTCGCTTGATAATATTGATCCCTTGAGTCAATTGGGTTTTGAATCGCTAGAGATTAGTCAAGACCAATTTTTAAACTTACTAAGTGAACATCAAAATAAAAACATCAAATCATTTTTAATGGATCAAAACCTAATTGCGGGAATTGGCAATGAATTTTCAAACGAAATTTTATTTCAATCAGAAATTGATCCTCACTTACAAATAAAAAAGTTAGAAGATGAGAAGCGAAAAACACTCTATTCTTGTATGCAACACATTCTGAAAGATGCGGTGAATATTTTTATTCACGATAAAAATGCATCACACTACCCTAACTCTTGGTTGTTAGCACATCAAGAGGATATGACTTGCCCCAAAAATAAAAAACATTCCTTAAAAAAAGAAACGATTGCCGGACGCTCAGCAATATTTTGCCCTGAGCATCAAAGCTAACTCATTACACCCCTACGTCGAAAATGTGTCCGGTTCATCAATACCTCCTTGTTTTTCAACAAGAAGAGTTTAGACAAATCCGGACAGTTCTTGCGCTACAGAAGGGGACAGTTTATTTGCTCCCTACACATTTAAATCAAATTTATTTGATTACCTACATCAGCCGATATATATTTGCACAGATTAGATAATTATAGAGCGCCCTACTCCCATGCTTACTAAACTTAGAGAATGAATTGATAATCAAGACGTCACTGCGTTGAGAGCGTTTATTGCTGAACATGAGGAATTAAATTTCGCACGGGATGAAGATGGAAATACCGCATTGATATGGGCGGCCTGTAAAAACAGCAGTGAAGCAGTAAAAGCCATTCTCGAAAGCCCGCAGTGTGATAGTGAGGTTTTAAAAGCACAGAATAATGATGGCTATTCCGCGTTGATGTGGGCGACCAAGAAAAGAAATAGTGACGCAGTGAACGCCATTCTTGCAAGTCCGCATTGCAATAGCGAGGTTTTAAAAACACAGGATTATTTTGGCAATACCGCATTTCAACTAGCGCAGCGTAAGTGGCATCACAAAATAGCTCGAGAAATAGCTAAACATGACCCTTTACTAAGCAATCTCTGTACATGACAAAAAACCTGTCATGTACAGAGCTAAGTAATATTAGCATGATGATTTTGGGTGGTTTTATAGCCGCCGTGGGAATAAGTGCTATCGCTCTTGCATTTACCGTGTTAAATGTCGCCACCTTTGGAGCAGCAGGTATTGCCTTGGCGACGATGGGTGCAGCTGCAACGATATCTGGGCTTGGTTTATTCGCTGTTGGCGCCCATAAGCAAACCCGCCAATCAAGTCGCTTATCACCGCCTGAAGCAGTGTCGTACGAAACACCTGCTGCGGCTAATTAGCGGCAACGACATTAATTTGTTCATGCGTAAAACCGCGGAAAGTCGTCAATGCATACCCGTGATCGTTCAAAATGCTAGCTTTTGGGCGATTCGATTTTTTCGGCAGAACTGCTTTTATAGATTCGCAATAGAGCTTGCTATTACTCATCTATAAAAGCTGTTCTGGCGGAAAAAGCGTATTTGGCGTTAAGCAAGATCGTTTGGATGCCGAGGACAGTAAAGGTTGTGCCAGACTTGACCCGATATCGCGGCAAGTAGGACAGCGGGATAAATTGTCAACAACCCCCTAGTTAAGGTCTTTTCGCAACGTAGCTGGCAATGAATGCATGATTTTTTTCTGCTAAATGATCGCCCAATTTGTATATAATAAATTCAATGGTCGCAGTCACAGCATCTTTGGTATTGACGTTAAGCTGGGTCAATTCTTTTGATACTGGCTCAATAAACTCCTCTAAATTATTAGGGCGATTGGCCTTAGAACTTATCGATAACTTAAGCCGCTTTGCTCAGCTGCTTGACGTAAACTCAGTCGTCTTTGTTTTACCATTTCCAGTAATGCTTTTAATTGCCGCTCTTTATCAGTCATTATTAATACCCCATTGGCCTTGCCTCCTTTCAAGTTATTAGCCTTAAAAAGAAGCGTAGTTGCAAGATGACATTTTTATGGAGTTCCGACATCTGTCTGTTTAATTTCTAGACAGCGGGAAATGCTATACTAAACTAGATATTATTATTGTCATCTAAAACAAGGTAGTTTGATGAACAGATATATTGTGTGCTTGTGCCAATGTTTTCTGGTTTTATTTTTAATCAGTATAACTTATCCGAGTCGTGCCGCTATGCAAGATAATATTTATCCCCAAGTGGCTAGAATAAGTTATTTTGATGGAACCGTCAGCTATTTACCGGCTGGTGAAAAAAAATGGGTTAAAGCTATTTTGAATCGTCCCGCTACCCGGGGAAGTCAGATATGGACTCCAAAACAAGCAAGAGTTGAGCTTCAACTTAGTTATGCTGATATTCAATTGAATAACTTATCTCATTTAAAAATACTTAATCTCACCAATCGAATAACTCAAGTTCAATTAAATCAAGGTTCTATAATTGTTCGAGTTTACAAATTAAATAAAGCACATACTTATGAAGTAAGTACACCGAACTTGGCTTTTACATTTAAACAACCCGGCTATTATCGTATTGATGTAAATAAACAAGATAACACAACAGCTGTTACCGTTAAAAAAGGGAGTGGAACTGCATACGGTGTCGAAGCCACCTTTTCAATAAAATCAGAACGTCAATGCTTTTTTCCCGGCAGGAATCTCCTAAATCCGGTTTGCAGGAAATTACCTAAGCTGGATGCATTTGATAAATGGCGTGAAAAAAAGCAACCTTATGCCAAACAATATACAGCATCTGGCATGATTGGTCGGGTTGATCTTGATCAACATGGTGAATGGATAACAGTTAAAAAATATGGACGTGTTTGGGTGCCAACTAAGGTTTCAAAAAACTGGGCACCTTATAGAACTGGTCGCTGGGTATGGATAAGCAGTTGGGGATGGACGTGGGTCGATGCACAACCATGGGGGTTTGCCCCTTTTCATTACGGACGTTGGGGATATTATGAAAAAAGATGGGTATGGGTTCCTGGCCCTGTAGAAGTGGAGCCAATCTATGCACCAGCTTTGGTAGGCTTTATTGGTGGAACTCAATTTCGCTTGGAAACCAGACCTAGAGTTAGTGGAATTGGATGGTTTCCTCTTGCTCCTGGTGAAGTCTATATACCGCCTTATCAAGTGAACAGAAATTATTTTGTTCAGGTAAATACCAGTAATACTAATATCAACCCGACGTATGTAACTAATATTTATAACAATCAAGATGTAAATATCACTTATCAAAATATAAATACAACGGAAGCGGTTACCGCGGTACCATTAACTACATTTATACAATCTGAGCCAGTATCAGAAAATGTGGTACAATTATCCAGTGAAGAGATAAAAGAGGCTACTATTTCTCAAACAGCTACAGTAGCCCCAACTTCAAGCAGCGTTTTAGGAGCTCCTACCACTACAGAGATCGCACCTTCCATGGGGCAAGATGAAACCACTATCGTCGCAAATGAACCCCCACCACAACCGGCGTCCTTTCAAGAAGAACAAAAAATACTAGAACAGGATCCAGGTGTTCCGCTTGATTCAACTGAATCTGAAAAACTAGCCACCACCGATGAAAATGTTATGCAATCTGAAGCAGCCACTGAAAAAATGGAGCTTTCACCTTCTGAAAAACCTGCTCCTGCACCAGTGGAAAAACCTGCTCCTGCACCAGTGGAAGAGCCTGCTCCTACACCAGTGGAAGAGCCTGCTCCTGCACCAGTGGAAGAGCCTGCTCCTACACCAGTGGAAGAGCCTGCTCCTGCACCAGTGGAAGAGCCTGCTCCTGCACCAGTGGAAGAGCCTGCTCCTGCACCAGTGGAAGAACCTGCTCCTGCACTGGTGGAAGAGCCTGCTCCTGCACCAGTGGAAGAGCCTGCTCCTGCACCAGTGGAAGAGCCTGCTCCTGCACCAGTGGAAGAGCCTGCTCCTGCACCAGTGGAAGAGCCTGCTCCTACATCAGTGGAAGAACCTGCTCCTGCACCAGTGGAAGAGCCTGCTCCTGCACCAGTGGAAGAGCCTGCTCCTACATCAGTGGAAGAACCTGCTCCTGCACCAGTGGAAGAGCCTTCCACTGCATTAGATGAAGAGTCTGCTCCTGCTAGTTAAAGTACGCCAGTGCCAACATCACCGTAACGAGAGCTGGAAGTAGGCTTTCATCACCCCACGTCATCCCGAGCGAAGCGAGGGATCTCCCTTCAGTGGCACAATTTTTAAAGTAACGTTCGATACAAATCAGTCCACTCAGGATTTAATACATGAATCAAATCCTGCTTCGTTTTTTGTGACCATCCGTTGATTTGGTTTTCTCGTTCAATAGGAGTAATGATACTTCCATAAACTTCATAATAAACCAGACGATCCACATTATATTTTTTCGTAAACCCTGCCAGCCAGGAAATGATGCGGTTATCGTTTTATTACAGCAGTCGCAATATTTTACTTCAGCTAGGGGTTGTGTGACTTCAAGTTTGGGCGGTGGAATATCAAAAACTGTTCGCTTCTTAATCCCAATCACCGGCGATGAGGCTAATGAGCAGCGACCGTCCGGACATGTTAATACAGCATGTTTCTTGACAAGATCCGGTGACTCGAGTTGTTTTAACGTTTCGCCCTTGTGACCTTTTTGGCCCCCGCTGGTAAGCCTTCCATGTTCACGAAACGACGTCGTACGAGGTGGTTTAGCTAACCCGTCACTTGATGGAGGCGTTGAGCTATTGCTGCTATTCTTATTCAGACGCTTTTCCAGCTCTGCTATGTTTGCAGCTTGCTGTTGTACGACTTTTTCCAGTTCAGCAACCTTTGCCAAAAGCGTTGATATGGTTTGCTCGTCATCTTTCATGCCGCGATTTGATCATAACCACATAATTTTTTAAGTGTTTTTTTACATTAATTTTATACATGCCATTTGCTGGAGATCCCTCGCTTCGCTCGGGATGACGTGGTTATGTCCGTAGAAGGCATTTCAGGAGGAAGCCAACCAGGTATTACGGTTAGCGATATCATAAAATGGGCTGGAGAAGCCACTCTAACCCATTATAAATGTGAACAATAGTGAATTACAGTTCCACTTGCTTGCCCTTCCAAAGATCACGATCACCCCAAAGCTCCATTCGCCAGCAATTATATTCTACGATGTTTTTTGAATTCATCATAAGATTTATCTCAGGGCCTATATTTTTTAAATACCATTTAAAAGTTTTCCGGGCTTCATCATCTTCTGGAGACACTTCAAACATCAATTTTTCAATCCCAAAGGTCTCAATTAACGCAAAAATAACATCTTTTCGCCAATCGTTTGGATCCGGTATGCCTTCGGTAATACCTTCTGACTCAATCATAAGCGTATGTGCACCGGCATCAAAAAACTGTTTACCCTCCTCCAGCAGCGCATCAACGGATTTAGCGGATTTTATTTTGCTCTGGTAATCGAACTCCTTAGAACCACCCCCAACGCCAGACATAATGGTAATTTCAGGCTTCGCTTTCAGTCCAATTTTTTCAATTTTTTTAACAATTTCGATTTGATCGCTTAGCTTAAAATCATTTGGATGTTCAAACATCCCGCTGGATACTTCAACCACATCAAAGCCTAGCGCCTTAGTTTCTTCTAAATAAGAACCCACTAATGGAGGATTTTGAATCATAATGCGTTCAATAAAGCCACCAGTGTTCACATAGACTTGGTGATGATGAGCCATGCTTGTAAAAACCATCACTTCTTCGGGCGTTAGCAAAGACTGCGTGCCGCCGGCGAACTTCAACCCATCAATATAATGCCCCCAGGTGGTCAATAAACCATGAAGCTGTTGGGTCGTAAACGCTTCATAATACGGCCCTCGTACTTCAGTTAGGCCAGTAGTACGGGGTTTTGGTGGTAATTCTTTTAGATTTACAAATTCAAAACTTCTTTTATAGTTTTCCATATTCACCATCCTTGGTTTTTTCTAGATATTAAGACGTGTCATCAAATCTTATTTTCAACATCTTTGCGTTAAATTGGCTCAATTTTTCTCTAGAACAAATTAATTGATTGTCCTAATTAAGTATATACCCACCTATTACAAAGATTAAATACATCACCATTATCATCCCCCCCATGCTCCTAGTGATTCGCTTCTTCAACATAAATATTGAAATTAAAACCATGGTGACAAAGCAGACTGGCAAATAAAATAATCGCGTTTGAATATCGACCTGAACCGGATGCAACATGGCGATAATCCCTGCATTAAATAAAAAGAATGCAAACACAGAGCCCACCACATTTCCAAAACTAATATCGGCACGCCCTTTTAGCGCTGCCGGCAATTCACGCGCAACTTCCTCAATGCTGACTAAAAACGCCAAAATGATCATTCCGAAAAAGGTATCTGAGATTCCCCAATGACTCATCATGAATTTTGAAGCAAGCACCATCATTTCGCTTCCAAGAATAATCGCAAACAATGACAACAATAAAAGACCTAAGGATTTCAGAGGAGTTTGTCTTTGATTTTTTTGGGTTTTCTCAGAAAAATCATGGGAGGACTCTATGTTATAACCTTGTTTCGACAGAGTTAATAAATACAAAACAAAACCTATAAACCCTAGGAAAAGGATTAAACCATCCAGCCTTGAAAGAGAGCCATCATAGGTTAAAGCGGCAAACAGCAACATTGCCAAATTAGGCAAAATAAGAATACGGACTGGTACTTGTTTAAAGGTCATTGGACACAACATGGCAGTTAGACCAAACGCAAGTCCAATCGCCACCATCGTAGAGCCAATAATACTGCCTAAGACAATCCCTGGCACCTGATTCACTGAGGCAACCGCGCCCACAGCTAGGTTTTCTGGGTCAAATCCAATAAAAATAACGCTCACTACAAACGCTGAAACACCGAAATGAATCGATGTCCCAACGGCACCCTTTACTAGCTTGCCGGCAAAACACAAAACCAAACCCAAACCAACGACAAACACTAAAAGCGAAATGCCAATATTCAATTTTTACCTCCTCACCATCCTAAGTGTATTCAATCCCACACCTGTCAATCATGTCAATTGGGGTATAGAACCCGCGAGAATTATAGTTTTTACAATCCCCTCTTTTTGCTATGCTTACCCTTCATAAATAATCCAGGGAAGAGTCATGCATTTAAGTCGTTTAATTATAGGATTTTTTTTAATAGTAACATTCAGTACACTTATTGCTGCCGATCTTAGCGATAGCGCGATTGACGAGCAGCAAACTGATCAAAGCTTATGTGTTCAGCAGTCGATTAGCCAGTGTCTGGAAAAATGTCAACAATCAGGCGATTCAGATTGTGAAGCATTGTGTGAAGAGAACATTAAAAATGAATGTCGGCAGGCCGGCGAATAGCGGTTACTCAAGCTCAGAGGTACAATCTGGGCAACGCGTTGCTTTAACTGGAATATCGGAGCAACAAAAAGGACACATTTTTATTGCTGGTGGCTTCGCTTCATGTTGCTGAGATAACTTATTCATCTGTCGCACCATCAAAAAAATAATGAACGCGAGAATAATAAAATCAATTAGTGAGCTGATAAATTGGCCATATTTAATGGCTATTTCAGGGTGTGTTGTCGTTTTATTTTGCAAAATGATTGCTAAATTTGAAAAATCAACATTTCCCAACAAAAGCCCCACCGGTGGCATGACAACATCTTGAACCAAGGACGACACCAAGTCACTAAAAGCCGCGCCAATAATAATCCCCACCGCCATATCCACGACGTTCCCTCGTAAAGCAAATTTTTTAAATTCCCGAAGCATGCTAAATTCCTTAATAACGGATGAAGGCAATAGCCGTAACCCAGGATGATTATGGAATAAAGCTATAGAAGTATCAAACATACCCCAAAAATAAAACTTGCTCTTTAAGAATCTGATATGTTCTATTAAAGAGTAACAACGTTTGCTTCAAGGAAGAATTCTATGATAGCGAAAAAAACCACTAAAGATTATTTTCGTTTAATTAAGCAAAATCATAAACGTTATCTTGAAAATAACATGCTCACCCATCTAGAGCTCACTGGAGGATTAAAAAAAGCCAAACTGGTCGAGGAATACACCAAAAAGATCATCCACTTTCGCCCAACTAAAGAGCGATATCTGGATGGCGCCATTCAACAATTACCGCTAAGCTCACGAATCGGTCATGGCGCCCTATCAGCACTGCTTGGCCTAGGAGTTCGTGGGTTAACTGCATCGGCAACCCATAAAATTGGGATCTCTTCAGGCGCATTTAGTACGGTTCTTGCAACTGGTGCGAGCAATATCGCCTACAGAGCTTGGAAAGAAAGCGTCCAAAATGCCTCGGAAGATTTTTCTACCTTTCAAGAAGCTATGAAAGAAGCTGGGTTTAACGACGAGCGCTATAACGCCTTGTCTGCTGCGTTAGTAAAGCTATTTCATTTTCGTGAATGCATCTTGCTAAAACTCGAAGACAATAATGGCATTAATATTCGCGAAGAATTCAAAATGCGTTATTTTCCACAGGAAAAAGGATTTGACGAAGATGCCTTAAATCTGGCGATTGAAGCCTATTTTCTCGATGAACTCAATACTTTATTCAATAGCGCATTTAAAGATATTTATGAACTGCAAGAAGACACAATTAAAAGGGAGAAAAAAAATAACATTTTTGCCTGGTTAAAAAAATTCTTTGAAAAACCTGAACATCGGCAACGATTTTCTCAGCAAATGCAAATTCAGTTCATGGAAGAATGCTTAAATTATCTTGAAACGGAGATTGCTGAACCGAGTTTTTATGCACGTTATCCGTATGTATCCGTCAGTGTGATGGGCCTAGTAGGTGGTCTTGTTGCTTTGAGTTTGGCAGCAGCTGTAATTGGCGGTCCAATTATAGGAATTGTTGGGATTGGGTTGCTGGGTGCTTGCCTCGCTGGAGCCGGTTCCTATTGGGCTTTAAAGAAAGTCGATTCTGTTAAGTATAAACGAACGGGAAGCAACCGCGAAGCCATTGCCTCGACCATCCACAACGTCACCAATGAATGTCGAAGGCTTGATCGCTTAATTAAAAATGCAGTGGAAACTTCGACCGAAGATGTGAAACTGCTACTAAAATATCATAATAATGGCTCCCAAAGCACATTCGAGAAGCTATGTTGGTTTTTTATACATCACCAAGAAATAGCAATGGGAGCAAGTTCTGCCTGGTTACGTGAGTACGCTTCACGTTATCGCCATAGCAAAACCATTGAAATTGAATTGGGTAAAGCGCATCAAGGGATTATAGAAAATAGCGAAAAGCAAACCCTTGAACTTCAAACTCAACTGACTGAATGGATGCTGAAAGGGGCTGATAAATCACTTCCTAAAAAGATTCAACAATTTATTTATGACACACATGATTATTTGAGAAAACCAGAGCATCATGTATTTATCGAGCGATTTGAATTGCTTGAAAAGATACGACAACAAATCTTAGAAATCGTAAGCTCACTGCCTTATATCAGCAATAAAACTCCTCTACCCGAATTATTAACCAAATTTTATACATTACCAGCTTATCAGGGAGGACTTGGAGGGCAGCTAGAGGACTTAACCATGGCTAGATTACTCTGCCCAATAACCTTTCCCTTAGATACTTTATTACTTACAGCTCAGAGAGTTAGCTTTGCTCAGTCAAGAAATGCACATCAAGCCTATCTCTTAAAAGGGGATAATTTCTATCGTAAATTGCTTGGTTTAAGTATTCAGAGTGATTTTGAACTGACTGAGCATAACATTACACCTGGCAATATTAACTGTTATCTTAAACACTCCTTTGATTTTTTATTTTCCTTAAACGATGGGATCCAGATCCAACAAAATGATATAAATCTCACCAAACCATTTAGACTTTCCTATGAGTTTGTGCTTTATCGCACCTTATTAATTAAGCAATTGGCGTCGATTGCAGATCCGAATAACCTTCGAACTGATCCCATCGTACGCTCTGAAATTAACCGCTGGATTGAAGATCATTTAAACATTAACCCCACCGTCGTGTTTAACGATGTGGTCAATCAATCTTTATTTCTTGATGACGAACCATCTTATGTAACAATCTCAGATCCTTTAGGTACCCCTCATCCTGCATCCGACATTAGCTTCATTGCAGAAACCATGCGTCTAGACCTTGCTTACGTCTCCAGGCTTTATACCCCAAGAATGCTTATAGACCAAGAAGCCAAAGACTTTTTATCAACACGTAAAACAAGTGAAAAGTTATTATTTTGCCAATCCAACACCCATAAGCTTATGACTCCAGAAGACACGAAAGCGTATCACATGAAAATTGAACAACTAATTTTAAATACCAGCTTATTTATTGCTCATTTGGCGCAGAACAACACCATCAAAAAATCCAAAACACTAGACTGCTATTTACAAGACATGCTCCAAGAAATTGACGATTTAGTGGTAAGAATTGAGCGTCAAGATCATTTATTTGCGCAAAATTATGACGAACAAAATCCCTCCTACCTTAACTTAGCTCGTGAGTTGCTACAGCAATTCAAACAGGAACTTCAAGCGCTTTTAAACCATAAGTCGAATCATCTTAAGTCCCTTAAAACTGCGCTTGATTTAACTTTCGATGATTGGTCTGCTACACCACCCAAATCGGATTTAATTACCACAACATCGAACAGATTTACTTTTTTTACAAAAACCCTATTACATCATATACGAGATATTCATGAGCCTCTGACTGAGCCGATTAAGACGTCATAACCTTTGTTCGAAATTAAAATAACTCTCTTTTGACCTATACTTACTTTAGGTCTACTTGAAATAATCATGGACGAGTTGACACAATAACTAACGGAATGAATAAGAACTTTTATGATTAAAACACTTCAAGAAGCACTCAATGACGTCATTCTAGGCAAAAGCGATGTCATACGACTTGCTGTAAGTTGTCTTTTGGCCGACGGACACCTACTTTTAGAAGATATCCCCGGAATGGGAAAAACAACGTTAAGCCATGCTTTAGCACATTTTACAGGGATGGAATATCGACGAATTCAGTTTACCAGTGACTTACTCCCCACGGATTTAATTGGCGTATCAATTTATGACGTTGAACACCAGCGGTTTAACTTTCATCCAGGGCCAATTTTTTCACAACTGATTTTGGCCGATGAAATTAATCGGGCCACTCCAAAAACGCAAAGCGCGTTGCTTGAAGCAATGGAAGAACGACAGGTCACCACCGACTCTGGCACTCATCCTCTACCCGCCCCATTTTTCGTGATCGCAACACAAAACCCAGCTCATCACGCTGGAACATTTCTACTCCCAGAGTCGCAACTAGATCGCTTTTTAATGCGTCTATCCATTGGATACCCCTCCCCTGAAGCGGAACGAAGATTACTTCTTGAAGAAGAACAAAGAGGCAAACTAAATCACCTATCACCAGTGATTAACCCCCAACAATTATTAGAATGGCAACAGCAATGCCAATCCATAACTGTCTCTGAACCAGTGTTGGATTACATCCAAGCCATGCTGCAAATCAGTCGCGCACGAGATTGGTTCGAGCATGGCTTAAGTCCTCGTGCTGGTCGTGCGCTACTTCGAGCATCACAGGCTTATGCGTTGGTCTGTGATCGTGATTTTGTAAGACCAGATGATGTCCAAGCCATTATTCCGGCCGTCATCAATCACCGGCTCGTATTTAAACGCTCAGGAGGAGAGCTCACTCCAGCAGACATGCTTTTAAATCATGTTGAGGTGCCAGTGTGAACTTGCCATTAAAGCAATGGATTTTGGAAAAAATACATCGCTGGGTAAGAAAGCGTCACCCAATTGCCAATCCACAGGATCTTCATTCCAATCGAATTTATATTCTGCCTTCAGCATTTGGCTGGCTCTATGGGATTGTTATCCTAACTATGGCAACTGGTGCTATCAATTATCAGCTCAATGCGGCCTATTTTTTTGTTTTTCTATTAGTAATTATTGGCTTGCTCTCTATGTGGCAAACCCATCAGAATTTAAAAAGTTTAAGCATCCAATGTTTGATGATAGATGATGTTGAAGAAGGAAAGCCTGCTAAAATTATGCTCTTCATTAACCCCCACCAACAGCCCCGGTTTGGGTTAACTTTTTCACATACCCAAGGGGAAGTAGTCACTATTGAGAAAACACCGAAAGAGGGTAGAAAAGCCGTAATCCCTCTTGCGACCTATTCGCGGGGGGTATTTAAAATCCCGCCCATTAAAATTTACAGCTATTACCCACTTGGAATATTCAAAGTTTGGTCTTATCTTTATTACGACATGAGCTACTACGTATACCCAGCAGCTAAACACCCGGGGTTCTGGCCTGTTTCCATGAATGAAGAAAGCCTCTTAGATAATCCGATACAACACCCTGGTGATGATAATCTTTACGAACTTCAATTAGTAGAAAGCCCATGGGTACAGGCCAGTCGAATCGCTTGGAAAATTTCTGCACGCAGCAAAGAGTGGTATTTAAAAAAAATGACCAATCCAGCTGGCGAATATTGGCTGTTTAGCTTAGAAGATTTGCATGAAACTGATCTTGAAACCAATTTACAATATTTAAGCTATTGGATTCAAACCGCTGAACAATTGAAGCAACCTTATGCTTTAGAATTACACGGCAAACGCTCTGATTTTGCATTTGGAGAAGAGCATAAGCAAGCCTGTTTACGAACGTTAGCGGTGTATTAATGCACGTTTATTATGACGAGCAAATTCCTTTAACCACTTTAAGACATGGCTTATTGGTGATGGGATTTTGCTACTTGCCACATCTCGCAACCACACCATGGTGGCTTTCCATTTTTGCTCTCGCGGCAATCAGTTATCGTTTGGCCGGCAGTTATTGGAATTATCCTGTACCACCGTTATGGATTCGAATCGTCCTAGCCATTAGTGTTTTACTCATCTTAAGATGGTATTATGGGGAGTTTTTATCAAGCGGCTTTTTTATAGGGGTACTCGTCACTTTTTTTTGGTTAAAACTAATTGAATTACATCGCAAGCGCGATTTACGAGCCATCATTTTAATTAGCTTTTATGTCATTTTTACCGCCCTAATCACACATACCAATTTGTGGATTTTCTTTTATGTCATTATAGCGGTACTCGCAAACTTATCCCTTCTGTTAAAAATTCAGCTCCCCTCGTCGCCCTTTGTTAGATTGAGCCGCAATAGTTTTATTATCATAGCGATTGCTATCCCTGTCAGCGTTCTGATGTTTTTTGTTTTTCCTCGCATTACGACACCAATGTGGCTTATTAATTTACCACCAACAGGTCAAACGGCATTTAAAGAAACGATGAACCCAGGTTCGATTGCATCATTACAAACTAACGACACGACAGCCATGAGAATTATGTTTAATAACCCAGCCAAAGCAGGAATAAAGATATATTGGAACGGCTTAGCATTAAGTCATTATGATGGAGTTAGTTGGAGTGAGCCCACTAAAAAAGCGTTTGTTTATTTACCCTTAACGCTTCTGTCCACAAAAGAAGAAGCAGACTATGAAATTCTTCTCGAAGGTCATGAAAAGCCGTGGCTTTTTTACATGGAAGAGCCGATTGCAGGTTGGCCAAAACTGAAATATTCTTCCAATACTGGTTTAACCAGACTTGATTTTCAAGCCATTAATCAACGCTTTGCTTATGCTGTAAATTCTACCCCTCATGGGTACTATCCACTAAATCGCTTATTGTTGCAGCAAAATTTGCAATTACCGCAGAATGCAAGCCCTAAGCTTAAACGCTGGGCAACGGAGCAAATGATTAATGCCCGTTACAATCCTACAAAATTTACTCAACAAGTCCTCAATTACATTAGAGATAATCCGTTCTGGTATAAATTACAACCCGAACCAATTGGACAAGATACTTACCAACTTGACCGCTTTTGGTTTGACACGCGTGAAGGCTATTGCGAGCACTATTCCAGCGCCGTAGCGTTTATTTATCGTGCAGCTGGGATTCCTGCACGCGTGATGCTCGGGTACTATGGTGGTGAGTGGAATCCAATTGGAAAGTATTTAAATGTTCGCCAAAAAGATGCCCACGCTTGGGTCGAATATTGGCAAAATAATATCGGGTGGATCCGCGTCGATCCAACGGCAGCCATCCCTGATTATCGTATTGATACAACCCTTTTAGATGAACGAGAACCAAGTCATGCGTTTTATATGGATTGGGAAAACTATCAGCTAGACCTACCTTGGCTTGAACGAATGAAAATACTCTATGACTCCTATAAGTTTTTCTGGGAGCGTTGGTTGTTATTTTATAATCAAGAACGTCAGCAGGAATTATTTCGATCTCTTGGATTTGGTCGTTGGGATTTAGGTCTTTTACTCCAGATTTGGATTGGTATTGTCTTAGTCTTTTTATTCTTTGGATGGGCCTGGTTTCACTGGCAAGGAAAGCGAGAAGATCCACTCACTCGCGAATACAAACGATTGCAGCAAGAGCTCAAGCGGTTGAATATCCCCGTAGCCCCCCCCGTTTCTTTATTGGCTCAACTTGCTATTTTAAAGAAAAAACATCCTAACTTAGATTTAATTGTTTCCGAGTTTATCGCTAACTATGAATCCATGCGATTAAAAAAACCCTATGATAAAAATTCTTCAGGCCGTATAGAAACACAGACGATACTAAAGGAGCTCCGCAATCAATTAAGAAGGATTTGAAGGAGGAATCGCGTTAGCTTGTTCTTCAAACTTTATAATTGTTTTTAAACCTTCATCGGTTAAAGACAAATAATTATAGTCTGGATCGGCTGTTGTGCGTTGCATCCACTTATTGGCAATGCAGATATCTGCTAATCGCTCAAGATCAGTCAGGCTCGTTTCTATTTTGTATAAATATTTGAGTTGATTCACCATGTTTACATCCACATTAAGAAACACAGCGTCATTTGACAGCCCACGTGCACGCATTTCATTATAAAATACTGCCAACAAACCAAGTTCGTTCATAAGAGCTCCAGATGCCAGAATAGTATTAATAGTGTAGTCGATTGCTAGCGCTAGTGCTTGTTAGTGTTAGTCTTTTTCTACTCCGCAATTTTGATTGGCTGGTACAGCTATGTGCATTAGTTTAGGATTCGGTAAATTTAACCCCGCCATTAAAGTCACATATTGTTCACGTGAGATTCCTTTCAGTCTCGGATTAAATAATTTTTCCTCACCGATAGTACTAACAGTCATGCCATTATAATCATGCCCAGGATAAACTAACGTTTCATCAGGTAAAGAAAACAAACGCTCGTGGATGCTTGAATATTGCTGGGAGGAATCACCATGCTGAAAATCAGTACGACCAGTGCCGCGAATAAAAAGCGTATCACCTGTGAAGACTCGGTCATTCATTAAAAAACAATAAGAATCATCGGTATGTCCAGGGGTATATAAAACCTGCAATTCAAACCCATCAAACCTCAATAGTTCATGATCATGAAATCGTTTTGTCACACCACTTGCTTGGCTTTGCTCACCCATCATCGATTCACATCCCAGTACTCGATTTAACGTCCCTAATGCGGTGATGTGATCAGCATGTAAATGCGTATCTAGGGCTGCCACTAAATTTAAGCCTAGCTGTTTAATCAAGTTAAGATACTGGTCGATTTTAGATTTAACTGGATCAATAATCACAGCGTCAGATCCTAAATTTCGAGCAATTAAATACGTATAGGTGAATGAATCATGATCAAAAAGTTGTCTAAATAACATCTCAAAACTCCGATTTATCCTGTATTGCGTGAAAATCTTAATAACGCATGGTTCGCTCGAGCTACGGCATTATCCATCGCTTGCCTTGGTGTTTTGATTCCGGAGAATATCGCCTCCAACGCTTCATCATTAATGACTCTTAGTTGATTCTGCATTCTCGCTTCAATAGCGCCCCCTCTGTTTATTAATTCCTGCTGTGCCAGTTGAAGCGTTACAAGGTTCATTTTTTCCTGTAACGGCTCATAGATCCCCGTTATTCCAATGGGTAAATAACCGGTATTCTGATGCCACTGCAATTGTACTTCGGGGAGAGACAAAAACTCCAAGAAACGCGCAACCCCTTTATAAACTAAACTTGAATGTCCTTCAATCACCCAAAGTGCGGCCCCGCCGGAAACATTAGGATAACGATTGGTAGAGATTTCGTTGTCCAAAGGCATCATTGCCATTCCAACTTGAAACGAAACCAGTTTTGCTAAGCTACTATACGCTCCTGAAGATTGTGAATAAACTGGACATCGACCACTGGTAAATAAGACGCTTGAATCATCGGTACGCCCTCCGTATTCAAAATAATGTTTGTTCTGCCATCTTTTTAATCGCTCAAGAAAATGAATAATTTCATCATTATTATATAGAGCATTGGTTGGAGAACGATTAATTAAAGGCAGACCATGTAATGCCGAAAACGATTCAATAAATATCCAGGCCGGATTAGCGCTGGTATATACACAGGGATACCCCAAATGTCTTAACTTTGCCGCTAAGGTTTCAAACTCATCCCAGGTTTTGGGAAAGTTTGAGCGGTTATAACCGACCTTTGCCAGTGCGTCTGCATTATAGAACATTACAGGAATTGAAATATTAAATGGCATTGCCTTTAAACGACCATTAATCGAATAATATGCTCTAACCACAGGGAAAAAACTGTCTTCCGGCAAGCTAAGACCATTATCACGCATGATCGTATCAACCGGTTTAATGATCCCCATAGGTGCTAACATCGTTGGAGTACCAATTTCAAAGACTTGCACTAAGGGCGGTGCTTGCTTTGCTCGAAACGCTGCGGCAAGACTACTTAGACACTCGTTATAATCCCCTTTGTAGATAGGTTTTACAGTAAATTCTGTTTGACTGCGATTAAATGCATCCGCCAAGCGAGCGACTTCTGCTCCTAAGTCGCCGGCCAATGAATGCCAAAACACCAGTTCAGTCGATTTTGCAAAAACGCTGTTCCCCCAAACGCTTAGAAGACATATAAAGCATATACATCTAATCCGTCTAGAGAGCTTAAGTATCATGACTTAATCCTAGGTATTAGAAAGCATAAATCGAGCCTTAAATTGAAAACAATTTAGGCTCAAGCCAATAAGTCTGGATAGTCGCTAAAAATAGCATTAACACCCCATTCAAACAATTTATGAGCCAAGCGTCTACGATTAACCGTGTAGATCAAAACTTTGTAACCCTTATCTTTAATTGCAGCAATTCTTACTTTATTGGCTGCTTTTACACTTAAGTGAATCGAAACGCATTGCAGTTCATCGGCCAGTTTATACCAATTCTCATCCCAGGTATGAAGCAACAATCCTAAAGGAGCTTCAGGAGAAAGATCCCGGCAAAGTTTTAATACATCAGGTTCAAAACTGGAAAGCAACGGCAGTGGTTTACTGCTAGGCCAGTGACGATTTAAAGAGGTCAAAACAGCGACTGTGGTTTCTTCTAATTTTCCAGCAGTGGGCTTGATTTCGATATTTGCATGCACTTTTGAGCTAATCATCCATTGAAGGACATCCGATAAAGTAGGAATGCTTTCCCCACGAAATCGTTTTGAAAACCATCCTCCTGCGTCGAGTTCGAGTAGTTCTTTTGCTGACTTTTTAGCAAACGGTCCCCGTCCATTAGTAGTTCTTTTTAAGGAATCATCGTGAAAAACGAATGGCTCGCCATCTTCACTCAACATAACGTCAAATTCGATAAAATGACATCCCAATGCCAGAGCTTTCTTAAAAGCAGCCATTGTATTTTCTGGTGCATAAGCTGAAGCACCACGATGTGCAATTATGGGTTCAAAGTCTAACAACATCAACTCTCCTGCTTTCGATTTGAAGCCACTTGTACCAGAGCCGTCATGGTTAGTTCATTACTAACCGCAACAGCCGGGGCACTGGCAGCAGCCAAGGCCATGGTGTTCACAAGTTCCCGTGCTTTAAAGGCTTGGGGCTGAGGTTGGGCATCCCCTTCCACAAAAATTAACTGATGCAGACTATAGGATTGTCCAGAGTACACTTGATTTAAACGGCTTAATTCCTGATGGGCTTGTTGATACAACGTTTGGCGCAATTGATTTTTAGCCTCTTGCACTTCTTCCAAACTAGGTTTGAATTCAATAGAACTAATTTCATAATTCATTCCTGGCTTGCTCACTGTTTTTGCGTTTTTATAGACATTAGGCAGCACGTGTTGATCCACTCGTGCTCTGGCAAGAACCGTGAGCTTTTCAAGCCCGGAGCTATCTTGTGAGCGATCAAACTGGACAATATGCCATGCTCCTGCAGCGATTTTATCTAAGCTATCAGTAATTTCTGCGCGTGCTTTGATTAAATCTGTATTTGTTAGAGTTGCGTTGATACTGACATTAACCAAGGCACTTTTGGTGGTCACCCACTGTCTGGCTGTGACTTGAAAGCTAACTTTATCTAAGACCAGATCGGGTGGAACAGAATCTGTAAATCCCATCGAGCTGAAAAAAAACGTGACCAACATCACTGCTGCTTTTTTCATTATTTTCTCCTGAAGTAGGAATTTTTAAAAAGCGAGAAGCACTTTAATTTACCTAGAGAACAATTCTATTGTAAAGGATATCCTAAAGCAAAAAATTGGCATCAATGCGAGTTAACGCAATGCTCCGTTTTTCATAGGCTAATTCGGACCTTCCCCCGTAAGGGTGTACTTGTTCCGTTTTTTAACTCTAATATATGACAAAAATTCTATCATGGCCGCGCATTATGATTGATTTAGAGTTAAAATAAGACTATAACTTTAGACAGAATTCACCAAGGGAGCTTACCTCCATGATCTCCATTGACACTATTGAGGCAAATTCAAGCATCAATCAAGAAGATTTTCTAGATTACGCAATCACGCGAGGATTTGGTGATCTTCATTTTAAAGTGGACCCTGAATCCGGCATGAAAGCCATTATAGCCATTCATAGCACCAAGCTAGGTCCAGCATTGGGTGGTTGTCGTTTCATTTCTTATCCCAATACCCATTCTGCATTAATGGATGCTATGCGTTTAGCTCGTGGTATGAGTTATAAAGCTGCACTAACTAATCTCCCCTTAGGTGGAGGAAAATCCGTTATCATAAAACCCTCAATGCCTTACAATCGCCGAGCTTATTTAGAACAGTTTGGTCGATTTGTTCAAGAGTTGAATGGGCGTTACATTACTGCGTTAGATAGCGGTACTGATTTAAATGACATGGATGTCATTGCAAAACAAACCCCTTACGTCGCCAGTTTATCCAGTTACAATGGTGACCCTTCTCCTTATACTGCAATGGGTGTATTGCGGGGAATACAAGCGGCCGTTGAGTTCAAACTTAAAAAACACAAATTAAATGGCTTACATATCACCGTTCAAGGGTTAGGTCATGTGGGGTATCAATTGGCAAAACACCTCCATGAGCTAGGCGTACGTTTAACCGTTGCCGATATCGACCCAACGCGCGTCCAACAGGCAGTCAATGAATTTGGAGCGATATCTGTTCCTACAGAAGAAATTCATAAAGTCCCCTGTGATGTTTATGCTCCTTGTGCGCTTGGTGCCATAATTAATGATATTACCATTCATCAATTGCAAACCCCAATCATTGCAGGAGCCGCCAACAACCAATTAGCTCATACCTACCATGGGCAACAATTGCATGATAAAGGTATTTTATATGCTACAGACTACGTGATAAATGCAGGCGGTTTAATTTTTGCTGCAAGTAAATATTTACACACATCAGAGGAAAAAGTTAAACAGCAAATCGATGGTATCCGTACCAGTTTGCTAGAAATCTTTGAGCGTTCACTGCAAGAAGATAAACCCGTCAGTGTTATTGCGGATACCTTAGCCCAAGAAAAATTAGCCTAATTAAAAAAATATGAAACATTTAAATATGACTGAGGAATTGCATGATTACATTCTTGCAAAATCCCTGCGAGAGCACCCGGTTCAACAAGAGTTACGAGAAGAAACCGCCAAAATGCCACTGGCCATCATGCAAATTTCTCCGATTCAGGCTCAATTCATGCAACTGCTGATTCGTCTAATTAAGGCAGAAAAAGTATTAGAGTTAGGCACATTTACTGGCTACAGTGCCTTGTCTATGGCGTTAGCCTTACCCGATCATGGGCGGCTTGTTACCTGCGACCTCAATGAGGAATGGACCAATATTGCTAAACCTTATTGGGAAAAAGCAAATCAAGCCAATAAAATTGAGCTTCGACTGGGCTCTGCCTTAACCTCTATGCAACAATTGTTGAATGAGGGGCTAGCTCATCAATTTGATTTGATTTTCATTGATGCCGATAAAACAAATTATCTAAATTATTACGAGCAAAGCTTAAAATTAATTCAGCCAAATGGTCTAATCATCATCGATAACGTGTTATGGAATGGAAAAGTTATTGATGAGTCAGAAACAGGCGGCCAAACACGAGAAATACGCCGAATCAATGATTTCTTAGAACATGATGATCGTGTCCACATTTCGATGTTGCCTATTTCGGACGGTCTTTTTTTAGTGCAACCTAAATCACAGTTTTAAACAACCGCGTATAAAGTTTTTCGCGTTGCCTGAAGTAGCCGCTAACGATTACAAGGAGTTAAGCAATGAATGCATATCATCAAGAAAACCCCTGCGGACTGAATGGGTTTGCTTTTTTAGAATTTTCTGGCCCAGACAAGCAAGCGTTACACCGCCAATTTTCCCAGTTGGGATTTCAGCCTATTGCAAACCATAAGCAAGAAGAGATTACTCTATATCAACAAGGTCATATTCGTTTTATTTTAAATGGCGCAAAGCATTGTCAGGCCGAAGAGCATGCAACGATTCACGGACCTGGTGCTTGTGCTATGGGATTTCGAGTTCATGATGCTGAAGCTGCGTTAGATTATGCCCTAAGCCATGGTGCTATCCGTTTTAATGACTGCAAACATGCTCATCACGGACTTCCAGCAATCCAAGCTATAGGAGGAAGCGTTATCTATTTTGTCGATAACACTCATCAACCTTTTTCAAAAGAATGGTCTGAACTTAATTACGATACAACCCTTCCCAAATCTGCTGATCTCATTGACATTGATCACTTAACACATAATGTTTTTCGTGGAAATATGGATAAGTGGGCGAATTTTTATCAGTCTATTTTTAACTTCCAAGAAATTCGATTTTTTGACATAAAAGGTAAAATGACCGGGTTAGTCAGTCGCGCACTAGCAAGCCCCTGCGGTAAAATCAAAATTCCATTAAATGAATCAAAAGATGATAAATCACAAATTGAAGAGTTTTTACATGAATACGAAGGCGAAGGGATTCAGCATGTGGCATTAACCACCAATAATATTTATGACGCAGTGAAGAAACTTCGCAAAAATGGTGTCTCATTCTTGGATGTTCCAGATACCTATTATGAAATGATTGACGATCGTATCCCCTGGCAACAAGAACCCATTAACCACCTCAAAGAACAAAAGATACTTATTGACGGTGAGCGTGACCCAAAGCATGGACTGCTGTTGCAAATTTTTACTGAGAATTTATTTGGACCAGTGTTTTTTGAAATTATCCAGCGCAAAGGAAATGAAGGATTTGGCGAAGGGAACTTTCAAGCCCTATTTGAAGCGATTGAGCGGGATCAAATACGCCGGGGAACACTACAAGAGACACCACAGTAAGTTAAGCAGAAACATGTCATCCTCGCGATGGCAGAGCCATTATCATGCTATAGTTATTTTTTACTAAGGAAGACTTATGAAGCTAGCGTCATTAAAATCTCCTCAATCACGAGATGGAACACTATGTGTAGTCAATAAGTCATTAACGAAGGCGATTCTTGTGGAAGCAATCGCTCCTACGTTGCAATACGCTTTAGAACATTGGACCTTAATTGAAGAGCCTTTAAGCACGATTTATAAAGAGTTAAATGCTGATCGCTTCCCGGATGCATTTTCCTTTGAGCCGGAACAATTCGCCTCTCCTCTTCCTCGAGCTTATCAGTGGGCAGATGCTAGTGCTTATGTGAATCATGTCGAACTGGTTCGCAAAGCTCGAGGCGCTGAAATGCCTAAGAACTTTTGGACTGATCCGTTGATGTATCAAGGCGGATCTGATTGCTTTTTAGGCCCTTGTGATCCAATTCTCGTTGCCAGTGAACAGTATGGGATTGATTTTGAAGCGGAAGTCGCTGTAATCACAAAGGATGTTGAAATGGGTATCGATTCTAATGACGCAGCTGATCGTATAGTGCTTTTGATGCTGGTTAATGATGTGTCGCTACGAAATTTAATTCCAAATGAAATTGCTAAAGGATTCGGATTTTTTCAATCTAAACCTGCGAGCAGCTTTTCACCAGTCGCAGTAACTCCTGATGAATTAGGGGACAAATGGGACGGTGAGCGTGTTCATTTACCTTTGCTGAGTTATCTAAACAATACTTTATTTGGTCAGCCCAATGCAGGCGCTGACATGACCTTTTCATTTCCTGAATTGATAAGCCATGCAGCTAAAACTAGAAAGCTCTGTGCGGGAACTATTATTGGATCAGGGACGGTATCAAATATCGACCGAAGCAAAGGATCATCGTGCATTGCTGAACGACGGATGCTTGAGGTGCTAGAAAAAGGGGATCCAATAACACCATTTATGCAATTTGGTGACACGATAAAGATTGAAATGAAGAATTCTCATGGGGAAAGTATTTTTGGTGCAATCGATCAAACGGTGCAGGAAATTAAAAAACCGATTTAGAAATTATTTGAACTATCTTAGCAAGCGATGACAGATTGAACTAGACTTTGGGCTAAGCAATGATTATCTAGCTATAAGGAAGCATCGTGAAATTATATGATTACTATCGTTCTTCAGCGAGTTATCGTGTGAGAATCGCTTTAAATTTAAAGCAAGTAAGCTATGATTCCATTCCTATTCATTTGGTCAATCATGGCGGCGAACAACACCATCCAAATTATTTAATCCTTAATCCCCAAGGATTGGTTCCTACGCTTGTAGAAAATGGGCATGTACTAACTCAATCCTTAGCGATTATTGAGTATTTGAATGAGATTATCCCTGAGCCGCCTCTGTTGCCACAAAGTCCCCTTGAGCGAGCCAATGCTCGCAGCCTTGCTTATATTATTGCTTGTGATATCCACCCGTTAAACAATTTGCGCGTATTAAATGAACTCCGAACTCTATTGTCGGCAACCGACGATGATATTAATCAGTGGTACCACTTATGGCTTAAAAAAGGATTTGAAAGTATTGAAAATCGTCTGCAGCAGCTTTCAAGAAAAAAACCAGTTTGTGTCGGTAAAGAAGTATCGATTGCTGATATCTGTTTAATTCCACAGATCTATAATGCCAAACGGTTTAACCTGTCGCTGGATGAATACCCTTTAATTAATGAAATTAACAATTTCTGCTTAACCATACCAGAATTTTCAAATGCATCCCCTGAACATCAGAAACAATCAGGGTAAACGCATCTAAACGCACATTGTCGATTCAAAATGCCTACTTTCAGCGTTTTATGCGCGGAATCCAGTTTCGACATTTATCCAAGATCGTATGGATGCCGTGCATAAAGCACGGCACGTGGGCAAAAGAACCCTTTACACCCTGAGAAAACAATAAACCCGCTTGTACAAGCGGGTTTATTGTATTTATTGCGATAAAAGCGTTAGAAAAAAGTATATTCCATATGCTCATTAGGAATATATAAGTAAAACCCTTTGGTTAAGAGAAATACTCCAACGACCACCATGACTACGGCAACAACATAATACCAGGGACTTAAGTAAACTTTTTTTGCCCAAGCAGTCATTTTTACTGGGAAAGACAGCCAAAAAACAGATTTAATGAGGATGAACCAAGATAGGATGGTTACAACAACACGAGGTTCCCAGGACCATAAATTATGAATCACAACCAGTAAAATACCGAGCATTAATCCAAAAGACGCCCCGATTGCAATAGCGGGATCAAATGGATCAAGACGCAATATTAAGTCGCGGTAATATTTTGTTCGACTTACCATGATAATTGCCATAATTACCAGGAAAAGTCCAAATACTTGAGAAAGTACGAATGTATGAAAAAGTGCACCGAACATGTTAAGCTCCCTGCTTATTTTCCTATTTATAATTAAAGACCTAAATAATCTTTTTTGCAAACTACCGACTAATGACTAAAACCAGGCTTTTGCAATGTTAACGTTTGTAGATCCACTGGGTACATATTTCAACATACTCCATATTGCCTTACATCGCTGTAGATGTCCAATTAAAATTGAGGCATCTTGACAACGATAGTGAACTGGCAATCCATTGATGACCTCTTCATTATCATCATCTGAAATACAGCGCATGCCGTTGGCAAGTTCTACCGCCCATGGGTATGTGCGCGCCATATCAAGCCTTAAATGACTGCGCTCATCCAATGAGGTACTCGTAATTATCTTTACTGCCTTATCACTCCAGGGTGACTCAGTACACATTACTTCATTAGATGAGCCAAAGCGTTTTGTAAAACAAGGATCAAATGCTTTTCCAGATGCATAACATCGCCAAGCATCTTCGCGTTTTATCTTATGCGATTGATCGCGGCAGTGACCGTGTAACACACGACCAACTTTCGGAGCTGGGTGATGCTCAGATCCTGCATAGGGTCTATATAAATGCAAGGCTGTGTCACTGAATGCTCCTTGAGATACAACCCATAAAATGATAACTACTAGGATTTCTAACCCTTTTACCATGTCTTTTCTCATGCTTCTCCCGCTATAATTGTTGGTCAGAGCAAGACCATGAGTGTCTTAAAAAATTAATCTGCTATTAATTGTAATATTTTCAGCGCTTATGCTCTTCCCATTGTTGGTGAAAGATTTAGGTTTAGTGTATTATTACTCATAAGATCTATACTCCGTGAGCTTTCAGTTTTTAGGCGCCTTTATTTTTTTGCCCTGACGCATTTTAAAAAATGCTAATAAGAGCTCATTCGCTTGCGAGTTTTTTAGAAAAGAAAAAGCATAAATCACGCATTTTGAAAGATCGCGGGTATATAATCAATAGTATAATAGTGTCGATACGATTCGACTCATTCAAGAGATTATTTGCAAGATGTCCTAAACGCAATGGCGCTTAATTAATTTTTTGCTGAGTACTTCACGTTCGTATTGTTATGACCGTCTTGGGGGCTCCCCAAACATTTCGTGGCTAACATCAGAAAGATGCACGTCCATTATTGCAAAACCGCGTGCGGCTGAAGCAATCTAGGAGTTGGCTACGATCTCTGGATTGTCATACCAGCTTCTCTGGTTACAATGACAGAGAACGCATTAGGAGAACTAATTGATGTTCTTTAGTTTAATTGGAGTTAATTCATGAGCAATGTATTTACTATTAAAGAATGTTTAGAAGGTGAAATTAAAATTGATGAACTCGTTACGGTAAAAGGTTGGGTTAAAACTCGTCGCGACTCAAATGCCGGACTCTCTTTTATCAGCTTGCACGATGGTTCTTGCTTTTCACCCATCCAAATTGTTGCTCCAAATACGTTAGCCAACTACCAAGATGAAGTATTGAAGCTCACGACAGGTTGTTCCATGATTGCAACCGGACGATTGGTCGTCTCGCAAGGAAAAGGGCAAAGTTTTGAAATTCAAGCCGAGAACATTCAACCTGTTGGTTGGGTTGAGAATCCAGATACGTATCCAGTCCAAGCGAAGCGACATACCTTAGAATTTTTACGTGAAGTTGCACACCTTCGACCGAGAACCAATACCATTAGTGCTGTCGCTCGTGTTCGTAACACGCTCTCTCAGGCGATTCATCGATTTTTCCATGAGCGCGGCTATATTTGGGTACACACTCCAATCATTACAGCCAGTGACTGCGAAGGTGCCGGCGAATTATTCCGCGTGAGCACCCTTGATTTGATGAATCTACCCAAACAAGAAAATGGCAAAATTGACTTTAGTGAAGATTTTTTTGGCCGTGAGACTTTTTTAACCGTTTCTGGTCAGCTTAACGCAGAAGCCTATTGCCTGGCCATGTCCAAAGTTTATACTTTTGGACCCACATTTCGCGCCGAAAACTCCAATACCAGTCGTCATCTAGCTGAGTTTTGGATGGTAGAGCCTGAGTTAGCTTTTGCTGATTTAAATGATATCTGTCATTTAAGCCAAGAGATGCTGCGGTATTTATGCAAAACAGTATTGGAAGAACGCAGTGACGATATGAATTTTTTCAATCAATTTGTTTCGCAAGGCTGCATTGAGCGCTTAGAACATATTATTGATTCAAGCTTTGAAATCATGACTTATAGCGATGCCATCAAAGCGCTTGAGACAGCAAATAAAACCTTTGAATTTCCGGTGAGCTGGGGGCTGGATTTACAATCTGAGCATGAACGCTATCTTGCAGAAGAGCTTTGTAAAAAGCCAGTAATCATTACAAATTATCCAAAAGAAATAAAAAGTTTTTACATGCGTTTAAATGACGATGAAAGAACCGTTGCAGCTATGGATGTTTTAGCTCCTGGTATTGGAGAAATTATTGGCGGAAGCCAACGTGAAGAACGCTTGTCAATTCTAGATAAACGCATGGATGAGTGTGAATTAGATAAAGAATTTTATAACTGGTACCGTGATTTACGCCGTTATGGAACGGTTCCTCATGCAGGATTTGGCCTAGGGTTGGAGCGCTTGGTAAGCTACGTCACAGGAGTTAGCAACGTTCGAGATGTGATTCCATTCCCAAGAACACCTGGTCACGCAGAATATTAATTTGGGGGACTCTGCCGCATTTTAAACAGGGAAAGTAATGACTCATTCCCACGCGAGTTTTTAAAATGCGGCAGGACAAAGAAGAAAAAGCATAAACCACGCATTTTAAAGTATCTTCGCTATAAGCAAATCCTCTCAACTCCAACAGCCTAAATCTTTCGTAACCCCAGTTCGGAGTTTTTATGCTTTAGAAGCAAGCAAAATCAAGGCGTACGAGGCAAAATTAAATAAAAAGCGCAGGAAGAGCCGCGCTAATTTGAGCCTTTTTATTTGATTTTAACGAAGTAATCCTTGATTTGGCGCAGCTTATTAAGCATAAAAATTCCGAACTAGGGTTTTCGTATTTACTCACTTGAAAAAAGTAGCTAAGCTGAAGATTAATGACTTGTTGGGGCACGTATTTATGGAACTGATACACCTTTTGCAAGACGCGCTAAAATCGTACCCGCTAGTAACCAGAGAGCAATTGAATCATCTTAAACAAGCATGGACATCAGATCTAACGAGACTAAGCCGTATGAGCTTTTTCAAAGGCAGATTGTCAAGGAATGAGCAAAAGAAACACTATGGTTTAAATAAGAAAATTGATTTTCTTTCTAATTTAGTGGATCAGGTTGGTGAAGAGCCTAAGTCACTTGGTGCGATTTTGTTTCAAGAGGTGTTTCCAGATGAAATCTATCAAGCTCAAGTCATTGCGGATTATTTGGAAAATCAACTCATTTACGAAGAAGGTTTTTTGCCTATGCTAATGGGCATGCAACTGGAATCCTTTGATCCCCCTCAATTTGCAGGATGCATTTTGTATCTATTACGCCAGGGATACACTGCGGAAACACTCCTACAATCGGGAATCTTCCATCGCTTTTTTATGAATCATTATTCCAATTCGGAGGAGATTAGTAACGTCTATAGAATATTGGCTTCTGAAGATCTCCAACAAGAGGATTGTTATGGTGAAATATTTAAATTATTACAAAACACTACTGCCATTAGAGCAAGCAAAAGAAAAATAATGCGTCAACATGCCTTAAATGGGGAAACATCACACTGGTTTATTCCATGCAAAGTCGAAAGTCCACGTTTTTTGCCAAGTAATTCCAAACAAAACCTCAATAGTTTGTATTTAATTTTTGGACAAGCGTTTTATGTTTATTTATTAGGCAGACGAACTCCGTTTATTAACAATGTGATGGAGACATGGCTTAAAGAAACCACCCAGAAGATGGGACCGCAGGTTTTGAAGCGTATATATCGCTTTATTAATACAAAAATTGCTGAAGAAAAGCGAGTTCGACTGTTAGATAAATTTGGGAGTTTTCTCAAGTTGGATCAGGTGCGTCCACTTTTACTGGATTCTGAAGTTGCCTGGATGGTGTTGGTTTCTATGGAGGCATTGCTGGATAAGCAGCCTAAACAGTACTTAGAACAATTGTCTGTTTTGCCAATTACCACAACAAATTACCGATACGCCGCCCTATATACCGAGGCTTATGTTCTTCAATCGTATCTAAAACCAATCCTGTTTCAGTTTTTTCAATTATTTTTAAAACAACCATCTCTAGTAGACGATGAAATGGAGCCGATTGTATTGAAGTTACAGAAATTTCCTGAAACATTCGAATGGTGCAGCATGGAAATCCAATTGTTGCGCGATGAGTTAGAACAATGCATTTGTGCGGAAAATTCTCTTAACTTGGAACGGTACCAATTAATTTTTGATAGGTATCGGAGGCATTCTTCGAAAACAAGTCTTTTAATGAGTTTGACGAATCAAAATTTGCACTATCCTTGCAATGATTTTCAGTTACAGGCGCTTATCATTCATTTGTTATTTAAACTGGATCCTGCAATTGATATCCATGCTTGTTTAAACCTTATGCACTCTGAAGAGCAATATCGTTTAAACCATTATTCGAAAGAGAGTTTAACACTTGCAAAATGTCGAACTTTGTATCAAGTCTTGGCCGACGTAGATGATCAAGAGCTGCACCGTTCTATCATTGACTTATTAACCACATCATTTAACATGCCTTATTGGCATGATCAACGATTGAGCGATGGTTCTTTTCTACGAGATAGAGCGCTTCAGAATGGGAATGAATCCATTTTAAACTTCTATTTTTCTAAAGACATGGAGGATGAAACACGCATGCAGGTTCTTCATGATATAGAAACCGATTTGCTCAAGAGAAAAAATCAGAACGTATTGCATTTTGTCAGCCAAAACCCACAAGCATTAAAAGCCGCGTTATTACTTTACCCTGAGCATATGCGATCTGAGATATTAACTCGAAGAGATGGCCAAGATCGTACGATATTTGATTTAATCTCCTCATTGCCTCATGCATTAGAAGTTGTTATTTCGGTATTGCCAGCCCATGAACGCGCACATTGGCTCGCGGAGGAAATAGTCTCTTCTAACCGGACGGTCTTGCACTATTTGCAGCATGCTTCTCAAGTGTTGCAACAGGTCTTGTATCATCTTTCAGAGCAAGAACGCTATCAGATTTTAAAGAAAAAATTTCATGGTCAACCGATCTTTTTGCATCATCTGGCCAAGAGCCATCCAGAAGCCTTTTTTGCCGCTTTTGAAACCCTCACTCGACATCAGAAAATAGATGCTCTGGCCTTGAATGATTCAAGATTTGGTTCATTAGCGTTTTATTTATCTGATATTGCTTGTGTCGATTTTTTAAATATTTTGATTAAAATGACTGAGCATGAACAGTCTCGTGTCTTGTCTTTGCGAAACAGCGATTACATGCCGCTTGTACATTATCTTTTTGCAGACCACCTGGAAGTAATGCAAGATTTTTGGCAAAGTCTTTCTGAGTCCTTACGTTTGCAGATCCTGGGGATATACGATGAGGAAAATCTAAACTTATTAGAGTTTTCGATTCGCTATTACCCCAAAGCCCTTATCTTCATTTTAAATCCATTTTCAGAAGCGAAACGTGAGGCGTTGCTTTTACGAAATGATGAATATGGCTTTAATTTAATGAGTCTGATCGCTGACTCATATAGGGTGGATCTATTGCATGTCGTGTTATCTCTTTTGCCTGGAAAATCTTTTCTAGTTTGGGATAAACCAAAAATGTATGTGTCTTTTACTACAGATAGCTTGGATTTAAGTCATCGAATTCCTCGTGATAAAACAGCAAGGGAGGTTCTTGAGTTATTAAAAACAATCCCTCCTCATATACGACATTTAGATTTAAGCAACATCGAATTGCATCCGCAAGAGCAACAGAAATTTTCGCCAAAAAACATTCTGAAAGCCATTCCAATCAGCGTGCAATATGTGGCTTTTGAAGGGCACACGTTTAAAAATATACAATACCTACCGAAAGCACGTCACTTTTCGAACGTTGAACCAACTTTTTTTAACAGAGAATCTTATCACGGGGGATTACACAGAATGAATTCCACTGGAAATTTGTCTCCGAATTTATGAGATTGATGCGGTTCTTAGCCACTGATCCTCGGAGCAGTGCTTATCCTGCTTCAAGTAATTGACCCTCTTGCAAGTGCATTACTCTATCCATACGCTTGGCTAAGTTTGTATCATGAGTGACAATAACCAGCGCAGTTTGTAATTTTCTATTCAAGTCCAACATAAGTTCAAACACTTTTACCGCTGTGGCATGATCCAAATTCCCTGTTGGCTCATCGGCCAGAACACATTGAGGCTTATGAATTAAAGCTCTTGCAATAGCGACTCGTTGCCGCTCCCCTCCGGAAAGCTGTGAAGGTTTGTGTTCTTCTCGTGCACTAAGTCCAACTTGATTTAATATATTGCTCGCTTCTTCTCGTGCTTGCGGCACGCTTTTACCGCTCAAAAGTAAAGGCATTGCCACATTTTCCAAAGCGGTGAACTCTGGTAACAAATGATGAAATTGGTAAATAAACCCCAGATTCTTATTTCTTAAATGACATCGTTTTTTTTCTGATAACACTTGCCAGTTTGTGCCTTGGATTAATACCTCCCCTGCACTAGGTTTATCAAGTCCACCAAGCAAATGTAAAAAAGTACTTTTACCAGAGCCTGAAGGGCCAACAACCGCCAGTCGGTCCCCTTTATGAATCGAAAAATCGATTCCTGCTAAGACATCTATGGTTCGATTACCATCATAATAAGATTTTTTTAATTCCCGACAATCAATGACGTGATCATTCATAATGCAAAGCCTCCGCAATGATGGTTTTTGAAGCACGTCTAGCAGGATAGATGGTGGCTAAGAAGCTCATGAATAATGCCACAGCACAAACTAGCCAAAGGTCGCTGAACAATATCTTAGACGGTAAATAGTCAACAAAGTAAATGTTCGAAGACAGGAGCTGTACATTAAATAAAGACTGGAGAAAATTAACAATGGTTGTGGCGTTACTTGCTAAAATCAACCCGCCAATCAAACCAATTATTGTGCCAATAATACCAACAGTCATCCCTTGAACGATGAAAATCCACATGACCGTTGTTGGAGTCGCTCCAATGGTTCTTAAAATCGCAATTTCAGCTTGCTTATCATTGACGACCATAACGAGTGAAGACACTAAGTTAAATGCCGCGACGGCAATGATTAACAAAAGGATTAGAAACATCATGGTTTTTTCCATCTTGACCGCTGAGAAAAACGCACCGAATTGCTCGGTCCAGTTTCCAACTTGATAATCAGGACCCAACTTATGCGCTAGGGTTTCGGATAATTGAGGCGCTTGGTAAATGTTGTTTATTTTCATTTTCAAACCAGTGACTTCATTCCCAAGCTGCAACAGTTTTTGAGCATCTTCAAGGTTTATAAAGGCAAGCTTTGTATCAAAGTTAAATCCGGAACCAGCGGAAAAGACCCCTTTCACAGTAAATCGTTTAAACCTTGGGATCATCCCAGCTGGAGTTACAGTCGCCTGAGGAATCATAATGGTTACTTTATCTCCAATCATGACCCCCAAGCTATCGGCTAATCCTCGTCCCAAAATAATCCCAAAGTGATCTAATTCGTTGACATCCCCGATGATAAGTTTTTCTTGTAGGTGATTCACGTGTTGCTCATATTTAGGGATAATGCCGGTTAAGACAATAGGCAAAACCTCGCCATCATGGGTAAGTAACCCTTGCCCGCCAACATAGGGCGCAACTGCTACAACGCCAGGCGTCTTTTTCACCTCATTAGCCAAAGACTCCCAATTACTTATCTTTCCATCCATTCCAGTCATGGTAATTTCAGGAGCCATGCCAAAAAAGCGCTTATGAATTTCCTCATCAAAACCATTCATAACGGATAGAACCGTAATTAAAACCATCACGCCTAGGCCTATGCCGAGCATCGAGCTTAATGAGATGAACGAAACAAAATGATTCTTTTTTTTAGCGCGGGTATATCGTAACCCGATATATAAAGCCAAAGGCTTGAACATAGACACTTATATTTGATGTGAAAACAGTATTGTAGTTAAAAAAACTACCTTATGGTAGCTTTGCAAAAAATCATTGTTTTGCTTTAGCTGCCGCCTCTATTTGCTGTTGTAGTGTCTTAATTTCATTCTGCAGCTCCGATTCCATTTGTTTCATTTGAGTTTGAGTTTGGGAATTTACTTGTTGAATCTTGGTTTGCAAATCAGATTGCATTTGTTTAATTTGAGTTTGAAATTGTTGATTCAATGTCTGAATTTGATTTTGCTGGGTTTCTTGTAATTTTTGCAGTTGTACTTGGATCTGACTATTTAACATTTGTATTTGTTTCGTGACATTATCATCTGCAAAGCAAGATTGACTCATAAATAACAAAGATGAGCTAACTATTGCTAAGATAGTTTTTTTCATCTCCAACTCCCTTTAATAATTAAGCGTTTTAAATTAAGCTTAACCAAATCACAATAAATAGCAAGAGCACGAAGGTCAGAATACAACGCTCACTTAACCTGGATAATATAGGCTAACTCTTCTAAGTCGAAGACAAACCTTAATATTTCAATGGATAGCTAATCAGGATAGCAATGAATAAAACTGATTCTTTTTATAATTTAGAGACGATTGGAGGACTATTATTATTTGCAACCGCGCTATGTGCGATTGTGATTGCCAATACACCGTTTCGTTTTGCTTATCATGATCTAATTCATCTACCAGTAAATCTCAGTATTGGCGATTTTGAGATTAAAAAGCCCCTACACATCTGGATTAATGATGGACTCATGGCTATCTATTTCATGCTCGTAGGCTTAGAAATTAAGCGTGAAATTCATCGCGGGATCTTAAGCAGCAGAACCAGTGTTGTTGTGCCTGCAGTCACGGCATTTTGCGGATTAGTCGTTCCGGCCATCATTTATGCGGCTATTAATTGGCAAAACCCTCTCTACTTAAGGGGCTGGGCCATTCCAACCGCAACTGATATTGCCTTCACGTTAGGCATCGTCTCTCTCTTAGGAACCAGAGTGCCCTACCAATTAAAAGTGATGCTCACCGCCATTGCTATTTTTGATGATATTGGAGCCATTGCCATCATCGCTGTATTTTTTACTCATAAATTATCCTTAGTTTCATTAAGCATTGCTCTACTGTGCACTTTAATTTTAGTTGGTTTAAACCGCTTTAATTGCAAACGTCTCTCAGTTTACATCGTCGTTGGGGTTATATTGTGGGCAGCCGTATTGAAATCAGGCGTTCATGCGACTCTTGCTGGCATTGTTATTGCTATGACCATTCCTGATAAGCCTGGAGATTCCCTATTAAGTCGGCTTGAAGATGGACTACATCCCTGGGTTGTCTTTTTAATATTACCCCTATTTGCATTGGCCAATGCAGGGGTTACCTTTATTGGGCTGGATCGCGAAATCCTAACTCATCCTATTATCTGGGGAATCATTGCCGGACTCTTTATAGGAAAACAAATTGGAATATTTATACCCCTAAACTATTTCATAAAGCAAGGCAGCTATATCCAGTCTTATAAAAGTTATCAAATCACTACGACCCAAGTATATGGCTTATCTTTAATTTGCGGCGTTGGTTTTACCATGAGCTTGTTCATCGGTTCTCTTGCCTTTACCAACGGCGCTCATCTGATGAATTTTGTTAAAATTGGCGTGGTGGCTGGTTCATTTTTGTCTGCAGTCATGGGTAGTTTGGTCTTTATTTTAACCAAGAATGGAAGGGCTAACTCTTTACAAAATCGAAGCAGTGAACTTACTTCGTAAATAAAATCCTCTGGGCAGTGTCTGGATTTTATTTCCTTCCTTATCATAACCGTAACACAAAGATTTGTTATTAGCTGCTTTCGGCCGTATCTGTAAGTACTCACCCATCCCCGCATGAATTTCTTCCAGCTGACCGGAGACTATCATCCATGACAATTCATTCCAATCCGAGGATAAAATCTGTTCTTGATCCGGATTAGGAGACCATAACATCGCTTTGCCAATTCTTCGCTGATGAAAAAGAATGCTCTTATCCGACTCTATGGGAAGCCATAAGATCCGTTTTAATTTCGCATAACATTGAGATGTTATCCAAGATTCCTGATGAATGGTTAGAAGAGAAATGGAAGTAATAAATGTTGATTCCGCTGGGTTCCCTTGATGATTTAATGGCAACGTTTTAAGTTCGATGCCTAACTCAGTAAAGTCTGGGGTCGCAAGGGTTCCTGCATTGGCCCCTAGCGCCAACTCCACGGCCTGTCCCGTCCACCCCTTACGTGTAGAGGGTGAGCAAGGAATCCTTAGATTTAACTCATAAGCGAGCTGGGCGAGCGTCATGCCCTCAATGTTTTGACATCGATCTAAAAGCTCAGCTTCGCTCTTCGCTGGGGCTTGAATCACTAACATTCTCCTTCAACTCAATACTTAAAGGTGGAATTGGAGGTTTAATTCCAGCGGCTTTAAACTGTGCCATGATCGCAAACAACACCTTAGATCGCACTTCAAATCGAGTATGCTCCTGAACATTAATATAATAGCGGGCTTCAAACTCAATTAATGCATCATCAATCTGTTTCAAAAAAACCTGAGGTGCAGGATTATCTAAAATTTCAGGTATTATCATCAAAACATCTAGAATCAATTGTTGCACCATCACCGGATCGTCACTGCGGCTAACTTTTACTGGAATAACACTCCTGACAACATTATCTTGATGAGTCCAATTCGTAAACGGTTTATTAAACGTTTCGGCATTTGGAATCAGTACTTCCATATTATCCCAAGACGATACTCGCATAGAACGAATGCCAATATGAGCAACTCGCCCTTCATACTCTCCAAGTGTAATTAAGTCACCCTCTCGCACAGGTCGTTCAATTAGTAGCATAATGCCACCAATAATATTACTCGCAAAATCACGAAGTCCAAATCCCATGCCAACAGCAAGTCCCCCAAGGATCATAGACATGCCTGAGAAATCAAGACCAAGGGCTCGCAACGTAATAAACGAACCGATTAAGATAACGCCGTATTGCGTAAAAGCTGATAAGCTATTACGGACGCCAGCATCACGAGCTTTGCGATACAACCATCGGTAGCAAAATTCTCGAGTCCACTTTGAAGCCCATAGAAAAATAAACAGTAAGACCAGAAATTCCAAGAAACTAAATAGCGTAATATGGATACCTGAGAGATTTACAAAAGGGTAGTTTCCAATCACCTTCAAGTGCGTCATCACCCATGAGTCAGAATACCAACCATAGAGTTGAAATAAAACCAATAAACTCAAAAGCCACAGCAGCACTCGAAGAATTTTATCAAACGGCTTCAGTATGACTTCAATCCATAACCAACCATTTCTAAGCGAGGAAATCATCCATTCCGACAATAACTCCAGCGCATCAGCCACTAAACCGCGAGCAACGACATAGCCCGTAATCACCAGTAAGAAATAAGCCTGATAGCGACTCATGGTCCAAGCTAGATTAATGTATCCAATCAATCCAATGACGGCCGTCGTAAGTAACGTGATAGGAATTAAATTCACTAGCAAGACGATTGCGTTTCTAATATAACGTTTTTTAGCCTTAAGAATTGGACGCAATAGGTAAGGAATTACCTCCTTACTTTTCCAAATAACCACAGCCATAGAAAGTAGAAACAGCATAAATAAGCGATTAAAAATATCTTGCATCAGTATGGATAATGGATACTGATGACTAAAGACCATCAATGCAGTAGCCCACCCCCCGGCTACAAATAGCCATCTAAGACGATGATAGAGTTTTACATCTTTCCCAGAAGAGTCGCTAATTCGCTCTAATAACATCAAGCGCGCAATAAGAATCAAGTTACGAAAGGTCAACCAAACAAACGTTAAATTGAGTAGTAGTCGATAATTTCCTACGGTTATGTTGTTTAAGTAGAATAATGCGATCATAAGAGCAACGAAGGTTAACTGCGGAATATTTCGCTTTATCAATACCAACAACCAATCATAAAGATGTCCAGTTAGACGCTGTCGTTCCTTATCCTGGATTAATTTATTTAAGAGCACTCTGAGAGCAAAAGCTACGATTATTATTAAAGACCAAACTCCCCAAAATAGTCCCTTTGACCAAGGGGATTGCCAAGAATAATTATCTAAAAGCTTAACCACCAGTGCCTTGATATAATGATAAAATTTAACTGGAATTTGTAAAAATTCACGAGCAATATCCGGCCAGCTGGTTAAGTGGTATTCCGCTAAGTTTTGACGAATCGCTAATTGTTTTTTTAACTGCTGTTGTTGTTCAATAATCTGATGTTCGAGCTTTAGTTCTCGAGCAGACACTTCTTCAAGACGTTTTTTTATTGCGACTTGTAATCCCTTAAATTTGGTATTCAAAGACTTGTCATTTAAATGTAAGGGCTCATGATCCACGAACACCTGCATTTCAGTTAAGGATTGTTTTATAGCGTTTAACTGAGTAATCGAGTTCCGGGTGGTATTAATAGCCGACTCGAGAGACTTAACATCCTGATTTTTTAACAGCAAGAATTCTGATTTTAGTTGTTTTTTATAGGATTCAAGTTCTGCACTGCGTGTTTGAATCAGGATAATATATTGATTGTTAAGCAAGAGCTTAGCTTCAAGATCAATATTAACGGCCCCATCACTGCCTTTATTTCGTAACGCTTGAATTGTTAAATTGTCTTTATAGAGTTGTGATTTAGTTCGATCAAGCCTTTGAATTCGGTTATTAACTTGTGTGATTTGATTGCTTAAGTCTGTTTCTGCTTTCCATAATCGCAAATCATGTTGCTCAGTTAGCAACAATTTAGTCATTTTTTTGGCTAAAATTAGGTTTTCATGGATTAGATCGATGGTCTTATTGTTTATTTCTAACAAACTGCTGAGCTTCGCTGCCTTTTCTTGAGCTTCAACATCGCTTAATGAACTCAGAGGAGACTGCTGTAATTTTTTTAACTTTTGCGACAACTGCTCTCTGTCTTTTTTTTGATCGGTTAAAAAGTTCTCAAGATTAGCAACTTTAATTTGAGTCACGGCCAATAACGCATCGTTTTGTTGTTTACGCTCAGTAAAATCAATGAGCTTGCTCGGCTCGACAAAGGGCTTAAACGCATTGATCTTGAGCGTTAAAGAAGACTTTTCTTGCGTCAAGTATTCAATAAGTTCACTTCTACCCGCATCGATAGCTGCATTAGCAGAAGAGATAAGAAAAAAGGTAAGGAACAGTAGTAGGGAAAAAAAGTACTGCGGCATGGAGCAACGCCAAGACGTTACTCCAAATAAAAACCAGTTATTTGAGTGATGCCGTTTGTGCAAAGCGTATTCCCAATTCTTTCAGTTGAGCAGCTCCTGCAGGTGCGGGAGCATTCGTTAATAAGCATGAGGCAGATTGGGTTTTCGGGAAAGCAATTACATCACGAATAGAGTTGGAACCCGTTAACAGCATTGCTAAACGATCGACACCCAAGGCAATACCACCATGAGGAGGACATCCATATTGTAATGCGTCTAATAAAAAGCCAAATTTCTCACGAGCTTCCTGGTCCGTGATTCCTAGCATGTTAAAGACCGTCTGTTGCATTTCTTGACGATGAATACGAATCGATCCACCACCAATTTCGTACCCATTGATGACGATATCATAAGCATTGGCTAACGTGCCTATAGGATTGGCTTCTAATGCTTCTGGGGTAGCATTAATAGGCGATGTAAACGGATGATGCATCGGCTGTAATTGATGCGTTTCCATATCCAATTCAAACATAGGCCAATCAACAACCCACAATAAACGCCAGCCTTCTTGGACTAAGCCACAATCATGGCCTAATTTGATCCGAAGTGCGCCCATGGCTTCATTAACAATCTTTTCTTTATCAGCCCCAAAAAATATAACATCCCCTGAATTGGCCTCGACGCGATTTAAGATCGCTTCAATAAGTTCAGGATTTAAGAATTTCAAAATAGGCGATTGCAACCCTTCTAGCCCTGCATCACGATCATTAACTTTAATATACGCCAACCCTTTTGCACCATAAATACCAACGAATTGACCATAATTATCAAGTTCTTTGCGAGTTAACTTGCAGCCATCTGGCAACTTCAGCGCAACCACTCGACCTTCGGGATCATTTGCAGAAAAAGAAAAGACTTTAAATTCACTGTCCATGACAAGATCAGCAATGTCGATCAGTTCCAGCGGTATTCGTAAGTCAGGCTTATCACTACCATAACGTCGCATTGCTTCGGCATAGGTCATTCGTTGTAATTTTTCTGGAAGATCAACCTGTAACAGTTCCTTAAAAACTCTTTTAAGCATGCCTTCAATGGTGCTGATAATGGTTTCTGAATCAATAAACGCCATTTCAAGATCAAGCTGAGTAAATTCAGGCTGACGGTCAGCTCGCAAATCTTCATCCCGAAAGCAGCGAACCACCTGATAATACTTATCAAAACCAGACATCATCAATAATTGTTTAAACAACTGTGGAGATTGAGGAAGCGCATAAAACTCACCAGGATGTACACGCGATGGAACTAAATAATCTCGAGCTCCTTCAGGAGTAGCTTTCGTTAACATGGGTGTTTCTATGTCCAGAAACCCCTTCTCATTTAAGTACTCACGAATGCAACGAACTAAGTTATGACGAAGCGCAAATTTTTCCTGCATCTCAGGACGACGAAGATCTAAATAACGATAACGATAGCGTAAATCTTCACTAACCGCTTGATGCTCATCAGGTAGGATTGGGGGGGTTTGTGATAGATTCAAAATTTCAAGCACCTGCCCTACTATTTCGATATGGCCTGTAGCCATTTTTTCATTGATCATGCCGCCAGGGCGTGGTCGTACTACCCCTTTTACTTGAATTACATATTCATGCCGTAGTGTTTCAGCGATAGCAAACACTTCTTTTTGTTCTGGTTCATAGACAACTTGCACCAGGCCAGAACTGTCTCTGACGTCTAAGAAAATAACGCCACCATGATCACGACGATTATGAACCCACCCGCAGATTGTTACCTCTTTATCAATCATCGCTTCATTAACTTCAGAGCAATAGTGAGTTTTCATAAGACCGCCTATTTCGATATTTGTTGTTCTTTTAAATTAAATGCAGCTGGTGACACAGGCTGCATTACCCCTAGTGAAATAATAAATTTTAATGCTTCATCAATCGTCATTGACAGTTCGATTACATCAGACCGAGGAACCATCATTAAAAATCCAGAGGTTGGATTTGGGGTGGTTGGAATAAATATCGACACCATTTCGTCGCCAGTATGACGTTTAATTTCGGGAGAGGTAACCCCAGTCTGGAATGCAAGACTCCATAGCCCCTTACGTGGATACTCTACCAAAATTACTTTGCGAAACGCTTCACTGTTGGTTGCAAAAATGGCTTGAATAACCTGCTTGGAGGCGTTGTAGATTGAGCGAACCAAAGGGATTTTGTCAAGAATGGTTTCACTCCAGCTCATCAGACGTTGGCCAAAAAAGTTGGTGGCAAGAAGCCCTGTTAATAACAATAATAATAGCGATAACAATACACCAAGCCCCGGCAAATGAATGCCAAACAAGGCTTCAGGTTGGTACGCATCCGGAAGCAGCGCCATCGTTTGGTCTAGAATGTCAATTATAAATCGCAAAATAACGATGGTTGCTAATATTGGCAACCAAACCACCAAACCGGCTAAGAGATAGCTGCGAATCGATTTACTTTTCAATCCTTTTCACCTTGTGTTTTCGTAGAGGAGTTCGCTGAACTTGATGCCTGCTTCTCACTTACTCCAGATTCAGAAGATTTACTAGCATCTGACGATTTAGGTTGCCCCTTATTCTTAAAATCGGTCACATACCATCCTGTGCCTTTCAACTGAAACCCCGCAGCAGAAACTAATCGCTCAGCCGTATTCATCAAGCACTTCGGACACTGTTTTTCGGGAACATCACTAATTTTTTGCATTAAATCAAACAAATGATGACAATTAGAACATTCATACTCATAGATTGGCATCAAAACACTCCTCTAAGCAAAAAAAGAAAAAACTGGCGACAACATTTTAACAAAATGAGCAACCAATATCCAGAAAGTAACGTTAAATTATATAGAAGTCTAGGCGGGTAAACAATAGAGGCAATAGGCAGTTATCTCTGTACATGACAAAAAACCTGTCATGTACAGAGATCAGTTATGAACAAGTGTAAATAGAGGTCAGATGCAGGCGAAGCCGTAATTCGGGGATTTTGCCTTTCCGCTGACTCTGCTAAAAAGTTGTTTATCTTGAAATGGACTCTGCCAATTAGAAATTGGCAGACAGCTTTATAGCGGTTTATAATCGAGTTCGATCAGCGCTTAATTGATCTACCTAAAAACTTAATTAAAAAAGGAGGTGGTATACAGATCGCTTACAGTATCCAAGCGAAGCATGCTAAAGCATAAACGGCCTTTTAATTTTGTTATTTACAAATAGTTGAACACCCCTGCCCTTTCTTTTTTCATTTTTTTGGTATAGTCGATGAGTGTCACGCAATATTAAAGCAATACGCTCGTCATCTTCTTGGCAATGATACTCTAAATAAATTAAACTAGTATTTACTAAAGTGTCCTTTAGCGAAAGCAGTATTTCATACTCGCATCCCTGAGTATCTAGCTTTATCAAATCATAATATTCTATATCGTTTACAGCTAGGGTTAATGATGAATTGACAATGATTACTTTTTTTTCAATAGCCTCACCAAGGTCATTTTTATCCAGTTCATTATTGTAGTGTTCTTTTTTAATCGTACCCCATAAATTCCATAATAGGTCTGGAGATTGAAATAAGGTACTTTCGCTATTTTTATTACTCAAACCTACTTGATAACAGTGAATATTATTATATTTTTTAGTGGTTTCCTTAAGAATTTTAAAAATATCAGGATCAGGTTCATAAGCATATATATGGGCTTTAGGATAGTACTGTTGGAAATATATTGCCGTGGTTCCTATATGTGCACCAGCATCTAAAATAGTCTTTATGTCATGGATGAACGGTTGAATGGGATAATCGTTTTCTAAAGATGAAATTTTATTATCTTTGGCGCATTTATGAATAAACTCAAGTTGCGATTTTGTATACATGATCATCTCACTGAGTAAAATATTTAAATTGCCGCGAATGTACCCTTTCATCCTTGAAATACTTATTTTAATTACAGTCTATAAAATTTCATTTATCAAATATTTGAATGCCAATCCAAAGCTTAAAATTTAAGCTAAAAAATTTAATCGTTGCCGCATGAGAAATAAAGCTGCAGCTAATTTTCCAAAAACATGCACTATCAAACCTTGATAAGATCTAACTTTACTTGCGATTTGGATACCGGTTTTCTCGTTAACCCAATTAAACAGTGATTCGATAGGTTGGCGTGCTTGCGAAATTGCTGTTGATAACCATTGGTCTGCTGCATCAAGAAAGTTTTGTCCTTTTTCTTTTTTCACAGGAGTTAATAGGATAATATGTTGT
>NZ_CAAAIW010000002.1 GCF_900640115.1 Legionella yabuuchiae
AAGCCATAACTACTTTCTTCAAACAAATTGGGCGTAAAAAGAAATTATTGAGAGCTAGGCTCACTGATAAATTTCAAATTGTCAGTGAACCTAATTTCGGATTTTGAAGTGTAATGGCTATAGGACAAAATCAATATCGTTATTATAAGAAGAGTCAATTAGTTGATTTAAAACAAATCTTATTCTTTAAAGCACTAGGTCTAAGTCTTGATGATATCAAAACGATACTTAATTGTGATGACTATGCACAAATCGATACCCTTGTTGGTAATAGAAATAAACTGACAGAAAAAATCAAGTACCTTCAAGATCTGGTAGAAAACTGTCAGGCTACAATTCAACATTGCAGAGGTAAAATAATCATGCGTGATAAAGAGTTATTTTCAGGGTTTGATGCTGAAAAGCAACAAGTTTATGAAGACTATCTTACTGCTAGAGGAGTTAGCCAAGAGACTCTTGATGAGTCTTGGAAGAAAGTAACCAACCATACAAAACAGCAAAAAGAAGATCTTCATAAGCAGTGCAATGAGATAACCGCTAAATTGGCAGAATGCGTAAAAAAGCAAATGCCAGCTCAAAGTACTGAAGTTCAGCAGCTAATCGCAAAGCATTATGATTGGGTATGCGAGTACTGGACACCTAATCGGGAAACTTACAAAGGTTTAGCTTCAATGTATGGAGAATACAATGAGTTTTCTTCATTTTACCAAGGCTATCATAAAGACATGGTGGCGTTTTTGCAGCAAGCAATGACTTATTATGCAGATACAAAATTGAAGTAGTTCAATATTAACTGCTAATCACTAACAATGCTCAGCTGAGTGGTTAGAGATTAGTAGCTTCAATAGACATTTTTGTCCCAAAAATACAACATATACATTGCCGTTTAGTCTCAAGTAATGAAAAATCGATGTTAAAGGTAAGCTTTAAGAGAGGGAAGATAAATGAGAGTATTAATTGTTGGTGCTTATGGAACCATCGGGAAGTATGTAACTCAAGAACTGAGGCGGGATACAGATATAGTTACAGCAAGTTATTCACAAGGTGACCTACATGTAGATTTAAACTCTGTTGATTCTATCAATGCGATGTATGATAAGGTAAATCTGGAATTAGATGCTGTCGTATGCGTTGCTTCAAGAGGGGTGGTTTTAAAGCACCTAACTGACATGCGAGTGACAGACTATCATGAAAGCTTACAACAGAAGTTTTTTGGTCAAATTCAATTGGTTTTGGCGGGCATAGACAAGGTTAAAGAAGGAGGATCTTTTACCCTTACTACAGGAATTATGAATAGAGATTTTATCAAACATGGCTCTGCTCCAGCCATTGTAAATAGTGCAGTGGAGGGATTTGTAAGATCTGCTTGCCTAGAGATGCCAAAAAAATTAAGGTTAAACGCGGTTTCTCCTGCATTGCTTGAGGACTCTGTTGAGGCCTATGCCGATTATTGTCCTGGCTATGAGCCAGTATCAGGTCAAAAAGTGGCTCGTTCTTACCGAAGAAGCGTTTACGGGATCCAAACAGGACAAATATTTTGTCCGGAATAAATTATCTCAAAAACCCATACATTAAAGCCTTGCAGTTGATTTTCGAGCTGTTGCGACACGAAATGTTATGCTGAAGCTTCTAGACGAGAAAAACGTTTCAAAAATTCGCGGCTTCAATGGAAAATAAATATTATCGAGCAAGTAAATTCTGCATGGCGTGATTTACACGAAGATATTTGCCCTTAAGTACGATCGTTTGGATGCCGCGAACAAACCGCATCACGTAGGGCGGCGGGATGAATTGTCAACAGTCCTAGCTTTTTTTCTCTGCTTGTAAGTGTTGATATTTATGCAACAAGCGCTCAACCTCCGCCATATAGAAACGAGTTTCTTCATGAGCTGGCATGTTTTCACTTTCAGCAGTAATTCGCAAATTTATATCATCCAGCCAGTTGGTTAGTACTTTTATTTTTTCATCCACACTTAACTCATCGTCTAACTCCACCTCTCTAGGGGTTGTGTAAAACTTAACTGGATTTGCAATTTTGTCCTTTGCTGTAATCATTCCATTGTCCTATTGATAACGTTAGCGATTACTTTAATTTTAGCTGAAAATCTGGATTTATTTCTTAATTCCACCGATTAAAGCCCATTTCAGGGCTTGTTTAGAGCTTAAATTAACCTTGGTGACGCAACGTTCCGGCACGTACACCGTAAACCCGCCAAGCTGATAACTCATAGGGAGATAAACAGAAATCCAACCCTCTTTACCTATCCCCTTTGGCGCATTGTCAAATTCTTTTCGAGTTACAATGCCAAGCATTCTAAAATTTAGTTCTTCAAATTCAACCATGACCACTTCTTCTCCTCCAGGGGTGGAAGGCTTGGTTAAATACTTAACAATTGATTGTAATGAGTCGTAAATCTCACCAATAACAGGTAATTTACTGATAAATCGGTTTAACAAGTCGTTAATATAGCGAGTAATATAGATTTGAAGCAGAAGCCCAAAGGTAAACACTAAAACTAGGGCGGCAATTAATCCCATACCAGGAAAGTAAAAGCCTCCCAAAATTAATTTCAAGGCTTCGCCAAATGTAATTTCAATGTTTTTCAATAACCAGAAGAAAAAATAGAGCGTTAAATACAAAGGAAGTAAAGTAAACAACCCTTTCCAAAATATTGATGATAACTTTCCTTGCATTTTCATGACCTATTCCTTGTTTTTATTCGGCTGCAAAGCTCGATGCTGGTTTGTTTGTTGCTTCAGTTATTTATATTCTTCCAATGGCTCTTGATCTGGGAATATCTCAGCCAGTGAAACGGAAAAACCGTCTTCACGGACAATTCTGGCATGAGATCGCTGAAGCTGTCGTGGTTCATCTACCCCGCAAGAATGGCAAAGAATGGCAATTTCATGTGCCATATTGTTGGCATAATTATAAACCCGCATGGCTTTATTTTTACTAACTAAACCGCGTTGCAAGCGAGGATCGTGCGTTGTAATGCCTGTAGGACAGGTATTATTGTGACATTTCATCGCTTGAATGCAGCCTAAGGCAAACATGAAGCCACGAGCAGAATTTACGAAATCAGCGCCAGCACACAATGCCCAAGCTACTTCGGCCGGCGTGATTAATTTCCCACTGGCAATAATTTTGATTCTATCGCGTAGATTATAGAGTACCAAAATATCCACGAGCCTTGGCAACGATTCTTGGATCGGGATGCCCATATAATCCATGAGTCCTTGAGGTGATGCCCCCGTCCCTCCATCGGCGCTATCGAGTGAGATGAAATCAGGGGCATGCGTAATGCCTCGTTTGTGAATCGCTAAGCATAAATCGTGTACCCAATCATAACTTCCGAGGACAAATTTACAGCCCACTGGTTTGCCAGTGATGTCACGAATGTGCTGGATTTGATCTAATAGTTCTTCAACATTGCTGATATCGACATGTCGATTAGGACTAATTGAATCTACTCCTTCAGGGATACCGCGAATTTCAGCGACTTCTTTACTTACTTTAACCGCAGGCAAGATCCCGCCTTTTCCGGGTTTGGCCCCTTGACTCAGTTTAATTTCAAACATTTTGATAGAATCTTTTTCGGCCCAAAATTTTAATTTTTCATCGGATAAAAGACCATTGGCGTCCCTAAAACCATACTTTGCTGTACCAATCTGCGCGACCAAATCACAGCCATATTCTAGATGATAAGGAGATACTCCTCCTTCCCCCGTATTAAGCCAACACCCCGCCATTTTAGCACCTTTGGATAACGCTAAAATGGCGGGTTTTGAAATCGACCCATAGCTCATAGCGGAAATATTATATATATGAGTCGAGGTGTAAGGTGTTTCACAATACGGTCCTATTGTGATCGGTCGAATAGCCGCCTCATCGCGAGCAAGCGGCGGAAAAGGAGCACTCACGAAATAAACGTCACCGGTATTGTGTAAGGGACGAGTTGACCCAAATCCAACGGTGGTGTCGACATTTTTAGCCGCACGATAAACCCAACTTCGCTCGGCTCGATTGAATGGCAATTCCTCACGGTCGCCGGCGAAAAGATACTGTCTTAAATACTCCCCTAAAAACTCACCAATATATCGAAAATGGCCAATGATAGGGTAATTTCGTAAGATGGTATGGCGCTTTTGGGTTCTATCCCAAATGTATAAAGTAAACAAAAATAAAATGATACTGATGCCAATAATTAACCACAACAGTTCATCGAATTCCCAGGCCCTTAAAATGAAAATATCACTTGGTTTTAACTGAATAGAATCCACTTTGTATCCTTTTTTCGTAGAGGATGCTCTTTCTTATCATCTTACCGCTAGCCTCATTATAAATATACCCGTGATTTTTCAAAATGTGTGATTGATGCTTTTTCTTTTTCGCCCTGCCGCATTTTAAAAAACTCGCAAGGGAATGAGCCATTACTCGCTTTTTAAAATGCAACAGGACAAAAAATAAAGGCACTAAAAACACGCATTTTGAAAGATCACGGGTATATGCCCCGCTAATTTTTCATACCAAAATCGATTTCTCTCAGTGGTATATACTTATTAATAGAAGATAAAAATACAGGAGGCATAGTCATGACTATAAATACTTCATTAGCAAATCACTTGTTGATTGCTATGCCTTCATTGAATGATCCAAATTTCAAAAAGTCAGTGGTGTACGTTTGTGAACATCACGTACAAGGATCGGTAGGCCTAATTATTAATCGTCCATTAGAGTTTCCATTGGGATTTGTATTCGATCAATTGCATATTGAGGCCAAGAAAAATGAGCAAAACGATATGCCTTTGTTGTATGGTGGGCCCATCCAACCCGATAGAGGATTTGTTATCCATAGACCCTTTGGTCATTGGCGTTCAAGTCTTTCTCTACGAGACGACGTGACGGTCACCACCTCGAATGATATTATTCGAGCCATTGCTGATGACCATGGTCCTAAGGATGTTCTAGTGACCTTGGGTTATACCTTATGGAATGAGAATCAATTGGAACAAGAAATGCTTGATAATGTGTGGCTGGTTTGCCCCTTTAATCCCGAAATTGTGTATGATGTACCGTTTGAAGATCGCTGGCTTTATGCAGGAGCAAGCATTGGGGTTGATATGAGACTATTAACGTCTGGTTCTGGTCATGCCTGAAGGCGTTTTTCTTGGTTTTGATTTTGGTTTTAAACGAATTGGAGTGGCGGTTGGTCAGCGGTTAACGGCCAGCGCTTCACCTTTGCCTACATTACCTGCCACACAAGGCAATCCTGATTGGATAAAACTCGAATTATTAATCAATCAATGGCGGCCTAACGCTTTGATTGTAGGATTGCCCAAAACCATCGATAACGAAGAACTATACACAACCGCTGCAAGCCGCCGATTTGCTAAGCAACTAAACAAACGTTTTTCCCTGCCCGTTTATCTTGAAGATGAACGGCTATCAACCAAAGAAGCGCGAGCTTATTTATTTGAAAAAGGGGGGTATCGTAAGTTGAGCCAGGCAGAAATTGACAGCATCGCTGCCTGCATTATTTTAGAGCAATGGTTGCAACATTCTTAACGTTTCCTTCTTTGCACATCCTAGGGGCACGTAAAGTCTAGTGCCTTTTCTTGTAAATACGTTTTCTAATGTGTGTCGTCTCGGAATTTAGTGCCGCTTAGCGAGTTTACGAGCTAAGCAGCACTTGCCTCGTGAAGAAATCATCCATGATGTTGAGCCTTCAGAAGGGCAGTGCGAATACGGCTGTGAAAAAAGAGAACTGGTGAAGAAGTCAGTGAGCAGTTGGAAGTCATTCCAGCTAGCATCAAAGTTATTGCTCACATCCGACCTAAATATGCGTGTAACCTTTCTTTTGCTGAGCTCGTTAAAATCGCTAAAACGACAGGTAAAAGTCAATTAAGCCTTTGCCTATATTAAAAAATCTACGCTATTGAAAAACAAGCCAAAGCGATGGGGCTCAACCCTGAACAACGTCAGGCATTCAGACTTGAAAAAGCAAGCCCCCTATTGGATGAGCTCTTTGCCTGGGTGAAGAAAACCTTAAAAACCGCAACAGTTTGGGCGACATCATCTGGTTTAGTCCTTTTTTCTTCTTTTTCACCCTTTTTTCAGGCTCATTTTGTATTGGAAGAGACTTCCTGAAACTCTATTCTATGTGCTCTTTATTACGCTGCAAGATCATACTGCTGTAATATTTTTTGTGCAGAAGGGGAAGTCAAGTAGTCATAGAATGATTTTGCTGCTGGATTTTTACTTCCTTGATTCAATAAAATCACCTTCTGGGTAATCGGTGTGTATAGATTTTGAGGGACAATCAAAACCGATTTTTGGTTAGGAACATTGGATTGCTCTTTTAAGTGGATTAGTTGAGCTTTGCTAACAAAGCCTGCATCTGCTTTGCCGTCGATGATTGTTATAAGAGCATCATGAGCATTATCAGCTATAATTAGATTTGGTTGTAAATTCTGCCATACGTTTAATTTATTTAATACCTCTTTGGCTGCAAAGCCAAATGGTGCATGATCCGGGTTAGACATCACTAAGGTTTTGGAATATTTATGCAAAAATTCTTTTATGTCTGCGTTTTGTATATTAGTATTAGGCGCCCATAAAACCAACACACCTCGAGCGATTGTTTCGATATTTTTCGAGTCGGCTAGGTTTGATTGTATAAGCCGATCAGCATATTGATTATTTGCAGGAATAAATATATCAATTGCCGCATGGTTAAGAATATTTTTGTATAGTTTTTCTGAGGCATCAGAATAAACTTTAATTTTATTATTAGTTTCCCTCTCATATTGCTTTGCAATCTTTTTTATCACTAAAGATATATTGCTAGCGGAGGCAACATTAATATATTGAGTGGGGGCAGCATAAGTTTGGGTAATGAATATAAAGCAAGTCAATAATAAAATATTGCGAAGGCTTGTTTTGAACATATTATACGCTCCTTGTATTCAGTTTAGTAAGGACAAAAATCTAAAATCCTAGGGGCTGTTGACAATTCATCCCACCTCTCTACGTGCCGCGGCTTGTCCGCGGCATCCAAACGATCTTGCTTAACGGCAAATATCTTCGTATAAATCACGCCATTCTGAATTTACTTGCTCGATAATATTTATTTTCCATTGACGCGGCCAATTTTTGAAACGTTTTTCACGTCTAGCAGCCTCAACATAGCGTTGGTGCGCCTCATAAAAGACCAATATGTTTATATTATACATGGCTGTAAAACTGGGAGCGATCTTATTTTTATGTTCCCAAACACGCTTGATCAAATCGACGGTGGAGCCAACGTAAAGGGTCCCATTACGCTTGCTTGCCATGACATAAACGTAAAATGATTTCATCCCGCTTCCTTGTTTAATATTGGACTCACAGGAATAATATCACTAGATATCGTCATTACATAGATAGCCACATGCAGGAACAGGCCATCGCAATCACCGAAGCATAGTTGCGTTTCAATTTATCATATCGTGTCGCAACGGCTCGAAAATGTTTAAGACGTGCAAACACATTTTCTACCAAATGCCGATATTTGTATAAACGCCAGTCAATATCTGCATTACCAGTTCTAGAGTTCTGTTTTCATGGGATATTAGCTACGGCACCTTTTTCTCTGATTTGTTCACGAATATCTTCGCTATCATAGCCCTTGTCGGCAATGACATAAGCAGATCTTGGTAACTTTAAAATCAATTCCGGAGCGCCTTTTGCATCATGCACTTCACCTCCTGTCAGTTGAAATTCAATGGGTAATTCATATGAATCAACGGCCATGTGAATTTTGGTTGTGTTCCCGCCTCTGGATTTACCGATGGCCTCGTTTTCGACACTGCAAGCACCTGTACTGTGTTGATGAGCACGAACAATACTACCATCAATGAATTCCCATTCAAGATCTGGCTCTTGCACAAGTCCTTTAAAAAATTTTCATCAATTTGTTTTTTATCGACCAACGGTTAAACTGCTGGTAAATTGAATTCCAGCATCCAAATTCTGCTGGTAGGTCTCGCCATGGGCAGCCAACACGCATACGATATAACATGCCTTCAATGATCATTCGTAGATTAGGCTTGTCATAAATCCTTTGTTGTAGCATAACATTCCTCAGCTTTGACCATAGCTCGTCACTGAGCATAATTTTTGGCATCACAAACTCGTTTTATGACTGGTTAGGACCGTTATAATATGAGTTTGCACCTCTTAATCAATGAATTACCAAATAATTTAAACGCAGGCGTCATACTGAGCATCGTTTGGATGCCGCGGACAAGCCGCGGCACGTAGGGCGGCGGGATGAGTTGTCAACAGCCCCTAGTGATTTTTTCTCACATATGAAGTGTTTTATAGACAAATTATATTCATCGCATAAAATATTGTAACATTTTCTGCAGAGAACAAACGCATGCAACATTTTCTTGAAATCAGTCAGTTATCTCGGCACGATGCGGAATCTTTAATTCAAAATGCTTTAAATTTTAAGAAAAATGGCACATATCCTTCTTATTCGCAATTTACAGCCGCGAATTTATTTTATGAAAACAGTACTCGCACGCAAGTGAGCTTTGAACTGGCGGCAAACCACTTAAAAATACCCGTCATTAATTTGGATTTGCAACGTTCTTCAGAGCGCAAAGGAGAGGCAATTGTAGACACGGTCAAAACGTTATCTGCAATGGGTATTTCTGTTTTTATTGTTCGACATTCTCAAGATGGATTACCGCAGGATTTAGCTTCTAAAATGCCAAAACACGTTCATATCATCAACGCCGGAGATGGTCAACACGCGCATCCGAGTCAAGCGATTTTAGATATGGTCACCATTGTTGAGCATAAGCCTGATTTGAGCCAATTAAAGATAGCGGTAGTTGGGGATATTCTTCATTCGCGAGTTGCCAACTCATTTCAATGCCTTTGTTCCCTTTTGGGGGTAGGCGAGTTGTCATTGATTGCGCCTGAACTATGGCAGCCCAGAGCAACTCACTTTGGACGAGTTACCACTTCACTCAAAGATGGATTGCAAGATGCGGATGTGATTATGTGTCTTCGTGTGCAGCAAGAACGGTTAAACGCAGAAGAAAATCTAGATGTAGCCGAATACCGCAAGCATTTTGCGCTGACTCCAAGCGCATTAAAACTGGCTAAACCCGATGCAATGGTCATGCACCCAGGACCAATGAATCGCGGGGTTGAAATTGATAATGAAGTGGCGGATGGCCCACAGTCATTTATTTTTAAACAAGTTCAAAATGGTATTTTTGCGCGTATGGCCATTTTACAAGCGGTATTATACTGAGACTAAAATTATACCCAATAACGATTCATCATTCTTATTCTCATCATGGCCGCCTAGGTAGTGACCAACGTTTGTTTAAAAGACAAGGCCAGTTGCAAGTCTTGCAGAAGAACCGCCTCCGAATTGCGTCTATCAGCAATGGTTCTAGAGACTTTCAATAAGCGATGGAACGCTCTTGCAGAAAGCTTTAATTGACTCAACGCCTGAGTTAAAAAGGCTTGTTCTTGATCGCCCAGAGCGCAGACGGTTTCACAATCTTTTGCAGATAATTTCGCGTTAATACATCCTTGTCGTTTAAGTTGCTTCTCTCGAATCAACGCTACCTTTTCACGAATCTTGACACTTAGTCCTGATGGATTTTGATTGGGTTTAATGAGTTCTTCTTCACTTAATGCTTGGACAGTCAGTTGCATATCAATGCGGTCGAGCAAAGGGCCAGACAGTTTTGCTAAATAGCGATTAATACGTTCAGGGCTGCAAAGGCAATTTCCTTTAGGATTACCCCAATGGCCGCATGGACAGGGATTCATAGCAGCAATCAGTTGAAATTGTGCTGGAAACTCCATTTGGCATGCCGCTCTTGAAATACAAATATGGCCTGACTCTAAGGGTTCTCTTAAGGTTTCTAATACATGACGATGATATTCTGGCAGCTCGTCTAGAAACAAAACACCATGATGCGCTAATGAAATTTCTCCAGGTTTAGGTGGGTTCCCGCCGCCAACGAGGGCTACTGGCGAAGCAGTATGATGCGGTGCGCGAAAAGGGGGCTGGCGCCAGTGGATGTAATTAGATAGCTTACCGCGAATTGAACGAATAGCTGCGCATTCCAGAGCTTCATCTTCTGATAGCTCCGGCAGTAAAGTACTAAATCTAGAAGCCAGCATGGTTTTCCCACTTCCAGGTGGGCCGCTTAATAAAATACTATGCCCTCCGCAAGCAGCGATTTCTAATGCGTTCTTAGCATGCTCCTGGCCTTTGATTTCTGACCAATCGATTTGAGCATCATCGCGCGTGATCACCGGTCTTGCTGGTAGTTCCATTAACGCGGTACTTTGGCACAAATAACTACATACTTCTCGAAGATTATTAGCCGCTAATACATTGCTTTTGTTGGCTAATGAAGCTTCTTCAGCATTAGACTCAGCAATAATTAACTGCTGATGCTCACGTTTGCTTGCTAAAACAATAGGTATAATACCTGAAACGCCTCTGAGGCATCCGTTAAGCGCTAATTCAGCTATGAATTCATGAGAGTCCAATTTATCAAGGGGTAATTGCCCTGAAGCGGCCAGGATGCCAATAGCGATTGGCAGATCAAAACCGCTTCCACTTTTAGGCAAATCCGCAGGCGCAAGATTCACAGTAATTTTACGATAAGGAAATTCGAAATGGCTCGTGAGTATTGCGCTTCGTACGCGATCTTTACTTTCTTTAACCGCCGTTTCAGGCAGCCCGACAATCGTGAAGGATGGTAGCCCGTTTGATAAATGAACTTCTACGGAGACGGACTGCGCATGGATGCCTAATGCGCTGCGGGTTTTGGTAATGGCTAGATTCATAATGATTCTCTGCTTCCCTGGTTGGACCATTGGCATTCTAACGAATCAAAATATATGAGTACAGTAAAATTTATACCCATTCCACCTGAAGATACTGGATTTTCGCTATCAATTTTTTCGCCTTGCCGCATTTAAAAAAACTCGCAGGGGAATGAGCCATTACTCGCTTTTTAAAATGCGACAGGCCAAAAAATAAAGGCGCCTAAAAACTCGCATTTTGAACGATCAAGGTAACAATGAGAACACTATTTAGATTTTTTTTTCGAAAGCACGTCAATTTGTTTTTGTAGAGCTTCTACTTTCTCGCGAGTACGCAACAAAACTTTAACTTGCACATCAAATTCTTCGCGTGTTACTAGATCCAGTCGTTTAAAAGCCGATTTTAAGATTTCTTGAAACTTCTGTTGGATATCCTTTTCTACTTCCTGTAAGCTGCTTGGCAAAGCTGCGTAGAGTTTTTTGGCTAATTCATCGAAATCTTTTGGTTCAAACATGACTGCTCCCTATACCGTTTTGACTTTATTGAAAGTCTAGCAGAGTTCACTGTTAACGGCTATGGGATTTCAAATTACCTTTGTTGAGTTGATGCTATGAAAATGATTATGGCTATTATTAAACCGTTCAAATTAGACGATGTTCATGAGGCGTTAATGGAAATTGGTGTTCCTGGGATTACCATCTCAGAAACCAGAGGATTTGGTCGTCAAAAAGGACATACCGAGTTGTACCGCGGTGCAGAGTATGTGGTTGATTTTTTGCCCAAAATTAAAATTGAATTGGCGTTGCCAGACGATATGATTGAAGCCGCCATCGATGCAATCTGTAAGTCCGCGTATACGGGTAAAATTGGTGACGGCAAACTATTTGTCTATGATCTACAGCACGTAGTCCGAGTTCGAACCGGCGAGGTCGATAAAGACGCATTAACCTAGGACGCTGCTAATCGTTGCATGATAAAATCCCACTCGTTAGAGCCTACTGGCATGACTGAGAGGCGGTTGCCCTTGCGTAGTAAAGTCATCCCTTGAAGCTCAGGATGTTTTTTTAGCTCATTTAATGAAATGAGTTTTGGAAATTTTTCTTTAAATTGCACATCCACCATAAACCATCTCGGATTATCGGGCGTACTATTCACATCGGGATGCTCGCTGTTTGGGTCAAAGGCCGTATGATCCGGATAGGCGTTACTGATAACTTTAGCAATCCCTGCAATCCCGGGAGGATTGCAATTTGAGTGATAAAAAAACACAAGATCGCCAATGTTCATATCATCCCGCATAAAATTACGGGCTTGATAATTTCGTACGCCATCCCAAGCCGATGTTTGATTGGGAGATGCTTTTAGGTCATCTATGCTAAAACAAGAAGGTTCTGATTTCATTAACCAATATTGGGTCATGGTTCGCTCCAATAAATTTTTTGTTCAGTGATTACAACTGCCAAGGGGATATCCCAAGGATCAGGTTGTATAAATTCTACTTTTTGAGTCTCAAAGGCAACTCCTGCAGTAAGTTGCAGTTCCTTTTGGGATAGGGTTCGATCGTAATATCCCGCTCCCATCCCTAGGCGAGTGCCACGTTCATCAAATCCAAGTAATGGCATAAAAATTATATCCAGCTCTTCAGGCTTGGCTTGATAAGCCAAGTCAATGATTGGTTCATTAATATTAAAACGATTTTTAACCCATTTTGTCCTGGTATCCGCTGGAAGAAAAGCTAGTGTTAAATCAGGTTGTAAGACAGGAAAGTAACACGTTTTATTTTGATGTTGAGCAAATTGCCAAAGTTCATCTAGGTTAACCTCTCCCGAAATAGCGTTGTATAACGCGATGTTCGTTGCCCGCTTAAATGCGGCTAGATGTTTAACCTGGCTGCAAATCTGATGAGAACGTTTATCTTGCTCATCTTTAGGTAAAAGATTCCGCAATTTTTTTAATTCTTTTCTAAGTTCGGCTTTTGATTGGTTGCTCATAATATAAAGAGTGTTCATAGCAAGGTGAAGCGATATTTATTTTGCTGAGTAATCCCGCCATGAGTGATCTGTTCGGAAGCACGAATTGCTGTGGAACTTATTTTTCTTGATTATCACAAAGATATATTTCATATTGCAAGAGAAATCCTTTTTTTGGCCCAAGTCGGTCTTTTCGCATTAATTTTTTTTAAAAAAACTAGGCAAATCGTAAAATTTAAGGTATATACGCTTCGCCTGTAACGATTGTTTATGGGAATACCTAGGGGAATACCCCCTAGTTTAAGGTTTCGCGACTCTGATAAGCATGAATCAGCAGCGAAGTTTAATTGCTATTTTAACTTTCGAGAGGATAGCATGAGTAATTTATACGATGAAGATGAAGAAAAAGAGTTACTGGCAGAAGATGAGTTTGTCGAAGCCGATGAACTTATCCTAGATAGCCGTATTGGCTCAACATCCGATGCGCGCAGACGTTTGGAAAATTTGTTAGAGGAGAAACGTCTGCGTGAAGAACTCGATGATTTTCTAGACTATTAGACTGTTTTTTACAGTTGACGGTAATCAATTCGCGGTGTTCAGAAGTACGCTATATAGCGTACTTCTGATAAGCGTTAAATTTATTTATGCCCAATCCCATCATTATAAAACATTCCAAATTCTCAGCCCACCGCTTAATGTTAGGGGAGGGGATATTTGAAACCATAAGAATTGAAAGAAAGCAACCTCGTTATTCCTTTTTGCACTGGCAGAGGATGCGTCAAGCAGCCGAGTTCCTTAACATTCCTTTTGAACTTTCCCAAAATGAATGGAAAAAAGAACTTCAAGCTTGTATTACCGACGCCAATTTAGAACAGGGTGGGGTGAAAGTTATCTTAACAAGCGGTGGGGCTGAGCGCGGATTAAGTGCCAAGGCATTGGATTCAAACTTATGGTTTAATGCATTTACGTTGCCCCAGCAGTCCAACGCGATTACTCTCATCTCTGCTCCTTGGGTAAGAGACTCCAAAAATCCTATCTATCACTACAAATCGATTAATTATTTAGAGGCTATCCAGGCCCAGCGTTTAGCTAAAACAAGCGGCGCAGAGGATGTATTGTTTTTTAATACCGAAGGTTTTGCCACAGAAACCACGGTCGCAAATATTTTTGCCATACACAATGACGTCTTATACACGCCTTCGCTTAACTGTGGTTTACTGGCTGGTATCATCAGAGCCAGACTTATTCAAATAGCCACAATATGCAACATAAAATACGTTGAGGGCTTGCTTTCTCGCTCGTTGCTTCAAAACGCCGAAGCTTTATTTGTGACAAACGCATTAGTTTTACTAATGCCCATCCAACGATTTGATGGACAATCGTTTAATATAAGGAACCCCATGATGCTCGAACTCCAGGCGCTTATATCAGCCGATTCAGAGCACTTCTAGCGCTTGGAGCGTTTTTGTTTACAATGGTAAAAGAGAAGGTAAGCCAGGGCTAAGATAATGATAAGGCCCAAAAAAATTCGTTTGTATAAGACGCCGGATTTTGCCAGAAAATCTATGCCTGCGTATCCAAAATAAGTCGAGATGATTTCGAGTGGAATAAGGAAAATAAAAGTGCTTAAGACATAGTGACTAAATTTTATTCGAGTTAGTCCTAATCCGTAGTTCACTAAATTAAATGGAACTATGGGTACGAGTCTTAGAAACGCCACAAATTGCCATCCTCGCCGCTCTACTCCCTGAATAAGTTGGTTTACATGCTTGTTTTGTTTTGAATGTACCCAGTCACTGAGCCAGTAACGACTTATGGCAAACGCCATAGCAGCACCTATGGTCGCTCCAATCACATTGAATATGGTCCCTAATGCAGGCCCGAACAACGCTCCACCAGCTAAAGTCACCACCATCGTTGGCAAAAAAAATAAAGTGGCAACACAATATAAAAAAAGAAAAAAAACAGGGGCTATATAACCTAAGTTATTTATCCAGTTGATAATTATCGGGACTTGGTGCGGAAAAAGCGTTGCACCAAATGCCAAGCCTGCTATCGCGAACGCGATGCAAAAACTTTTCATAGACAGGTAGTGTTAAAAATCATAGGGTTGTACTTTATTACAGGAGATTTATGGAAGCAAGTGTTAATAAACAAAGGTCTTCGTACCGAACAAAACACCACTGAATTAATGCGTGCCCGCGCCCTTGTGCGTGTATATAATGGACAGAGATTACTATTTTAATGAACATAGAGACAATTCAGAATAACAGATTCAGTATAGAAAACGTGAGCTGGTTCAAATTATGAAAAAAAGATTCACAAAGATTTGGCTTAATAAAATCTTAATATTTTTTAGTTATAATTTTTAATAAGCTTATTTAACTGGGTGTTGTATGAAAAACGCTACGGTGACATCATACAATCGTATGCAAGATTTACTTGGCTCGAAAAAAGAACCAGGAAACGACCTGCATTGTAATCAATCTTCAAAAGACGAGTTACTTGAGGCCCAATCCCCACACCCTGAAAAAGAAACGCCTCCTAAATATGAGCCTGAGTCTTTAGCCATGACGGCAATTTTAACGGCTTGCCTCGGCAAAAAACCAGAGAAAGAGAACCAGCCACGATAAGTTATTTGTGCAGGAAAATAACGCCCCTTCCTCGCGGGTACTTTTAATGTGCATTAAAAACTATTTTAATGAAGCAACCTCTTGGTGAGTTGTACACGGCTGTCCCACCATAAATTTATGTGCACTTATAAGCATAGTTGACCCTTTCTAACTCAAAACGCGTTGTTGCGAGCCATGGCGAAGCAATCCAGTTCGATGCTTTTAATGCACATCGTCCTGGATTGCTTCACTTCGTTCGCAAAGACGTCATTTTGATGGGACAGCCCTGGTGAGTTGTAACACTTGCATTGTGATTATGGAACGATATACTTTAAGTAAGGCAATTCTTAGGAATTAAATTAACATGGCTGGATTTTCCCCGTCAGCTCATTGGCGCGATTCTGCCCGTAGTGCGCGTTTTTTTATTGTAGATGCTCGAGCGGCATTTCCAATTTTTTTATTTTTAATGCATATACGTATTTGGACTGGGGTTCTAGTCATTGTGTCCGCCATATTTTTTGGCATTATTGAACACTATGGATTTACGGTCCCTGTATTTTTGCGTTGGTTAAGGACTTTTTTTGCAGGTCCCGTTAAATCAGCTCAGCCATGGTGGCAATGAATGAAAACCGATATCAGTAAAAGTATGGCGCTGATTGCGGCGAGCATGAATGCAAAGTTTTATTTAAATGATCGTTTTGTTAGTTTTGAAGAAGTATTTTCATCCACAGGTTTATTACCAGCAATTGCTAGACGTGCTGATCAGCTTTGTTCTTTATGTTTAGGGTATGGATTGGGCCTGACGTTTGATGATGCGGAAAATGCTTTACTCGGTACGCGTGTAATATTTGATGAGGTAACACCAAATGTGTTACGTTTATTATGTATGACGGATGTAGTAAATGAGTTGATCCAAGGAGGGCCAAGTCGGGATTATACACCGTTAGATGAGTTAATGTATGATTAGTAATTTTCCCGGCTAATGTGTTACATGGAAGTAGAATCGTTATTTAAAATGAACCTTCTTAAGGTTTCTTTAAGGTAAAATCTGTTATTCTACAAGCATGTATGTTTTAGGAGTTAATCATGGCCTCCGTACTTCGACAGTTTGGATATTTTGCACAAGGAAATTCTGAAACAGGAGGACCTACCATTACTACGCATCGAGATGTAAAAGATGGAATCATAGAACCTATAAAGCGTAATCTTGATAGCGTTGAGAGGATGATTGATGTTCGTCCATCTGAAGCCACTAACAAGGCTGTAGATGTATTGGAAACCCTAGTTTCTCGTCTGGAAGAGGTATTGGAAAAACCCTCTCCTAAATCAACCACATCGATGAATATTTAATTAAGATTACCCTTGGGGTGGCAAAAAATGCCAATGCCATAATAACATTATATTCATAATGTTCTAGCTAAAAAAAAATGCTATTATTCCTCACACTCGAGAAAACCTCACACGGAGTCTAATATCATAGTAATGGTAGCAGTTAGTATTAGACTCATTGCTTTTATTCAATGGAGAAGACTTACAGCCTAAATGGTGGGGGTAATGAATTAAATTTTTATGAAAGATGAAATTACAGAAGACCAATCCAAAGCAATTTTAGAAGCTTTAGACAACGCTATCAAAGAAGGCCCTTGGGAAGAGTCTAGCTTTTTGCGGGTCATTGGTAAAAACTTACGGGAATTAAGAGATAAATTTGCCGATCAAAGTCGTTTTTCTAATCAAGAAGACAAGATTGCCTCAAATTTGGCAAATCGCATTGCTTTAAGAAGCGGACAAAGAGAAATTTTCATCGCACTTTATTCTTCTACAGGGAGCAACATCCAATCATGGACACATATACTCGCTAATTTACCTCGGCAAATTATATCTCGCCCAATTTATGTGAATGAACAAGACGTTAAAGAAGTGATTCGAACTAAAGAAAATCAAAATAATGAAGCGTATGTCTCTATCTATATTAATAAAGACGATATCTTGCCGGTTCATCCTGATAAAGTTCCAACAGATAGGCTAGGTAAACCTCTTTTATCTTTAAAAGATAAGGCGATTAAAGTTGAAAATATTAATCGTTTTGTCCATGTTTCTGGGATATACAAATATCTCGGTGGCCGTTTAGTGAAGATTAACTCTAACGAATCTTCCTGAGTGGTTTGATTCCCTGTCCGTTATTTCTCTGCCTAACCTTACCTACTTAGGACACTCAAATCGAGTGGTTGTCCCTGCTGAAATATAGCAAAACATCTTTGGGGGGCTATACCCAAGATACTTCAAAATGCGACTTTTATGCGGAAAAAGTATCCGCATAAAAGTCGCATTTTGAAGTATCTTGGGTATATACTTAACTAAACCATTCTTATTTCAGTAATCGATGGCACAACAAGCGCAACAACAATCCAGTGGCGATAACTCCATGGCTCCAGTTTGGATCATGGTGTTAATTATCTTGACGGCTTTTGTAGTCTGGCAAGTTGGGCACCAATATATTGTTTCTTTTGTATTTCATTTAAATATCCTTCAGGCTCGATTAGTGAATTTTTTTGTTGGCTCACAAACCTTAGCCAATGAGATTTATTTAATGCAAACGCTTGATCCAAAATCGGTTGAATGGGGACAAATGGTTGAGCTGGCGCGTAATGTAGGAAATTATGTTCGCTACCCAATCATTGTGATCTTAGCGATATTGGCTTATGTACTTTATACTTCCAATGTAACCTTGAAATTTCGAAAAACCTATAACATGAACATGCTAAGAAAGCAGGAGCAATACAATTGGCCTGCTATTATGCCTGTTGTAAAAGAAAATCTTGTTGACGTTGATATTAACGCCGGCCCTTGGGCAATGGCTTTATCCCCCATGGAGTTTGCAAGAAAAAACCAACTATTAAAAAAGGACGATATTCTTCTAGATAAGCCTATACCTGGTCAGGAGATGACTGCTGGCTTGCGAAAAGCGGATGCTAAACGGGTGTTTACAATGCAACTTGGTCCATATTGGGATGGGTTTGAACGATGCCCTCCACATGTGCGAGCTTTAGCAGCAGTATTTTTAGCGAGAATTAATCGCGATCGTGATTCAGCAACTATGATTTTGGATTCCATTAACAAATCATACGCACAAGGCAAACCAGATTATAATATTGCTAATAGTGTTCTTAGAAAATATCAAAACTCGGAAGCAGCACAACACATTACGGCACGCCATGCCTATCTTTTAACAGTAATGGCCTCTCTTATACAAAATGCTCGTGACGATGGAGTTGTCCCTAGTTCAGAGTTTTTGTGGTTAAAGCCTGTTGACCGTCGATTATGGTACATGCTGAATTGCATAGGCCGACAAACGCCCTATGTCGAGGTTGCTGGGCCTTTTGCGCATTGGAAAGCAGAAAAGGCCATGGGGCGCCGATCGTTAGTCCCGATGATCGATGAGGCGATTAAAGCGCTGGAGATTGCGATCAAAGAAGTGAAATTAACGCCCAAAGAGATGCAGGAGTTAGAGCCATGATGCGCGGCATAGATTCTCGTCACGAAATCGATCCCACCCAGCTATTGCGGGATACCCGAACAATTGGGCAGCGAATTAGCGACTTTTTCAGTGATCCCTCTAATGTATCGATTGTCCTAATTTCACTGGCGGCTATTTTATACTACTTCTCTGAAGTCGCGATATTCTTGCTGGCGTTTGGTGTTTTGGCTTTTTTGTATACCTACACACGTAAGCAGACATTGCCATTTCGTTTACCAAAAACCGCTCATGTTAAAGATTATAACGATTTAAAGCCTGGCATAAAAACACCCAATGTCTCACGCGGAATCGCATTTTTTGGTAATGACACTAAAACCAACGAAGAGCTTTGGTTTACCAACGATGATATGCGTACTCACGCACTTATATTTGGGTCAACCGGAAGTGGTAAAACCGAAACCCTGGTATCAATTGCTTTTAATGCGCTTGTGCAAGGGAGCGGCTTCATTTATGTAGATGGGAAAGGGGATAACTCGCTTTATGCCAAAATATTTTCGATGGTTAGAAGCATGGGACGTGAGGATGATCTTCTTTTAGTCAATTTTATGACCGGTGCCCGAGATATTATTGGTCCTCAGGAACGCCGATTATCCAATACCTTAAATCCTTTCTGTCAAGGCTCATCCAGTATGCTTACTCAGCTCGTGGTGAGTTTAATGGGAGGCGCTAGTCAGTCTTCCGATGGCGATATGTGGAAAGGTCGTGCAATCGCATTCGTAGAAGCGCTGATGCGCTTATTAGTCTACATGCGCGATGAAGGAGCAATCCTCTTAGATGCCGATACCATTCGAAACTACTTTGATTTACAGCGTCTTGAAACAATTGTAATTGATAAAATATTTCCACGTGACGATCAAGAAAGCGTTAACATTGAATCTATTCCTAAGGTGGTTACTGATCCCTTACGAAATTACTTAACCACTTTGCCAGGATATAATAAGGAGAAGAAAGGCAAACAAGTATCTCAGGTTTTAGAGCAACATGGATTTATCACCATGCAGCTTGTTCGTGCTTTTTCCTCGCTCGCTGATACTTACGGTCACATTGTGCGAACAAACCTTGCTGAAGTTGATTTCAAAGATGTTGTCTTAAACCGTCGGATTTTAGTGGTGTTGTTACCTGCTTTAGAAAAATCTCCTGATGAATTGGCGAACTTAGGAAAAATTATTGTTTCTTCTTTAAAAGCAATGATGGCAGCGGGCCTTGGTGAAGAAGTTGAAGGCGATTATCGCGATGTTATTGAACGAAAACCCACCAATGCTCCCACCCCATATATCTGCGTACTTGATGAATATGGTTATTATGCCGTCCAAGGCTTTGCTGTGGTACCTGCCCAGGCTCGTTCTTTAGGGTTTTCAGCAATATTTGCTGGGCAAGATCTTCCAGCGTTTCAAAAAGCCTCAAAAGAAGAAGCCGCTTCAATTGGAGCTAACACTAATATTAAAATTTGTATGAAATTGGAAGATCCTGTTGAAACTTGGGACTTTTTTACTAAAACAGCCGGTGAGGCGTATGTTACTAAAGTCGATTCATTCCAGACTAAAGAAACCAGCATAGCCAACAGCTATATGGATACGAAAAGCTCATCTTTTGAAAAGCGGGCTCGCATTGATTTGTTAGATTTGAAAGAGCAATCTGAAGGAGAAGCGCATATTTTCTTTAAATCTAAAATTGTACGCGCACGCATGTTTTATGCTAACCCCAAACCTGTTAAGCATCTTAAAATTAATCAATTTGTAAAAGTAGAAGAACCACCAGATGACTATCTCCAAAAACTTCATAAGCAGCTGACTGGTTTTCATAAAATCCTTGAATCTGGCGATATTTCAATTAACAAGGAAGCCTATACGGAAGAAATCGCACTAATTAGCAAAACGTTACGAGAATCTTCTATTGAAGAGCCAATCGAACGTGGAGTCTCAGCACTGTTGGCATTTCATGGGCATAACGAACCCGAAGCTGTGGAAGAAATTCTTGAAGAAGAAACTCCAGGAGTCCTGACGATCTTTACTAAGTTACAGCAGCCGGAACATGCGCCGAAACTGTTAGTCTCTGATGTGGAACGTTTTTCTATGCCTTTATTAAACATCAATGTTACTCGCGATTATATGATGAATATCGAACGGTTAAGTGGTGAAAAAGATAAGTTAGCCGGTAGTATCGCCAATGAATTAATCAAAGATTTTCAAGCTGCAACTAATTATCCATCTGAAGAACGAGATACTATTACAGCAAATGAATTAGCCGATATCGTGAAATCATTATCTGAAAGTCTTGCCAAGGCGTGGGAGCAGTCTAAAAACAGCGAAACTTAAACGCGATACTTAGCGAAATGGCATGGACTAATTCTTAACGCGAATCCTAACTACGCTCTTAGTATGTTTACATCTATGCAGGTATGGCAGAATTTTCGACACCAATGGGGAAAATTTTAAAGTACTGCTTGTAACAAGATGATTTGTATGTTTTTATTTCATAAGAACCCCAATTATAGGTTTTCTAGTTTAAAAGCAGGGAAAATCTAACTCTGAATAAAAGCTTGGGCTAGTTGTGCTAATTTGAAAATTTTTATTGGTAGTTTTAATCGTTAATAGGGGTTTGTAAGATTATTTATCAATTGTTATGGGGATTACCTTGAGTCGATTGCAAATCACTTTTGTTAACTGCTCAAACTGGATAGCGGTCTCCTTTTTGTCATTCCTAGTAATAGGTTGCGGACATTATAAAAAAGGGGATAATACTCCTCCAGCCGTTCCCTATAAAGTAGCCGGAGCCTCGGATCCTCATCGATTAATGATGAAAAAGCGCTTAGAAAATCAAGGGGTTAAGGTAATTACAATTGGGCAGAATTATTTAATAAGTATTCCAGCTGCCGCCGTTTTTGCAAATAACTCACCAAGAGTTCATTGGGAATCCTATGGGTTACTAAACGATGTGGCTTGTTACTTGAAGCAATTTCGTAAAGTGGCTGTGAATGTAAATGCCTTCACTGGAAAATGCGTTTCACCCCAAAGGGATCTAGCGCTCACAACAGCGCGATCTCATGCAATAGCTGATTACCTTTGGTCGCAGAATATCGATAGTCGTTTTATCTTTACACATGGGCTTGGCAGTGATAAACCTATTCTTGCGCTTGCAATGAAAGGAGATCAGTCTATTAATTCAAGGATTGAGATTACCTTTCGGGATGAAGTTGCCTAATATGGAGATGAAATGAGTCGCGGAACATGGGATGCAATAAAACGATCAAAACGTTTTTATGTGATCACGTATCGTAATGCGGGTACAGCGTTATTTTTTTCTTCTGCACTCAATGTTTTATTAGGCACAGGAATTTACTACACTTATTTTCACCAACCCGAGCGCAATTTTTATGCAACAAATGGTATTGCACCGCCTGTAGAGCTTACGCCATTGGATGAACCGAATTATACATCTGATGCGCTACTGGCTAGCGATCCTGAAAATGACACCAATGACTCAAAGGTCATACCGCAATAACGAGGATATTATGGCTGAGGATGCTTTAACAGCTGTTTCAATGAGAAATGCCTTCTATCGTGACGGGCAAAGAAAAGTTATTTTTATTTTATTAATTTCAATGCTTGCGAATGTAGTGTTTGGCTCCATTCTGTTTTATATCATTACGCACCCTCCGGCACCCAAATACTTCGCTACCAGCATTAATGGCCGAATTACACCTTTATTTCCGTTAAATGAACCCAATCAGTCTGACTCTGCTGTACTGCAATGGGCTAACCAAGCTGCCATTGCTGCTTTCTCATATAACTTTGTGAACTATCGCAGTGAGTTGCAAGCAGCGTCTGGATTCTTTACTGCTAATGGCTGGACGCAGTTTTTGAATGCACTTCAAGATTCGAACAACTTGGAAGCGGTCAAAGCTAAAAAATTGATTGTGTCAGCCGTTGCAACCCGGGCTCCAATTATTCTTCAAAAAGGGGTATTAAACGATCGCTATTCTTGGCGTGTTCAAATGCCGATTTTAGTCACCTATCAAAGTGCTAGTGAATTTACGCAGCAAAACAATGTGGTGACGATGCTTATCACACGCGTTTCCACTTTAAATTCACCCAGAGGGATTGGTATTTCTCAATTTGTTGTTGGGCCAGCTAGCGGTGAGGTGGGTGGATGAGCATGAAACCATCAATTCTAATTCGTTTCACATTAGTTCTTGCATGTTTAGGGATTGGTGCGATGGTTTTTGCTCAGCAGGGAGAATCCGCCCAACAAGCGCTCGAACAGTTACGAATGCTTCAAAAAAGGTTGGCAGCCGACCCAGGTACTAAAGATGCAGATGCCTCTCAAAAACAAGATGCAGCTCAAAAAAAGCCTGAAGGGCCAGCTCAAGAAGAAAAGAATGCGATCGCTGCACCCGTAACCGTTAGTCCTACTGATAATGAAACATTGGATAAACTGGCTTATGAAGGCATGACGCAGCAACTGTTCCCACTCTCTCCAGAAGAAATCATACGTCTCAAGCAAATGTATCATACTCAAGAGTACGCTAAAGAGTCTCCGGCAGGAACTCCTCCTAAACCTACTGCAACCTCGCAGATTGTTAATCTTTCTCCCGGCTCAACACCGCCGGTCATTCGCTTGGCACAAGGGTTTGTATCGTCACTGGTCTTTTTGGATTCAACAGGTGCTCCATGGCCAATCAGCGCTTATGATTTAGGCGATCCGACTGCGTTTAATATCCAGTGGGATAAGACGAGCAATACCCTCATGATTCAGTCCACCAAATTATATACCTATGGGAATTTAGCAGTTCGGTTAAGAGGATTAAATACACCGGTAATGCTAACTTTAATTCCTGGACAAAAAGCGGTGGATTACCGTGTAGATTTACGAGTACAGGGATATGGTCCAAACGCTAAAACACCTACAGCTGAGATTGGATTACCCCCCTCTGCGAATGACGTATTATTGCATGTTCTCGATGGGGTTCCTCCTCCTGGAAGTACTCGCTTGACCGTGAGTGGTGGAGATGCTAGAGCTTGGCTTTTAAACGAAAAAATGTATATACGAACCAACTTAACGATATTGTCTCCCGGTTGGATTGGAATCATGACCAGCGCGGATGGAATGCATGCCTATGAAATGCAAAAGTCGCCAGTTCTTCTGGTTTCTTGGCATGGAAAAGTAATGCAACTCAAGGTAGAAGGGCTATAACAACATGGCAGGAAAAAAAGAAAATCTTAAGGCGTTGTTCACAAATACCCGAACTCGAGTCATTATAATTTTTACGGCTATAGTTCTCATTATTGCTGTTCTGGTGGGCGTGATTCGGTTTACTACCGCGACCTCTCCTGGTCGCATTCCTGGGAAGACCGCTATCGCCCCCGGAGCTGCCGATATTCAATCTGTACCCGGATCTATTGATCCTACCGCACAATATGCTGCGTTGCAGGCTCAACAAAATGTTGAGCAAGCTCAAACTGCCGCAAAAACTGGTGGTAGCGCAATCCCTACAATTATTCGAACGCAAGCCTTTGGAACCGGAGTACAAGCAGTAGGACCACAACAAGGAGAGGGTGGTGTCGGTTTTTCAACACTGGCGTTAGAAGATGTCGCAGGTCCACAGAAGGGCGCTTGGTTACAGTCGCTAAAAGATGCCAACTGTAGCAAATCCGCTGTTGAAAACGCAGTCAATCAGGGCGCTTCTTTAACCGACTTGAAAGAGGCTTGTACTTGCGTACAGCTTAAAGAAAATGGTTATGCTCTGAATGACTTACAACAGGTTTGTAACTGCAAAGAGTTGCGAGCGTCTGGTTTTAATGCAACCCAATTAAAAAATGCTGGATTCAGCGCAAGTCGATTAAGAGCTTGCGATTTTGATGCGTGTGAATTAAAAAATGCTGGCTTCACCGCCCAGCAATTAAAAGATGCAGGCTTTTCAGACGGAGAATTAAAAGGGGCTGGATTTTCCCCAGAAGAAATATCAAAAGCAGAAGGTTTACCAAATGGTATTACTGCAGCCGATGTCAGAAAAGCTGGCTGTAGTGCGGATGCGCTCAGCAAATTACGCCAAGCCGGTGTTTCTGCAGCAGCAATTCGACGGATAAGCGGTTGTAGTGCGGCGCAGTTAAAAGCTGCAGGATATACCGCCGCTGATTTAAAAAACGCAGGATTCTCAGCCGCCGACTTAAAAAACGCTGGATTTACCCCGGATCAATTAAAAGCCGCAGGGTATTCAGCTCGGGATTTACTTGATGCTGGGTATACGCCGCAACAACTCGCACAGGCAGGTTATTCTCCAGGACAAATTGATCAAGCTGAAAATGAACTTCCACCGGGGATGACGGCTCAGGATGTCAAAGCAGCAGGTTGTAATATAGAGGCATTAAAACGAGAGCGTTTAGCAGGTGTAAGTGCCAAATTGATCCGTAAAGATGCTGGTTGTAGCGCTGATGCATTAAAAGCGGCTGGATTTACCGATCAAGATCTGGCGAATGCAGGGGTTACACCTGAACAAATTAAAGCTGCCGGAATTAACGATGATACAATTAGAGCCGCAGGATGCGATCCTACGAAACTTCATCAATTGATGGAAGCTGGAGTTTCAGCCCAGAGGATAAAAGAATTAAATGGTTGTAGCGCTGCTGCCTTAAAAGCGGCTGGCTTTAATGCTAAGCAATTGGCTCAAGCTGGATTTACCCCGCAACAGTTGCTTGATGCTGGTTTCACTCCTGCTGAGGTAGCTGCTGCGGAAGAGGCTCAACCTGCAGTCAGTAATGATGCTATAGAAGCCGCCGGTTGCGATCCGGCCAAGCTAAAAGTATTGCGTGCCCAAGGGGTTTCAGCAAAACGTATTCGAGATCTTAATGGTTGTAGTGCCCAAGCATTGAAGGCTGCTGGTTTTGATGCTAAGCAATTGGCTGATGCGGGCTTTACTCCAAGGCAGTCACTTGAGGCTGGATTCACTCCGGATCAAGTTAACGCCGCGGACGGAGTGACGGATCAAGCGATTCGCAATGCTGGATGTGATCCCACAAAATTAAAAGAACTTTATGATAAAGGAGTCTCCGCCGCACGCATTGAAAAATTGAACGGTTGTAGCGCCGCAGCATTAAAAGCTGCTGGTTATTCAGCCAAAGATCTTGCGAACGCTGGGTTCACTCCCCAGCAACTACTGGATGCAGGGTTTACTCCGCAACAATTGAATCAAGCTGGATTAAACCCGGCGGGTGCAATTGCTGCAGGTAGAGCCTCAGATTGCAGTGTGGCTTCATTAAAAGCTGCGAGAGCAATGGGGGTTTCTGCGGCCACGATTAAACAAACCTTAGGATGCAGTGCAAAAGCGATGAAGGAAGCAGGTTATACAGCAGCACAATTAAAAGCTGCAGGATATACTGCTGCGGAATTAAAGGACGCAGGATTTACCGCAGCAGAATTGAAAAACGCTGGATTTTCTGCCAAAGAATTAAAAGACGCAGGCTTTTCAGCTCAAGATCTTAAGGACGCAGGATTTAGTGCCGCGCAGTTAAAAGATGCAGGATTCAGTGCCGCTGACCTCAAAGCTGCGGGCTTTAGCCCTGCCCAACTAAAGGATGCTGGATTTACAGCGGACCAGCTTAAAGATGCGGGCTTTAGTGCAGCTGACCTTAAGGCAGCCGGTTATTCTGCAAAAGAATTAAAAAATGCTGGCTTTACTGCATCGCAGCTAAAAAATGCTGGGTTTAGCGATCAGCAGTTACGGGACGCAGGGGTTACTCCTGCACCAACGGATGTAGCAGGATTACCCGATATTCAAACACCATCTCCTGAGATTTCACAGGTTTCAGGGATCCCTACTGTGGGAGGCACCGCAACTGCTGCACAAGCCACCGCAAATCAGCAGCAGTTGCAACAATTGCTGCAAAGGCAGCAAAGCCAAATGGCGGATCAACGGTATCAGCAGAAGTTGCAGGAGCGTCAATCGCTTATGATTAGTGCTGCAAATGAAGCACTACAATCATGGAAATCAGTTTCTACTCAAGTCTTTGTTGAGGGAAGTCCACCACCTTCTCCAGCGCCAGGCGGCGCGGCAGGACCAGGAACAGCCGCTATTCCGTCAGTACCAACGGCACCTGGCGCTTCACATGGACATGCTCAACACGCCGTAATTAAAACGGGTGATGTTATGTTTGCTGTTCTAGATACTTCGATTAACAGTGATGAACCCAGTCCAATTTTGGCGACAATTGTTTCAGGTAAATTAAAGGGCACAAAGCTTATTGGAAGTTTCACCTTGCCTAATAATGCCGATAAGATGGTTATTAATTTTAATACCATGTCCGTACCTGGCGCTCCCCATACTACCGGCATTAGCGCTTATGCTATTGACCCAAATACGGCTCGTACGGCGTTGTCCACCTATACAAACCATCATTACTTACAGCGTTATGGTGCATTATTTGCCTCGACTTTCTTAGAGGGGTTTGGGAATGCGTTTCAGTCTGCAAATACAACGATTCAAATTGGGGGTACGGGCGGGGTGCAAACGACGACGATTCAAAGCGGAATTGGACGTTCAATTCTGGAAAACGCGGTTATTGGTTTGGCCACTCTTGGCAAAACCTGGGGCCAGGTTGCACAACAGCAATTTAATCGCCCAACCACGGTCAGCATCTGTGCTGGCACAGGCATTGGAGTCTTGTTTACACAGGATGTTACATCAATCTAATTGAATGAGCAGGTAAAACATGGCAGATAATGATCAATATGATGATGAGTATCAGTTCAGCGACTTAGATACTGGAAGTCCTAAGTCAGTTGAAGAAGAGGATATTTATACGTCGCCTATGGGTGCTCAAGGCCGTACAGGAGTGGCCGCTCCCAGAAATGTAAAACGTAATGCCCTTATAGCCATCGCTTTGATTATTCTTGCGATGGTTATTTACAAGTTCTTGGATTCATTTTTTGCTGGAAAAAAAGAGACAGTAAAGCCCCCGCAAAAGCCAGCTCAAGTCATAAAGCAAGCGCCAACGCCTCCACAACCTGCTGTCGTTCAACCAATCGCTGCAGCTCCACCTACAGATGATTCAGTCGAGGTAAATCAAAAATTATCGGCAATGGAGGTTAGCCAGCAAACACTGCGTTCAGATGTGAATTCCATTAGCAATCAAATGACAGGAGTGAGCTCGAGTGTGAACCAAATGGCATCACAGATTGCTCAACTCAATCAGCTAATTTCTACCCTGAATGAAAAGATTGAAGAGCAATCGCAAGATATTCAACGACTACGTACAAAACCTAAACCAGTTCGTAAGGTGGTAAGGCGTGTTGTAAAGCCTACTCCTAAATGTTATGTCCAAGCATTGATCCCAGGTAGGGCGTGGTTAATTTGTACAAATGGGACTACACTTACTGTTAGAGAAGGTTCGACTATACCTGGATATGGTTTAGTAAAACTGATTGATCCACATCAAGGAAGGGTCATGACCAGTTCTGGTCAAATAATTAGGTTCAGTCAAGACGACAGTTGAGGTAGCAATGGCTGATATGAATATAGCCAGCTGGATTTCAGGCCAAGTCGATATTTTAACAAATATTGCCAAAAACTTAGAGCCAGTTGATCGTTTACTAACAGGTGCTGCTTATTTAATTGGGCTTAGCTTCGCCTTTAAAGCGATTTACACCCTTAAAGTTTATGGTGAAGCACGAACAATGATGTCTAGCCATACAAGCATTAAAGAACCAGTCATGTATATATTTGTTGCTGGGATCTTTTTGTTTATACCTACAGCATTTCAAATGCTTCTAAATACAGCATTTGGTTATACGAACGTGTTAGCTTATGCGCCAGTTAATAGTAGTAATAACACATTAGATGCTTTATTTGGTCCCAATAGTGCGGTTGGACGACCATTATCGATGCTGATTCAGACCATCGGTTTGATAGCGTTTATTCGTGGGTGGGTCTTGGTCGCCCGTTCCGCTGCTCAAGGTCAACCTCCTGGAGGAACGGGCAAAGGGTTAATGCATGTTTTTGGTGGGATTCTTGCGATGAATATTGTAGGAACAATTCAAATTATTAATAATACATTGTATGGTTAAGGTTTTATAATTAATGATTACTAAACAAGGGAGAGTGGCAATGATTAAAGGTATGCAAGGGAAATTGTTACAGTGGGGAGTTTATCATTTTATTTTGTGTATCGCCTTAGTATTTTTTACGGAACAGGTTCTCGCGGCTGCAACTTCCGTAGGAGCGATGGCTAAACAAATTAGTGATTCATTCAGTGATATAGCCAAATTAATCACGGGAACTTCTTACCTTGCCGGCCTAGGGTTTGCAATTGGTGCTATAATGAAATTTAAACAACATAAAGATAATCCAACGCAGATACCTATTGGCACACCTATTGCTCTAGTATGCATAGCTGGTGCATTATTATTCCTTCCCACATTATTAAAAGTTGCCGGCGGTACCATGTTTGGCGGTGGAACGGTTGCTGGCCCAACCGGAATGATATTCTCTTAAGAATGACCTCATTGAGGGAATTATCTATAATGTTGGCATAAAAAATAATGCCATAATTTGTTATACTTAAGATAATAATAGTTGTTTGTATGTGTTAAAAATCGTTATTGTGACGATTTTATTTTAGGGGGTAGAAAGTGAAGTTTAAGATCAATTCTTCAAGCATGTTTAAATTTGGTATTTTATGCTTGGTACCTATTGGTTTATTGATCGCATCAGGTGATGCCATGGCTGCAGCTACAACCGTTGGTGCTATGGCTTCGCAGATTTTAAAATCATTTGAAAACCTAGCTAAATTAATTACTGCGAGTTCTTATTTGGCAGGCTTAGGATTTTCAATCGGTGCGATTATGAAGTTTAAACAACATAAAGATAATCCGACTCAAATTCCAATTGGCACTCCAATTGCTTTAGTATTTATTGCCGCAGCCTTGTTATTCTTACCAACGATTCTAGGTGTTGCAGGAGGTACCATGTTTGGTCAGGGAGCAACAACAGCAGGCCCTGGTGGTACTGTGTTTAAATAATATGGAGTATCTTCCCCAGAATCGTGTGTTCTGGGGTTTTTTATGTTAACAACGGGAATGTTCCCAAACACTCAATAAATAGATATTCATCGGTGAGCTGATTGAATGACTGGTAAGCAAGAATTAAAACTAACCGCAAGTCCCGGCTCCTGGCGACTCTATTCAGCTAGAAAAGCAGATCCGCGATTCAAGTCCTATGAGCAAAAAGTGTTGCAACGTGATCGCTATACTTGTCAATTTTGTGGTTTTCAAGCAAGAATGTACCAAGAAGTAATTAACCTTGATGGAAATTATGCCAATAATCGCTTATCCAATATGGCCACTGCATGTTGTTTTTGTTCACAATGCTTCTTTATTGAATCTGTCGGAGTGGGTGGATATGGCGGAGGTACATTAATTTATCTTCCAGAGCTAACTCAGGAGGAACTCAATAGTTTTTGTCATGTGTTGTTTTGCGCCATTACCAATGACACAGGATATAAAAATACCGCGCAAACGCTGTATCGTAGTCTAAAGTTTCGTTCTCAAATGGTGGAAGAAAAATTTGGAGAAGGAACAAGTGATCCTGCTATTATAGGACATTTAATGATTGACTCAGGTCATTATGATGATGATACTTCATCGAAAATTTTTAAGAACATTTGTTTATTGCCATCAAGGGCAAAATTTCGTAAACAAATTGAACATTGGGCAGCAAGTGCTCTAGAAGAAATTTCAGAAAAATAAAGTTGCTCCAACCCAAGAAGTAAATATGCAATACTAGGGGTTATTGAGAGGTAAAAATTTAAAGAGGATTTAGGCATGGGGAAATGGGCGGATTCTTTTTTTGAGGGCGTGGATACCTTCTTTGCCTGGCTAAGCACGTCTCTAAAACAAACGACTGAATCTTATTGCGAATTGGAAACAGCAGATAGTCCTACCGTATTAGTAAATCATGATGGTTCATTGCTTTCAATTCTTCAGGTCGAGGGTATCACTGCCTTGGTTGGCGCGGATGAATTTGAGCGCTTAGTTGAAGGATTGACCAACGCTCTGCAAACAGCGATGGGGCGACCCGGGCATGCGCTACAAGTGTATTTTAGCCACGATAAGCAAAATATCAAAAAAGTGATTAAAGATATCTATGCCCCGGCAGAAGCAACCGCTAAGCGCCTAGAGTTAAATCTTGATGATCTTTTTAATGAACGGGTTAATTATTTAGCACAGTACTGTGCAGAGGAGCGCACTTATTTTGTATTATATACTCGGCCGTTTAATCTCCCAAAAGATCAATTAAAAGCTGCAAATAAAGCGAAGCTCAAAATGATCCAGGAGAAAAAAGCACCTTCATTCAAAAACACACAGACCATATACGCAGCAATACCAGAACTTCGAGATACTCATAGTGCTTATGTACGCGCCGTAATGAACGATTTAGACTCCCTGAATATTATGGTTTCATTAATGGATGTTCATGAGGCCGTTCGCGCCATTCGCATGACCGCTGACCCTGAATTCACCTCACACGATTGGCAAGCTACGCTTCCTGGGGATATGATTCGTGTGCGTGAGCTCAATAATTTTGAAGGGGATCCTTCTGATTTATTATGGCCTTCCCTCGCCAAACAAGTTATACCCCGTGATGCGGAAATCATAGATCGCAGAACCGTTCAAGTTGGGGATAAGCTCTTTTCCTGTGTTTACATTGATTTATTTCCGAAAGATATCAGACCTTTTTTAACACTCTTTTCCAGAATTTTACCGACCCATGTTCCATGGCGCATTTCTTTTCTCCTAGAAAGCGAAGGATTAGAAACTGTCAAATTAAAGGGACTTCTCGCTGCTATTTTAAGTTTTTCATCGGCCCAAAATCGATTAATCAGTGATTCTGTAAACTTATTAAAATATCTGCAGATCAATACGGATGAAGCGCTTATTCGCTTACGCGTGGTGGTATCCACTTGGGCTCCAGAAGGAAATATCCCGCTATTGCGTCGTCGTAGTTCTGAGTTAGTAAAAGCGGTAGAGGGCTGGGGTTCGACCGACGTTTCCGAGATATGTGGGGATCCTTTTGCGGGATTTGCCGCAAGCATGCTAGCCACTACGTTGCAAAATCCTGCCGTTCCTTCGGTTGCGCCTTTATCGGATGTGGTAGCAATGCTTCCTATCACTCGACCTGCATCCCCCTGGCAGACCGGTGCATTAATGTATCGGTCACCAGATGGCAAGCCTTGGCCGTATCAACCTGGTTCCAACCAGCAAACCACCTGGATTGATTTAGTGTATGCGCGACCTGGTTCTGGTAAATCGGTCTTATCGAATGCTCAAAACTTAGCATTGTGCTTATCTGGTGGAATTACGCGCTTGCCAAGAATTGCCATTATTGATATTGGCCCTTCCAGTAGCGGGTTAATTTCATTATTGAGAGAAGCATTGCCTTCTGCAAAACGACACTATGTTGCCTATCATCGCTTAAGAATGTCTCCTGAGTATTCTATAAACCCTTTTGATACGCAACTTGGATGTCGTTTTCCGACCGCCCTAGAGCGTTCGTTTTTAGTGAACTTTTTAACCTTGTTGACCACTCCTTTAGGTGCTGAACGGGCTTATGATGGTATGGCGGACCTGAATGGGATGGTCGTAGACGAGCTTTATAAGAGTTTCTCTGATGAATTTAATCCAACGCCCTATGCTCACGGGGTTGAAGAATTTATAGACAGTATTTTGGAAGAAATAGGCTTTGTACGCGATTCTAAGACAACTTGGTGGGAAGTCACAGATGCGTTGTATTCCGCTGGATTTGTTCATGAAGCAATGCTTGCCCAACGGTATGCCATGCCACTTCTTGCCGATGCAGCGTCCATCTGTAGAACACCTTCGATTGAAGATTTATATGGAAAAGTTACAGCGCCAACCGGAGAGTCTTTAATCAGTTCTTTTTCGCGTATGATATCTGGCGCTGTACGTGAATACCCAATTCTATCACGGATCACCGCGTTTGATATTGGAGATGCTAGAGTCGTATCTCTAGATTTAGATGAAGTCGCTAAGAGCGGAGGGGATGCAGCGGATCGCCAAACAGCCGTGATGTATATGCTCGCTCGCTACGTATTGGCACGTCATTATTATTTAACTGAAGAAAGTTTAACCAACATTCCAGAACAATACCGTACTTATCATAAAGATCGCGTTGCCGAAATTCGCGAAGATCCAAAACGAATTGTTTATGATGAGTTTCATCGAACGTCAAAATCCGCTGCTGTGCGTGATCAAGTCATTATTGACATGCGTGAAGGTCGTAAGTGGAAAGTTCAGATCTCATTGCTGTCTCAGTCGGTTGAGGACTTTGACCCTGTAATGATTGATTTTGCAACATCAATTTATATTATGGATGCGGGACCCTCACAAGCGATTGAAAAGACCACTCGGATTTTTGGACTCTCCGAAACTGCGAAAACAGCTTTACGAACACGGGTTCACGGTCCACGACAAGGCGGAGCTACATTTCTTGCACAGTTTGCTACGAAACTAGGTGTGAATGTTCAATTATTAACGCTTACTCTTGGCCCTATTGAATTGTGGGCATTTAGTACCACTGCTGAAGATGCTGCCGTACGAAATCAACTTTACCGTCATATTGGACCATCTGAAACACGTCGCTTCCTAGCAACACTTTTTCCTAGCGGTACTGTTACTAAGGAACTTTCTGTACGACTGGATGCGTTGAAAGAAGAAGGCGGTTTTATTGAGGAAGAGGGTCAAATGAGCGTGGTAGAAGAGCTGGTAGAAGATATTTTAGCTGCTTATGCTAAAGATCCTGGCAGTAAGAGCTTACCTGCTAAAGTTCACTCATAATTGGGTGGCAACTTCTATGGACATCCAACGTTGAGAGTCCCAAGGCAAAGTACTTGCTCGATTGTAAGCAATATCGGCAGATCCTTGCCCGTATACGGGGCTTGGGTCGTTCCATCCCACATTCCGCAGTAACTTAATTATTTATTGCTTAAAAGACAAAACGTTCATGGGTATAACTAGGCAACGTATATGGACTCATCCGTTGCCTAGTTGTGCGCTATTTGATAGTCAATAAATGATCAAATTTTGTTGGCTAAAAACAAATTGTGAGAATTACCAAGTTTACTGCGGAATGTGAGTTCCATTACTCCCCTGCCTCCGTGATCGTTCAAGATTCGTGTTTTATGCTTTTTCCTATTCGCCCTCTCGCATTTTAAAAAAGTCGCAAGCGAATGAGCCATTACTCGTTTTTTAAAATGCGGCGCGACATAACATAAAGGCGCCTAAAAAACAGCTTTTGAACGATCAAGGGTATCTAAGGCGAAATTGCAGGCTGCTTTCTTTTAGTGGCTAGTATTTCACGATGCTAAGCAATAAACTCTGGTAACTTGAATCCATTCAAAATTCCAGGGATAAAGGGATTAATTTGATTATTGGTTTTTAAAACGTATCGACCCGAATTTCCGTTAAGTTCAAATAGTATTTGTAATCTAGAACTATCTTGCTCGTCGACCAAGACGTTGACTTTTTGCAGCATCCTGAAAAATCCCCAAATTCCTACTTCATCTAGCTCATAATGCTCTCCTTCAATGGTGTTGAGCGCTAAGGTGGCATTATTTAGAGGCCAGTAAAAACGCGCGAAGGAGTCTGTATTTTGATTATCTCTTAACCGCAAGTTTCCAATACTAAGTTGTAAGTCAGCTACTACCGGATCAAGACCAATTTTTTGTAAACTGAATTCGATTTGACATTGCTCGCCTTGTGAAGGAAAGAACATATTTGTAATTACATTCGTTCGCATTAATTCATCAAGCGTTTCTGAGGGAATGGGAAGAACATAATTATTTAATTCTTTCGGTTGCCACTGGGCACTGGAAGTGTCTAAAAATGGTTTAACGTAAGCATCAATAAACTGATTTAGCAAACCATGGGTGGCAAAAAAACGCTCAAAATCACTTAAATTAACTTCATTTTCTTGCGTGGGATCAAATGGAAATCTGGCTTCAATTTGATTTTTATAATAACTGAATACGGTTGATTGCCATTGTTGATTGATGTAATTTCTGCTATCTCGAATTAACAAATACCATAATTCTCCTGCTATTTGGTTTGCCCAGTTCGAGACGGGTTCTGGCAGATGGTTTGCACGATTAAAGAGAGCGCTTAAAGGGTTCGCTAAGGTATCTCCACTAAATCGTGCTCTAGATAGCGTAAATGCCGTTTTACCTTGATCATTAATTAGGGATAGGGTATTGAGGAACGTTTCTAGTTCACTTAGATTAGACGACAATTCATTTAATGCGGTCTGTCCTAATAAATTCAGCTGGGTAAATTGGCTTGCAATCTCTTGATTAAATAAGCTTGAATTATCCCCATAGTCTGGACTTGTTTGTTGTTGTATAAATGTAATAAGTTGAGGTAGCGAGTTGGTTTGCTGCAATATTTTGGTTAGTTGATGGGCTTGTTGATAGTCTTGAAAATGTAATGGCTGCGTGTGATTAATAAAATTCTGCCACCAAGTGATGTATTCATAGCAGTAAGCTTGTTGAATGGTATTGCCCAATGCGGTGATGTCGCTTCGACTTAGCACCCAACGTTCCTGTTGTAAGGTTTGAATAATATTAGGTAGCTGCTGAATGGTTTCTGCAAAGCCCAGTTTCGTGAGGTAAAAAGGCAATTCATTACTAGATACTTGAAATCCTTCAAAAACAATCGGGCTCATTTGTTGTGAAAAATGCTCTTTAGCTAATGAATAAAATAAATAACTCGGAGGTAAAGCGTTTAGATAATTTCGCGTATCGCTAACGAGTTGCGGGTTGATCATGATGGGTTGCATTGGCTCACGCAATACTTGTTGAAGTAAAGCCATCTTTTTATTGCGTTGTTCGCGTGGCATGCTACTCCATTTACGTTTGAACCAGCTTCTTACCTCCGTAAATAAATATTTGTTTGGATCAGAAAGCATGATGTAAATTTTTAACGCTTGATAACGGTTGGCATTAGAACCCTGAGGATTCAACATCTCCATTTCTATTTCATTTAATAAAGCTGGAAGAAAATTTGCTAGTATTCGTTGCTGTGTGTTTTCTTTTAGTTTCGTTTTTAAAAATTGTACCGTAGGAAGAGAGAAAGTATTCACAGAAATATGATCCAGGGCATTGGAAGCATTGGCGAGATGAAACACTGCAGGGGAGTGATTCTCAGGTTCGCGAGCCATAGCTTCAAACATCAAGAGTTCTTTACTGACCTCGTCCAGTACATTGGAGGAGGTGATGTGATTGTACCCAACCCATAAGAGAGTAAGTGCGGTTGTTCCAAGAAGTATGCCCTTTGACCAGGTTGAGGAATAATGAACCGCAATCATTTGTTTGGTTTGGTTTTGAAAAGCCAACAACGCACCATCCACAAAGTAGGGGCGATAATTGACTGATTGATGATGCTGATCTTGTACCGTTAGCGAATATTCATGTTTTATTTTATTGTTTAGGCGATCTTGGCTTAAACCACCTTGTTCGGCACTGGTTAAATAAATTGCTTTAACTTGGAAGGATTGCAGTGAAATCGCTTGTAGAAATCGTTGGATAGGGAGTTTCATACTGCTTAATTGTAAGGGAAACTCCCGAATTAGGGTGCGCTTTAGGCTTGAACGTACTGGGTGTACTTTTGAAATGACTTGTTGATTTACTCGTTCAATTAAATCATCAAATTGCTCACGAAACTGATTTAAAAGTGGACTTTGACCGGTAGGCTTAAACAACGAAAATCCGAGAGGTTTGGCCAACTCATTGCTATGTTCGTTTTGATAAAACTCACAAAAACCCGCCAAGTTATCTAGTTTGGTAAATAAAACAGCTAAACTAACAGAGTAATCTAAACTAGACTCAAACCTTCGAAGGAGTTGGGCATGGCGATGGCTAACTTCAGCAAGATGATCGGGAGAGTTATTAAAGAGCTCGTTAATATCAACACAAAGAAGAATCCCGTTTATTTTAAACTGACGATGACAACGGTTTAATTGCTTTAAGGTGTTCTGTAACAAGTGCTTGCTCTGGTTAAGCCAGTTTTCATCCAGTTCAACCATAACTCCGTTTTGATTATAATAAATCTCTGATGAAATGTATGAGTCCACGCTGATGTGCTCGAGATTACTCTGGCGCAGAAGGGTTGATTTTCCTTGCGACATTTTCCCAGTCACCAACGTAAACGAAACTCCCCGGCTCTGTGGTTGTAATTGCGGCTTTAATTGCGCAAAAAGTTTTTTCAGAGCATTACATAATGCGAGTAATGATTGATCCATTAATGTTCCAAACTAGCCAATAAAGTATGTCCTTTAATTACATTTTTTGCTTTATGTTCCAGAAGAATATTGCTAAATAAATAAACCGTAATCAAAACACCAACCGCTAAGATCCCGGTGGTAAGGATGGATTTTCGGTGTGAAGAGGTGGTGCTGGATTGACTTTGTTCTTTAAATAAATGTAAGGGTTTATGAACACGGTGTATTTGAATCGCTTGGTATATTTCTTCAATTAAATTATCCAAGGCCTGTCTACCATCGGGTTTTAAATGATACTCACCCTCAAATCCAGCAATTAAGCAATAGTAAGCAAGTTCTAACAAGTCCAAATATTGGCTAGCATGATCTTTTAGGTAAACCGTGATTTTAAAGAACCGTTTCTGTGGTCCTTCGTCATCCAAATCAGATGGGGTAAACGCTTTAAACTCCGCAGGGGAGCCATACATCCGTAGGTAATTTTTTCCGAGCAATTCATCAATCGTTGCACACAAAAGGTATTGAGCAATAATGATTAATTCATTGGAGTATTCTTGACCTAGAAGACAGCTGTGAAATGATTGAACCTCATGTTCAATATTCATGCGAATCTCTTCGATAGGGGGTAAGGTTTGAGTGACACAAAGCCGCTCAAGCAAAGAGAAAATAGGTCCTGCTGCAGCTATAATGGGGTTAGTTGCTGAAGAAGCAATAAATAATTTTGAACGATAATAACCTTGAGGAACACGATGCTTCTTAGGAACTGCAAATCGGCTTACAAGCGAGGCCGAATAGGGTTCGGCAATCATGATGTAACTCCCAATAGTAAGTCCTGTTAAACGTCGCAGAAATCATTTAGAAACTATGATGATACGTGATCCACATAAAGTCATCAATGGCTTTCATCTTCCGGCTGTACGAAGTGTACTGATACATGATTATTTAAATCGCTTCTCGAAAGCGATTAACTTTTTCTCCAAGGTCCATTGCAAACGGGCTTTCTCATTGCCTTTGATAAAAGATTTGCAGTTTGGACTATCCAAGTTCTGACACGCTTTGACCTTTAATCCCCTACGAGAGTTTTCCCACAAGCTTTGGCCTGGTAAAAAGCTATAGGTTAATGCATTACGAGTAATGGTTTTGAGCGTTGGGTAATTGAGACCGTGATCGATAACTGCTTTAACGTACTCGCGAGTTAAATTGGTTCGTAAAATGCCTTCATCATCAGTAGATAGCACGACAGGAACTTGATGGTGAAGGTATAAATTCAAAGGATGAGATTTACCATAAATGTCTAGTATCTTTTGGTTACTGGTTAAATTAATTTCTACAGGAACGGATTTTTTTGCCATATACTTCACAAGATCTTTAGCATTATTTTCATAAGTTATATCTACCCCATGACCTATTCGCTCTGCTTGTCCGATAAAAATAGCGTCGTGAATGTGAAACCGTAAGTCTTCATGCTTTACGACTTCAGGGGCTAATTCCCCGGCATGCAATGCGATGTGCACCTTGGGATAATGTTCATGAAAGTAGTTAAAGATGGTCATTTGTTTACCATAGTCGCGTAAGGAAGTAATACCATCTTCTGCTTGGACAAGATTAATGCCAACTAAATCACTGGAGTTTGATGCAGCTTCAAAACCACTCAACGCTTGGGCAAATAAATTGTCTAAAGGTTGCTCTCGTAAGGTATAATATTGAAACTTCACGGTAAGGTTACAAACTGGTTTTGTTGGATCTTGGTCGCAGTTTAGTTCTTTTTTGGCTTCCTTTAAGATACGAGTCGTCTCGGATACAATTAAGGTTACATTGGCGTTAAAATCCTTATCCGCTAGCAAAGCCTTTCTTTTTTCATCCAATGAGGAATGTTTCGCGGCAATGCGCCCAAATTCTGTTGAACGCGCGTTGTCTGGCAATATCATGATTTCTAAATAAAGTTCATTTTGATCAATCGCGCGTTGCATCACTTCGGCTAATAGTTGAGGCCTAAAATCAGAGACGATCTCAAGAAATTTGGGGAAGGTCTCAAAAAAGTGATCATGGCCGGATTCGCTGGCCGTTGGGATAAAGTTTTTCATGGACCAGGCACGGATTGTGGCATCATAAAGCTCCGTTTGGTTCATGACCTTATCCATGCTGACATCATAGCAAGCGGCTTTCGTTTTTTTAACTGAAAAATTAGATTGATTTAGACAATATTGGTGTTTGCCAGCCAGGGTTATCATGGTCTCAGGATAAGCACCACCAGCTAGATGATAATGCAACTCCCCCCCTTTCGGCATAGACTTAAAAAATGCATAAAGCGCATTGGGGTCGGATTTGATGGCGTCAAAATGTTGCAGTACATCCGCTTTTAATAGACAAGGAAAAAGCAGCAAACTGTATAGTAATGATTTAAGAACGTGCATAATAAGCGAAAGAGATTAAGGGGTACAAAAATTATTTCATATTATATTCCATTTGCCTAAATAATTCCGTTGAGTCAATGAGAACAGTACCATAAATTTGACGATCGGTCAATTTTTGGACGACATGTTTTTTTGGTCGACATGTTTGGCCAAATCAGTAGGTAACCTTGCCTGTGGGCGTATTTTTATCTTCAACTTGCTTGCACGGCTAAAAGTCAGATGAATATTTTAAAATTATTGTGCCGATAGAATCTTTAAGCAAGATAATTGAGGTTTAAAGTAAGTCAGAACTTCTTACAGTGCGTTTTAATTTGTAAAGAAAGGTTAGATGGTTATTCCTTTCTCGCTAACTTGGTATAAAGAAATTATTTGTCCTACTATTTCTCTGTACGGTATGGTTTTTGAAAACGTCGTACCGTACAGAGAAAAAGTTTAAAAAATACGTGCATATTTTTTTGATTTAAGGTAATCTCCATCGCATTAAGGAAAAACAAGCCAACCGATGATGGAGCGACGTATGTCTAAAAGTTATCAGCACGAAATTCCAACGGCTCGTGTGAACATCACCCTCGATGTTGAAACAAATGGATCTAAATCAAAAAAAGAACTCCCCATGAAATTATTAATGCTTGGCGATTTTAGTCATGGTCAGGCCAGCGGTCCAATTTCACGGCGTGAACGAATTCCTATTAATAAGCAAAATTTTAATCACATTCTTGCAACGCTTTCCCCCAAATTAAAGTTATCGGTCAACAATCGTCTTAATGAACATCAAGATGATCTGAATATTGCGCTGGAAATCAAATCATTGAATGATTTTAAACCTGAACAAATCGTTGAGCAGGTTCCTCAATTGCAGCGCTTAATGGCGATGCGTAATTTATTAAAAGACTTGAAGTCATCTGTGATTGATAACCAAGCCTTTCGAAAAGCGCTAGAAAAAATTATGCAGGATTCGGAAGAATCGCAAAAACTCTTATCTCTCCTCTCTAGCGATACCCGCCAAGAATAGGAATACACCGGATAGGGAAAGATTACCTGAGCAAATCCATCGAAATAAACTGTGAGTAGTCGGAGAATCTATGGAAACGAACCTTCAACAATCTCAAGGCACGAGTGTGCTTTCTTCTTATCAACAGTTGTGTCACATAGCTGAAGTCGAACCGTTTACTGAGTCGCTTGATTTAACGCATTTTACCCGGGCTGAACAACTAGCGAATAAACAGTTCAATGAACGTTTAGCCGCATCCTTGCAAGTATTTTTATCCATGGCTGTTGAACAAGGTACGCTCATTGAACGAGTGGATAAAGTACTGTTGGATCAATACATCAGTAAAATTGATGAAATGCTATCGGCACAGCTCGATGAAATACTTCACCATACAACATTTCAAGAACTTGAATCGCTGTGGATGAGTTTAAAACACGTCGTGGATCGAACCGATTTTACTGCCAATATTAAGATTGAGCTGTTGGATGTTGATAAACAAGCCCTGATTGAAGATTTCGAAGACGTTTCCGACACCTCCCAATCTGGCTTATATAAACAAGTTTACGAGCGTGAATATGATACCCCAGGGGGAGAGCCTTTTACGGCGATGATTTCTCCTTATGAATTTGATGCATCTGCCATAGATTTGTCTCTTTTACGTCAGATTTCCAAAGTCGCAGCTGTTGCCCATTGTCCTTTTATAGGTTCAGTTGGAGGCTCTTTTTTTAATAAATCATCTTTACAAGACGTCATTGAAATTGAAGACTTAGTTGGCTATATGGATCGGGCGGAATACATTCGTTGGAATTCGTTTCGTGACTCCGAAGATGCGCGTTACATTGGATTAACGTTACCACGATTTTTGCTTCGTTTACCCTATGGAGAAAATAACCCCGTCAAACGATTTCAATATAATGAATCTGTAACCTCATCCGCTGACCAGTATTTATGGGGTCGAGCAAGCTTTGCGTTTGCGGCGAATTTAGGTGAAAGTTTTAGAAAGTATGGCTGGTGTGTGAATATCCGTGGGCCTGAGTCTGGGGGTAAAGTTGACCATCTTCCTCTGCACCAATATAACCTTGGTCAAGGGTTACAGACCAAAATTCCATGTGAGGTCATGATCCCAGAAACAAGAGAACTGACCTTTGCTAACCTTGGTTTTATCCCTTTGTCTTATTACAAAAATAGCGATTACGCCTGCTTTTTTTCGGCTAATTCAGCCCAGAAACCGATGAGTTATCTCGACAAACAGGCGTCTTCGAATAGCCGAATTAATGCTCGTTTGCCCTATATATTTTTAAGTGCTCGAATTGCGCATTATCTTAAAGTCATGCAACGGGAAAATATCGGCTCCTCGCTCAGCCGCAGTGAGCAGGAAGAGCAGTTGAATCAATGGCTAAAAACACTGATTACTAAAATGAATAATCCTGGACCTGAATTGGCAGCGACACATCCTCTTCGTGATGGACAAGTCATGGTTGAAGAACTGCCTGAGCACCCAGGTTACTACCGTATTAATTTATATGCAGTTCCTCACTTTCAAGTTGAGGGCATGGATGTGAAGCTTTCAGTGGTAGGTCAGATTCCAACCGCCAATGACTCTTGATTGGGTTGAGATAATCGAACAAGCAAGAACATTATGAACGGCGTTTGCTGGTTCAATCGTTTAATAGGAAACAATAAGGAGATATGTTATGGCAAGTCCAGCCTATGTGTGGATTGTTGATGATCAGGGTAATGAAGTGAAGGGAGAATGTAAGGTTAAAGAACGAGAAGGAAGTGTTGAAATATTCCAGTTTAAATATGGCGTATCGATGCCTGTTGATAAATTTAATGGTTCTACGAACGGCACACGCCAGCACGACACGGTGACCATCACTAAACCCTATGATCCAACAAGTCCGATTTTATTTAAAGCCGCGTGCGACGGTAAAACACTCAAACAAATGACCATTAAATGGTATCGCATTAATGAAAATGGAAAAGAAGATGAATATTTTGTTCACGTCCTTGATGATGTAAAAGTGGTGTCTTACCGACAGCAGTTATTACATACCAAAGATCACCAAAATGATGCGCATGTCCATGAGGATATTATCGACTTACGGTTCGGCAAAATTACCCTCAAACATCATGATGGTAATATCGAACATTCCGATACCTGGTTAGTACGAAGTTGATGCGGCACTGAAACCTGTTTAATTAGTTCATTTTTTAAACAGGTTTCTGGCCAGTTTGGAAATGAATCATGACGGATTTAATTCACCGACTGCTAGGAAAACCATGCAGTATCGAAGAATCGATTTTAAGTCACATTCAATATCTTTTGAATACGCGTCAAGGAAGTCTTATTCATATGCCCGATTATGGATTATCGGAATACCCTGTTCATCAAGTTTTTGCAGAGACCCAAAAAAGGTTTATAGACGATTTGAAAACTCTAATAGAGCGTTTTGAGCCGAGGGTTAATTCTTTAACCGTTATAGAAATAAAAAACGATGTTCAACACTGTGTATTACAAGTATCGTTACAAGCCGATTTAATGCAAAAGAATGCGATAAATTTTGAGGCTAGGCTTTTAAACAATGGAGCGATTAAGATCGGGAACGAATGATGAGCAAGAGCCTCCAGGATTATTTTCAAAATGAACTGCAACTTTTAAATGAATCGATGCAATACTTTGCCAAGTCTTATCCTCATGAGGCTGCCAAATTACACCTGGATACCTTACAAGAGAGAGACCCACATATTGAGCGTTTGTTGGAAGGGTGCGCCTATTTAACCGCGCGTGTAAAACAACAAATTGACATAGGAGTTAATCATGTTGGTGAGTCGGTTTTAAGGCAGCTCGCTCCAGATTATTTAACCCCACAACCTTCAATGACCATTGTTCAATTTACCAGCCCTCATCATCGTTTAACGCGCTCGGAGAAATTGCCTGCAGGGGTTAAGCTTGTGTCTAATCCAGTCGGTGAAGAAGAGACGTCTTGCGAATTTCAGACAATCGCTGCAATCGACATTCATCCCGTGCAATTGTACGACGTTGAGCTTTGTGATCATCGGCTTAAGCTATCGTTTAAAATTAACGACGGGGTTTCTCTTTCGGAATTAAACATCGATTGCATAACGTTATATATTCATGACCAGGATTCGCTGGCGTGTGAGTGGTATTATTATTTAACCACACAAGTGCGCTGTGTAAGTTTGAGTAGCGCTTCTGGTAAGATGATCGACCTTGGAGGCCAACATGTTATTAAAGAGGGTAGGGAGGAAAGCAAATCTGGGGCGTTGTTGTTTGAGAATCATCCGCATCCGTTTCATTCCCTTCGTCGCTATTTTCATTTTCCTGAAGGGGGGCGGTTTGTAACGCTTAATCTTCGTCAACAAGCGTTTTATGATCCATTTTTTACGGTGGAGATTGAATGTTTCACCCCCATTGCCTTACGTCTTCAGCCTGATCTATTTAAACTACATTGCGTTCCAGCCATCAACTTATTTTTAACTTCTGGCGAGCCTATCCAGTATCGAAATGAGCATAGTGAGTATCCTATTGTGCTGAGCCAGGAGCGGGTTATGAGTAAGCAGCTCTACGCGATAAAAAACGCTATTGCCATAAGCAAACACAACGCGTCTCGAATTGTGTTGCAAGATCTTTATCGTGCAGGTTCGATAGAACCTGAAGGAAACTATTATCGCTTGCTGCAAATGAACGAACGGCAGGACGTTATTCAGAGTAAGTTTGTTTTTTCTGGGACATTAAAAAACATCCAATGTGTAAGTTATGAAGCCTGGGCTTATAATGGGCATTATCCAAATCACTATCTTCATGTGAATGATTTATATGTAAATGATAAGCGAGTTTCTTTACAGTTGCAGGCAAGCAATATCACAAGACCGTGTCAATACCAAAGATCAACCTTAAATTATCAGCTCGTGCCCAGTATTTTAGCAACGCTAAACGCAGATTTAGAACGTTTTAAATCGGTGTCATTTTTAAAGCGAATGTTGTTGTTACATGATGGGCGTAATATAGCGAGTCCTATTATCAATAGCATTATGTCAATCGATTTCTATCCGTTTAATCGTTTTAAAAGTGGTCTATTGCAAAAAGGCATTACATGTACCTTACTAATGGGTTCTGAGCAAGGAGTAAGGTTAGGGGAGGTTGTTCTTTTGGGGAAACAGTTGTACGATTTTTTACAGTATTTTAAACCCATGAACCTTTCTTTAGAAATAAAGATTGAACTTAAACCTTCTGGCCAGATTTTTCTTTGGGGGCCAAATGGATGATAGAGGATTGTTATCAGATGATTTTTTTCATACGCTTTTGTCACAATTTAAAACATCCCCCCCCGATAAAGAATTAACCCGCATTTCACAGAAAAAGCTCATTCTGAAGGCAACGCCTTCCTTAATATTCCCTGAGCGAGATGTGGCTGAGGTCCGTGAAGAATCCAATGAGCTGATTATTGCTTGTCAATTTATGGGCTTATATGGCGTTGATTCTCCTCTACCAACTTATTTTAATGAATTATGTTTAAAAGAGCGTGAGGGGAGTGATTGCTTGCGAGCCTTTCTTGATGGTTTAAGTCATAGGTCTTACGCACTGCTATATTTAGCTTGGCAAGCGTTTCGATTTGAACATCAAATTGGAATGATTTATGGCGTAGAAGAAAATTATCTGGCCCAAAGCCCTGGTGCTCTGATTGACTACGCTCAGAAAGGAAGTCTTGGGCATTTTACAAGAATGTGCCGGGGAATTTTGCCAGGAATTGAACTGGAAATTAAGGAATGTATCCCAGATTGGGTGAAATTGACTGAGACACAGAGGTTGGGAGAATATTATTGTTTAGGCGAAACCTCCCTGGTAGGTGATCAAATCTATGATAACGCGGGTAAAATTAAATTAATCATCGGTCCTGTTGGCTTAAAACTGGCTTTACAATTCCTTCCAGGAGGAAATTTAGCTCACTCATTAATTCTTGCAATTAAAACGACCCTACTTGAACTCGTGCATTTTGAATTCGTGTTCTCGATCGCGAATGAACCCTCCAATTGGATTTTAGGTCAATCGGATATCCTGCTTTCTTATAACAGTATTCTAGGGGTGCTTCACAACGACACGTATTTATTAAAAATTCCCGGAGTTCAATATTCGTGTCTTTGCTCATAACTCTTGGCTTGCTTTTAGTATCTTATCTCGCAACGCTTTCCACTCTGGTAACTCTGGAGGCAACTCAAGAATGATAGTATCTGCCTTTGATTCATCGGCAATTCTTAAGCTATGATAAAACTCATAAGCAGAATCCTTTACTGAGCTTGAAAATTGGTAATGTAGTCCGTTTATAGAACAATCAAGCGTTGAAAAATGAAGAAGAAAGCAGTTAGGGTAAAGACCAACGATTGAATTAATAGTATTAATTTTATTGATGTAGAACGCAGGTTTTTGGGGTTGATAGTGGGTGTTTAAATGTCCTGGCGCTCTGAAACGTTTAGTGTTTCTAAATGGAACAAGGTAATGTTTGAATTCACTTAAATGATCAACATTGAGAAGGCCTTCGCGTACAATTTGGCAGCGCTCATTTTGGGTGGCATCCAAAATGGTGGATTCAATTCCTAATTCACAACGGCCCCCGTCTAAGATATAAAAAGAATGATTGGGGAAGTCTTTAAGTACATGTTCTGGGTTTGTGGGACTTACTTTACCAAATGGGTTTGCAGAGGGAGCAACCATCGGTTTGCCAAATTGATCGAGTAATTTCAACGTTAACGGATGATCAGGACATCGAATGGCAATGGTTTTTTGTCCTCCTGTGACGAACTCACTAATCTTACTATCAGGATTTAAGTCAAAGATTAAGGTCAACGGTCCGGGCCAAAATAATTCCATTAATTTTTTTGCATAGTGCGGTACTTGAGATACCCATTGCTCGATCTCCCAGCCTTCACCAATGTGCATAATCAGTGGATGATTAATCGGTCTTGATTTGGTTGAAAAAACGCTTTTCACGGCTTCACTGTTAGTTGCATCGGCGGCTAACCCATAAACCGTTTCGGTAGGAATGGCTAACAAATGGCCTTTAAAAAGTTCATCAACCGCGATATCGAGATTTGAAATAATACGATTCATTTTTTAACTCTAGGGATTACAGAATTTACAATAAGTAGGATCCGCGCTTTCCAAGCCATCTTTACGCGGTTGAGAATGCTTAAAATCACATTGAATACAAGCCAAAATTTCTTTCTGATAAAAAGAGGTAGGAGATGCGCATAAACTACACGGTAAATTTCCTGTGGTTTCTTTAAAACCAAACCCAGGCGTTTGGCATTTCGGACAGGTAGTTGCAATTCTTTCTGAGAGTTTATGCGCTAGGGTTTTAATCGCCTTCATTCTGGTTGGATTAACCATAGCTCGCATGTCTGTTGCAAGTAATAATTTTTTTTCGTGTTTAAACCCTTTGCGTAGTGCTGTATTTAACAGGTTAATATCATTTATGCCTTTTGCGATAACAGTCTTGGAGTGGTTTGTTTGCAGGGTGAGTGCATGACTTGGAAACCCTACTTGATCGATAAAATCATTTAATTCAGTGTTTCTATCAATGATGATCATTTTATAGTTTGTTTTCTCGGTAGTTAGTTGTTCAGCAATCGTCCATTTATTTTTTCGGTCAACGAATACCATTATTTCATGATCGCAAGCAATAAAAGGGATAAACGGATGCGGGCCAAAACTTCCTTCGCTTGCGAGACTTAAATCATACCCATGAACTTCTGCTCCTTTATTGGCTTTTAATACACAAGTCTCATAAGGAGAAGTCGCTCTGGGAATTTCACCTGTAAACGTACCGAATTGATCGGTATCAAATGCTTCCACATGAATTTCGCACCCTAACTTGTTTAAAAAAACATCCGATATGGCCTGCTCTTTTTTATGCTTGGATGCGAGTAATACCTTTTTATTTTTATAGTCCATATCTTAAGCTCCCAAAAGATACTTATGAAAAATAATCAATCCTTGCGACAGAGACATCTGAAACAAACATCACGCCTGAGTTTTTTTGAAACAAAGTTTTTAAACCAAGCGCGATGGTAGAGATTGCGGATTCGGATGCTACGGCGATAAACATGACGAGGGATGCTTTATCGTTAAAAAATATTTTTCCTTCATGAAAACCGTGATGTCCTTGGCCTGATATATTCCGGATCAAGGTATATCCTTGTATCTTCGCTTCTTTCATCATCGAAACCACCATCGATTCATGTTCTCCATAAACAATCACTTCAATCTTTTTTACAGGATGAAGTTTGACGACCAACTCTTTTTTATCCTGAACTTTGATTACACTCATCATGTCTCCAGTTAAATAGCTAAACTCCATTCACCATCGGTGCACAATTTATAAGGTAAATTGTCTAACGGATCGATCACCACCAAATGTACCCATTCGTTAAAAAACAAGGTTTTTAAAATGGATTGCTTATTAATAATATCGCTAACCGTCATGCGATTTGCATAAACAATCGTTAACAAGCGCTGTGGGGAATGATAGGGAGTCTTATCATCGAACATGACTGACTGTAGCGGTAGTCCATGCATGAGATCACTGCCATTCCCTTGCATAACTCCAATTTTACCGGTGATGTTATGCGTAATTTTACTGCCACTTCCATACATTATGTTATCGATGGTTGAAAACAAGTATTGAGTATTTATCCATTGAGCAACCACCATGGGCGCGGTTAATATGGTCTCTAGCAAGGAGCCATCAGTATCTTGATCCCAACGGTATGAATGTAAAAAACAACGACCCTTAAGGTTGGTGTTTTTCGTTAAGTAACGTGGCGCGATAATAAACGCAGCATTTTTTGCAAGCCCCCACTCGGGTCTTGTTTCTGACCAGTCAATACTTCTACGTTCAATGGTTTCAGGTGTATTAAAACCATTTAAATGCTGTCCTCGTTCAATATGATTTTTTGATTTGGCCTGTTCTAAATCGCTCATTAATTGATCTAGAAGTTCTGGGTAATTGGATTGATCTTTATCCGTATGATAAATACTTACGGAATCGGTAGTGGTATCATGTTGAGCGCCCAAAAATACCGTATCTAATGGAATATGAATTCCTTTTTCTTGAAGCGTTTGACGGACGACTTGTTTATTTAAGATCTGGGCTAACAATTTCGCATTGACACCACCGTGATTGCCGCCGCAGGCTCCACAGTCTAATGCAGAAGCATAGGGGTTATTTTGAGTAGAGCTTCCATGGCCGCATAGAACAATAACTTTTGCAAAATTTTCTGTCAGCCCCATGAGTCTTAAAATGATATCAGCGTAAATGATTTGTTCATTTAAAGAGATACCTTGTCCCAAGTCATGTCCACTAACTTCGCAACAAGGTTCGGTTGCGATCGTTGGGTTCATGGTTTTGGATAATGCACTAGCGAGAGGAGATGATGACGTTATCGATTTTAAAAGCATGGTGATCCCGCACCAAATGCCTAATGATTCCGCCAGGGCAAAAGGAGTTGAAAAATTGTATTTCAGCTCTTGATAAATCGTTTTAAGAGCATTATAAATACCTTTGATTGTTTGATGCTCCTCAACATACCCTGAATAAGAAGGAACGGGTTTTTCTTCAATATTAAAACGCGGCTTTAACAAGACCGGACAGGAGTCTTTAATTTTGCCTGTGTGATAATCTTTAACACGAATAGGCAATCCAAAAAATCCTGCAAACCCCAATGTTTCATAATTTCCTTGTGCTTCAATTGCGCGACGAAAGGGTTCAGAACGAACATCAATGCAAAAAACGAATTGTGCATCGGGTCTGTTAAGATTAGGAGTTGTTTTTTCTAATTCAGGCAAAAGAGCTTGTACCAGATTTCGTCTGTAATCATCTTCGTTTCTTTTTAGCGTTTGAACAATCTGCTTGGCTAAAAAATTATTGTTTACTTTTTTTTTTGAGCGGCATTAGGCCATAGTAAACGAGTAATAATCAACCTAACAGCCAAAAATTCTGTTAAATTTACTGGTTTTGATTGGGTATCAGCATCACTTTTCCTTTCGCTTCGCCATTTGACAAATCCAGCCCAACCAGGCAAATGAAATAGGGATTCCTTGATAAACGATTCATGCTCATCTTCAGCCACGTGTAGATCATCTAAGCAGCGCTTGATAGCAAGTTCTGGGCTTCCGGGTAAGGCTAATAACCAATCTTTCAGGTCGTTTTGATTCTGATGAAGCTGTTTGTCAAAAGGCGCTAATTTCAAAAAACCGAAGTAAAACCCTTTTTCACGATGTGGTAAATTGATTGTGCCTTGACCCACATCAAGAAATGCGCCGCACCACTTAATCACTTGTAGATTGACGGTTTTCAAGTGTTCGTTATCGGCTGATTTCTTTAATAACGCATCACTGCATATAATCGCTTCCTCAAATGGCATTGACTCAAATCCATGCAACGGATTACATGCGATAAAGGTTTCTAAAGGCCATACAGGAGTAATCAATTGAGCACAATTTTGTACGAGCGCTTGAATTTCTATTTGCTCATTGTTTACTTTAAAGTCTGTGGTTTTTTGTTGAGTCTGAGTGACTTTTATTGCTTCTTGGTTCATAAGATCTCCTAAAATGGATCAAAACTGATAAGTATTACGGATTGTGGTAATCGTTTTGGGATGAGGCTGGCTTTGATTGAGCATCATCATGTAAAACCTAGCCCATGCATTTGAATCTTTAATTTTATTGACGAAGCCAACGTTGAACGCAAACCAGATCATTATAAATAACACTAAGGTGATTAAATGTAAGCTATTTAAAGTTGTGATCGGGGCTGCATTCAAATTTGGCAGGATGGATTCAATTAATGAAACGCTTTTTCCATATAACATTCCCGAAAGAAAGCTAACGGGTAAAACGAAACTATATTTTAGAACGCTTTGAATACGACGTTGCAACGTTAGATTAATTTGTGCGCCCGATATAAAGGCAAACGCTAAAAGAAAAGTCGTTGGCTCTAGAGAAAAGATAGGCTTAGCGGTTATGAGAGCAAACGCATACATCGCTAGTAGGCCACCTGCTACGGATAATAAAATTGAGAATAAATGATTTTCTTTTCCCGTCACTCCAGTCTTAGCTTGAGTAATGGCAGAGCCTGAGCTTAAAAAGAGGTACGCTTTAAATAAGCCATGCCAGCAAAGGTGGGTAATTGCTGCGGAAAACAACCCTAGTGCGCATTGCATAATCATAAACCCCATTTGAGACATAGTTGAGCAAGCCAGCATACGCTTAATATCGGTTTGAATTAATTTCCATATATTTCCAAGAACAGTAGAAATCGCACCGAGAAGAAAAAGAACGGTTAATAACGTTTCATTGACAAAAAATAAAGGTGCAAATTTAACAATTAAAATGCCCCCACCATTCACAAGTCCTGCATGCATCAAAGCAGAGACTGGAGTTGGTGAGTTTAACGAACTGATGAGCCAGCGATGAAAAGGCCATACGGCTGATTGGGCAAGCGCTGTGAATAAAATAAGGGTCAGGGATAAACTGACGATAAAGGAATGATCCTGATTGGCGCTAGTTAAAAATTCAAATGAGGCTGAATCATTCACTGAATACAATAGGATCATTGCCAAAATTAGACAAAGCGAACCAAACATTAACGTTTTTAACGTCAAGTAGCCTGACTGTTTCGCCGCTTCCCATTCCCCTTTGTGAATCATAAGCATGACTAGAAAAATATTGCTTAATGACCATCCCATCCAGAAGAGGAAAATATTATCTACCAGCACCCAAGACATGGCACTTAAGGTCATTGCTGAAAGAATAAAAAAATAACGACGATAGAACCGATCCCCTGACATATATCGAATTGAAAATCGATGGACGATAAAACTTACAAATAAAATTAGCGTACACAGCAAACTATTTAAGGTCGTTAAGTGAAAGAAAAAGAAATGTATAGAATTGGATCCTAAGTTTTTAATGAAAAGTAATACACTTGAAATAAAGCCGATGCCTATTAAAAAACTCGAGAGGCTTGCTGCATCAAATTCACTTGTAACCACTTTCTCCCTGCATACTTCCCGCAAGTTGGCCGCAGGATCTAGCGATGTTGTAAGATTCCTGGCTCCCGAGGTCAAGCCACGAGAAGTCGGGCGAGAAAACAATAGATGAATAAGAAAAGAGCTGCAAGGGCTGCCAATAAGCAAAATCAGTAATGTATATAAACCAATTTCCACACTATTCCCCATTAGAAGAATTTATATTAGAATCGAAATATATTAGCAATTTAGATATAAGTAAAATTAAAAATATTTATTCGCATTATTAGGATTTCTAATGAGTCTAGACACAGTCACCTTACAATGCTTTTTAGCAGTAGCAGAAACCCAAAGCTTTACTAAAGCCGCTCTTCGAATAGGGCGAACTCAATCCGCCGTCAGTCAACAGATAGCCAAACTCGAAAACATGCTGGATAAATCTTTATTTAACCGTGGTCGTGAGTTGTCACTAACCACCGATGGGGAGCTATTTTTAGGATATGCAAAACGAATCTATGAATTGCATCGTGAATCCCTAGATCGTTTTAAAGCCCCAGAATTGCATGGGGAGCTAAGGTTTGGATTGCCTGAAGATTTTGCAAGCACGATGTTATCTGATGTTTTGCTTGAATTTACAAGTCTTCATCCACGTGTGATGTTAAACGTTCAATGCGATCTAACGCTAAATTTAATTGAACGCTATAAAAAAGGTGAATTTGATTTAATTCTTATAAAAATGAATCAAGACTATGATATTAGTGATAAAGTCATTGTTTGGGATGAACCGGTGGAATGGGTTGGGAAAAAAGATCTTTTACCCAGTTTAGACCAGAACACCTTAATTCCTTTAATACTTTCGCCTTCACCTTGCGTGTATCGTGGTAATGTAATTGATTCGTTAGATCAATATGGCATGGATTGGCGTCTTGTATACAGTAGTCCAAGTTATGCGGGCAAAATGGCAGCGGTCAGGGCTGGATTAGGAATTACGGCTATTCAGCGAAGTTTAATTCCTAACTATCTTGACCGACTCGATTTTAGTTTTCTACCTCCTTTGAATAATATACAAATATCTTTATTGAAAAAAAATGAGAGTAATAAGGCCGTGGAATCGCTTGAATATTTTATATTGAAAAAACTAAAACACTAATGTTTCTAACGAGATGAAAAGGAATGATTAAAGAAGAAATAGGATCAATAAGAGAGGTCTTAGATCACTCAACAGTTATGTCCATTATGATAATCAGCTTGCTTGCTAGTTTATTATCATTGACCATTCCTGTTGCAGCGCAAACACTCATTAACTTAATTGCCTTTGGTAAGTTACTTAGACCTGTATTTACATTAAGCATCATCGTATTTATTTTTATGTTGGCGTTAGGCGCCTTGAATGTTTGGCAAATAATCATAGCAGAGGTTATTCAGCAAAAATTAATGGTCAAGATCAGTTTAAATCTTACAAATCAATATAATCATTTGTCTTTAAGTAACTTTTCTGCCCATCATGGCCCTGAATTAGTAAATCGATTTTTCGAAATTGTTACTATCAAAAAATCACTCGCTAATCTACTGATTTATGGCATTAATCTTTCTTTGCAAGTGTTTTTTGGTTTAATCCTGTTGCTAATCTATCATCCGATGTTTCTTGCCTTTGATGCTATTGTCATTTTAGGAATTTTACTTGTAATTCTTGTTCCTTATCGCAAAGCAATTGAAAGCGCTAAAAAAGAATGCGATGAAAAACATAATTTAGGCGCGTGGTTAGAAGAAATTTTAATCAACCGATTTTTATTTCGCTTTAATCTTTATCACCGTTTTGCCACTCAACAAACCGACAAACGACTGGTTTCATTTTTAAAAGCTAGGAATTTACATTTTAAACAATTGGTGAAACACCAAATTGGATTTAATCTATTATCCGCCTTGGTCAGCAGTTTATTATTAGGCGTTGGGGGCTATCTAGTCGTAAATGATCAGCTAAGTTTGGGTCAGCTTGCAGCCGCTGAAATTGTACTCGGCGCTTTAATTTATAGCTTTAAACGCTTTGGTACTTTATTAGAAAGCTTTTACGACATGATTGCCTCGGAAAGCAAAATTGAATCGGTTGTTAATCTTCCGGTTGAACAAGTGGACAAGAATCTTAGTGAAATCTATGTACCTATCCAAACTCTTGAAATCAGAAACCCAGATAAAACAATTGCCGAAGCAACCCCTGAAAAGCCTTTATTAGTTTTCTCCGCGAACCCAGATCGTTGTCAAATATTTACAAGAGAACTCTTTGGGTTTAGAGAGGAAACCAAATATCAGTTTTATGTTAACCAGACGTTTTGTTCACAAACTCACCGAATTGCGATGCGTCAAGTCAGTATGCTTGTAGCACAACCTGAATGGTTTGCCGGCACGATATATGACAATTTGCTCCTAGGACATAAAAACACGCCCAATAAAAAGATTCTAGAAGAATTAAAACAATTTAATCTTCTTGAGAAAGTCATGCATCAACCGAATGGCTTAAAGACCGTGGTTTATGAGTGGAAAACGGTGTTCTCACTCTATGAATTAACTCAATTGATGATCGTTCGCGCATTATTGTTTAAGCCGCAGTTGCTTGTAATCGATCGCGCCCTTGATGTATTTAATGATGAACAACTGGATAAAATCATGGATCGTCTCAAGGAGCTAGAACAAACGATTTTAATCATTGTGAGCCAAAAGAAAGAGTTTAAGCAGATAACCAATCATTGGGTGATTCCAGAATGAAATTGTATGCAGCAAAAATGATCGGGAAATTGCCAAAACCTAAAAATATTATAAAGATTCTTTTTATTTTACTCGTGTTAATGGCTGGGTTTTTAGGTTTTACCCCCTGGCAGCAGTTTGCTTTGGGAAATGGTCGGGTGATTGCATTTTCCCCTACGGAAAGACAGCATACGGTTAATTCTCCTATCACAGGTCGGATCAAAAAATGGTATGTTGACGAAGGGATGACTGTAAAACCAGGCGATCCAATCGTTGATATTACTGATATTGATCCAGAGCTATTGCGCCGTTTGGAGATGGAAAGAAGAGCCCTACTGCTTCGCATTGAAGTCGCAGAGAAAGGAGTGGCGGCTGCGAAAGCCAATCTTGAACGACAGAAAAAATTGTACGAGGAAGGGATTAATTCAAAACGTCAATATGAACTCGCTCAAATTGAGTATGCTAAACATCAAAATCAATTAGCACAGGCTAAGATTGATAAAGTAAAGATTGATATACGGATTGCTCGGCAGAAGTCACAACTGGTTGATGCGCACGTAGCCGGTACGATATTCAAACGGCTCACCGGGGAGCACAGTGTGTTGGTCAAACAAGGGGATGTTTTGGCCGAAATCATACCTGACACGCAATCTCGCGCTGTGGCTCTTTGGGTTGATGGGAACGATATTCCTTTTGTCAGACTTAATCAAAAAGCGCGCTTGCAATTTGAGGGCTGGCCTGCAATCCAATTTCGCGGGTGGCCAGAAATTGCGGTTGGAACCTTTGGTGGAAGAGTTTCTTTTATTGATCCTACCGATAACGGACAGGGTTATTTTCGTGTGGTTATTTTACCTGATGAACCATGGCCTCAACCAAGATTTTTAAGGCAAGGGGTAAGAGTGCATGGCTGGATCCAGTTAGGAGAAGTTCCTTTATGGTATGAACTATGGCGTCAATTTAATGGGTTTCCACCAGAGAGCGCTTTTCAACAGAAGGCTGCATAATGCGTATTTCAGTGCATTTTATAAGGATAATTCTATTATTTTCTATTCCTACAGCTTGTTTTTCTCAGCAATCCAATTACTTAAGCCTTGAAGACGTGTTAGAAAGTGTTAATTGTTATTATCCAAAGATAAAAATCGCCTTTCTGAAAATCAATAAAGCAGAAGGCGATTATATTAATGCCGTAGGTCGATTTGATCCTTCTTTAAACGCCTTGGCTCGTTCCCAGCCTGTTGGAGGATATATTAACAACTATGGTGATACGGAACTAACGGTTCCAACACTCTATAATGGTTTAAAGCTGTTTGCAGGATACAGAAATGGGCAAGGAGATTGGCCAATATATTATCAAAACTATTTAACAAACTCTGGGGGTGAATACAGAGCAGGTGTGTTATTTCCACTGTTACGTGATCGATTAATCGATAAGGAACGGGCAGGATTATTTACTAAAGAAGAATCTATTTGTGTAAAAAAATTCGATGCCGAAGTGACCAAAATTAATATTTACCAAGAAACAGTCAAAGCTTATTGGCAGTGGGTCGAAGCGGGTTTACAGCTACAAATGTACAATCAGCTTTTACAATTAGCGCGATTGCGCCAAGAAGCAATTGAAAAAAGAGCGAATGAGGGTGATTTGCCGAAACTTGCAATTGCTGAAAATAGGCAACAGATTATTCAGCGAGAACAATTACGCAATCAAGGGCAAATGATCTTCAAACAAGCGGCAATTCAATTATCGCTCTATTATCGCGATAATAGAGGTAAACCCCAACTACCACTTGACAGTAAACTACCAGCATTCTTACCGCATCGATCATTAATTCAATCGCAAATTTTTGCAGAATTAAAAAAACACCCGGCTATGAAGCGGTTGCAAGCGTATGCAAAAATAGTCCAACTCAAATTGGGCTTGGCACAAAATGAACTTCTTCCAAACTTAGATGCAACCGTATCTGCCTTTAAGCAATATGGTAGCGGAGGGGATCCTTTGTTAATTCCCCAAGCGGCAATGGTTGGTCTTTCATTTAAGCTTCCTTTGTATCGAAATGAAGCGAAAGGAAAAGTGATTAGCGCTCAAAGCGAGCTTCAACAAATTCATGCCGAAAAAAATTTTTTATTTGAGCAGTTAAAAAACGAATTATCTAAATTGTTTGTTGGTATAACTCTTTATCATCAACAAGTAACGCTGCTCGAACAAGAATTAAACTTAGCACGGCAACTACAAACTGCGGAAACCAAAAAATTCAATGCAGGAGACAGCACTCTTTTTTTAGTGAATCAGAGGGAACAAGCTGCTGCACAAGTGGAGCTTAATTGGAATAATGCAAGAATAAAGCTACTAGAAATAAGCGATATGGCACGCTTCTTTTCACAAACCCTAATCCAGGATCATCAATTAAATGAGAAGAAGAATATCTCCAGGCGTTGAGTATCTTAGCTATAAATTAAACAAGATGTCGCTTTAGGGAAAATATAAAAAGATCTGAAATTCCTTTCAAAACTATCGCAACTCATAGGATTAATAGACGTCTTAGTTGTCTTCCCATTCATTATGAAAGAATTAATTTTTAGAAAATATAAAAATTCTCCATTTTTTATAAGAGATAGGGTTGCGCCAATTACTGAGCCAGTCGCATTAGATAAATAACGGTCTTTGCCCATGTTAGTGACAAATAGAATTGCAAAAACAAAATACTTACCGTGCAATAAATGATTTTATGGTATACTAGCAATCCAATCATTTAACAAGACAGGTAATTTATGAGAGAAGATGCTTCACCTCGCTCCAGGTTATCAAGATTTTTTAGCTTTTTGCGTCGACTTTGGCATAGATTGATTGGAAGAGCTACACCAGATTATAATCTCCTCTTAGATTTAGAAACTCCTAATAATATACAAATAGTACCGCTTGACATTAGTAATACTGTCGACTTACTAAGCTTTGATAGAAGCAATTTAGAGTTGCCGACTACAAGAGAACTGTATATACGATTCATGGGGTCACAAAATATACCCCTCATAGGGTCACAAAACAATTTTCATCAGTTTTTCCAAAACATGCAAAATGATAGACCGTGGCGAGAACATCAAGAGCCATTTTTTCGTTCTCAACAAACGGCATGGGAAGACCCTTATCATTGGTGGTGTCGTCAAGAACCCCTTCTAAGCTTACCCGACCCTGAGGATTTTCGAAATTCATCAAAATTAGCTGGAAATACTAATTTAGACATTCCGGAAGAGTTTATCTGTGCAATTACTCACCAAATAATGACAGAACCTGTTTACGATCGAAATTTTCCTCAACAAAGATATGATCGACATGCAATTGAAAGATGGTTGTCGGATCATTCTACAAATCCATACACCCGAACCCAGCTAACTACGGAAAACCTTATTGCCGATGATGGTTTAAAAGAACGCATAGACGAATTCGTAGCAAACGTGCTCGAGACATCAGTCGCTTTAACACCTGGAAATTTCTGACTTATTTGCAGCGACCGGGATTACCTTAATCTAATTTAATACTAGGCGTTGCTGACAGCAACGCCTAGATGATTTACCGCTGAGCAACCGCCAGTCCTTTCAGAATGGTCAATGCGGCATATAATTGATAATCATCGTGAATCAAATTTTGGTCAGTTTGAGCAATAGGTCCTGAGATGGATAATGTATCCTTATCTTTCTTCTTATCCTTATCTTTTGCCTCAGTATTGTTGAGTAAATGGCCATTTAAATCGGCTTCAGTAAACCCAGTGAATTTAACCTCGTTTTCCGCTTTAGGAATGGATACCTCTTCAACAATAATATCAGGCGTTATGCCTTTGGCCTGTATTGAAGTGCCTGAAGGGGTATAATAAAGTGCGGTGGTTAATTTAATGCCGCGCTTTTCGTCCAAAGGTAAAACCGTTTGCACGGAACCTTTTCCAAAACTTTGCGTACCCAGTATAATAGCTCGCTTATTATCCTTAAGCGCTCCGGCTACAATTTCTGAAGCAGAAGCGGAGCCATTGTTAATCAGTACGACCATGGGCGCATTATCTAATATATCACCTGGGTTGGCTAAAGCGGTGAATTGAGTACCGGGTAAACGTCCCTCCGTATACACAATTTTCTCTTCTTCCCCCGATTTATCATTATGAATAAATGCATCCGAAATCTGAATCGCAGAATCTAATAATCCTCCTGGATTGTTACGGAGATCTAAGACTAATCCTTGTAGCTTACCGCCTGATTCCTGTTTTAACTGCGCGATCGCATTGAGCATATCTTTGCTGGTCAACGCTTGAAATTGTGTTAGGCGAATATAACCAAATTGTTTATCTAATAATTGGCTTTTTACGCTTTTAACCAGAATTTGTTCACGAACCAATGTAAAGTTCAGAGGTTTGTTTTCACCTTTTCTAAGTATAGTAATATCAATGGTGCTGCCTGGTTTCCCACGCATAATCTGAACAGCGTCTTTTAATTCCATGCCTTGCACAGATTTGTCACCCAGCTTAATGATGTAATCACCCGCTTTAATTCCTGCTTTAAAGGCAGGGGTATCAACCAGGGGGGTAACCACTTTAACCACACCACCTTCTAGGGTAACTTCAATACCTAAACCGCCAAACTCGCCATTGGTCGCCGTTTGTAATTCTTTAAAATCATCTTCATTCAGGTAGGTAGAGTGTGGATCCAGACCGGTCAACATGCCTCGTATCGCGTTATCAAACAGTTCTTTATCATCCGTTTGTTTAACATAGTATTTTTTGATTTGGCTAATCGCATTGGAAAAACGCTGAACTTCTTCCATAGGAATGCGTTGGCCATCATTGGCTTCTGCCAAAACTGGAATCGGAAACACAACGGCGACTGCAAGCAAGCCTGCCATAGTAGTTGATATTAGTTTTTTTGCCGACATAAATATTCTCCTTGCAATCACGGCGTCTCTTGCCGGTATTTGCCCTGATGTTGTTATTCTTGTTTCTGCTGCAAAAACAGGCCAGAGAACAATTAAGACAACCAATCTAGTGGAGAAATTGCTTTTCCACGGTGTCTTACTTCAAAGTATAGACCGTTTTCTTTAAGTCCACCGCTATGACCAACCGTTGCTATCTGTTCACCTTGCTCAACGTTTTCACCCGTTTGTTTGAATAACGCTTGGTTATGAGCGTATAAGGTCATATACCCACGACCATGATCAATAATAATCAGCAATCCATACCCTTTTAACCAGTCACTAAAGACGACTTTCCCTGGATACACAGCATCTACGGGCAGTCCTTCTTTGGCGTAAAACATCACACCTTGGTTGATGCGATTAATTTTCTTTCTCGATACGGGGACTGGAAAAGGTAATTTATGGCGTGCGAAAGCAGTCTGCGCTTTAACAGCACTCCTTTGGGCTAAATCTTTAAGCAAGCGGGAGAGATTTTCTTTATCTTTTTGGAAATCCGTTAAGGCATGCTGCTGATGATCAATATCCTGATTTAAGTCTTTAATCAGTTTAGTTTGATAAAGTTTGCCTGCTTCTAGTTTCTCTTGTCGTGCAATTAGATTTTTTTCCAAGACTTGTTGTTCTTGTCGTTCTTGACTCAGGGCATTCTGGCTGGCGAGTAACTTATTCTGAAGGGTATTAACATTTGTGATGCTTTGTTGATGAGCTTGAATCAAATATTGATAATAGGTAAGCAACTGCCCAATAGCATAAGGATTTTCTTGATTTAAAATCCATTTTAAAGGCTGATACTCCCCCATTTTATAGCGAGTTCGCACTTGATTGGCTAAACGTGTTTGCTCCATTTTAAGCCGTTGGTTTAAGGTGCTAATTTCATGATTTAACAAATTGATCTTATCGATATTTTTATCTATTTGCTTTTTGGTTTTACTCAAGTCATGAATGCAAGCGCTGATTTGTTTTTCGGTCGCAGCAAGCTCTTTGGTGAGTAACGATTTTCTATCTTTGGTTTGATTTAAGGAGTGTTCCAGGCGAGTTATTTTTTGCTCCAGCGCCTTTAATCTAGTTTTTGTTTTCAAAATGGTTGCAGGTTCTGCATAGGTTAAATGAACCATAAAAAAAACACATAAGAACAGCCAATTAAATGGAGGTTTCATCGTCTTTTACCATTAACGAGTGCCCCGTCATTTCTTCGGGGGGGCTAATATTAAGAAGCGTTAGCATGGTGGGGGCAATATCGATTAAGCTCCCACGGTCTACGTTAAACCTCCATTCACTTCCGACGAACACTAAAGGTACGGGTAAATTGGTATGAGCCGTTTGGGGTTGTTGAGCCATGGTGTCAAACATGAGTTCAGCATTGCCATGATCGGAGGTAATTAATAATGTTCCGTTGACCTGCTCAAGAGCGTCCCCAATCCGCCCCAGACAATGATCCAAACATTCAATGGCTTTTATCGTGGCAGCGAAGTTGCCGGTATGTCCCACCATATCGGCATTTGCATAATTGCAGATGATGACATCATGTTCTTGGTTAATAATGGCGCTCACAACGGCATCGGTTATTGCAGGAGCGCTCATTTCAGGTTGCAAATCATAAGTCGCTACTTGAGGAGAAGGAATTAATAACCGCTCCTCATGCGGGTAGACATGCTCAGAACCACCATTTAGAAAAAAAGTGACATGCGCGTATTTTTCGGTTTCAGCAACCCTTAATTGGCTAAGGCCATGATTCGCTAGAACTTCACCAAGGGTGTTGGTTAACTCTGGGGGAGGGAAAGCGCTTTCCGTTGGAAGCTTACGACTGTAACGAGTCATGCTTACAAAATGGGCTAACGACGGATGACTTTCGCGCTCAAACCCTTGAAAATCTTGATCCAAAAAGGCATGTGAAAGTTGTCTAGCGCGATCGGATCTAAAATTGAAAAAAAATACCGAATCGCCGCTCTCTATTGTTTTCCCTTCACCAATTTTGGTTGGAGGGATAAACTCATCAGAAATCGATTCCTCATAAAAGTGGTGCAACGCTTTATCCGGCGATTCAAAGTGATATTGGCTCTTATTTTGCGTTAAAAGCTGGTAAACGGGGTCAATTCGTTGCCAGCGTTGGTCGCGATCCATTGCGTAATATCGGCCGCTAATGGATGCAATAGAGGCTGCTGGATACTCTTCTAATAAATGATCGAGCTTCTTAAAACTACTAAGCGCGCTCTGCGGAGGTGTATCTCGACCATCCAAAAATAAGTGTAAGTAAACGCGATGAAACGATTTAGCGTTGCAGAGTTTTATAAACTCATAAAGATGCTGTTCGTGGCTATGTACACCGCCCGGTGAAAAAAGGCCCATCACATGGATGGATTTGCCGGTTTGTTTCATATCATCAATCATTTGATTAAATACCGGGTTTTTAACAAACTGCCCCGACTCAATGGCTTGATTAATGCGTGTGAAATCTTGCGAGATAATTCTTCCTGCGCCAATATGCATATGGCCTACTTCGGAATTCCCCATTTGCGCATCGGGCAGGCCTACGCACTCACCAGAGGCGTCAAGCATCATGTGAGGAGAAGTCTTCCACCATTGATCCCACTGCGGGGTAGAGGCTTTAGCTATAGCATTGAATTCAGCCTCTTCGCGATAACCCCAGCCATCTAAGATTAGCAATACAAGAGGGGCGTTATGGGACATAATTTCTCCAAATAAAACTGAATAGGCTTTAATACTAAAGTCTTTCGATTCTGGACTCAATCGTTGATGGTTATTTTGTTCCTAACTAACGCTTAATCTTTTGAAACAAACAGGGTAGACTATGAGCCATTTATTTAATGAGAGAAGTATTCGCTTTGAAGCAAAACATTCCGAATCATGTGGCAATTGTAATGGACGGAAATGGCCGCTGGGCTGAACGCCATGGGTTGCCCCGTGTTGAAGGCCATAGTGCTGGTATTGACGCCGTTAAATCTGCGATCCGATTTTGTTTGGCTAAGGGCATTGCTGTATTAAGTCTGTTTGCGTTCAGCACCGAAAACTGGAAACGACCAGAGAAGGAAGTTGATTTTTTAATGCAATTATTCATTCATGCCTTAAAACAAGAAATTCAATCGTTGTATGAACATGGCGTTTCTTTACGATTTATTGGCGACCGATCGCAGTTTTCCAAGGAATTGCAGCAAGAAATGCGGGCTTCTGAGACCTTGACTTGTCATAATCATAAGCTGATTTTAAACGTGGCGATGAATTACAGTGGGAAATGGGATATTCTTCAAGCAGCCAAGCATCTTTTTGAGCAAATTTCTCGAGATAAGATTCCATTGGATGCGTTTAATGAAACGCTTTTTTCTAACTGTTTATCCACGGGAGAGTTAGGTGATCCCGATCTATTGATTCGCACGAGCGGTGAGCAACGAATCAGTAATTTTTTCCTATGGCAATTGGCTTACACGGAATTGTATTTTTCTGATGTACATTGGCCAGACTTCTCGGAAGAGGAGTTTGAAAAAGCAATACAAGATTTCAGCTTACGAGAACGAAGATTCGGTCAAATCTCAAAGCAATTACCGGGCAAAAGTCATGTTTAAGCAACGATTGTTGACAACCATTATATTAATTCCTTTAGTCTTATTCGCGATCTATTACGCCTATCCCTGGATACTTGGACTAGTCTTACTCGCGTTAATCATTATCGGTGGGTGGGAGTGGTTACAGCTGATGCCGGTTCAATCCGTTGTAATTAAATTATTTTTTATTGTTGCATTAATGATCATGGTTGGCATTTCTTTCTGGTGGTTTAATTACTGGATGTATGTAGGATTAGGAGCTTGGTTTTTAATTTTGATCGCCGTGATGACTTTTCCGGCATCTAAAACATACTGGGGGCATCCCTCAATCGTTGGTGGCGCTTGTCTATTGTTACTTCCGCTCTTTGCCGCATCTCTTTCGGCAATTTATTTCTTACCGAATGGTAAGCATTTAATCGTTTACTTATTATGCTTGGTATGGGCTGCAGATGTGGGGGCCTATCTGATTGGTAAAGCGTTCGGAAAAACAAAATTAATTCCACAAGTTAGTCCTGGAAAAACGATAGAAGGGTTGATGGGTGGAATTTTTTTATCATTGAGCGTAGCTCTGGTGGCCTATGTATATTTTAAACCCGAGAACACTTGGGCGTGGTTTTTATTAGCGGGTTTTATCGCTCTCATTTCCGTTCTAGGAGATTTATTCATCAGTATATTAAAACGCCGTTGTCAGGTTAAAGACACAGGACATGTATTTCCAGGACATGGCGGTGTACTGGACAGATTAGACAGCTTAATCGCGGCCGCCCCCATTTTCTTTTGGGGAGTTTATCTTCTCACCACAGGATTTTAGTATGTGGACAGCATTTTATTTTATGTTAGCGCTATTGATTCTTATCGTAGTGCATGAATATGGTCATTTTATTGTGGCTCGCCTTTGTGGTGTAAAAGTACTTAGATTTTCCTTCGGGTTTGGAAAGGTACTCTTCAGTTGGAAGGGAAAAAAAGGAACGGAATACGCTTGGTCAATTTTTCCTCTAGGTGGTTATGTGAAAATGCTGGATGAAACGGAAGGCGAGGTTCCAGAAGAAGAACGTCATTTAGCATTTAATAACAAGCCCTTATGGAAAAAGGTAGCGGTAGTCATTGCCGGCCCTTTGTTTAATTTTTTGTTTGCTCTTTTTGCTTTATGGTTAATGTGGGTGATTGGGTTTAAATCTTTGGCTCCGATGATTGAGCAAGTTAAGCCAGGAAGTATTGCGGCTCAAGCTGGATTAGAGTCTAATTATGAAATTTTAGCGTTAGCCGAGGAAAAGATTGATAGTTGGCGTGATTTTCAATACGCCATAATGCCTTATCTAGGTAGTGATGCCTCCATCAAGCTGAAAGTAAAGTCTCTTGATAATGGCGCGCTTAATACAGTAATCCTTCCTTTAAGAAATTGGGAAGTGGGGATAAAAAAACCTGATCTTTTGAATAGCCTCGGCATTGTTCCCTTTGTTCCTAGCATTCCCCCTGTCGTCGGCGAGATTGTTCGGGATACACCAGCCTCCAAGGCGGCCCTTAGCGTAGGGGATAAAATAACCGCGATTAATGGAAAAGAAATTACGGATTGGCTGGAGTTGGTTGAATTTGTGCGACAACATCCAAACCAGACGATTCAATTAAGCGTCCTGCGCGGCCAAACGCCTCAAACCATTTCAGTAACCGTCGGAGTAACGGAACGACAGGGAGAACAGGAGGGGTTTCTAGGCTTAAAATCAAAAAAAGTGGATTGGCCTGAACACTGGCTAAGAGTCCAACAAAAAGGGCCGCTTAATGCGCTAGAAAAATCATTTAGTCAAACGCTTGAGCTCACGGGTGCAACGTTCACGCTTCTCGGACGCTTAGCGATAGGAAAGCTTCCCATTCAGAGTTTAAGTGGCCCTGTTGGTATTGCACAAGGTGCCGGCGAGTCAGCACGAGGAGGCCTATCCTATTATCTTTCGTTTTTAGCACTAGTTAGTATTAGTTTGGCTGTGTTAAATCTGCTGCCTATCCCAGTATTGGATGGGGGGCATCTTCTTTACTATCTCATCGAAGGAATTCGAGGGAAGCCTCTATCGGAAGAGGTTAAATCGGTAGGGATGTATATCGGACTGTTTTTATTGATGGCGCTGATGGTTATCGCGCTTAGCAATGATATTTCTAGATTAATGGGATAATTGGATTTTAATTTGTTTTTCTCGTCTAGTTTGTTTTGTGGGTGTAAGATTTTTCTGTCCTTACTCCTGAAATCATATAGAAGGGATTGCAGGGGAAGGTTGTACTTTTCTTGACACGGCCAATGACTTCCTATAAAAGGGTTAATTGACTTGAGATTGGGTACAACGCATGTTCACCAATACCTGGTAACAATAGTTAATGCCAGGCAAAGATGTTCCGGATTTAAATAATAATAATGAATAAAATGAGTAAGAATTTTGTATTAAGTGCCTGTTGTTCAGCCGCTCTATTTATATCTGCACAAGCCTTTGGTGCCGATAGTTTTATTGTACGAGATATTAAAGTTACCGGATTACAACGTGTTAGCGTTGGAACGGTTCTCAATTATATTCCTGTGCAAGTGGGTGAAGAAGTTGGCCCACCATCGACGCCTAAAATTATTCGCGCTTTATATGACACTGGCTTTTTTCAATCGGTCGTGCTTGAGCGCCAAGGCAATACATTAATTGTCAATGTGGTAGAACGCGCTACCATAGGTTCGATAAATGTGGTGGGAAATAAAGAAATTCCCAGCGATAAAATGAAAGAGATTCTAAAAGAACTCGGACTCGTTAAAGGCCATGTTTATCAACGCGCTTCGCTTGAGCGATTAGAGAAAGAGTTAAAGCAGGCTTATAATGCACGCGGTAAATATAACGCTCGTATTGATAGTAATGTGACCACGCTTACTGAAAACCGCGTAGCCATCAATGTGACTGTCTCTGAGGGTCGCGTGTCACGTATTAAAGAAATAAAAATTATTGGCAATCAGCATTACTCAGACGCTGAACTATTGTCGCAATCGGCGTTATCCAGCAGCAATATGTTCACTTACTTCACCAAAAAAGATCAATATTCAAAGGCAGCGATGGATGCTTCTTTGGAAGCATTGCGTTCTTTTTATTTAGATCGCGGCTATTTGAAGTTCAAAATTATTTCATCCCAAGTACTATTATCTCCAGATAAGAAAGACGTTTTTATAAATATTCATATCGAGGAGGGGCCGCAATATCGTTTCTCTGGTTATGAGATTGTCGGTAAAACAGTTCTTCCCGAAGAAAAATTACGTTCGTTAATTCAAGTTCGAAAAGGCGCCGTATTTTCGCGTAAAAAAGTAACCCAGAGCATTTCAGCGATAGGAACCGCCTTAGGAGATGTAGGTTATGGCTTTCCAGCCATCAATGCAGAACCACGAATTAACGAAGAAAACAAAACCGTGTTTATTGCTTTTGTGATGGATCCTGGTCGCCATGTTTATGTTCGTCGTATAAATTTTCACGGCAATACAAAAACAGGTGACTATGTCCTCAGGAATATTATTCGACAGGACGAGGGTGCGCTTTTATCGTTACATAATATTAAAGAATCTGAACGTCAGTTGCGTTTATTAAATTATCTAAAGAATATTGATGTAAAAACAACGCCAGTGCCAGGAGCTAATAATCAAGTCGATTTAGATATCTCGGTTGAAGAAGCACCCTCCGCTGAAGCAAGTGCATCATTAGGTTATGGAACTACGGGTCCTCAATTTAATGCTTCTTTTAATCAGTATAATTTTATGGGAACCGGAAGAACGGTTGGCCTGGCCTTTAATGCAAGTTATTGGGGACAGGACTATTCGTTCAATTATTACAATCCGTTTTATACGAATACCGGGGTTGGACGTGGGGTAAGCATCTATTTCCAGAAAGTTGATCCTCAACATCTCGATGTGGCTAGCTATTCTTCGGATCGTTTTGGTGGTGAAGTAAATTACAACATGCTTTTGAGCGACAGAGATAGTCTCCAATTTGGTTATGGGTATCAAGGTTTAAATATTCAATCGGTTGGTAGAGTGCAGCAGGTTCAAAATTTTGTAAGCCTGTATGGTCGTAACTTTAGTCAGATCCGGCTCAATACAGGTTGGAATCGTAATTCTTATGATCAGATGCCATATCCCACTAAAGGGATAAACCAACAGGCGGGTGCGATGTTGTCATTACCAGCAAACGGTCACTCTCTTAATTATTATAAAGCCTCCTATCAAGCAAGGATGTATTATCCAATCACCCGCGGTTTTATATTTACTCTCTTAGGGAACGTTGGGTATGGTAACGGCTTTAGAAGAGATACAGGCTTGCCATTTTTTGAAAATTACTTTGCCGGTGGTATCGCGCAACCAGGTCAGGTTCGTGGTTATGAAAGTTACTCCTTAGGCCCTCAAGACAATTTTGGGAATGCTTTAGGTGCAAATTTACTGGTGAATGGAAGTGTTGGTTTAATTCTTCCCTATCCTTTGAGTCGTGATAACATTCGAACCAGTATTTTTGCCGATGCGGGAAATGTGTTTGCAAAAGATACCCCTGCGGCATTAACTGGTACACCTTCAGGTCCACTACGATATTCAAGTGGTATCGCGATAGAGTGGCGGTCTCCTTTTGGTCCGTTATCGTTTAGCGTTGCAAAACCTTTGAACAAGCAGCCAACGGATGAAGAACAGATATTTCAATTTACGTTATCCTCAAGTTTCTAGCGATAAAATTTCGATTAAAGAAAGGTAGCTGCGACACTAATAGTGTTCTGTTGAGGAAGGGTTATCGCATCCCCTTGATAATTGTGCTAGCATTTATTGGATTGAATCAGGTGAAAATGCGTGAATTAATCGTTGTTGTGTCCCTGAATAAAAAGTAACATATTCTCCGAGTTCAAAAGGTATATCGAGGGCGTGCCCTAGGTAAGTGATTTGGGTCAATAGTATATATATTTTTCAATATGGAGTGAAATTATGAAGCGACTTGGGTTATTGTTAGCCATTTTATGTTCGGTGCTTAGCGTGCCTGCAATAGCGGATAGCAGCAAAATTGGTGTGGTTGATTTACAAAAAATCATGCAAAACTCCCCCCACATGAAAGAAATTCAAGGCAAGCTAGAAAAAGAATTTAAGCCAAGAAGAGACAAGCTGGTTGCTGCTGAGGAAAGCTTAAAAAAAGATATGGATAAATTTAAGCGTGAAAGCGCCGTGATGAGTGAAAAACAACGCAAAGACCTTGAGCGAAAAATCGTGGCCGCTCAACAACAATTTGAACGAGAAGGGCAACAGTATCAACAGGAATTAAGCGCGGCTCACAATGAGCAAATGGAAGCGTTTTACAATAAAATTCGTGATGCAATTGTAAAAATTGCTAAAAACGATAAGTATGACATTGTTTTACAAAAGGATGCCGCACCTTACAGTGCTGACAAACTAGATGTTACTGAGAAAGTAATGAAAGAAATTAAGTAACATTTTTTTTGAAGTGCATAAGCGATTAGCGAATTTAGCTATTCTAATCCACGCCCAGTTTTACTGGGCGATTTATTTCTCTTCTCCTGGCTTCTATTACAGGGAAAGTTTACAATCACCCATTATTGAGAAATAACTAGTGAGAATTTTCTTATGAGTGATCCTATTAATATCACCAAAGTACTGGATTTATTACCTCATCGTTATCCCTTTATTTTAGTGGATAGAGTTTTAGAGTATAAAGAATTTGATTATTTAGTTGGGTTGAAAAACGTTACGATTAATGAACCTTTTTTCCCCGGCCATTTCCCTGGCAATCCAATTATGCCTGGCGTATTAATGTTAGAAGCCTTAGCGCAAGCTAGCGCCATATTGTCTAATCTGTCTCGTACACCATCCGAAGGACATGATTTTCTTTATTTTTTTGCCGGCATTGATAAAGCGAAATTTAAACAAATCGTAGTCCCCGGTGATCAATTGCGACTAGAGGTTAAGTTGATTGGTCAAAAAAGAGATTTTTGGCGTATGCAGGGTGAGGCCTATGTTGATGACAAAGTGGTTTGCTCTGCAGAACTAATGAGTGCTGCGAAGGAAGTTAAACGTGATTAGTGAGCATGCTATTATTCATCCTGGAGCAAAATTAGCTGAGGGTGTTTCTGTTGGGCCTGGAACTATTATTGGTGACGGGGTTGAAATTGGTGAGGGCACATGGATAGGGCCGCATGCGGTGATTCAAGGTCCCACTGTAATCGGCAAATATAATAAAATTTTTCAGTTCGCGTCTGTTGGAGATGCACCTCAAGACATTACCTATAAAGGGGAGCCCACCCGTTTGGAAATCGGGGATAATAATATTATCCGTGAATTTTCCATGATTAGTCGAGGAACAGTAAAGGGAGGGGGATTAACCCGCATTGGAGATAATAATTTTCTGATGGCCTATACCCATATTGGTCATGATTGTATGGTCGGTAACCATAACATCATGGTCAATTACTCGGCACTATCTGGCCATGTGATTGTCGAAAACTACGCCAACATTGGCGCTTATGCTGCTGTGCATCAATTTTGTCATGTAGGTTCCTATGCTTTTATTGCACGAGCTACCTACGTCACTAAAGATGTTGTACCCTATGTCATGATTGCAGGTCCTTCCACTTCCGCGTGTGGAATTAACACCGTGGGTTTAAGACGGCGTGGGTTTTCATCTGAAGCCATTGATTGCTTAAGGCGTGCTTACAAAATTATTTTTCGTAAAGGATTAACCGTGGCCCAAGCAATTACCGAGCTACAAGCTTTAAGAGAAGATTGCATTGAGGTAGAACCAATGATTGAAGCCCTGCATAAAGCTACCCGTGGGATCGTAAGATAAACATGCTATTCGCCACTCTTACCGTTGCTCTAGGAGGTGCATTGGGCGCTATATCCCGATATGCTACTGCCTCACTGATACAGATAATCTTAGGCGCTAAATACCCCTATGGTACCTTGCTGGTGAACTGTCTTGGGTCATTTCTCATTGGGTTTACCATGAGCTATTTAATGGAACGCATGGCTTTCGGCGCAGAGCAATGGCGGTTGTTTCTGGTTATTGGTTTCCTAGGATCTTATACGACATTTTCAAGCTTTGCCTGGGAAACGTGGGCGCTGTATAACAATGGACAATGGGTGAGCGCATTGTTGAATATTGTCCTCAATAATTTGGGAACATTATTACTAGTGATTCTAGGCATTCAGTTAGAAAGGATTATGGGAGGAAGCTAATGCAGGTTAAAGTGACGCGGGTATATCTCAGTGAAGAATCAAGCCTATTGCCTGAATTGTTTAATCAACTTCATGAGCAAAAGATTAAAGGAGCTACAATATATCGAGGTGTAAAAGGGTTTGGACTTGGCGGAAAAACGCGCGAGAGCAGTTTACTTGATTTACATTTTGATTTACCCATGGTGCTTGAATTTTTTGATGAACCTGCTCGAGTAGATAAGATAATCGAATCCTTTAAAGAAAAATTGGAGCCTGGAAGAATTTTACAATGGTTAGCAGAGGTTAGTTAAGATGTTAGATCCTCACTTGTTAAGAACAAATCCAGAACACGTTGCAGAAGCATTAGCCGCCAGAGGATTTTCGTTTGATGTGGACGCTTATAAATCCCTAGAAGAGCAACGAAAATCCTTACAAGTCGCAACACAAGCTTTACAAAATGAACGTAATCTTCGTTCTAAAGCAATAGGGCAAGCTAAAGCGCGCAATGAAAATATTACCATCATGCGCGAAGAAGTCACTCGGATTAGTGCGGAGTTAGAGGAAAAGAAAAAATCCTTAGATGAGGTCTTAGAACGGTTAGAAGCCATTAATCTCAGTCTACCAAATATACCTCATGAGTCGGTGCCTAAGGGTAAGAATGAAGAGGATAACGTAGAAATTCGGCGCTGGGGGAATATCCCAACGTTTGAATTTGAGGTTAAATCGCATGATGAACTTGGAGAAGCCTTAGGCCTAATGGATTTTAGCCTAGCAGCTAAGATTACAGGAAGTCGTTTTGTTGTATTAACTTCCGAACTGGCTAGGTTACAGAGAGCTTTAAGCCAATTCATGCTCGATCTTCATACACGTAATCATAATTATATAGAAATTTATGTTCCTTATATTGTCAATTCAGACAGTTTAAGAGGAACAGGACAATTACCTAAGTTCGAAGAAGATTTATTTAAGCTCACAGGAGAGCAATCCTATTATCTAACTTCGACCGCTGAAATACCAGTAACGAATACGGTGCGTAACAAAATACTAACGGCAGATGAGCTACCACTACGTTATGTATGTCATTCACCTTGTTTTCGTAGTGAAGCCGGCTCTTATGGTAAAGACACTAAAGGGATGATTCGGCAGCACCAATTTGAGAAAGTAGAATTGGTTTGGGTTACTAAACCAGATGAATCTTACTTTGCATTAGAGCAATTAACCTCGCATGCTGAAACGGTTTTACAACAATTAAATTTGCCCTACCGGGTCATGACGTTGTGTACGGGAGACATGGGGGCAAGCGCGGCTAAAACGTATGATCTAGAAGTCTGGTTGCCGAGTCAGAATACTTATCGTGAAATTTCTTCTTGTAGCAATATGGAATCGTTCCAAGCTCGTAGAATGCAGGCTCGTTTTCGTAATCCTGAAACGGATCAAATGGAATTAGTCCATACGTTAAATGGCTCAGGGCTAGCTGTGGGTAGAACGTTGGTTGCTATTCTTGAAAACTACCAGGATAAGCATGGGAATATTTTAATTCCAGAAGTGTTACAACCCTATATGGGTGGGAAAAAAATAATTTCAGTATAACTTTGATTGTTTTATTCGGTCGTAATGCTTGAGGCGTGAGTGAGTCGGCTTTAGCCTACATTGCTAATCACCGCGATGGATATGATGCCATCAAAGAGGGTGCAAAAGCCGAACCTTTAAATATTCGCGTCCCCAGCTAGAAGCGGACAAGCCCTTGCTCAATTAATCCATTCAGTAAGGGTAAAACAGGCAAGCCTATAATGGTTGTTTCATCGCCAGACACGTGATGAAATAGCCATTTTCCCAACCCCTCAAAATGATAAGAGCCGCAGCTTTGATAGGGTTTTTCGAGTTTCAGATACCGATCAATCAACGTAGGCGATAAGGTACGCATGGTTAAGGCAACCACTTCGAGGTGCTGCCATACGATTTTTTTTTGATAGGCAATGCAGACCGCAGTGAGTAAATGATGAGTTTTCCCGCTTAAAAAATTTAACTGTGCTTGTGCGCGCTCATGAGTGATGGGCTTATTAATGAGTATTTCTTCACAGATGCAAAGTTGATCCGCTGCAATAACACCTGTTTCAGGAAAGGATTGACTGACATCCAACCCCTTTTCTTGAGCAAGTTGCACCGCTAATTCGCCGTATTCTTTCCCCTGAAACGCGCTTTTTAATACGGACTCATCGAACGTTGAAGGATGAACATCAAATGTTAAACCCGTTTGCTTTAGCAGCTTTTGTCGATATACAGAGCCTGACGCTAAGATAAGACTATCTTGGTGAATAAATTCAGACATAAGCTGCAACCGATGCCATTAATAAAAATCCGATGATCACGAAACTAAAATGCCCTAAATTGCAGCAGCGTTCAACCATGACACAACGTTCTAAGCCATGCAATGTTCCCAAATACAAAAAGGTTCCAGCGGATAAAGCCACGAGAATAGGATCAATTAAAGAATGGGTTTCTACCCCTTGATTAAAATACCAGCCAATAAAAATTCCTAGCGGGGTCATTAACGCAAATAGCAAAAAGAAAAGGACACTAGTGCGAGGACTTAAGCTGCTTTTGCTTAGTTGCACCGCGATTGCAAAACTTTCAGCCCATTTATGGGTTATGATGGCTAAAAACAACATGATTACCACAGGATATTCATGGCTAAAGCCTAATGCTGTGGCAAGCACCAAAGAATGGAAAGACAACATAAGCCAGGCTAACAAAGCAAAGGCTGGATGATCGGCATCATGATGGTGGTAAAGTTCTTTGCCAAGGTGTTCAAACCATAGGAACAGTAAAAACACCAACCCGGTTATAATGTATGCATAAGGATAATGATAACCCATCTTAAGAAACATTTCGTTGGACTCTGGAAGCATGTGCATTAAAGCTGCGCCTAAAAACACACCAGTGGCCAGTGTTTCACCAAGCGGGAAGTCAAAATGCTCTTCTTTTAACAGACGTTTTTTTAGCGGATACCAGCCCGCCATTAAAATGACGGCAAAAATGCTAATAGCAAAAAAAAGCTTTAAAGAGGCGGTAGCCATATTAGGTACTCCAAGATAGCTTACAAATTAGTGGGTGATGCTTGATCTATACCTGTGATCGTTCAACATGCGTGATTTATACTGTTTCTTTTTCGCCCTGCCGCATTTTAAAAAACTCGTAAGGGAATGAGCCATGACTCGCTTTTTAAAATGTGACAGGACAAACAATAAAGGCACCTAAAAACACGCATTTTGAACGATCACGGTTATATAGGAATCATGAATAATATTTTCACAAACTGCATTTAGCAAGTATTTTTTGTCCGGTACAAGGCATTCATACTAGCGATTGAATTTTTGTACGCCATGGAGAAAGGAATACAGTTAAAAATCAATGTCGTATTTTTTATTCAATAAACTGATGTTTCTAAAATCTTTGCTGTGTCTAAGATCTTGTTGGACACGGTTTTTTAAGGCATCCCAATTATCAAATTGAGCTTCACAACACAATTCAATTTCTAATTTGCCATCTAAATAATGAATTTTCCAGGATTGAATCGCTGGAAATTCTTTTTGCCAGGGGACTAAATAGCGCTGTTCAATGGCTTGGCGATTAGGTAAATGAATCGAAGGACAAACGGTTTCATCGTCCTCAGGATCGACATGCACCGTCACGTCTTTCACATCCTTCAATTGGCTAATCAGGGTATTATGGACTCGCTGAGCAATAAAATGTCCTTCAGATACTGAGATTTTAGGGGCTACAAGAATATGCACATCCACCAGAATATCTTTTCCCATCATTCGACTGCGCAATTGATGAATGCGTTTAACCCCATTGACCCCAATGATTATATTTTGAATGGATTCAAGGGTTTCGGGATCTACGGCGGTGTCGACTAATTCCTTTACACTATTCCAACCATAATCAAGCCCCATTTTAATAATCATGGCACCGACAATAATCGCCGCTACTGCGTCAAGATAGGTAAATCCAGCAAGGCTTCCGATTAAAGCAATCAACACCACAATAGAGGATGCGGCATCTGAACGATGATGCCAGGCGTTGGCGGTGATGAGATCCGATTGGATACGATGTCCTATTGTTAAGGTGTAATGAAATAACGCTTCATTCGCCAGAATGGAAAGTAAGGCGATAGGGATGGCTAAGAACTCAGGTTGATCATGCGTTTTTGTTATTATTTCTATTAATGCATCCCAGGCTATGCCAACGCCTGCTAGAATCAAAAACAACGCTAATAATAATGTCGCCGCCGTTTCAATACGCTGATGGCCATAAGGGTGAGATTCATCTGCCTCCTGGCTCCCATATTTTGATGCCAGGATCACCATAACGTCGGTGACTAAATCTGAAAAGGAATGAACTCCATCGGCGACTAGTGCATGTGAGTTGTAGACAACTCCTCCAATAACCTTAAACACACCGAGTAAAGCATTCACAATGGCGCCAATGAGGGTTACTGTTCGGGCTTGCTGATAACGCTCGTCGTGTTTCACTATATGCTCATTGAAGAATTTTAATTATTCTAGCGGTTTTCAAGATCTCAGCCAAGGATTGATCAGAAATACGCTTCGCCCCAGACGTTGAAAAAAATAAATTTTCATAGGGTGTGCACAGGATTATCCACAGAATTTGTGGATAATATGATGGGTTGAGACCTATCGAATTTTAATAATATCATTAATAATCAATTGGTTATCAAAGTCAATGGGTTCGTTAGGAATAATTTTGCAGCAGCGTTTAGAAAGTTATCCACAGAACGTATAATCAGATGATTCAAATCTCTGTACGGTTAGAAATGTTTCCTATCAAGTACAAGCTTTATGGCGCAGTGCGTAGTGAATTCTAACTTCGTAAAAACCCTTCTACAGATCCCAACCATCGCTTAGTGATCTGAGTTGCGGTTTCAGGATTTTGTTCCACAAGGTGTTTTGCTATTGGCGCAAGAGTTGAAAGGATATCTTTATCTCTGGGGAATTCGGCCACTTTAAACTGCCGATAACCCGTTTGCCTAGTTCCAAGAACTTCTCCAGAGCCGCGAAGTTCTAAATCTTTTTCTGCAATGAGAAAACCATCGGTTGTTTCGCGCATGAGCTTTAAACGTTGCTGACCTATTTGAGACAAAGGCGCTTGATATAATAACAGGCAGTGGGACTGATTATTTCCTCGTCCAACCCGGCCTCGCAATTGATGCAGTTGCGATAAACCCAGTCGCTCTGCGTTTTCAATAATCATTAAACTGGCATTTGGAACATCCACGCCGACTTCAATCACAGTGGTTGCGACCAGTAATTCGATTTCACCCCGTTTGAAGGCGCCCATGATGGCATCTTTTTCTGTTGGTTTCATTCTGCCGTGAACAAGACCAATGGTTGCTTCTGGCAACAAGGTTTGCAGTGTTTCTGCTGTATTGGTTGCAGCCATGCACTGCAATTTCTCAGAGTCTTCAATAAGCGTGCATACCCAATAAGCTTGTCTGCCTCCAGCAATGGCTGATTTGAGCCGCTCAATGACTTGTTGACGCTTGTTTTGGTTCAGAACTGCCGTAACAACGGGTGTTCTTCCGGGGGGCAATTCATCAAGAACGGATAAATCAATGTGCGCAAACTGTGTCATGGCTAAGGTTCGCGGAATTGGGGTGGCGGTCATGAGCAATTGATGTGGGCAGAAGTGTTCATGCTGACCCTTTTGATGCAAAGCGAGTCTTTGTTCAACACCGAAGCGATGTTGTTCATCAATGATGATTAGGCCTAGTTTGGCAAAATTCACCTCCGCTTGGAACAAGGCATGAGTGCCAATAATTAAATGGCAATCATGGCTAGCAAGCGCTTGTAACGCTTCTTTTCGCTCACGGGCTTTCATTTTGCCACTTAGTCGTTTAACTGATAATCCCAGTTGGGTGAACCAGCGTGTTAGATTTTGGCTATGTTGATCGCTAAGAATATCGGTTGGCGCCATAAAAGCAACTTGAAACCCATTGGCGATAGCTTGCAAAGCAGCCAATGCAGCAACTACGGTTTTTCCTGCTCCTACGTCTCCTTGTACCAGTCGCAACATGGGTTTCGTTAACGTCATGTCTTGTTGAATTTCATCATACACACTTCGTTGTGCTTGTGTTAACGAGAACGGCAATAGGTTTAAAAATTGATTCATGTATTCTTGATTAGTAAGAAGTGCAGGGGCAACTAGATTTAAACGATGCTGGCGTGCAAATTGCATGCTTAACCGTTGTGCGAGAAGCTCATCAAATATGAGACGTTTTAAGGCGGGGTGTTTCCCGGTTTCTAGAGCATAAATGGAAGTATCCGGAGGGGGCGTGTGCAAGCATTGAATCGCTTGACCGATTGGCATCATAAAACGCTTATTTAAGAGCGCCTCATCCATCCATTCAAGGGGTTCTAAATGTTCATGGCAGGCGTTAAGCGCCATTTTAACGAGCTGTCGTAGTCTGGTTTGAGTTAGCCCTTGGGTTGATGGGTAAATGGGAGTTAAGTTTTCTTCCACTCGGCACTGCTCGCCTTCATTTAGAAGTTGATATTCAGGATGAATCATTTCGAGTTGGTTGGCGAATTCTCGAACTTCACCAAACGCTCGCAACGTATGACTTTCATTAAGATTTTTAATTTGTTGCTTATTAAAATGAAAAAAGCGAAGCTTTAACACTCCCGTTTTATCTTCAACATAACAATAAAGCATCATACGCTTGCCATGCTTAACTTCTGTTTTACAGACTCGGCCAGATATGACACACCAATGATCTTTGCGCAAATCTTGGATTGGTGTAATGCGTGTTCTATCCTGATACCGAAAGGGGAGATGAAATAACAAATCCTGTACAGTATGAATCCCGCATTTGGCTAGTTTTGCTGCGAGTGTAGGACCTACGCCGGGTAATGTTTCACATGGGGATGTCAGCACGGTATGATGGCAGTATTACAAAAAATAAAATAATAGCAGGATCGGTTTAAGCAACAAACTATAATTACAATATTTTTTTATATGGAGTTTATGCGGAATGAATCGCACTTTATCAATTGCAGCGGGTCTTTTGATTGTTTGGATTACCGGTTATCTACTGATGGCGGGTAGGGGATTATTAATTCCTTTAATCATTGCAATTTTTATTTGGAATTTATTAAACACCATCCACAACGCAATTCAACGAACTCCCCGAGTTGGTTCAAAGCTCCCGTATTGGTTCAGCATGGTGCTGTCTTTGGTGGTGGTGATTATTCTAGTTAAAATTTTAATCGACATCATCACCAACAACGTCAATGAAGTTATTTATGCCTCCTCGCGTTACCAGGAAAATCTGACTCATATTCTTAACTCGTTTGATACGGGCTTACATATTAAATTGCTCGCCAGTGTTGATAATTATTTTAAAAATCTTAGCGTACAAGGAATTTTGCTTAATATTTATGGGGTATTTACAACAATCATGGGATCAGCGGTCTTGATTGGATTGTATGTCGTGTTTTTGTTTATTGAGCAACATTTTTTAAAGCAAAAAATAGACGCGTTATTTCCTCAGCCAGCACATCGACAAGTGGTGGATAGCATTATCTCTCATATTGTCAAAGATACTCAGACTTATCTAGGAATAAAAACGCTGATGAGCTTAATTACTGCCACAGCCAGCTGGATTATTATGAAATCAGTGGGTTTGGATTTCGCAGAATTTTGGGCCTTACTCATTTTTTTCCTCAATTACATTCCCAACATTGGGGCGATCATTGCCACCGCTTTTCCGGCATTGCTCGCATTAATTCAATTTAAAACCTGGTTGCCATTTTTCATTGTAACTTCTGGCATCGTGGTAGTTCAGTTTGTAATTGGAAATTTTGTTGAACCAAAGTATTTAAGTAAATCATTAAATCTAAGTCCGTTGGTAATTTTATTCGCATTAGGATTATGGGGGGCCATTTGGGGAATATTAGGCATGTTTTTGTCGGTTCCTATTACGGTCATGATGATGATTATTTTCGCTCATTTTGAAGCGACTAGGCCGATTGCCATTTTATTGTCGCAAGATGGTTATGTTAAAAATAGCTATGCTAAGATATCTAAACAGATTAAAGCGTAAAATCCTGGATTAAGTCCTTTGCAACTGTTAGAAAAAAGCGCATAATAACTACTTTTTTTATAGATGAATAATGGGTATGAAAGCAACGGTTGAAGAGATTTTAGCTAATGTCGTTCAGGACATGAAGCAGTCTGGAAATATTCGTAAAGACACACTAGTAGAGATCAAAGTTGAGCGTACCAAAGATAAAAGCCACGGAGATTATGCTTCTAATCTCGCTTTAGTCTTAGCAAAACCAAGTGGAAAATCCCCTCGCCAATTGGCTGAACTTATCGTCAAGAGCATCCCAGAGCATCCCTTTGTTGAGCGCATTGAAATTGCTGGCCCTGGTTTTATTAATTTCTTTATGAAAGCCACGGAGCGCGCACAAATTATTGCGACCATCTTATCGCAAGGTGAGCGTTTTGGACAGTCTACCTTAGGCCAAGGTCAAAACGTTATTTTAGAATATGTTTCCGCGAATCCAACCGGACCTTTGCATGTAGGTCATGGCCGAAGTGCTGCGTTTGGCGCAACGCTTGCGAATCTTTTAAGTGCAGCAGGTTTTAACGTTAGCCGCGAATATTACGTCAATGATGCGGGCCGCCAAATGAATATTTTAGCAGTAAGCGTTTGGTTGCGTTATCTCGAACTAGCCGAACAACCCATCGTCTTTCCAGCTAACGGCTATAAAGGTGAATACGTAAAAGACATTGCACGTCATATGTTAGACCTTCATGAATTAGATTATGTGCATAGCTGGTTTGCACTGGTGACTGATTTACCCCCAGATGAGCCGCAAGGTGGCGATAAGGAACACTACATCGACGCGATGATAAAATCCTCCCAAAAACTTCTGGGTGAGTCTGGTTTTGCGGTCTTTCATAGTGCGGCACTTGACTATGTGTTGCAGGATATCAAAGATGACTTGGCTGAATTTGGGGTCGAATATGACCGCTGGTTTTCAGAACAGTCATTAATGGACGATGGTTCTATTACGAAAGGCATTCAAGCTTTGGTGGAGCAAGGTCATACTTATGAACAAGCTGGCGCTCTTTGGTTTAAAGCAACAAAGTTTGGAGACGAAAAAGATCGTGTGTTAATCCGTGCCAATGGCCACACGACTTATTTTGCATCGGATGTGGCTTATCACTGGAATAAATATGATCGCGGCTTTGATCGAGTTGTTGATATCTTTGGCGCCGACCACCATGGTTATCTCACTCGCGTCCGTGCAGCAGTGACAGCATTAGGCCATGATGAAAGCGCGTTAGACGTATTACTCGTACAATTTGCAATTTTGTACCGCGGCGGCGAGCGCTTACAAATGTCAACGCGCAGTGGTTCTTTTGTGACCTTACGAGCGTTGCGAAATGAAGTCGGTAATGATGCGGCCCGATTTTTTTATGTGATGCGTAAGCCAGAACAACACATGGATTTTGACCTGGATTTGGCCAAGTCTCAATCTAATGAAAATCCAGTGTATTATATCCAATACGCTCACGCTCGGATTTGCAGTGTATTAAGGCAGTTAGAAGAACGAGGGTTAAGCTGGGACCAAGAAAAAGGACTAGACAATGTTGCTTTATTGGTTCAAGTGCATGAGTCTGATCTAATGGGATTAATTAGTCGCTACCCCGAGGTCATTGAAGCTTCAGCTAGGGTCTGTGAGCCACATCAACTTGCGTATTATTTACGGGAACTGGCTACAGGGTTACATAGTTACTATAACGCGGTGCCGTTACTTTGTGAGCCCAAGGAACTGCGATGCGCACGGTTGTGTTTGTTGAAAGCAGTTCAACAAGTGCTTAAAAACGGCATGGCTATTCTTGGGGTATCTGCACCAGAAAGCATGTAATTTAGCGCATTGCATTGAAGCGTTTCACTAAAGGTTTGAACTGTAATGCAGTATGTTTATGTGGAAAAATAGATGGCAAAAGAATACAGCAGAAAAAAAAGATCCACCCAGTCTAGTGGCCTTTTCAGGTCAGCAAGTTTTATTTTGGCATCTTTCATCTGTGGTTATTTAACCGCTTCTTTTGTAAGCATCGAGCAGGTTAAAGATTGGCTTGGTCATCATTTACTTCCTAACCAAAATAAAACGCCAACAGCGGTTATGGCGCAACATCATGAGCTACCTAAGCCTAAGTTTGAATTTTACACGTTACTCGCTAAAGAACATACCGCAGTCCCAGTAAGAGGTGAACACAAGCCATTAAAAACTCCTCAAATTGCCACAACTCCAGAGACTTTAGCTAATAAAACTCCTGTTCAATTGCCATCGCCGCCTGTTTCTGCTCAAGCGAAAGCAATCAATAAGTCAGGTGAGAAAAAAGATTCATTTTATGTTCAAATTGCTTCCTTTAAGGTAAAGCAAGATGCTGAACGGATGAAGGCCTCGTTAATTTTGAAAGATTTTCATGCCGTCATTACTCCCGTAAAACGGGATAATATTACCTGGTATCGTGTCATTATTGGGCCTTATGAGTCTCGCATGCTAGCGGAAAAAGCCCAAGTGGCTGTGGCACGAACTGAAAACATTATGGGAATGATTCGAAAAATGGATGCTTAACTAATTTGCAGTAAGGTTATTTATGTCCGAACCTAGTAAATCCCAACCTTCTGATGCATGTCGTTATGAATTTTCAGTTGAAGGCATGAAATGCAGAAGTTGTTCTTCAACGATTGAGCGCGCATTAAAAACACTTCATGAAATTACTTCAGTACAATGTGATCCAGTCACCAAGCAATTAATTGTGGTTGCAGATTCTCGCTATCACCCAAGTATTATTCGCCAAAAAGTAATATTAAAGCTCGATGAAATAGGATTTCAATGTCAAGAAGTACAACTGTCTAAACCCCCTAAAAAAAACTTGTGGCAACGTTGGTTGTTAGGCGCTTTGGGCACGGTAAGCGGGCTTTTATTAATGAGCTTATCCTTAATGGGTGTTTCGTTTGGCTTGCCTGTCTTGATTGCAATTGCTTCGATAAGCACCTTGTTTACCGTCTACCTTGGATGGGAATTCTATTCTAACGCATTTAAAGTGTTCACAAAGTCCAGAGAGCTTAATATGAACACCTTGTTTGCCATCAGCACATTAACCGTGCTTGCTGTTTCAATCAGTGCCTTTTTCTTTCCGTGGCTTCCTATGATTTTTGATGCGGGATTAATGATATTTGGGTTTAGACATTTAGGCCTTGCCATTGAAGAGTCGCTTAAACAGGCAGTGATTTCAGAACTCAGTATTAAAGACTATTCCCCACGAACCGTTCGAGTGGTGGAGCAAGATGAGGCTAGGCTTAAACTTCTTGCTGATGTGCGGTTAGGTGATATCATTGAAATTAAAGCCGGTGAAGTCATCCCAGTAGACGGTTTAGCGCTATCCGATGAAGCCTCAGTTTACGATACGATAGATTCAGGGGCGCGCTTACCTAGGTTGCTTAGGAAAGAAGAACAGTTACTGGCAGGCATGTTCCTGGCGGCAGATTCTAAGCCACTTCGAATGAAAGTGACAACACTAGCATCAGATTCTTATCTGGCTCGTTTTGATGAGCAACTTCAAGAAGCCAAGAAAAAACAACCTTTACAGACCATAGCCAAAACAATATTACAGTATTTTATTCCTTCAGTTTTACTGCTTTCGGCACTTTCTTTAATCATCATCAGCTGCTTTTTTCCCGTAACGCTGGCAATACAATGTGCTATTGCGGTTTTGGTCTCTGCATGCCCTTGTACGCTTGGGATGATTATTCCTTTAGCGGTTAAAATTGGAATGAACAAAGCTTCAAAACAGGGTGTGGAATATAAAAGCACTAAAATCATAGAGGAAATCGGAGAGCTTGCCGACAAAGTGGATACCGTAGTGTTTGATCTACATGGCACATTAACGGAGGGCAAACCGAAGGTCTTGTCTGTGGACATTCGTCCAGAAAGTGGTCTTACCGAAGAGGAGTTTCTAGCTTATCTTGCGCTTTTAGAAAAAAAATCTCCTCATCCAGTGGCTCATGCAATACGTACATACATCGCTTCAAAAAATATAGTCCCGGATAAAACCTTGACAGTCTCTAATTTACGACACGAAAATCCTGGGATTATGGCAACGATTAACGGTAGTGACTTCATTTTGGGAAGTAACAGTCTTTTGGCTTCTAAGAATATTCGAACCAATGTGATTCATCCTGAATTAAACGTCGGCGACAGCTTGGTCTATCTTGCGAAAGATGGAAAGATCATTGGACAGGTTCATTTAGCTGATCCGCTAAGAAAAGATGCACGTTTTGTTGTTGATTATTTAAAACAGCAAGGTAAACAGATTTGTTTATGCACGGGTGCTGATGAATCGACCGCAAAACGATATGCTAAAGAATTAGGAATTTCTGAAGATAATGTCAGTGCAGGGCTTCGTGGCTCACGTTCAGAGGACAAAAACCTTAAAATGAGTTTTATTCGTTCTTTAAAAAAACAAGGCCACTGTGTGGCCATGGTTGGCGATGGGCCTAATGATGCGCCAGCTATAGCCGCGAGTGATGTTGGAATCGCACTGAACACGGGGGATGATATTGGACACCGAGTGGCGCAAGAACAAGCAGGAGCTGTCATTGAGAATGGATCGCTAAAAGGAGTTTTAGTCGCGTTGACCGTAGCAAAACAAACTGTGAACCACATCAAGCAAAATTTATTAATGAGTTTCGGGTATAACCTAACCACGATGTTGATTGCAGGTGGGTTGCTCCTTGCCTTTGGGTTTATGATTAATCCAGCCGTTGGCGCTGCCCTAATGATTGTGCAGAGCAGTTTAATTTTATTAAACACTTATCGTATTAAAGAACAATCGTTGTCTTTTATGAACGTTACACATCCAGAACCCGCGCCAAGCTTTGATGATAGTTATGGGTCTATGACTAAACTCGGGTTAAGCCCTTCATTAAGTAAAGATGATATAGAAACTAGACCAGCTCATGTCACTTCACCGCGCTCTAGCCAACCATCTCATGACGATGCCAATATACCTTCACAAACTCCTGTGGTAGGTTATTCTTAAATTATTCTCTATTCGTTTTTGCAAAAGCCTTTTTTCAGTGGTGATCCTGGGATGGCCACACCAGGTCGATGTCTTAGCGCTCTATGAACACACTAACGTTTGTCGCATTTTTTACAGCACTTGGCTTGCTGACTCTTATGGCCAGTTGCGGTACTTTAAATTCATTTTTAATGAGTTGGGCGACTTTTTCAGCTAAGGTTTCAATGAGATGGAATGAATTCGATTCGACAAAATCTGTGATCCGCTGACAGACTTGATCATAATCAATCGTATTTTTTATTTCATCATGGGCAGAGGCGCAATCGATGGGAAATGATAAATCGATTAACACCTGCTGTAAGATTTTTTGCTCCCATGTATGTATTCCAATATGAGTTGTAATGCTTAAGGCATTAATTTCCAGCTTATCCATTGCAATTCCTAAATTTAAAAAAGCGATCCTAGCCTGTGCTTGGTTAATATACAAGAAGCGGATTCATGTTAAAATTTAAGCCTTCTAAACTTCTCTAACAAAGCGAATTAAAGATGTCTGATGTTACTCAATCGTTATTTATCCGCAGTTTGCAACGTAAGCCTGTCGAACGTACCCCAGTTTGGATCATGCGCCAAGCTGGGCGATACCTGCCTGAGTATCGTGAGGTTCGGGCCAAAGCAGGGGATTTTTTAAGCTTGTGTAAAAATCCTAAGCTCGCCTGTGAGGTTACTTTACAGCCTTTGCGTCGTTTCCCGCTGGATGCGGCGATATTGTTTTCTGACATATTAACCATTCCAGATGCAATGGGACTTGGGCTGTTCTTTGCAGAAGGGGAAGGCCCTTGTTTTAAACATCCCGTACAAACTGCAAAAGCTATTGACCAGCTTCCGATGATTCAAGCTGGAGATGATTTGGATTATGTCATGGAAACCGTAGCGTTAATTCGTAAAGAAATGCCCGAAGCGTTACCGTTGATTGGATTTTCTGGCAGTCCTTGGACCTTAGCTTGCTATATGGTGGAAGGAGGCAGTTCTCGTGATTTTAAACAAACGTTGACCTTACTTTATCGCCATCCAGAAGTAATGCATCAGTTGTTGATGAAATTATGCACCGTGGTGAGCGATTACTTAAAAGAACAAGTTAAAGCCGGAGTTAATGCGTTAATGATTTTTGACACTTGGGGCGGAATTTTGACAACTCCAAACTATCAGGACTATTCTTTAACATACATGAAAACAATTGTGCGTAATGTAAAACGTGAGCACCCAAATATACCGGTGATTGTATTCACCAAGGGTGGTGGACAATGGTTAACTGAGATGGCTGAAAGTGGTTGTGATGCGCTGGGATTAGACTGGACCACAGACATTGGACTCGCTCGAAAGCAAGTTGGGGATCGTGTGGCGTTGCAAGGGAATCTTGATCCTGCAGTGCTAAGAGCAACACCCAGTTGTATCGAAAAGCAAGTACAGGAGGTATTAGCATCATTTGGTCATGGCTCGGGCCATGTGTTTAATTTGGGGCATGGGATTACACCGGATATTCCACCTCATCATGTAAAGACGATGGTGGAGGCGGTACAGGAGTATAGCCCCCAATATCATACAACAGGGAAGTGATGATCACGGAAAGCTTATTTAAACCGGCGTGGTGGTTAGCAAACCCACATGCCCAAACGGTTTTCTCGACCTTAACTCATAAGGGAAAGGCGGCAGTGGATCACATTGAGCGGATAGAGCTTCCGGATGGGGATTTCGTTGATCTCGCTTGGTCTATTCATGGATTAGAAGCTCACGCGCCTTTAGTAATTTTACTCCATGGACTTGGAGGAGGATTGCAATCGCCTTATGTTTCTCATTTGTTTCAAGTCTGTAATCAACATGGATGGCGCGCTGTTTTAATGCTCTTTCGCGGCGCCAGTTCTGAACCGAATCGTTATCCCCGTGCTTATCACTCAGGAGACACCCAAGATCTCGATTATATTGTTAAGATTTTATGTGACCGGGAACCGAACACCAAAAAAGCGATCGTTGGTATTTCTTTGGGGGGAAACGTGCTTTTAAAATGGCTTGGTGAACAAGAAAAGCAGCCATATATTCAAACGGGCGTGGCGATATCGGTTCCTTTTCAGTTAAGGTTGGCGGCCGATCGCATGAACCAAGGTTTATCACGCTTTTATCAAACCTATTTGCTTCGCGAATTGCGTTGGATTTTAAACCGAAAAATTCAGCTTTATAAAAACGAAATGCCGCCTGGCGTCCAGAATATCGACTCATTCGATTGCTTTTGGACGTTTGATGAGTTTGTGACAGCTCCGTTACATGGCTTTCCCAATGTCCATGCTTATTATCGTGAAGCGAGCTCTCGCCAATATTTAGAAAAGATTCATACCCCAACGTTAATCATTCATGCCTTAGATGATCCGTTTATGACGCCAGAAGTGATTCCAAACTCCGAGGAATTGTCCTCTGATGTGATTCTTGAACTGAGTAAAAAGGGGGGGCATGTTGGATTTATTTCCGGAAATATTCCAGGCGTGCCTGAATTTTGGCTGGATCAACGTATTCCAGAACACTTAAAAGATTTTTTATAACTTCTCACGCACCAATACAAGTCTGAATTATTTTTTCTACTCATACTTAAACAATCACCCTAGCGCTTAAGAGGGGAAATGCTTGAAGGCTTAATCTCATCAACTTTCTCAAACTTCTCATCATGCATAGCCTGTATTTTTTGCTCTAATTTTTCAATCATTTCATAACTTTTTGATGGGCGACCAAAAGCCACGGTTTTACCAAATTTTTTTTCAAAGTCAGTTTTTAACTCAGAAAGAATTTCTACTGCTTTAACAGGATCATTATCATCTATTGCGCGCATTGCATTAACGCATGCTTTACTTATCATCTGAGATTTTGCATGACCTGTAAATCTAAACAAACTGAAAGCCTGCTGGTCAATCCTAGCTTTATGGTCGTCTTTTAATGCTGCTAAATCAGCATTAATAGCTTTACTTAGGCTAAGCGCAGATTTCTTTGCTGCCTGCCTTAACTCATCGTGGACTAAAGCTCTTCCGAGGATTTGATGATTATATCTTCTTGTTTCTTCGAGTGCTTTATCAAAAGCGGGCTCATTGCCATCCATAAATAGTCGGTCCATTGTTACAGGCTTGTCATTAGATACGTCTTTAAATGTTTCAGCGATTAGGGGCACTTCTAGAGGCGCTGAAAATTCATGTAAAGTATGTCCGCCGCTGCCATATAGCATAGTCCCTATAAAAACTTTTGAAAAATCAATAAATTCATCAGGTGAACGGGTAAAATTGTCAGCGTCAGTTCCTTTAAAAAAGGCTAAGTTTCTAAGTTGGCACAACATTGTTCCTGATATAGAATTGGAATAAGGGTGCACTAATTTTTCAAAATTATGTTCAACCCACGCAGCGCCATCTTGATAGGTAGCTTGATCAGAAGGCTTCATTAATGGAGCTTCTTTATCTGAATAGGCAAGGCTATCCCTGGGAACGGCCATATGGCCTTTAATCAAACCCATATGTTGATTTCGCGTTGATTCTTGTCCTATTTTCATCACCTTACCTTTATTTTCTGGGCTATACATACCAGTATCATAAATATCTAAAGGTAAGTTGCCATTAAATATTGCATTTGCAACACCAAGCAGAGAAGCTTGTGCCATTAGTTTTACTTTATCTCTAGCTTCTGGCTTAATTTCACTGAATAACTCTCCACTATCAATGCGCTCAATATAATTCCCATATTCTTTAATTAACTCAGAGTCAGATTCAAGAAATTCTCCTAGTAATGCTCTATCATACTCTTTTAGATTAGACTCACCGCTATTTCGCACGCCATCTAATTGTTTATTTAACCTACCAACATGATCACTTAGTTTTTTTGCATCAATACTATCAATACCATGTTGCACAGTCCTGTGTGCTAAGTGGGTTTCAAAATATCTTCTAGTTGGGTCTTCATTAATTACATCGCGTGAAGGTGAAACTTCATACTCAAAGCGACCCGATGATAGAGTTGAGCAGAGTTCTTTAAATTCAGCATGTTGCGCTGGCTCAACGCCCGATAGATACCACTTTTTTAGTTTTGTGAACATTTCTGGATTTTTTTCATGTTTATCCATTAAAAGCAGCAGGGCTTGTGCAGGGCTAACGATAAGTTTCGGCATAATTCCCATTAATAATGTACATATTATAATTATATTGTAGTACAATGTTTCTTTTTGACCGTTTTTGGATGCTTGCCTATGGCTTCTTCCCTGTACAAAATTGATCAATATGGCCGCTTTGGTCTTTTTCCAGGTATAACCACGGTTGCGTTATGCTACTCATCAAATAAATCACTCTGTGATACGCTTTATAATGAACTAAATAAAACTACTGAAATAAAAGAATTTTTTTCTGTTTTGCCTGCTTCTAGCTTTCATATGACCACTTTAAATTTATATACAGAGCAGGAAATTGGCAGCCGAGTTTGGCATCCGTTTGTTGATAGTCAGCTAAAGGGCTTCCAGAAACTGGTTGGAAGTTTATCTCAGAATAAAATTAAACCAATTATTACAATCGAAGGTGTTCATAATCGAGGTGTTATTCAACTTATAGTGTCATTACCAGAAGAGCAAGAAGCAAAAATCAGACAGATCGGCGTAGATATGGGACTGTCTAGTAAAGTCCCCACCTTTTTTCATATTACCCTGGCTTACCAGTTTAAAAAAATCCCTCTTGTACAACAGCGCGCAATAGAAGATGAAATTCAAAGAATTATTGAAAAGGTAATAGATGAACATGGGAAGATTCTTACACTATCTGAAGCAAAGCTAGCATATTTTCATGATATGACCGCATTTATAGAATGGGATGCTAGAAGCAATCCTTTCCATAAGAGGGTACTAGAGTCTCATGCACGCGAGATATCTGCTAAAAGCGGGAGATCAATGTCTCGCATTGAAGGAATGTTTCGTTTATTCCAAAATCTATTGGGTACTCCTACTGCTTCCCAACCTCCCGTTTCAGAAGTTGCTAAATATGACGAGACTGCTGGATCTCAGTTAAAAAAATAAAGGGAGAGATTCGCATCAAAATCCCTATGCTCCATAACTCAGAGCATAAGGATTAATTTAATTTCATTTTGCAAACAAGCTCTTAAAAAACACCTTTTTTCATCCAAAAACCTGCGCCTATGCCCGTGATCTTTCAAAATGCGGCAGGGCGAAAAAGAAAAAGCATAAATCACGCATTTTGAACGATCACGGGTATATATGAACACACCCTAGTACTTTTTATTCAGATCTAAATTGGCGACTGAGTTGAATGGCCATTTCGAGCGATTGCTCATAGTTTAATCTAGGATCAACTAAAGTATGGTAGGCATCGTTTAAATCAGCCGCTGATAAACCACGGGCACCTCCAATGCATTCCGTAACGTTTTCTCCGGTTAATTCAAAGTGAACGCCGCCAAGATGGCTGTCTAAATCTTGATGGATTTTTAAGGCTTGTTGCAATTCGCTTAAAATGTTATCAAAATGACGCGTTTTAACTCCGGACTCGGTGGATTCGGTATTGCCATGCATGGGATCACAAGACCATGTGACTGGGATATGGGTTGTTTGTGCCGCTTCAATGAGGGGTGGAAGTAGCTTGCCGATGTCTTTGGCTCCCATTCGACTGATTAAGACCAGACGTCCTTCTTCTTGGTTGGGGTTTAAGGTTGTAATTAAGTCCACGAGCCACTCGGGGGTAGCCGAAGGGCCAACTTTTATGCCTACAGGATTTTCAACGCCACGTAGAAACTCAATGTGAGAGCTACCCGGCTTCGCAGTGCGCATTCCAATCCAAGGTAAGTGAGTGGATAAGTTGTACCATTTGCCATCGTGTAATTGCCTGGTTAAGGCTTGTTCATAATGCAAATGCAACGCTTCATGGGAGGTGAAAAAATCCACATTGCTGAGTTGACTGTGTTGCAACCCTTCAATGGAATTTAGAAAGTCGAGCGAATTGGCGATGGAACGCACAATTGCATGATATTCATCGGCTTGAGGTGAATGCTCAACAAAACGAAGATCCCAGCGTTGGGGGTGGTGTAGATCAGCAAAACCACCGGCTAATAACGCTCGGATAAAATTTAGAGTTATGGCTGCACAACTATAACCCTGCAGCATCAGCTTTGGATTGGGTGTACGGGCTTGTTCGGTAAATTCAGGTGAGTTCACTAAGTCGCCACGGTAACTAGGAAGTGTTATTCCATCGACGCTTTCAAAATCAGAAGATCGAGGCTTAGCATATTGGCCAGCAATTCGGCCAACCCGAATGATGGGTTTTCGCATGCCATGAATCAATACTAAGCTCATTTGCAGTAAAATTTTAAGTTTATTGCTGATGATCTCTGAGCGGCAATCTTTGAATGACTCAGCACAGTCACCACCCTGCAAAATAAACGCTTCGCCACGGCCTGCTTTGGCAATGGATTGCCTTAACTTTTTAATTTCCCCGCTGCTCACTAATGGAGGCAATTGCGATATTTGCTCAACAACTTTGGCTAATTGCGCCTCATCAGAATAGGTGGGTGCTTGCTCATAAGCATATTGCAGCCAAGATGTGGGGGACCAAGTACGCATCGGAATCGGTTCAAAATAATTAATCAACAAGCCGATAATCATACCATAAAGCACTGGGGTTATAAAAAAATTTTAAAAATGGACTTGATATATTAGGTAACTGGCCCTACATATAACCGGACACGATAAAAAAACGAGTTCTGGAGTCTTTACATGAGTGGTGAAAAAACAACCAAAGATTGGAAAAAAGTTCGTGAGGAACATGACGAACAAGTTGAACATGAAGCGGTGGAACATGAGATTGAAGAATTAATCGACGACCTTGAGCACCCCGATACTGGTAGTAGTGCGTTGGATCATCCCTCTTATTCAGAACTTGAAGAAAAACTGACTTTAGCCGAACAGCAAGCTCATGAACACTGGGAAAAGGCCGTCAAAGCTATGGCTGAACTTGAAAATGTGCGCCGTCGTGTTCAACGAGACGTTGAAAACGCCCACCGTTATGGCTTAGAAAAGTTTGTCGATTCGCTCATTCCCGTGGTGGATAGCTTAGAACAAGCGTTGCAGCTGGCCGAGCAGGAAAAAAACAGCGCCATGCACGAGGGACTGGAATTAACAATGAAATTATTCCTCGATGTGCTAAAAAAACATGGCGTTGAGCAACTTAATCCACAAGGAGAAGCGTTTGATCCTCAATTGCACGAAGCAATGTCCATGCAGGAATCTGCAGATGCTAAACCAAATACGGTGTTGGCTGTATTCCAGCGTGGTTACAAGTTAAACGACCGTCTCGTTCGACCCGCCCGGGTCATTGTTGCGAAAGGGAAATGATTGTCTGGGCCGCTTGAAATTAAGAATTAAGGCCCCATATAAAAAACATTATTGATTTTAACGAACAGATTGGAGCAATAGTAAAATGGCAAAAATCATCGGAATCGACTTAGGTACCACGAACTCATGCGTCGCCGTGATGGAAGGGGGTAAACCTCGAGTGATCGAAAACAGCGAAGGTCATCGCACCACACCCTCCATTGTTGCCTACACCAGTGATAATGAAATTTTAGTGGGTCAGGCTGCAAAGCGACAGGCCGTGACCAACCCTGACAATACCTTATACGCGATTAAGCGTTTGATCGGACGTCGGTACGACGATCCTATCGTTCAAAAAGACATTAAAATGGTGCCTTATAAGATCGTTAAGGCGAACAATGGCGATGCTTGGGTTGAAGTCAAAGGGCAAGAAAAAGCGCCACCGCAAATTTCAGCCGAAGTGTTACGAAAAATGAAGAAAACGGCTGAGGACTATTTGGGTGAAGAAGTCAAAGAAGCTGTAATTACTGTACCCGCTTATTTTAATGACTCTCAGCGCCAGGCAACGAAAGACGCCGGAAAAATAGCAGGTCTTGAAGTTAAGCGTATTATCAATGAGCCAACCGCCGCAGCACTTGCTTATGGTATGGACAAAAAACGTGGTGACTCTGTTGTCGCTGTATACGATTTAGGTGGCGGTACCTTCGATATTTCTATCATTGAAATTGCCGAAGTTGATGGCGAACATCAGTTTGAAGTACTAGCAACCAACGGGGATACGTTTTTAGGTGGTGAAGATTTTGACTTGGCATTAATCGAGTACCTGGCTTCCGAATTTAAGAAAGACACCGGCATTGATTTACACAGTGATCCTTTAGCTTTACAGCGTTTGAAAGAAGCCGCTGAAAAAGCAAAAATCGAACTGTCTTCGGCGCAACAAACCGACGTGAATCTGCCCTATATTACCGCTGATGCTTCTGGTCCTAAGCATTTAAATATTAAATTAACTCGTGCAAAACTTGAATCATTGGTTGAAAAATTAGTTGAGCGCACGATTGAGCCCTGCAAAACCGCGTTAAAAGATGCTGGAAAATCAGTGGGTGAGATCGATGAAGTGATTTTGGTCGGTGGTCAAACCCGTATGCCTTTAGTGCAAAAAACGGTCCAAGATTTCTTTGGTAAAGAACCACGCAAGGACGTAAATCCGGATGAAGCAGTGGCGGTGGGTGCTGCAATTCAAGCGGCTGTATTGTCTGGAGATGTTAAAGATATTCTTTTATTAGACGTGACCCCTCTGTCATTGGGAATTGAGACGTTGGGTGGTGTCATGACAAAGCTTATTGAGAAAAACACCACGATTCCTACGAAAGCGAATCAAGTCTTCTCGACAGCCGACGACAATCAAACTGCCGTTACCGTTCATGTCTTACAAGGGGAGCGTGAGCAAGCTTCTGCCAACAAATCCCTGGGTCGTTTCGATTTAACGGATATCCCACCAGCGCCCCGAGGTGTTCCGCAAATTGAAGTGACGTTTGATATTGATGCTAACGGAATCTTAAATGTTTCTGCGAAAGACAAAGCGACCGGCAAAGCGCAATCCATTGTGATTAAAGCATCCAGTGGATTGAGCGATGAAGAAGTCGAAGCTATGGTTAAAGACGCTGAAGCGCATTCTGAAGAGGACAAGAAATTCAAAGAGCTTGCAGAAATTCGTAACCAGGCGGATAGCTTAATACATAGTGCCGAAAAATCGCTGAAAGATTTAGAAGGCGAATTAAGTGACGATGAGAAGAAAGAAATTGAAACCGCAATCAATGAGTTGAAGGAAGCGGTGAAAGGAAATGATAAGGTCTTGATTGAAGATAAGTTGCAAGTGTTAAGTAATGCTTCTTCAAAGATGGCTGAACGTGTTTATGCGAAAAAATCAGCTGAAGGACAACCCGAGGCTCAACCAGAGCAAGGCGAAGCAAAAGAATCCGCAAAAGCTGAAGAAGGTGTTGTTGATGCGGAATTTGAAGAAGTGGATGAAGATAAGAAAAAATAACACTTAATCAGTCATGGTCGGGTTAAGAGCCCGACTTCGCTGCTTCAGAAATATCCTCTTCAGGCCAGGTGATGATTGTGTTATAATTAAACAATCAAAGCGGTTTTTTAATCAATTTATGTAGTGTGGGTTTAGATGCAACAGCAGGATTATTACGAACTTCTCGGCCTTAGCCGTAGTGCTAGTGAAGCTGAAATTAAAAAAGCTTATCGCAAATTAGCGATGAAGTATCATCCTGATCGCAACGCGAATGACAAGGCAGCCGAGGAGAAGTTTAAAGAAATTCAGAAAGCCTATGCTGTGTTGTCTGACCCGCAAAAACGTACGGCTTATGATCAATATGGCCACGCCGGCGTGGATCCTTCTATGGGCGGCGGCGGATTTGGTGGCTTTGGTGGTTTTGGGGACGTTTTTGAAGATATTTTTGAAAACATATTTTCCGGCGGTCGACAGCAACATCGTTCTCGAGGTCAACGCGGATCGGATCTGCAATTTAACGTGCAGCTAACGCTTGAGGAAGCAGCTCGCGGAAAACAAATTGAAATCACCGTTCCCAGACACACAAATTGCACAACCTGTAATGGTTCAGGTGCTAAACAAGGCAGCAAACCTAAATCGTGTGAAACCTGTAATGGCATCGGCCAGGTACGTATACAGCAAGGCTTTTTCTCAATTCAACAAACGTGTCCAAGTTGTCATGGCGAAGGCCAAGTGATTACAGAGCCATGCTCGTCTTGTCATGGACAAGGACGCGTGCGGGAAAGCAAAACCTTAACCGTAAAAATACCGGCGGGTGTTGATAACGGGGATCGTGTTCGCTTAGGCGGTGAAGGCGAGGCGGGAATTCACGGAGGCCCAAGCGGTGATTTATACGTCCAAGTCGCAGTTAAACCACATGAATTATTCGAGCGCATTGATAATAACCTCCATTGTGAAGTGCCCATTAGCTTTGTGACTGCCGCTCTGGGTGGTTCGATTGAGGTTCCAACCTTAGATGGACGAGTAACACTCAAGATTCCTGCTGAAACCCAAACGGGAAAAGCATTCCGGTTACGAGGAAAGGGGATTAAATCCGTGCGTGGCCATGACATTGGTGACTTAATTTGCAAGGTTTCCGTTGAAACACCGATTAGTTTAAATAGAGAACAAAAAGATTTATTGACCCAATTTCAAAGCTCCTTAGACGGTGGAAAACATTCTCCTCGCACTAGTTCATGGTTTGACGGAGTCAAAAAATTTTTTGAAGACATGAAATTTTAAGACAGCAATTCCGAACGATCAGCAACTAAACGAGATACCGCGGATAAACCGTGGTGCGTTGGCATGTTGTATTGCCAACTAAAACTTAAGCCTAATTGCAAGCCGGTACAGGCACACAACGTTCTGTAGTTTTTCGCTCTGTACAGAGATTTTGTCCTTAATATAGTTTTCATTATTATGACACTGAGCTACAATTGGCTATTTTGCGAATTTTTCTTTACCAAGCGTGCTGTTGATGATTTCAAAACCTGCTATTTTAGTGCTTGCCGATGGGACGGTTTACGAAGGAACGTCGATAGGTGCTCCTGGGGAGTGTGTCGGAGAGTTGGTGTTCAATACATCGATGACCGGCTACCAGGAGATGCTGACCGATCCTTCTTACGCTCGCCAAATTGTTACGTTAACCTGCGCTCATGTGGGGAATGCCGGCTGTAATAATGACGATATGGAATCCTCCAGGGTATGGGCGAGTGGGTTGGTCATACGAGATTGTAGTATTCTACCGAGTAACTACCGTGCGCAATATTCATTGCCAGAATGGTTAAATAAACATGGAATTGTTGCCATTGCTGGAATTGATACGCGCGAGCTTACCTTAAGATTGCGCGATCATGGTGCTATTGGCGCTTGTATTAGCACGAATATCAATCAAACGAATAAAGCAAAAAGGTTAGCCCAATCTTTTAGTGGGTTAGAAGGGGTTGATTTAGCCAAAACAGTCTCGCGGCAGACGAAAGAGCGCTGGCATGAAGGGTTAGGGGATTGGGCAAGAAATTCACGACCTTTACACTTTCATGTCGTTGCTTACGATTTCGGGGTTAAGCATAGTATTCTTCGCATTCTTCATGATCTTGGCTGTCATATTACCTTAGTTCCCGCGCAAACACCGGCCTCTGAAGTATTAGCTATGGAACCCGATGGGGTCTTTCTTTCCAATGGTCCTGGAGATCCAGAAGCGTGCGATTACGCGATTGATGCGACTAAGGAGTTTTTAGCCGCCGGAATTCCTTTATTCGGAATCTGTCTTGGCTTTCAAATTTTAGCTTTAGCCTGTGGAGCAAACGCCACCAAAATGAAATTTGGCCATCACGGTGCGAATCACCCTGTGATAGAAACAAATGGTACTAAGCGAGTCTTTATTACTAGCCAAAATCATGGATTCATGATTGATGAAGCTACATTGCCAGATTGCTTACAAGTGACTCATCGTTCTTTATTTGATCAAAGTTTGCAAGGAATCAAACATCGAAAGAAACCCGCTTTTGGTTTTCAGGGACACCCCGAAGCCGGCCCCGGCCCGCACGATATCGAGGTTATTTTTGAACAGTTTATTCAGCTAATGAGCTAGTTAATAGGAGTAAATGCTGTGAGTTCTTCTTTTGTTTTCACTTCCGAATCGGTTTCGGAAGGTCATCCAGATAAAATTGCCGATCAAATTTCTGATGCGATTTTGGACGAACTGCTTGCACGAGATCCTAATTCACGTGTTGCCTGTGAAACGTTTGTCAAAACAGGCATGGTGCTTGTCGGTGGCGAAATCAGTACCAAAGCCTGGGTGGATGTCGAAGAAATAACACGTTCGGTGATTAAAGATATTGGCTACAACAGTTCTGAAATGGGCTTTGATTGGGAATCATGCGCTGTATTATCGGCCATTGGCAAGCAGTCACCGGACATTGCGCAAGGCGTTGATAACGTGGAAACGAAGAAACTTGGTGCGGGCGATCAAGGATTAATGTTTGGTTATGCCAGCTCTGAAACCGAAGCTTATATGCCTGCTCCTATTGCCTACGCTCATCGTTTGATGATGCAACAAGCTAAACTTAGAAAAAATGGAGCACTGCCATGGTTACGTCCTGATGCGAAATGTCAGTTAACCTTGAATTATGAACAAGGAAAGCCTGTGGGGGTTAATACCGTCGTTTTTTCAACCCAACATGCGGCGGATATAGCTCATAAAGAATTGATTGAAGCGGTGCGAGAAGAAATCATAAAGCCGATATTACCGGCAGAATGGCTTTCCTCCAAAACTCGGTATTTTATTAATCCAACAGGGCGATTTGTGATTGGTGGGCCTCTAGGTGACTGTGGTTTAACTGGCCGAAAAATTATTGTGGATACGTATGGCGGTATGGCAAGACACGGTGGTGGGTGTTTTTCCGGAAAAGATCCTTCAAAAGTAGATCGCTCAGCGGCCTATGCGGCTCGCTATGTGGCTAAAAATATTGTGGCCGCAGGCATTGCTGAGCGGTGTGAGATTCAAGTCTCGTACGCAATTGGTGTCGTCGAGCCAACATCCGTTTATGTTGAGACATTTGGCACAGGCAAACTTGATGAAGCCACGATTATTGACTTAATCAATACCCATTTCGATTTAACGCCGCAAGGCATCATTGATCATCATAATCTGTTGCGTCCCATTTATCGCCAAACCGCAGCTTATGGTCATTATGGTCGCGACGGTTTGCCTTGGGAGCGTTTGGATAAGGTCGAAGAACTTAAAAAAGCGTTGTAAATAATAAAAATAAAAGGATATCGCATGAGACTGGTAAACGAAACCTCCGCAACTGAAGATTTTAAAGTAGCCGATCTATCATTAGCTGATTGGGGTCGTAAAGAAATTGCTATTGCTGAAACTGAGATGCCAGGATTAATGGCGTTAAGAGAAGAGTTTGGCCGTGATAAGCCGTTAAAAGGCGCTCGAATTGCGGGTTGCTTACATATGACCATCCAAACGGCAGTGCTTATTGAAACCTTAATTGCCTTAGGCGCTGAAGTGCGTTGGTCATCGTGCAATATTTTTTCAACGCAAGATCATGCCGCCGCTGCAATGGCTGTTTTAGGAATTCCTGTTTTTGCCTGGAAAGGAGAAACGGAAGACGAATACTGGTGGTGTGTTGAGCAAACCTTGAAAGGACCAAATGGTTGGGTTCCCAATATGCTATTAGATGACGGGGGCGATTTGACTCAAATCATCCATGAACAATACGCGCATTTATTAGATGGAATTAAAGGGGTCTCCGAAGAAACCACAACCGGGGTTGCGCGGCTGTATGACATGGCTAAAAAAGGTGAATTACAAACCGCTGCCATTAACGTTAACGACTCAGTCACTAAATCCAAGTTCGATAACTTATACGGATGTCGCGAATCGTTGTTAGACGGCATTAAGCGTGCAACAGACGTCATGATTGCTGGAAAAGTGGTATTAATTCTTGGCTATGGTGATGTTGGCAAAGGGTGTGCCCAAGCGTTAAGAGGTCAAGGAGCTGTGGTTTGGGTGGCTGAAATTGATCCTATTTGCGCGCTTCAAGCTGCAATGGAAGGCTACCCAGTGGTTACTATGGATGATGTGGCGGATAAAGTGGATATTGTGGTCACTGCGACAGGAAACTATCATGTGGTTGCCCATGAGCATATGGTTAGAATGAAAAACCAGGCGATATTATGTAATATTGGCCATTTTGATTCTGAAATTGATATCGAAAGTTTACGTCAGTATCAATGGGAAAACATCAAGCCGCAAGTCGATCATGTTATTTTCCCAGATGGTAAGCGCATTATTGTATTGGCACAAGGGCGACTGGTTAACTTAGGTTGTGCAACCGGTCATCCGAGCTTTGTAATGTCTGCTTCGTTCACGAACCAAGTCTTAGCTCAAATTGAGTTGTTCAAACATAGTGAGCAATACGACAATCAAGTGTATGTTTTGCCAAAGCATCTTGATGAAAAGGTTGCGCGACTTCACTTAGGACGTATTGGAGCAACGCTGACAAAATTAACCGATGAACAAGCTCGTTATATCGGTGTTGATGTCAATGGACCATTTAAGCCGGAGCATTATCGTTATTAATTTAAAAACCGCTAGGGATATTGCCCATGGAACGTCCCTAATCATTTATACTTTTATGTTGTTGTAATATGCCAAAACGAACTGATATTCAATCCATACTTGTTCTAGGGGCGGGGCCTATTGTCATTGGTCAGGCCTGCGAATTCGATTACTCAGGAACGCAGGCAGTCAGGGCATTAAAAAAAGAAGGGTATCGCGTCATTCTGGTCAACTCAAATCCTGCGACCATTATGACTGATCCTGAACTGGCCGATGCCACCTATATTGAACCAGTGTTATGGCCTGAGGTTGCACGCGTTATTGAACAGGAACGTCCAGATGCGTTGCTTCCAACTATGGGGGGACAAACCGCTTTAAACTGTGCCTTAGATTTGGTTCGTGAAGGTATTTTGTCCAAGTATAACGTTGAATTAATTGGTGCTACTAAGGAAGCCATTGATAAGGCGGAAGACCGAGAACAGTTTCGATTACTGATGAAGAAAATCGGATTAGAAATGCCGCGATCGGCAATCGCCCACAGCATGGAAGAAGCGTTATCGGTTCAAGCACAGCTTGGTTTTCCTACTATTATTCGCCCTTCTTTTACCATGGGTGGAAGTGGTGGCGGAATTGCGTATAACCGTGAAGAATTTGAGGCGATTTGCGCGCAAGGTTTAGAACTATCTCCCACCCATGAATTACTCCTTGATGAATCCGTGTTGGGCTGGAAAGAGTATGAAATGGAAGTGGTGCGCGATAAAAACGATAATTGCATCATTGTTTGCTCTATTGAGAACTTCGATCCTATGGGGGTTCACACGGGTGATTCCATTACCGTAGCCCCAGCTCAAACCCTAACCGATAAAGAATATCAACGCATGCGTGATGCAGCCATTAAAGTACTGCGCGCAGTTGGGGTAGATACAGGAGGCTCAAATGTGCAATTCGCCGTCAATCCTGAAGACGGGCGGATGCTTGTGGTTGAAATGAATCCCAGAGTATCACGAAGCTCGGCTTTGGCGTCTAAGGCCACTGGATTTCCAATTGCAAAAGTGGCGGCATTATTGGCTGTAGGCTATACGCTTGATGAATTAGCAAATGAAATCACCGGTGGTAAAACCCCTGCATCATTCGAACCTTCCATTGATTATGTGGTCACCAAAATACCACGCTTTAATTTTGATAAGTTTCCTCAGACTCCTAAAACGCTTACCACCCAAATGAAGTCGGTTGGTGAAGTGATGGCGATTGGCAGTACATTTCAAGAATCCTTACAAAAAGCGATTCGTGGGTTAGAGATTGGACGCTCAGGATTGCAATCGTTACACAAACATCAAGATAACGCTGTGTTGCGCGGACACTTAAGAGAACCAACGCCTGATCGACTTTGGTATATCGCGGACGCGTTTAGAAAAGGAATGACGTTAGAGGAAATTAATCAAGAGTCAAAGATAGATCCTTGGTTTTTGGCACAAATTCAAGAGCTGGTGCACTATGAACATTTAGTGAAAGACAATACCTTGCACGCGTTGGATAAAGCAACGTTACGGCAGTTAAAACGTCGCGGATTTTCCGATGCCTATTTAGCCAATCTTCTGCATTGCCGTGAATCTGAGGTTCGAGCCCATCGTAAATCTTTAGGTGTGGTGCCTGTTTATAAACGTATTGATTCTTGCGCAGGGGAGTTTCCTAGTGAAACGGCTTATCTGTATTCTTGCTATGAAACGTTTTGTGAAGCCAAACCTGATGAGGATAAACAAAAAATAATCATCCTTGGTGGAGGACCTAATCGCATAGGGCAGGGAATTGAGTTTGATTATTGCTGTGTTCATGCTGCTATGGCTTTAAGGGAAGCAGGATTTCAAACGATCATGGTGAATTGTAATCCTGAGACTGTTTCAACGGATTTTGATACTTCTGATCGGTTGTATTTTGAGCCGGTTACTTTGGAAGATGTCTTGGCGATTGTGGATATTGAAAACCCCGCAGGAGTAATTGTTCATTATGGTGGCCAGACGCCCTTGAAATTGGCTCGTGAACTGGAAGCCAACGGGGTCAAAATTATCGGAACCTCCCCAGACGCAATCGATAAGGCGGAAGATCGAAAGCGTTTTCAAGAAGTGGTACATAAACTTAACCTTCATCAACCCGCAAATGGTACTGTGACTAGCGAAGAAGAAGCGATCACCTTAGCCAATAAAATTGGTTATCCGCTCGTGGTTCGGCCCTCTTATGTGCTCGGTGGGCGTGCCATGGAAGTGGTGTATCAGGAAGACGACCTAAGGCATTATTTAGCGCATGCTGTGGAAGTATCTAACGATTCCCCTGTCTTGCTGGATAAATTTTTAGATGAGGCTATTGAAGTAGATATCGATGCGGTTTGTGATGGTAAGGACGTCTTAGTCGGCGCTATTATGGAACATATTGAGCAGGCCGGCGTACATTCTGGCGATTCAGCCTGTACGTTACCGCCCTTTAGCTTAAGCGTTGTGGTGCAACAAGATTTAATTGAGCAACTGCGAGTACTGGCATTGGAGTTAGGAGTTGTTGGATTAATTAACGCGCAGTTTGCCATACAAGCCGATGATATTTTCGTGCTAGAAGTAAACCCGCGTGCTTCTAGAACCGTACCTTTTGTTTCCAAAGCCACTGGCTTGTCTTTAGCGAAAATTGCTGCACGCTGCAAAGTTGGGCAATCTTTGAAAGAGCAAGGCATTACACAACATTATCCGATGCCTTCCTTTTACTCGATAAAGTTACCGGTGTTTCCTTTTCTCAAGTTTTCAGGCGTTGACTCAATTCTTGGACCAGAGATGAAATCAACGGGGGAGGTTATGGGGATTGCTAGACGATTTGGACAAGCGTATGCTAAAGCTCAGCTGGGCGCAGGAGTGAATATTAAAAAACGCCGTCGCGCGTTTCTTTCAGTCCGAGAAGCGGATAAGGCTCGTATTGGTGAAATTGCTAAACGCTTAATTTCCTTGGGCTTTGATATTATCGCTACTCGCGGAACCGCTGTGGTTTTACAAGCGGCAGGAATCAATTGTAAACGAGTGTTTAAAGTCGCCGAGGGTAGGCCGCATATAGTGGACTATATTAAGAATAATGACATTGATTTTATTGTGAACACAACGGAAGGTAAACAAGCCATTGCGGATTCATTCGACATTCGTCGTAATGCGCTCCAGCACAAAGTGAGTTATACCACCACGCTTTCAGGCGCCGAAGCTGCTTGTTTGGCGATGAAGTATGAAGATCGTGAAACCGTTACTCGATTACAAGACCTTCACTAAACACTTAAATTTCAGATTTATCAAACATTGAGCGCTTTGGTGCGCATATTGTTTTCATGGAGTAATTATGCAAAAACATCCTATGACGTTAAAAGGTGCAGAAGCACTCAAAAATGAATTACACAAATTAAAGTCTGTGGAGCGACCGCGCATTATTGAAGCGATTGCGACCGCAAGAGCTCATGGTGATTTGAAAGAAAATGCGGAATATCACGCCGCGCGCGAACAACAAAGTTTTATTGAAGGGCGCATTCAAGAACTTGAAGCGAAACTATCCAACGCACAAGTGATTGATGTCAGTAAAATGCCAAATAACGGAAAAGTCATTTTTGGAACCAAAGTTCGCCTATGTCATGTTAAAACCGATGAAGAAATTATTTATCAAATCGTTGGTGAAGATGAAGCCGATTTAAAGCTCAATAAAATCTCATACAGCTCGCCAATTGGCCGAGCATTAATTGGAAAAGAGCTTGACGATACCGTTGAAGTTAAAACCCCAGGTGGTGTCGTAGAATATGAGATCATAGCTGTAGACTACGTCGCTGAATAATAAAACAATTCGTAGCCCGATTACGGCTTCGTTGCTTCCGGGCTACGTTACCTACTACTTTTACCCAGGTCAAAATTTCAAAAGCAAATTGGAATTGCGCGAGATGAAGTGGCAGCAAGAAAAAGAAACACGAGTTTCGCACTTAATTTAAATGGTTTGAAGCATCAACCTTTTGATCGGTTCGTGAATTGCATTTTTAATTACATTCCAATTTTGTTGATACAGCTTAAATCAACCCAATCTTTGCGAAAATCCTTCAGAGAAGGCTTGGCTGAAGGATTCACTAAAAAGTACAACGTTCATCATTTGGTTTATTATGAAATTCATTCTGATGACTACGAAGCAATAACCAGAGAAAAACGCATCAAGAAGTGGAACCGACAATGGAAAATAAACCTTATCGAGCAAAACAACCCCCAGTAGCTTGATTTGGCATCGGATTATTTTAATGGATGGTTGCCCGCCTGCGCGGGCATGACCGGTTTTTTGTCATGTACAGAGCAACATCCCAACAAAACAATGCATACGGCACTTGCTCCAGTTAAAATAGGCGTTTAATATTGCTGCAAGCGCTAAGTTTATCTTTTAATTCGCTAAAAACCGGGCAAGGGCACGGGCACGTATTAGCTCAGTGGTTTTTTGTCCGGTACGAAGGCAATTCTTAGCAAATCCCGTATGTTGATATGAACCTTTAGCCGCAAAGGTCTCTCAAAAGGAAATGTCTTTGCAATTCTCCTTAAATGAAGCGCTGACGCTTTTAAGCCGATTTTTAGTTATTTTGGGTTTGAGTATAGATTATCGCGAGTCCGCTTTAGCAATACATACACGGCCCCAGTACCGCCATCACGTGGCAGTGCGCTATGAAATGACAATACTTCAGGAAACTGCTTTAACCAATGATTAATGTAACTTTTAATAATCGGTACTTCACCGTGGTGTCCGCCTTTGCCATGAATGATTAACAAACAACGATTTCCCTGAGAAGTTTGACCACTTATAAACGACCGTAGTGCTTCAGCGGCACGTTCAACGCTTTGCCCATGTAAATCCAGACGTGCCTGGAGTGGTATTTGGCCCTTTTTTAATTGTATAAATCGTTTGATTGGCAATCCTGCCTGGCGATAAGTTAATTGAGTATCGGCAAAAACAGGCTCAGAATATTCGCTGGAAAGATAAATGGGATTTAAATCGTGTGTTGAATATTGAACTGGTTCTGGACGAGACCTCAACGGTTCTTTATACTTTACAAACTGTTTGTGTTTATTTTGCAAAGGCGTTACAGAACGCATTTCGTTCCTAAATAATGCTTTTTCCTCATCACTTAAACCATCGTTAGCCATTTATCTAATAAAAAATAATCATAATAGTATAATTATACACGGTGGTAACACTTAGGAGTATCCATGTCTTCTCTTTTAAAGTCGACTAAAGAATTGAATTCCCTTTTGGATTTCTTACGGTTCGGAATTTCAGAGGCGAATGCCGCAAGGTTGTACTATGGCCATGGAACAGATAATGCTTGGGATGACATACTGGCGTTGATCTTAGCTACCTTATCGCTCCCATATGATGGGCATGAACAATTGTTGCCTGCTAAGTTAACAGAAGATGAGAAAAGGCTATTAACCGAACGCCTCAAACGACGTATCTTAGATCGCGTCCCCGTTCCATATTTGACCCAAGAGGCGAATTTTTGTGATTTAACGTTTTATGTTGATGAGCGCGTACTTATCCCTCGTTCGCCTATAGCGGAATTAATCAAGCATCAATTTTCACCATGGATAGATGTTAACCGCGTAGATCGCATACTGGATTTGTGTACCGGGAGTGGTTGTATTGCTATCGCTTGTTGCTATGCATTCCCAGATGCCCAAGTCGATGCGGTAGATATTTCTGAGCAAGCGTTAGAAGTCGCTGAAATTAATCGAGAGCAACATGGGCTAGAAGAACAACTCATATTAATTCAATCGGATTGCTTCAGTAATGTTCCTAAGGAACGTTACGACATCATTGTCACCAATCCTCCTTATGTAGGCTATGAGGAGATGCAAACCTTGCCTGCCGAATATTTGCACGAGCCAAATCTAGCTTTGGAGACAGAAAATAATGGCTTAGCAATTGTTGAAAAAATTCTTCGCCAGGCCCATGATTATCTAAATGATAAGGGAATCTTAGTGGTCGAAGTGGGGAATAGTGAAGAGGCACTAATCGAGGCTTATCCAGATGTTCCCTTTACCTGGCTCGAATTTGAATCAGGTGGACAGGGTGTTTTTTTACTGACTCGAGAACAACTGATGCAAATGGAATGGTCTTAAAACTACCATAAAGAGAACTCAATGAGTGGTAATACCTTCGGAACTTTATTTACAGTAACAACCTTTGGAGAAAGCCATGGGCCGGCGATCGGTTGCGTGGTAGACGGCTGTCCTCCGGGGGTAACCTTAGCAGCAAGCGATATTCAACCTTATTTGGATAAACGCAAACCTGGACAATCAAAGTACACCAGTCAACGGCGCGAATCGGACCAAGTTGAAATTTTATCGGGTCTTTTTGAAGGAAAAACTACAGGAACGCCAATTGCTCTTTTGATTCGCAATGAAGATCAACGCAGCCGGGATTATGAAGCCATTAAGGACACCTTTAGGCCAGGACATGCTGATTTTACCTATCATCATAAATATGGTCATCGAGATTACCGAGGAGGCGGACGTTCATCGGCTCGCGAAACGGCAGCCCGAGTTGCAGGTGGAGCAATTGCACGTATCTATTTAAAAAAGGTGTTAGGAATTGAAATTATTGGCTTTTTAGAACAACTCGGTGAACTTAAGATTGCGTTTGAGGATGAAAAAGCGGTCTATGAAAATCCCTTCTTTTGCCCTAATTCATCACAAGTAGCTCATCTAGAAACCTACATCGATGAGCTGAGAAGGGAAGGTGATTCAGTAGGCGCTCGCGTTGGCCTAATGGCTCGAGGTGTGCCCGTTGGATTGGGCGATCCTGTGTTTGATAAACTGGATGCTATGATTGCTTATGCAATGATGTCGATAAATGCGGTAAAAGGCGTGGAGATTGGTGCTGGATTTGCAGCCGTATCGCAAAAAGGCAGTGAACATAGAGATGAGCTGGCTAGAGAAGGATTTTTAAGCAATCATGCCGGGGGTATTTTAGGGGGGATTTCTACAGGGCAAACGATACGCATTAGCATGGCCATTAAACCCACTTCCAGCATTATCATACCTGGGAAATCAGTGACCACGTCGGGTGAAGAAATTAAAGTTGTGACCAAGGGCCGCCATGATCCTTGTGTTGGATTTCGTGCCGTTCCCATTGCCGAAGCCATGTTGGCTCTGGTGTTAATGGATCACTATTTGAGACATAAGGCCCAGAATCTATAAACAGTACAAATTTTGTAATTATTTTTTTAAGAGGAAATTATGAGTAGAACACTAAACGTTGCCATCGTCGGTGCCACAGGGGCAGTTGGTGAGACTATGTTAAAAGTATTGGAAGAGCGGCAATTTCCGGTGGATCACCTTTATCCCTTGGCCAGTGCTCGTTCAGCGGGAAAAACCGTTGAGTTTAATGGTGAAACTTATGACGTAGAAGACCTAGCCAAGTTCGATTTTTCTGACGCAGACATCGCCTTATTTTCTGCTGGTGGTGCCGTTTCAGCCGAGTATGCGCCGATTGCTGCAGCAGCGGGATGTGTCGTGATTGATAATACCTCTTGTTTTCGTTATGAAGACGATATCCCTCTCGTGGTTCCCGAGGTAAATGCCCATCGAATTGTTGATTATAAAAATCGCGGCATTATCGCTAATCCAAATTGCTCCACCATTCAAATGGTGGTCGCTTTAAAGCCACTCTATGACAAAGTAGGCATTGTACGAATCAATGTGGCTACTTATCAGGCCGTTTCAGGGACAGGTAAAAAAGCCATCGAAGAGCTAGTCTCTCAAATGGGAGAGTTACTCAATGGTAGGCCGATTAAAAAACCAACTGTATACAAGCAACAGATTGCTTTTAATGTTCTGCCCCATATTGATGAATTCCAAGAGAACGGATATACCCGCGAAGAAATGAAAATGGTATGGGAAACTCGTAAAATTTTCGAAGATAACGAAATTATGGTGAATCCTACTACCGTTAGAGTGCCTGTGTTGTATGGACATTCTGAAGCCATACACCTCGAGTTAAAATCGCCTCTTAGTGCTAAAGAGGCCAAAGCAATATTATCTAAAGCGCCTGGCGTAGTGGTCGTCGATAATATTGCAAAACAACAATACCCTACACCCATAACGAGTGCCGTTGAACATGATGATGTATTTGTGGGCCGTATTCGCGAAGACATTTCTCACCCTTGTGGTCTAAATCTTTGGGTCGTGGCCGATAATGTTAGAAAGGGTGCCGCTACTAATGCTGTACAGATCGCTGAAATTCTGCAACGCGAGTATTTATGATTTATAATAGGAAATATGAGTAAACGTAAATCAATCTCTTCATTCAAGCGTATTTTGACGGAACGTAAGCCCCAAAGAAGCGCGAACGGTGAAGCCATCAGTAAACCTGAATATTCTGGTCAAGGCCGTCGCTCTGGCGGCAAAGAAAAGCCAGAAGGGCGAGATACGTCCTATTTGGTGGATGAAACTCGTGACATGGAACGATCACGGCGAATTCTTGAGCAGCAAGGACACCGCCGTCATGCGCGTGTTAATGCTCGCGAACATGCGGAGCGCCATCATGATAATGCCCCAGAAGGCGAGTTGCAAAACAATATTTTGCAAAATCCTTGGCTTGATAGCCAACGGTTTGATGGCGTTGATCCTAATTTAAATCCAGAACCTCCTTTAAATACCGAAGCTCGTCGAGAATTTGATAACCAACGTCGTGAGCAGGAATTGGAAAAGCAATTGCGCTTAGGTCACATGCCTAAAATGGGGAGCGCGCCAAAACCACAGGGTCCCTAAATGACGATTGCAAACGATATTATCAGTTGCCGCGTTCCTGATTTTGATCATTATCTACGTGAGGGTGAGTCGCTCGATGACATTGATGAATATGGGTTTACACCGTTAATCGAAGCGGCAATTACTCGCCAGGCCAATATTGCTGAACAGTTAATTGCCCGAGGCGTTAATATCAATAAACCTGATGTTACAGGTCGAACAGCATTGCATTGGGCCGTTGATAATCATGACGAAAAAATGACGCTGCTGTTATTAAAACATGGGGCAAATCCTAATGCCTATACTAACTCAGGGTTGCCGGTATTAGTCTATCCTATTCTTCGAGGTCAAAATCATTTAAAGCATCTACTTTATCAGTACCATGCGAAACTGGATTTTGCTTTGGACTTCATTTTGGCAAAATTGATAGGACATCGCTTTGAATTACAGGGTGATGTGGATATTGTAAATGGCGAGGGAGAGTTTGTTGAGCTTGATTATGAGGGATTTATTCTTGAATTTACCGTGGCTGTGATCCATGATTCTCTTCACCGCTTCACCAGTAGTTTTTCAACCAAACACTTACGCCAGCATTTTGATCATCTGTATGAGGTTATGGATGCTTTCGCTGTCGCGGATGAGTTATTAACACTTCAACATCATGTGAACTTGTCACAAGAGGATATGACGAAGTTAGGAGAATTAATACAATCTCCTTTCTTAATCTTGCCCGCGGCAAGCCGTGGTCATGCGATGAGTTTTATAAAATATAAGCATTGGTGGGCTAAAATTGACCGAGGTGAAAACAGCTTAAAAGAAGGAAGCGTCAATATTTATAAAATGACAAAGCCGCAAGAATTTACGATTCATTTTATTAGAGAATTTCTTTATAAAAAACAAAGTCGCGGCTATTTTCATCAAGTCATAAACCATCAGCTCGGCTTAATGCCGGTATTACAATTTCCAATGAGTTCGCAAATTTCTGGAAACTGTTCATGGGCAAATATCCAGGCTGTGGTTCCTGTTGCCTATTTTTTATTACAAGCCGAAGAATCTGGTGAAACAGGTAATTTCATGGATGCAAACATTATTTACGAATCCTGGGTGGAATGGGATAAAGATCGAGCGCTAGACGAATGCATTCAGCGTTTTTATTTTTCCGATCCAGTACGTAAAGCAAGCTTAGCTGCAATGCTTGGAGCGGTTCTGTTTCAAGCTTGCGATTATGCGAAGGCTAAAGATCTGGAGCGCGCCGAGAAAATTCTGACCATTCTCACTTTACCAGAATATCAGTATATCTTAGACAGTTATCTCGATATCTACTGTGTAAAACGATTAACACGTCGAGGCAATAATCTGCTGAAGTTGCTGGATGATTGCGGAATTAATCCTAAAATCGGCGTAACGCCAATCGCCACCGGCCTAAAGTCTCGGGAAGAACGATAAAATTTTAAATCATTCAAGTTAAATCGCTGCAATCCATCAAAGTCGCTCTTGGAAGCAAGCGATCTTTAAACATAATAAACAAGAACAAGCCGGTTATGCTAAAGAGGATAGCAGGTAAGCCCAACGGCAGGGTGCTTGCCACATTATCGTTGATCACAATCATTCCTATAATCGATGCAAAGGTAAATCGTAATGTTCCCCCAAGTGCTGCTGCAGTGCCTGTATGCTCCCCAAATGGCCACATAGATCCGCCCTGGCCGGATCCCATGCTAAACGTACCGCCTATGCCAATCAGCAACATCGGATAAATAAATCCTTCCAGTGTAAGGCCTGAGGAAATTGACCAAATCGCCATCCATAATCCACCGATTAAGGTAATGATAAAGCCCACCAAGCACGTCAAGTAAATTCCAACGCGTTCAACAATCTGACTGCATAACACACTACCGATAAAAAATGAAACGCCCATATAGAAAAAATAAAATCCATACTGGGCTTCAGGGATATGTAAATCCCGAATGATTAGGTAAGGCGATAAAGCACAGAATAAATAGAGATAAGCGAGGCCAAAGCACGTTGCCAAATTATAAATAGCAAAGGTTGGATTCATAAAAATGCGCTGGTATTGGCGCATTGTATTCGGCAAAGAAAAAGAAACGCGGCTTACCCTGGGTAATGTTTCTTTTAAGAAAAATTTTAACGCGATGAAGGAGAACAAAGAAATCAGAAGTAAGCTTAAAAATATTGAGCGCCAGCCTAAATAAATATCAAGATAACTGCCAATAAACGGCGCAAACATTGGAGAAAATGAGATGATCCCGTTTAAATAGCTATACACTTTCGCACTTTCATCGCCTTTAAAACAATCCCGAACGATCGTAAAGCCAAGCACCAACATCCCGCAACTACCAATGGCTTGCACAATTCTTCCCAAAATTAATGAACCAGGACCATTTGCAGCAGCGCAGAGAATACAACCAAAGGAAAACAATAAAGCGGCAAGGTAAGCCACTTTCTTGCGGCCAATGCTGTCAGATAAAGGTCCAACGATTAATTGCATCAAGCCCGCCGTGAGCATAAACAAGCTTAAGGTCAAAAGCATAATGTTATCCGAGACCTTAAATAACTCTGTTAAGAGTGGAATAGCTGGCACGTAGACATCCATGGCTAAGGCTAGGGCGAGTACAAAGGGTGCCAGGGTGATGGTGAGGTTGATAGGTGAATAATGATGCATAATTCGAATTCGTTGCAGCCTTTAGGTTCGTTGAGCGTTTAAGAGGTATGTTCCTTGACGAGACTTAAGCTTAAATCGCCTATTTCAATATCGTGTATCTTCGTATACAGAGAGACTATGGTCAAGCCTAGGATGGCAGCCGAATTTGTAGCCCGAAGGAGTAATCCTGGAAGTCATGGTAAGACTGAAATCCTGGGTTACGGCTATCGCCTTCACCCAGGCTACCACTAGCTCGTAATGATGTCGCTTAAGTAGAGCGGCATCCATTAGCTGTTATTCACCAGACTCTTTGTTGCTCTGAGTTTTTTTTTTTGTACTATCGGCTTTAAGAGGAACTACGCGACCGCCGGGCTTATTGGACTGTGTATGCTGTTGTCCAGCATTGCCTTTGTTGCGGTGCCCACCGCTTGGCTGGCTTCGCTTTGAGCCTTGGGCTTGGCCGTTTTGTCGTCTTCGTCGCTGTTGTTGCCCGCCTTGGGTGCGTCTCTGAGGAGCAGGACGGGGGCTAGCAGCGGTATTATTGCGCTGATGAGGGTAAGATTTTTGCTCTGATGGCTCGGCAATCATTTCATCAGCATTAGAAAATAAGTAATTCCAGAGACGTTGTAAGATGCTAGACTCTTTCTGCTTAGATGGGTTTAGTCCTGTGTAAGGCTTAACCACGGGCTCAACTAGACTTTGGGTTGACTCATCCGCTCGGATTATTTCAACTTCTGGTTTTTGAATCAGGGAGTAGCTAGGTTTTCTATGTTTACCAACATTATCTTCTTTCAATCGATTAATACTGTATTGGGGTGATTGAAGGTGCAGGTTTGAGATAAGGACAACATTAACGCCATGTCGCTTTTCAATATTAAGAATAAAATCACGTTTTTCATTAATTAAATAGGTTGCCATATCAGGAGGCAGTTGCACTTGAATTTCAGCCGTTTTTTCTTTTAAGGCTTCTTCTTCAATTAATCGAATAATCGATAACCCGTGCGATTGAATGTTGCGAACTGTTCCACGACCTTCACAGCGTGGGCAAATTTCTTGTGCGGTTTCGCCAAGGGATAAACGTAAGCGTTGACGAGACATTTCTAAAAGACCAAAGCGGGAAATGCGCCCCACTTGAATACGGGCTCGGTCAGCTTTTAGTGCTTCTTGCAGTCGTTTTTCAACTTCACGCTGATGCTTTGAAGAGCTCATGTCGATAAAATCGATGACTACAAGCCCCCCAAGATCTCTTAAACGAAGCTGACGAGCGATTTCATCGGCTGCTTCAAGATTTGTGTTTAAAGCGGTTGTTTCAATATCCGATCCGCTCGTCGCTTTAGCTGAGTTAATATCAATAGATACTAGAGCTTCGGTTCGATCAATAACTAAAGCGCCCCCAGAAGGCAATAGCACTTCACGCTGATAAGCGGTTTCAATTTGACTTTCGATTTGATAGAAATTGAATAAAGGGATAGTGCTTTTATAGAGCTTAAGGTTATGAATAAAATCGGGTTTGACTTGTTCGATGTATTGTTTTGCCTTAACAAACGATATTTGATCATCAATAATAATTTCACTAATGGACTTGCGTAAGTTATCGCGGATGGATCGAATGATGACATCGCCTTCCTGATGAATCAGACAAGGAGCCAGTTGTGTTTGATAAGCATATTGTATGGCTTGCCATTGATTTCTCAACATATCTAGATCAGCTTGAAGTTCTTCATGACATTTGCCAACACCAGCAGTGCGAATAATAACGCCCATACTCTCATCAATGTCTAATGCATTTAATGTTTCTTTGAGTTCGTTGCGATCATCGCCTTCAATCCGGCGTGAAATTCCCCCTGAGCGCGGGCTATTGGGCATAAGCACCAAATAGCAGCCGGCTAGCGTGATATAGGTGGTTAAAGCAGCACCTTTATTACCACGTTCTTCTTTATCCACCTGAATGAGTAATTCTTGGCCTTCACGAATGAGGGAAGTAATCGGTGGACGTTCGTCACCAAATTGATCGGGATGTTTTGAAAGGTATTCAGGAGCGATTTCTTTCAACGGCAGGAATCCCTGTCTTTTTGACCCGTATTCCACAAATACGGCATCAAGACTTGGTTCGCGTCGGGTGACAACAGCTTTATAGATGTTTCCTTTTTTCTTCGCTTCAGAAGGACATTCAATATCTAAATCAAATAATACATTGTCTTTAACCAGAGCAACGCGCACTTCTTCCGACTGCGTTGCATTAATTAACATTTTTTCCATCTCTAACCCCATAATAGGGCGCCAGACCAGAAGTAATGATATTGAAAGGGATTCTCTTGTTAGTACTTACCACTGCAGAATATTTGCAACCTAGATCGGTTTAATGATCAGGGCAAAGTGGCTGCTGGTAAAGCAACTCGGTCAGAGAATTTATTTTTAAGCGTTGCCCAAAACCTTGAGAGGCTGACTGCAGATTCACTGGAGCAGTTCGGAAACAGTTTTGCTTCATGTTCGATAGGTTTACTTGATGTTGTAGCCTTATTGCTACAATGAGCCATGAAATAAAAGCTGTTTCGACTGGTCTTGATGAATAGGTGTGCAAGATTCAACATCTTGTCTTCCAACCGCTTAATCGCTGAAAAAAAGGGTATCTTTTCTAAAAAAGCGCTGGGTTTCGTTAATGTTAGCGGTCTATTTACCGCAAATTGAGGCTGTTTTAGCGATGTTCCATTTTTTCGCATAATTAAACAACTTGCAGACAGACTCTGTTGAACAGACCGCGCGCATGCAGCCTTTTTGTAGTAAGGTCTGCTGCTCGTTTGATAGCATAGATTCCATGCGCGGGTATCTGTTGAGTATGTATTCAATTTGACTCTGGTAATGGGCGGCTTCCTTTTATCAATACTTAAGGAAAGCGCATTTTAATGTATAATGGCTGGTTTTTTAGCCAGCCGCTAAACTAAATAATCGTTTATGCGTTATAATTCTGTCGCAGATTAATTTTTAATCTGCTCAATAGGGCCAATAGACCCTATATATAATAATAACAAAAAAATCACATACAGCAAACAGGTTTATTATTAAATGAGTGGTGTTCACTACAAAGAAATCAGCGTCGAGGAAAATGGTCAGCGACTAGATAATTATTTATTCCGCATTCTTAAAGGCGTTCCTAAAAGTCATATTTACCGCTTAATCCGTAATGGCGAAGTTCGAATCAATAAAAAGCGGGCAAAACCAGCTTCAAGACTGGAAACAGGTGATTTAGTCCGAGTTCCGCCAGTGAGAGTGACAGTACCTCAGGAAGTGCAGGTCGGGCAAAAATTAAATCAAACATTGATGAACAGCATTATTTACGAAGATAAGGCGTTGTTAGTGATTAATAAACCAGCAGGTCTTGCAGTCCACGGCGGAAGCGGCGTCAGTTTTGGAGTGATTGAAGCCTTAAGGGCTTCCCGTCCAGATTTGGCTTATATTGAACTTGCACATCGTCTGGATAAAGAAACATCCGGTTGTTTGGTGTTAGCAAAAAAGCGAAGCGTACTACGTGAAATTCAGGCGGCACTGGCTGCGCGTGAGGTCAAAAAAACGTATTGGGCTTTGTTAAATAAATCCTGGACAGGGAAAAAAAACATTTTGGTTGATCAACCCCTGGAAAAAAATTTATTGAAATCTGGCGAACGAATGGTTGTCATTAAAGAGGCGGGCAAGTCCTCCCAAACCCAGTTCAAACTGCTCGAAAATTTTAATGAGGGGTGTTTGGTTGAAGCTTATCCCAAGACTGGCCGAACGCATCAAATCCGCGTTCATAGCGCTTATCTTGGCCATCCTATAGCCGGTGATAATAAGTATGGCGGCCAGCCTCCTTTGGATACAGTGACAAAACGAACTTCACGATTGTATTTACATGCACGGTCAATTCAATTTAATCTGAAAGACAAAGAACATGTTTTTGAAGCAGAATTAGACGAGCGATTCAAAGAGACATTGACTACATTACGATTAAGGAGCACCCCGTCTTATGAATAGCACCTATCGTTTGGTTGTGTTCGATTGGGAAGGGACCCTAGGCGACACACTCGGCAAAGTGCTGAATGTTTTAAACAAAGAAGCAAAACGGATGAACTTAGGGGAAGTTAATGAGCGTGAGGCCCGTAAATACCTAATGCATGGTTTGGTCATCGCCATTAAAAAAATTTTCCCAGAGATCTCACCGGTTCAATCCGAGCAGCTGTTTGAAACGATCCGTGAATCGTTGGCTATGCGTTCTATGGACGTGTATTTACTCCCAGGAGCACAGGATATTCTCAACACAATGCATAATGCAGGACTCGATCTAGCCATTGCTACCAATCGCGGACAACAATCCATGCACCGTGATTTGCAAGCGAGTGGACTTGAACACTACTTTACGATCACCCGTTCCGCAGGCCAGGTTCCCGCTAAGCCTTGTCCGCAGATGTTAGAAGAGATTATGGACGTTTGTGGCGCAACTGCTGCAGAGACGTTGATGATAGGAGACTCTGTCAGTGACATTGAAATGGCGAAATCCTTAAACGTCCGCGCACTGGGGGTTAATTTTTATAATCAGCCAGACGTTGCTGAAGCATTGTTAATCGCTGGCGCAGAGAAAGTATTTGACGATTATAAGCAATTGGCTGAATACTTGCAGCTTAAGATGGAATAGATAAAACAGAGGTCGTTTGTGAGTCACATAACCAGTTTGCCAAATATATTAACTCTGATGCGTATTATGCTCATCCCAGTGTTTATCGTTGTCTTTTATTTGCCATTTGATTGGGCCCATGCATTAGCCGCTGTAATTTTTGCCTTAGCAAGCGTGACTGACTGGTTAGATGGATATTTGGCGCGAAAACTTGAGCAAATGTCTCCGTTTGGAGCGTTTCTTGATCCCGTTGCGGATAAGCTTCTTGTTGCAACTAGTCTGCTCTTGTTGGTTGGGGCGAAAGATTTAAACTACATTACTTTACCGGCTATTATTATTGTCGGCCGCGAAATCGTTATTTCCGCACTTCGAGAATGGATGGCTGAAGTCGGTAGTCGCGCCAGTGTTGCAGTGAGCTATATTGGAAAAGTAAAAACGGTCATGCAAATGATAGCACTTGTATTGCTATTAGCCCTCCACCCAAATACATCCTGGTGGGGCATGATCGGATTTATTTTGTTATATTTGTCAGCAATATTAACGATTTGGTCAATGACCGTTTACCTAATGATCGCTTGGCCATCATTAACTAAAAAAAATTGAATTTCTTTATTGACAGGGTAGCATTTTTCGGTAAAATTGCCTCCCGTAGATGCGCGGGAATAGCTCAGTGGTAGAGCACAACCTTGCCAAGGTTGGGGTCGCGAGTTCGAATCTCGTTTCCCGCTCCAATCAAAGCGACAAGAAGGGTCGCTTTTTTTTTAACCCGTTATTAAACTGGCTGTGTGGCAGAGTGGTTATGCAGCGGCCTGCAAAGCCGTGTACGCCGGTTCGATTCCGGCCTCAGCCTCCAAAACAATGCCCAGGTGGCGAAACAGGTAGACGCAAGGGACTTAAAATCCCTCGGGAGTTAAATCCCGTGCCGGTTCGACTCCGGCCCTGGGCACCATATTTTCCATACACCTTACTTCCAGCTTTACTCTGTGCTCCTCATTTATTGATGTAAACCCCGGTGCTCGAGTTCGCAGCACCTCGGTGTGAGAAAAATCTGGCACCCAGGAACCTGGGCGCGATACTTTCCTGCACATCTTCGCTCCAGCTTCACTAATCGAGGACAATGATCAACGGCAATTCATACTAAGATAGTGGGGTAGCGCTGTATTTTTACTCCCTACAATTTTTCTCTCATACGCTAGCGAGTCGAATTGATCTATGCTTTAATAGCCGCATCTTTTTTAAGTGGTAGAGGGGTTGCTATGACGTTTGTGGTGACTGAGCAATGCATTAAATGCAAATACACCGATTGTGTCGAAGTGTGTCCAGTTGATTGTTTTTATGAAGGGCCTAATTTTCTGGTGATTCACCCTGATGAGTGCATTGATTGTGCCCTATGTGAGCCAGAGTGTCCTGTGGAGGCGATTGTTTCTGAAGACGATCTTTCTGATTCACAACAAAAATTTCTAGCGCTTAATGCAGAGCTTGCACAACAATGGCCAAATATTACGGCCAAAAAAGAAGCGCCAGAGGATGCGGGGCAATGGGAAGGCGTTGAGGATAAATTAAAATACTTACAAAAAGAGTGGAAGAAATAGAAGATCTCACGGACGATCTGGTTCAACTTTGTGAGCGGGCACTGGCTGAAAAGGGTCGTCTTTATACGGCTATACCAGGATTTGTCGCTCGCCCGCAGCAAAGTGATTTGGCTATAGCGATTGCAGAAGCGATTGTGTCTAACGGCATTTTAGTGGCCGAAGCAGGAACCGGGACAGGAAAAACCTTTGCCTATCTCATTCCTTGTCTTTTAAGCGGTAAAAAAACACTGATTTCTACTGCGACCAAAACATTACAAGATCAATTGTTTCAAAAAGACTTGCCCATGCTTGTTCGAGCGCTTGGCTTATCGGCGCGTGTGCAAAATCTCAAAGGGCGTGCTAATTACATTTGCCGTTATCGCACAGAACTGTATGCAGAGGAAGGCCAGTTTGCTAGTCAACAAAGCGTGGCAGACATCTTACTCATTCGAGAACGGATGAGTCAATTGTCAGAAGGGATCCGAAGCGAACTGCCAGAAATTAAAGAAGATTCTTCAGTATGGCCTTTTGTAACCTCGACCAGCGATAATTGTTTAGGCAGTGAATGCCCTGCGTATCAAACATGTTATCTCGTAAAAGCAAGAAAAAAAGCACTAGAAGCTGATTTGGTGGTCATTAATCACCATTTGTTTTTTGCGGATTCACGGCTTAAAGAAGAAGGATTTGGCGAATTACTGCCGGGAGTTGATGTGGTCATTTTTGATGAAGCACATCAGTTGTCTGAGATCGCTTCAAATTTTTATGGTGAACGCTTAGGAACCCGCCAGATTCAAGAGTTAATGAAGGATGTGATAAAGGAATGGCCAATTCTTGATTTAGCAAATCAGCCTTTAAAACGATTGAGTCTCCAACTCGATAAAATCATCGATGAATTATTAATGTCTCTTCCAGGACAAGAAGAACGTATTCCATGGGAAAAAGCTCTGCAAAAGTCAGAGTTTAAAACTGGCCTTCTACAACTTCAACAACTCATGAACGATTGGCTAGCTTGCTTCTCGGGTATAGAACAAGCCGATGAGCCTGGACTCATGCGTTGTAAAGAACGTTTAATGGAACTTAGCCAGCGTTTAGTTTCTCTTGAACGCCCTAAACGCACGGATATTCGTTGGATTGAGCGTTTTAAACAGGCATTGGTATTTAATGCAACCCCGTATGATATTGCAGAGTCATTTTCTTCCTTATTAAAACGACAATCCAGCAGTTGGGTTTTTACTTCAGCCACGCTAACTATGGCGTCCTCGTTTGATTGTTTTACTAGGCCGTTAGGATTACAAGATACAAACACCTTACAACTACCCAGTCCTTTTAATTTTCCAGAACAAGCGTTACTTTACTTACCTCGTGGGTTACCTGATCCCAAAGATCACCGCTATTATGAGCGGTTACTTGAAAAAGCCTTAAAGGTGATTAACGCCTGTAAGGGCCGCTGTTTTTTCTTATTTACTAGCCATAAAGCATTAAATGAAGTAGCTCGCCGTTTAAAGCCTTTGTTAACTTACCCTTTATTAATTCAAGGGGAAGAAGCTAAGCCGATTCTTTTGGCACGATTTCGCGAGTTGGGCAATGCGGTTTTGTTAGGCACGGCTACTTTTTGGGAAGGGGTGGATGTAAAAGGGGAGGCCTTATCATGCGTGATCATTGATAAATTACCCTTTGCCAGCCCCACAGATCCAATAATGCGTGGTAAAATGGCGTACTTAAAAGCCCAAGGCTTATCGGCGTTTGATGAGTTATCATTACCCAGTGCCATTTTGGCCTTAAAACAGGGGGTGGGGCGACTCATTCGCGATAGCGCTGATCGCGGTGTATTAATGATCGCAGATCCTCGGTTAACTGGACGAGACTATGGACGTAAAATTTTTGCGAGTTTACCAAACATGCAAAAAACACGAGAGGAAACCAAAGTCATTGAGTTCACTGAAACCCTGGGTTGATCGTTGAATGCAGCTCAAGATCAAAACTCCATTAAAATTAAGAATCGCATGAATTTATTAGCAATCGATACTTCGACTGAAAAAGCAACCGTTGCCGTTTCTGCTTACGGCCAAATTTATCATAAAGAGCAGGATGCGCATCGTCTGCACGCTCAATTATTATTACCCATGATTGACGAAATGATGAAGGATGCAGGCATCGCGTTTAATCAGTTGGATGGTATTATCTTTGGCCGTGGACCCGGGAGTTTCACCGGGTTGCGCATCGCGTGCAGCGTAGCAAAAGCGTTGGCCTATGCTCAAAATTTACCCCTATATCCGGTGAGCACGCTCGCAGCCATTGCGTTTGAAGCGTCACAAATCCCAGCCGCACAATTTCCAACCACTCCTATTCTCGCGGTCATAGATGCCCGCATGAATCAATTGTACTGGGGGGAGTTCAACGATCCATTTTATGAAGCCCAGGAGCAGGTGTCGAACGCTCATCACATTCGGTTAAGCAAAGAACAGCCTACACTCTTAGCAGGCGTCGGCTTTAATACCTATTGGGATGAACTTCCGGATAACGTGCGCTGCCTTATCCAAGATAAGGTCTTGGTATACCCTAATGCGATCGCAATGATAAATCTGGTACAATCTGGTCTTGTTAAAGCAGCCAGTGCTGAAGAGGCGTTGCCTGTGTATATTCGAAACCAAGTCACTCATGGAGAACCACGTGGATAAAAAATTACTGGAAATTCTCGTTTGCCCGGTTTGCAAAGGCAAGTTGTTGTTAAAAAACGAAGAATTGATCTGTCGTTTTGACCGCTTATCGTATCCCATTCGTGATGGAATTCCTGTGATGCTTGAACACGAAGCGAGACTCTTAACGCTTGAGGAAAAAGACGAATTATGAGCCTTGATTTTCATGCCATTATTCCTGCGCGTCATCAGTCCTCTAGGTTACCTGGCAAACTCATGATGGAGTTAAATGGCCTTACGGTTCTTGAGCGGGTATATCGACAAGTCTTAAAAGCTAATCCCAAGAGCCTCACAATAGCCACTGATCATGAAGCTCTTTTTTCGTTGGCTAAGTCTTTTAATGCAGCGGTTGAGATGACAAAACCCACGCATCAGTCTGGTACCGATCGCATTGCCGAAGTGGTTGCTAAAAGCGAGTTTCAACCGGATGACATCATTGTAAATGTGCAAGGAGATGAGCCTTTTATAGCACCGGAACTGATTACCCAAGTCGCAGAAACCTTGGCGACATCGGATGCGCCTATGGCGACATTATGCTGGCCAATTGAAGATAATACTTCTCGCGATAACCCCAATGTGGTAAAAGTGGTTCGTGATCAGCACTTCAATGCATTGTATTTTTCAAGAAGCCCCATTCCTGCCAATCGGGATAATCCTACTGATCTGTCCTTGCATTATCGCCATATCGGCTTATACGCTTACCGCGCCTCATTTTTATTAGAGCTTGTCCAACATCCCGTTTGCCCCCTAGAATCAGCCGAAGCGTTAGAACAATTACGCGCCCTATGGTTAGGCTACCCCATCAAAGTCGCAACGGCTTGCACCAAGCCCCTGCAAGACATCAATACCCAAGAAGATTTAGACCTCGCTAAGCAATTAGTTACCCAATAATTGAACCGTGTTTCTGTTTTTTAAACCATTAACTTAACTCGCCCATGAATCCATGCTTTTCGCGAATACAATAACAGCGCGGGAAGCATCATCAGTACGATGCCACTGGTAAAGACTACTCTAAAATGGCTTACCCCTCCCACATCCATGCTTTCGACGGGTGGGTAAAATCCTATGACTAAGGTAATGCAACATCCGACTAATCCTAATACGCAGGTAAAGTAATAACCCATACGACCACCTGGTATGGAAAATGGTCTTGGGATGTCGGCGTATTTATGCTTCAAATGAATGGCGGCTAGAAACATTAACACATACATTAAGATGTACAGTTCGGTGCTTAATGCGGTAAAGAGCCAATAAATGGCATTTACGGAGGAGAATAACATAAACCCGCTACATAGAGCCGTGACCAAAACAGCTTGTAAGACTAATATCCGAGAAGCAATGCCATGTTTATTCAGTTTATACAACCACTTGGGGAAAAAGCCATGATCGGCAGCCATGAGCAAGCCTTTGGCAGGTGAAATAATCCAGTTGACCATGTTGCCCAGGCTACCCAGCAGAAGCAAAATCACCATTAAGGGCATTAATGCCGATAAATGATAGGCCGCAAAGAAGTTGGTAAACGCTTGCATCACGCCATGGACTAAGCTGATTTCAGCATGCGGTAAGACGAAGGCAATGGCTAATGAGCCTAAAATCATGGTGGTTAAAATTAAAATTACCGAAAAATACATCGCTTTAGGAAAATTCTTCTGCGGGTTATTGACGTTTCGAACATGAACGGCTGCCAGTTCCATGCCTAAAAATGAGGTCATGATGGCGGTTAATGAAATCCAGGAATCAGTATCTTGCCAACGAGGAATTAAATTTCCAGGGCTTAAGTCAACCGCGATAGGATTACCATGAAGCACCCAAATAATCGCCAGTAAAATAATAAACCCCATCGGAATAATCATTCCAACAATCGCACAAAAGCTTGCAAAGGCTGCGGATGCGCGTAACCCAGCAAGACCAAGGATTGTAAGCGACCAGAATGTAATTAAAATTACCGTAATTAAATAGACTTTATTCTGCGCTAATTCAGGATTAATGAGGTAAGCAAGCGTTCCTGCAATAAACGATAAGATGGTTGGATACCACACCATAGTGTTAATCCATTGCAGCCAGATGGTAAAAAAAGCCCAGTTTTCTCCAAACGCATGACGAACCCAACTGTACACCCCACCTTCCTCTTCGGACCAGGTAGAGGAAAGCTCTGCTGCCACTAAGGCGACTGGAATAAGAAAGACAATTGCTGAAAACGTAAAAAAGAAAATTAAAGAAGAACCAAATAACGCGGTAGCTGGTAAATTACGGATGCTGTCAATTGCGCCTGTGATTAATAAAACCAAAGCAAGAACAGAAATTTTCTCTGAAGACCAGGCTTTCATAACCGCAAAATCCTAACTGGCAAAAAGATACTCATTATAAAGGTAAAATCAATGTGCGCCTAGTAGTGTATGATGCAAGACGATAGCCAGAATCGCGGCATCCGGACTACAACGAATTTTATGCGGGTTGTGGGCTTGGGTTGGTTTCTTGGGGCAGATCGTCATTTTTCTTTGCGCGACCCATGCAAAAAAATCCAAGGCCAGCAGCTGCAATGCCCGCACCAGCTCCGGCCATGATAACTCCGGGAACACTGGCTGTACCCGCACTGGCTGTAATGATTGCTCCTCCGGCAAGAGAAATAAGCGTTCCTACTACCATCATGCCAATGCCAAGCGCTTTCCATAACATGGCTGCATTTTGATTTAAAAAAACATGGATAGTGTCTAACAATCCTGAATGCTCAAACGTTTCATTTGTGCCTGAGGGAATGATCGGCGAAGGTATCGTTTCTTGTTCTAAAACTTGAGCGTTTGTATCGAAATCTGCTATTTCTGTACCTGAGTCAGATAGTGGTCTGGCTCTAGAGAGTTCTTCATCCAAGCTCTCGGTACCATGACTGGATTCTGCTAAACCTATTGTTGGTATGTGTGTTAATGCTTGTGGAATACCTAGAGCTGAAAAGTAAAATGGATAGGTTGGAATCCTTGTTAATGAGAGAGAGGGGGGTTGAATTAGTCCCACTGTTCCAGCAGTCATTGGCCAGGGCTGAGCAAAACGAGGTCCAAAAGTACCTGGTACACGCCAATGCATCCCGTAGTATCCAAATGGACCAACAAATAAACTGGTGGTCGTTATGGGGGTATGGTGATGCTGCCTATAGAGTAAAGTCACAGATCGGTTTGACTGAGAGTCATCATTGTGAACAATGGGAAAGTGAATCGTTGGCGAAACTCTTCTTAGTAAACGGTACAAAAAACACTCTTTATACATTAAAAATTAATCAATTGTATATAATAATGGACAAATATTGAACCCTTTGAGTGAAATTAATATCTTGAAACGTTACGGGGTTTTAATTTTATTCATGCCGTGGTAAAAGGTGCTTTTACAGTTTCTTGTATGATTTTTAATTGATCATCGATCCAGGATATATATGAAAAACCCATTTGCATTTTTTAATCCAACTTCGTTTCGTTCCCAAGCTCAGCTGCTTAATATAGTTGCAATGATCTTAACCGCTCATGATTATTTCACAAAGCCCGAAGCCAGTGGGGCTGAGGCAAGTTTTGCAATGTCTGTTTCTACTCTGGCAGTAGCGGCATTAGGCGACCCTGAAAACGGACCTGTCCGTGATTTTTTAAGTTTATTAGCTAGTTCTGCAGGATTTGGTCGTTCTGTTCAGGCGCTTATTAGTTCTTCTGCATCACCTGCTGCTAATGTAGTACATTTGTTGACAAATCTATATACCGTTGGCACACATATTGGTACGTTTAGACCTAAGTCAGAAGAAAATACTGGCAGCGAATCTCGTTCTCCATCTGCTAGATCATAATCTTAACGGCCTTGTACAGTCAGTACAAGCGAGCGTGCGGGAGCATGATTGCGATGTTCGCAAAGATAGATGCCTTGCCATTGCCCCAACCATAAGGAGTTATTGTTTAGCGGGATAGTCAGGCTTGAGCCAAGCATCGCGTTCTTGATATGGGCAGGCATGTCATCTTCGCCTTCCACGGTATGGGTATAGAGTGGTAAACCATCTGGTGCAATTCGGTTGAAAAATTGTTCTAAATCCTCCCTGACTTCCCGGCAAGTATTTTCACTGATGGTTAACGATGCGGAGGTATGTTGTAAAAAAATGTTCAGTAATCCGACTTGCACATCAGGCATATTTGCCAATGCTGAACGAATATCATCGGTGATCAAATGAAAGCCTCTGCCCTTTTTGGGGAGTGAAAGCGTGGTTTGCCAAAACCCAGTTTCTTCAGATTGTTTCACGACGGCTTCCTCCGCGACAAGCAGGAGAGGGGTTCACTTCTTCGCCTCGTGCATTCCATTCCTCTGGCGTATATAAATGAAGGCTTAATGCATGCAACCCTTTATCAAACTCATCTTTAAGTAAGGTATTGATGAGCCGATGGCGATTCACTCGCGTTGTATTTTCAAACAAGGAAGAAACAACGGTTACTTTAAAGTGTGTTTCTGCTCCTTGGGGAACACGATGCTGATGGGATTCATCTTCAATGATGAATGCATCGGCTTTAAGCGCTTCGGACAATGTGGTTTGAATTCTTAGCTTTCTGTTCATTGTTGGATAAAGATTTTTTCATAATGATAAAAGTATACGCATTTAGGCGGTATTTGTCATGTTTGTTGGCCAGTATTAATAGTGTTTTCTCTGTACGGTACGATTTTTGAAAAGGTCGTTGCGAGAGCGCAGCGACGTTTTCAAAAATCGTACCGTACAGTGAGTGCTTTAATAAAAGCATTGTTAATTATTGGATTATCTAGTAATGCATGGGGTGGCTTGAACAAGTTAGGCCAAGTAGAGAAGTTTTATTTACGAAATCGGTCTGGCGGATAAAGCTTATGTGCACAGGACTCTCGGGGTGGAGGCTGCTGTTTGACGATTGGTTGCGTTTTTTGTTAGCTTGATGGACAATGTAATAATTAAAGGCCGATAACTATCGGAAAAACCTACATATATTCTAAATTAGGGGCATGGATGAAGCAAGGAGGCTTTACCATTGTTGAGCTTTTAGTGGTGTTAGGAATTGTTGCGATACTGGCTGTTATCGCTATTCCTGTTTATCAAAATTACACTGTGCGAGCTCGCGTGACCGAGGGGCTTGCTTTCGCTACTGCGGCCCAACTAGCGGTTGCGGATACGGTTGCCACTCATGGGCGCCTACCTTTATCTCAAGCTGAAACCAATTATCTTAGTCCTGCGCCCACAGACAATGTAGAATCTGTCACGATAGCTGATGATGGCTCCGGTACAGTCATTATTGATTATACCCCGGCGGCAGGTGATGGAACTATTATTTTTCTCCCTACTTTAGATGCGACTAATAATATTTATTGGATTTGTACTGGGGGAACTTTGGAAACACGCTATCGCCCAATCAACTGCCGCTAGTCGTACACATCTAATAGTGTACCCCAAGTGTCATAATGTGACCAAATTGAACAGTATTGCCTATGAAAACACTCAAGTTTGGCTAGCGTATTATTTATTAAAACATCAAACGATTTAATGTGATGAAACCATTTGGAAGCTTTTTATATTGTTTATCTTTTTGAATAATAAATAAAATTTATAACTATACGACGAAGCATTAAAATGAGTTGGCCTAATACTTGCACTGTAATCAAGGATGGTGAATTAATAATAACAACATTGGCATAGAACTTGCTTTTATATTACTGAGTTTATAATTTTTGAGGATGAAGTCATGAAACAACAAGGTTTTACATTAATTGAGTTAATGATTGTGGTGGCGATCGTGGGTATTTTGGCTGCTGTTGCAATTCCAGCATATCAAGATTACACAATCCGTGCTCGTGTAACAGAAGGACTGAATTTGGCTTCAGCAGCAAAATTGGCCGTTTCTGAAACCGCTATCTCCAACAACGCATTACCCGCGACCCAAGCTGCAACAGGTTATGTGAGTCCCGCAGCTACTGCAAACGTGACTTCTATTGGCATTGCTGGCGATGGAACAGCAGCCATTACGGTAACGTATACTGCTGCTGCTGGAAACGGAACTATCGTGTTAACCCCAACGTTACAAGCCAACGGTGAAGTGACCTGGGTTTGTACTGGTGGTACCTTAAACGATAGATTTCGCCCAGCTAACTGCAGATAATCGATAACGCAATACACTGAAAGCCGCCTTCGGGCGGTTTTTAATTACAGTTTTTTTTCAACCAGCTTATTTTTTAGTCGGATATAATCTGGAAGGCCGCTGACATAAGGAGGGTAAGCTTCTCCTTGGATCAAGGGCAGTAAATACTCTCGACAACGCTCGGTAATGCCAAAGCCGTCTTCTCGGATGTATTCAGCAGGCATTGCTTTTTCCACGTTAGCCACATCGTTAAGCGGCACTTGACCAATGGACCAAAGGTAGGGCCAATGTTGTTCTCTGACAATAATGGGCATGATGGCATTTTGGCCCTCAAGCGCTAATTTAACGGCTGCTTTTCCTAACGCATACGCTTGTTCAACATCGACTCTTGACGCGATATGACGTGCAGAACGCTGGAGGTAGTCGGCGACAGCCCAATGGTATTTAAGGTTAAGTTTACTTTGAATCAGATCAGCAATTACCGGGGCTACTCCACCTAATTGCGCATGACCGAAGGCGTCACGAAGTGCCGCTTCGCTTAAAAACTTCCCATTTTTATCGCGAATTCCTTCGGAGGCGACAATTACACAATAACCGAATTGTTGAACGGATTGATCGACGGCTTTAATAAAGCGCTCTTCTTCAAAAGGTACTTCGGGAAATAAAATGATGTGAGGCGGTTCGTTATCATTTTTGCCCGCAAGTCCGCTAGCGGCTGCTATCCATCCGGCATGTCGGCCCATAACTTCCAAAATAAATACCTTCGTAGATGTAGCGGCCATAGAGGCAACATCCATTCCAGCTTCCAGAGTAGAGATGGCTATGTATTTCGCAACCGAACCAAAACCAGGGCAGTTATCGGTAAAGGGCAAATCGTTGTCGACGGTTTTTGGAATGCCGATGCACGTCACTGGGAAGTTTGCTTCCTGACTCATTTGCGCTACTTTGTTGGCTGTATCCTGAGAATCGCCACCGCCGTTGTAAAAAAAATAACCAATATTATGCGCTTTAAATACTTCAAGCAAACGTTCAAATTCCTCATTTTTATTTTTAAGTTTGTAACGACAGGAGCCAAAAGCACCAGATGGGGTATGCATTAGCTTGGCAATGTCGTCATCACTTTCAAGTGAGGTATCAATTAAATCCTCATTTAAAGCGCCAATAATCCCATCTTTAGCAGCAAATACTTTGCTGATTTGTTCCGGGTGAAGACGAGCGGTTTGAATGACCCCACAAGCTGAAGCGTTGATGACAGCAGTGACACCACCGGATTGCGCATAAATTGCATTTTTAACGGACATGATCGTTCCCTATTTGTTTTATAAAACGTAAGATTACCTAGGCAGCGGCCCTAAAGATTCGCTCCTTGCGATACTTTAGGGCCGCTGCCTAAACTAAAGCCTAGATCTTGCTGTCCACAAAACTAGCTGGAGGTAATCAGGTACACTCAAATGGCCTCTGAGGCTCGATAAAAATTATTATACTCATCAAGAACGGCATCAATGGCTTGTATAAGCTGCCTAAAGGTTTGTTCAAAAACGCGACTTGGTTTTGTTTCTTTTGCAAACAATTCAAGTTGTGCCGAGAGTCGCTGCAAATGAGGGACGCCACAGAAACAACAGGCACCATGAAGTTTATGCGCTGCTCGCTCTAGTCCTAGCAGATTATTTTCAGCTTTAAGCCGTATAAATTCCATGCGTTCTTGTTCAAGATCTTTTACGAATCTCTCCAGAAATTCAACGGCTAATTCTTTATTGCCAGAGACTCGTTTGAGGCAAATTGACCAGTCAATGGCTGTCGCTTTGGATTGATTCACCACTTCAATTAAATGATGCAATAACATTCCTTCATCAAATGGTTTTGGTAAGCAAAGATTAATACCTGCTTTTTGTAAGTCATCGTTGTTAAGAATATTGTTGGCGCTGATTAAAATAATGGGAGTAAGTTTGTTAAGCATTGATTGCTGACGAATACGTCTGGCTGCGTCAATCCCATTGAGGTTTGGCATTTGTAAGTCAAGTAAAATGACATCATATCTTCGCTGAGCGCACTGAGTTACGGCCTCGATCCCATCGTTCACCGATTCAATAGTAGCATTTTCTCCAAGCAGTGAATGCAAAAGCCTACGATTAACCGGATTATCTTCTGCAATCAGTAGCTCTAGTCCACGGTCTTTAAATTGTTTTCGTAAAGAGTGAAGCTCATTTGAACCAAGGCATAGTTCGGGTTCTTCTAGATAAGGTTTATTAATCACGGATTCAATCGTATCATGTAGTTTTTGAATATTCGCAGGCTTGAAAAGAAACGCTTTCGCCCCCCATTTCTCGTATTCTGGAATCAGCCATTTTGAAATTAAAACAGTAGGGGTTTTTTGAGTGCGAATGACCTCAGCGACTTGCTTTTCACAACCTTGATTGACATTCACAAAGGCTAAATGGCAATCCTGGTGGGTTTTGAACGCATGACTTAGCTCATTGAACGAGTTTACAAGCACGCACCTAATTCCCCACAACGCCAGGCCATTATTTAGGGCTTCTAAATGAAGCGGGTTATCATCAAAGCAAATCACCTTTAAATTTCCAAAGCGATGGATTTGATGTTTTTCTATTTCATACGCCGCTAATTTTGCAAGCTTAATATGAACGGAAAAGGTTGAACCCTTGTGTGGTTTGCTGGTCAGTGAAATCCGGCCATTCATGTGCTCGGCTAATTTTTTGGTGATGACCAATCCAAGACCAGAGCCGCCAAAACGTCTGGTAATGGTTGTGTCTGCTTGATTAAACGCATTAAACAACGTGGCTTGGTCAGCTTCCGCAATACCAATACCAGTATCCGTTACGGAAATACAAAGGGTATAGTCCTGATCGGTTTCATGCTCAATTACAGTTCGTACCAATACATAGCCATGATCGGTAAATTTTATAGCATTAGCCACTAAATTATTAACAATTTGTTTTAAACGCAGCGGGTCTCCAAGTACGGTTTTGGGGACCCTGATGTCTGTCGATGGAATCAAATCAATGCCTTTTTTATGGGCATTTGGAGCAAGCAGGGTGAATACTTCATCAATACAGGCCCGTAAATCCAAAGGAATGCAATCTAGATGCAGCTTGCCAGCATCCATTTTGGAGTAATCCAGAATATCATTAATGATCGCTAATAAATCCTGGGCAGAAGATTTTATAGTTTTCACATAATCTAATTGTAAAGGATCTAACTTACTTTCTAATAAAACGTTGGTAAATCCAATTACTCCATTCATGGGAGTACGGATCTCATGGCTCATGTTTGCAATAAATTCTGATTTTTGCCGGCTTTTTTCTTCAGTTTTCTTTTTGTCTAGAGAGAGTTCGATATTTTTTTCTTCTAAAAGTTCTAGATTTTTTTGCAAATCATGCGTTGCCGTTTCGATGTATTGGTTTAAGTCATTGACCATAATCAAATATTGCTTTTGGAGATGCGCGCAACCTTGCTCGATTGTCCCAAGTTCCCCCTTGCTGATGGTTTTAATCTCTGTTTCAAATTCATTGCTTAAAATTTGCTTCATGCTTCGTCTTAATCGAGCAATAGGAATGTAAATTCGTTTGGAGAGGAAATAATGAATACTGAGTCCAATTAAAAGGCCTAACAGGGTAATAAAGATGGTGACGATATACATCTGGTAGCGTTTAATCAATGTGGCTTGGGTGTCAATATCAATAGAAAGCCAACCTAAAATATCATCAGCTTGGAATGCTATTGGGCTGCTCGGTGCCTTAAACGGTGCAAATGAATAAAGATTGAACTTAGGTAAGGTAATAGGGGCTACGAAATTGACGCTGTAGGGATTAATCTGTTTGCTTTCAATGTAGTCTCCTGTGAATTCCGGAGGTTTGAATGGATGCTTTAAAGAGTGTTTTCCCCCACGATAGGCCAGGAGTTGTCCTTTAGCATTATAAAAAGCTAGGGCTTTAACTTCTTGATTAATGGTGGAGGCATCTACCAGCCCTTGCAGAATGCGTTTATCGTCTCTTAGTAGTGCAAGTTGCGCCGCTGGAAGCAATTGACGGATATAAGCTTCACCCAAACGAGAGGTATATTGTGATAAATCACGACTAAACTGGCCGTTGTAAAATAAAGCGAACAAAAGGGCGACCACCATAACTGGAATTAAGGTGGTAATTCTTAACTGGTATTTGATACCAATGCTTTTCAAATGCAATTCCTTATTGTTGAGTCACTGCTTCTTTGCGCCCCTTACAAAGTCACGCTATACTTTGTTCCCTGGAATTATACCTCTAATTTTTTAAAGCTTACAACGGAGCCCTTTAAATGGTTGTACGAACCCGATTCGCCCCAAGTCCTACTGGATTTCTACATGTTGGTGGGGTAAGAACTGCATTGTTTTCATGGCTTTATGCTCGTCATCATCAAGGGGAATTTATTCTTAGAATTGAGGATACCGATCGCGAGCGTTCCACTGAAGAGTCTGTTCAGGCCATTTTAGATGGCATGAACTGGCTGGGTCTAGTTCCTGACCAAGGGCCCTTTTATCAGACCGAACGTTACTCTCGTTACATGGATGTTTTGCAACAGCTGTTGGATGAAGGTAAGGCTTACCGTTGTTATTGCAGTAAGGAGCGCTTGGAAGCGTTAAGAGAAGCGCAACTTGAGCGCAAAGAAAAACCACGCTATGACGGCCATTGCCGTGACCAAAATCTACCTGATACTGGCGAGCCCTTTGTCGTTCGCTTTAAAAATCCTCATGAAGGCGAAGTTTCTTTTACTGATCAAGTTTATGGTGAGATACAAGTTCAAAACAGTGAGCTCGACGATCTAATTTTATTACGATCCGATCGTCATCCAACCTACAACTTTGCCGTGGTCGTGGATGATTGGGATATGGAGATCACGCATGTGATTCGCGGGGACGACCACATTAATAATACGCCGCGCCAAATTAACTTATTTAAAGCTTTAAATGCCCCGATTCCTATTTTTGCCCATTTGCCAATGATCCTTGGTGACGATGGCAAACGGCTATCAAAGCGTCATGGGGCAGTAAGCGTGTTGCAATTTAAAGAACTAGGACTGCTTCCTCATGCGTTACTGAATTATTTGGTTCGACTCGGCTGGTCTCATGGCGATCAGGAAATTTTTAGCGTTGATGAAATGATTGCAATGTTTAATTTAAAGAACGTCAGTCGTGGGGCGGCAAGTTTTAGTTATGAAAAATTATATTGGTTAAACCAACATTACCAGAAATTTGACGCGCCAGAGCAAGTGGCAAAATCATTACAATGGCAGTTTGAGAAAGCCAATATTGACTGGACCAAAGGGCCGGAGTTATCGAAGCTTGTTTCTATCCAAGCAGAGCGGTGCAAAACTTTGGCTGAGATATGCGAAACCAGCCTTTATTTTTATCAAGACAGTATTGAGTATGATGAAGAGGCAGTAAAAAAACATTTACGCCCTGTTATTTTAGAGCCTCTTAAAGCGTTGTATGAATGTTTGCAACACGTCTCAGATTGGCAACCAGATACCTTGCAGCAATGCATTAACGACATCACGGCTGAATATAATATTAGTATGGGTAAAATTGCTCAGCCGTTAAGAGTTGCGGTTACAGGAAACAGCTCATCCCCATCCATTGATGTGACTTTAACGTTATTAGGTAAGTCGCGCGTTATAAATCGATTGGAGCTTGCCTTGAAGCGAATTCAAGAACGCGCAGCTTCTGCAGAGTAATACTTTGCAGGGATTACAGCTAGACGCTGTTAGAGATTGCAGCTAACGATCTCTTGTTGCCATTTAGTAAGAATACTGCATTTTTATCTCAACTTTTATTATTTCTGGTCGATATCATTACGTAGAAGGTATCAATTGGCAGAAGAGAATGAAAGAAAGACACTTTGCTTATAAAATATCTCGCGAACCTGGCGGACTTATCTGTACTCACTTTGAGTTCGAAGAAGATAGAATGTTGGATGTACTTGAAACCATACATGATTCCGAGTCTAAAGGGATTTACTGGATATTTAAGCAATTAGATGGAAAGCCACAAGAAGCATTAAGCATTATTGATTGTGAGCACCGAAGAATTTATTTTCATTACTCAGGCGAAGTTGAATCGTTGGAAGAGGTCATCAAGAAATTGAAAAAATAAACGATAGGTTAGATTGTCACTCTGTATTTCGTATAAAAATCGTACTCACTCAACAATAAGGAATATACCATGTCAAAACTGACTCACTGTTACAAAGGAATCGGACTGAGCATGATTCTTTTTCCTGCTTTAGCCCTTGCGGCCAATGATCAAGCCCCTCAAACACCGCCGAAGCAGAATCTTCCTTACGAGGCTCCAGGGCAAGTTCAACCTCTCCAAATGCCAAAAGATCAATGGCTAGAACAGGTAAGAAAAGTGGTGCCCGAACCAATTTGTAAAGGATTTCTTGAAGATCCTTCCATTGCGGGCCGATTTAAGGACATGGGAGTCACGTATGATAAATGCCTTAAAGAAATTCCTGATTTAACCGATGCTTGCATTAAAAAATATAATGATAAGTTACCGGATATGATGACGCAGGAATCTGCCTCAAAATGGGGACGGTTGCTTGGGGAGTGTATTGGAGCAAGTTTTGCCAAAATTTATTTATATTCGGAAATTATTGAGCAAAAACAACAGCAAATGCTACAACAAAAGAAAACACAAGAGACCGGTAAAGTTCAGGATTCAGGTAATAAGAAAAACTAAATTGTATTATATACCCGTGATCGTTCAAAATGCGGCAGGACGAAAAATAAAAAGCATAAATCATGCATTTTGAACGATCATGGGTATAGATATTCCTTAATAAAGTGTTTGCCCGCACATTGTGGGCTTTTTTTTTGAAATTACTTTTTCTAGGTTGGTTAACTATAGGCGCACCGATAAAATGAATTTAACGCGTCTGGATAGTTGTTTACCCATTGGAATTGTTTTAAGGGACCGTGATTTGGATTAAATTTATCACCATGATACAAATGACAAGGCAGGCGGCTAATGACGCAACCAATGTATTTGTACCGGGTATATTTTACAACTGGGGTCATAGTCACATTATTTGGACATCGTTTTTCATAGCAAATGTAAAAACTATCGGCTTTAGGTTCATCCCTAGGGGTTAAGGGTAGGGTAAAGGCATTATTGGAAAGCAAGACGGTTAAACAGCATAAAACGACTGGACGTTTGTTTGCTTTCATAGTTCCTTCCTATTTTTATTCTTTAATCTTTGTAATAGCATGATATTTTTTATTATTCAAACCCTTAATTTATAGGAGAGCAGGATGTTGGTAACCTTTAGCTGTGATGCGCATGAAAATATAACCATGTTTGGTGATGTGGCTGTGAAATTAATCAAGATGATGGGGCACAGTGGTGAAGTACCTGGCGCAATTTTGGCAGAGGATGTACAGGGAGCTTTAAATCGTTTGAAACAGTCTATTGAAGTTCATAAGGAAGATGAACCTAAAAACTCTGGCTATCAAGATGAGTATTCGGAAGAAGAACCAATCAGCTTATCAAAACGCGCGTGGCCATTAATAGAGCTTTTAGAGGACGCTGCAAACGCTAAATGTAATGTGATGTGGCGTAAAAGGTAGCAAACAAGAATATAAGTGATCTGAATCTTAGCGACTCCAGAGACTCGAATCTTCGCGGCAGCGACCGCGGGGTCTGTTGTTGTCATGTTTAAAATATTTTATCTCGCGGTGGGTAATATGGTAAACTAGCTCAGTTTTATTCAAATAGTTCGCAGTGAAAACATGCTTACCCTCAATCAAATGACTCTGGCGCGTGGCAATAAAATCTTATTGGAACAGGCGACCGTTACTCTTTTTGAAAAACAAAAAGTTGGTTTGGTGGGACGTAATGGTTGTGGGAAAAGCAGCTTTTTCAGTTTGGTTTTGGGAAAGTTAACCCCTGATGCGGGTGAATGTCAGCTAAATGCTCAGTTAAGAATCAGCCATCTTTCTCAAGATCTTCCCGATAGTGAAAGCTCTGCCGTTGATTATGTTTTAGCCGGCGATCTAGAGTATGCAATGTTGCTCAAGAAGCTAACAGCCGCTGAAAATACTGGTGATGATGCAACCATTGTGGCTTGCCATGATCGCATGTCACAAACTGGGGCTTACAGCAAGCCTGCACTGGCTGCCTCGATCTTAGCCGGCTTGGGATTTTCTACAACCGCGCAACAATCTAGCGTGAATAGCTTTTCAGGTGGATGGCGAATGCGGTTGAACCTTGCTCGTTGTTTGATGACACCTGCTGAGCTATTACTGCTTGATGAGCCGACTAATCACCTAGATATGGAAGCTATATTTTGGCTCGAACGTTGGCTAAAGCAAAGTCCTGCAACAGTGATTGTGATTTCACACGATCGAGAATTTTTAGACGCATTGGTCACTCATATCCTCCACTTTGATCAACAAAGAGCGACCCTGTACACCGGAAATTACAGCCGATTTGAACGAAGTCGCGCCGAAGCAATTGCGCTGCAGCAAGCGGCCTATACAAAGCAACAAACTAAGATTAATCACATGATGGACTATGTGAATCGCTTCAAAGCCAAGGCATCCAAAGCTAAGCAAGCGCAAAGCCGTTTAAAAGCGATTGAAAAAATGGACATCATCGCTAAAGCGCAAATCGACTCGCCATTTACGTTTGAATTTTACCCCTGTCCTAAAGCTGGAAAACCGTTAATTCGTTGTGAGGATGCAAGCGTTGGTTATGATCCTAAACGTCTGATATTAAACAAAGTGAACTTATCTCTAAATCCAGGGGATCGGTTTGCGTTGCTTGGTCCAAATGGGGAAGGAAAATCAACGTTTATTAAAGCTTTAACCGGTGATCTACCTCCAAAATCGGGACGCATCGAACGTTCACCTCATCTTCAGGTCGGCTATTTTGCTCAACATCAATTAGAAGATTTAGATTGCGCACTAAGCCCCGTGCAAACAATCTTACAATTAACCCCAGATGTTCGCGAGCAGACGGTTAGAGATTTTTTAGGTGGATTTAATTTTGTAGGTGACATGGCTTTAGCGCCAATCCATTACTTTTCGGGGGGTGAAAAGGCGCGATTGGCGTTGGCGAAACTAGTGTGGTTACGTCCAAACTTACTCTTATTGGATGAACCGACCAACCACCTTGATTTGGAAATGCGCTCAGCCATTGAAATCGCTCTGCAAAGTTATGAGGGCGCGCTTATTGTGATCTCACATGATCGCCATTTTTTACGCACCACGGTTGATGATTTTTATCTCGTTTATGACCAAAACATTAAGCCTTTTGATGGAGATGTTGATGCTTATCATCAATGGTTGCTCAATCAGGCAACTCCTGCCCAAATTCAGAAGACGGCTCCAAGCTCAGATTATCGCGAAAAGAAAAGCCAGCAAAATCGATTAAAAAAATTAGAGCAAACCATAGAATCTTACCAAGCTGAAATTAAAACGTTAGAAATTAAACTTGCTGATTCGTCACTTTATTTAAATTCCGAAGCCATTAGCTTAAAGGAATTAACCGAAAAACGTGGTAAACTAGTTCGGCAACTGACTGAAGCCGAAGAAGAATGGCTTGAATTGATGGAGTTGTTAGAGCACTAGGCGGTTTCCTTTCAAGTTGTTCACTCAAAATCAAGCGCTTGTATGTTGGATGGTTGATATGACTTGTCTAAAACGAGATATTATAATCACGCTCATTATTAAGTTTTTTTTGTTAATGCTCTTATGGTTTGTGTGTATTAAACCGGCTACGCATAAGTCTATCGACACCCAAGGTTGGATGCTTAAAGCCCGAGCTTACAACGACCCTAGTATTGCTGAGCAGAGTTCATAAATATAACCGTCTTTGAATTAGCGTAGCTCTTTTAGCCATGAATGGTTTTGCAATGACAAGCAGTCGTGCCTGAATGGATCATTTAGACACAAACAATTTTCAAGGATTTTTTTAACCTTTTACAGAGGTGATTTATGATTCCTGGTATAGATGTTGTTGATTTATCCCGCCTGCAGTTTGCATTAACTGCTCTGTATCATTTTCTTTTTGTGCCATTAACGCTGGGGCTGTCGATCTTGTTGGCCATTATGGAAACCGTTTATGTGATGACTGGGCGGGAAATCTGGAAGCAAATGGTTAAATATTGGGGAGTCCTATTTGGTATCAACTTTGTGCTTGGCGTTGCAACTGGATTAACGATGGAGTTTCAGTTTGGGACGAACTGGGCATACTACTCTCATTACGTTGGTGATGTGTTTGGCGCACCGTTGGCGATTGAAGGGTTGATGGCGTTTTTTCTTGAAGCGACCTTTGTAGGCTTATTCTTTTTTGGCTGGGATAAATTAACAAAGTTTCAACATATGTGTTGTACCTGGCTTCTGGCGTTAGGCACAAACTTATCGGCGTTATGGATTTTAATCGCGAATGGTTGGATGCAAAACCCAGTCGGAGCAAAATTTGACTTCGAAACCATGCGAATGGAAGTGACTAGTTTTTATGACGTGATGTTTAATCCCGTTGCACAAGCTAAATTTGTGCATACGATTAGTGCTGGCTATGTGACTGGTGCTATTTTTGTGTTAGCAGTCAGCGCTTACTTTTTATTAAGAGGGCGAAATATTCCATTTGCAAAACGTTCAATGACCGTTGCCGTTTCCTTTGGTTTAGCTTCTGCTTTGTCTGTAGTGGTTCTTGGGGATGAAAGCGGTTATGTGGCCAATAATAACCAAAAAATGAAACTGGCTGCGATGGAAGCAATGTGGCATACCGAAAAAGCCCCAGCAGGTTTAACCTTATTTGGCATTCCCAATGAAAAAACGAAGTCTACAAATTATGGTCTTGAAGTCCCTTATGCACTGGGCATCATTGCAACGCGCTCTTTTAATCAACCGCTTGAGGGCATAACCGAATTGGTGGCTGAGGGCAAAGAACGTATTCGTGAAGGCATTTTAGCTTATGATGCATTAACTCGATTGCAACAGGATAGGAATGATGCACAAGCTAAAGCTGATTTTCAGGCGCATGAGAAATACCTTGGCTATGGGTTGTTGTTAAAAAAATACACAGAAAACGTAACTGATGCAACTGAAGCTCAAATTGATCAAGCGGCTAACGATTTAAAGCCGCATGTCAGTCCTTTATTCTTCTCGTTTCGCATCATGGTGGCATGTGGTTTCTTTTTTATTTTATTGTTTGCTTCTGGGTTTTATTTATCGGTTAAGCGCAAACTTCATACATCACGCTGGTATTTGCACCTGGCTTTCTGGTCCTTGCCGCTACCTTGGCTTGCTGCTGAACTAGGCTGGGTTGTTGCCGAGTATGGACGTCAGCCATGGGTTGTACAAGGCGTTTTACCGACCATGCTCGGCACGTCCTCGGTCACAGGAGCGCAAGTATTAACCTCGTTAGCAGGATTCATTATTTTCTACACCGTCTTAGCCATTGTGGAAGTTTACTTGATGGTCAAATACATTCGTCTTGGCCCCGATAATTACGCCCATTAGGAGAAAATTATGCCAATAGATTATGAATTATTACGCGTGGTGTGGTGGGTACTGTTAGGGGTATTGCTTATTGGGTTTGCCATTATGGATGGTTTCGATCTAGGGGTTGCGATGTGGTTACCTTTTTTGGGCAAAACCGATACTGAACGACGCATTATGATCAACAGCATTGGGCCGGTATGGGAAGGAAATCAAGTGTGGTTTATCTTAGGGGGTGGAGCTATTTTTGCAGCTTGGCCTGCTTTATATGCATTATCGTTTTCCGGGTTTTACTTGGCCATGTTGGTTATCTTGTTAGCCCTAATTTTACGACCGGTAGGATTTAAGTATCGTTCCAAACTTGAGAGTCGAGTGTGGCGAAATGTATGGGATTACTCACTGTTTATCGGTGGGTTAGTTCCTTCCTTAATTTTTGGGGTTGCGGTAGGGAATGTCTTAGAAGGCGTGCCATTTCATTTTGATCTGACATTACGTCCTTTTTATACCGGGACGTTCTTTGGTTTATTAAACCCTTTTGCTCTGCTGTGTGGTCTTTTATCGGTTGCAATGTTGGCTATGCATGGAGCGTTTTACTTAAATCTTAAAACGGAAGGTCATCTACAACGCAGAGCTAACATTGCTGCGAGAGGGGGTGCCTTATTAACCGTACTTCTATTTGTAGCCGGTGGACTTTGGCTCTTTTTTCGTATCGATGGCTACGCACTAACGAACGTGGTTCTTCATGAAGGTCCATCAAACCCCCTGTATAAATCGGCCATTCGTAAATCGCATGCTTGGTTTTCAAATTACCAACAGTATCCTATTACCCAAACTGCCCCAATCGCCGGGATCCTTGGAGCCTTATTAGCGCCACTATTGATTCGGTTTTCGGGGATAGCTTTTTTCTTTAGCGGCGTATCGGTGTTTGGGATTATTGCAACGGTTGGTGTGAGCATGTTCCCCTTTATTTTGCCTTCTTCCTCACATCCCTCTCAGAGTTTATTGGTTTGGGATAGCTCATCTAGTCATTTGACTTTGTTTATTATGCTGATTGCGACTGTGATTTTTTTACCGATTATTTTACTGTACACCTCTTGGGTATATCGTGTTCTGAGGGGTAAAGTCACGGCTGATACGCTGTTAGAAAATAAAGAATCGGCTTATTAGGAGAATATATTATGTGGTACTTTTCATGGATATTAGGTACAGGCTTAGCTTGTACGTTTGCTGTGCTAAATGCCATGTGGCTAGAATTGAGAATTGATGGCTCGCAAAGAGAACAGGCTGAACAGGATTCAGAGGCAGTGGGATAAGCGCTGTCTCTGTCAGCGCATCAGCGGGTAGTAGAGTTACTCATTTTTCGGGCCAGTTTTAATACTTCTTTCGCCGCTCGTTGTTCTGCTTTTCTTCTACTGGGGCCTTTGCCTAGCGTAGTGAGATTTAAGTCGGGAATTTCACAATGTATATGAAAGACTTGATTGTGTTCCTCGCCCTCAATTTTTAGTAAGGTGTAATTAGGCAGAGGGAATTTTTTCGCTTGCAAAAATTCCTGCAACTGCGTTTTAGGATCTTTTAAATTATCATGTAATCCTTCGTCGTCTAAACGTGTCTTAAATAAATTCAAAATAACAGTTTGGCAAGGCTCCATTCCGCCATCTAAAAAAACAGCCGCAAATACGGCCTCTAAGGAGTCGGCTAAAATTGAAGCTCTTCTAAAGCCACCGCTTTTTAATTCTCCTTGGCCTAGGTATAAATAATCGCCAAGGTTGATTTCCAAAGCGACTTCGGCCAACATTTCTCCTTTTACGAGATAAGCGCGCAAGCGGCTTAATTCCCCTTCGCTTTTATCCGTAAATTTATTATATAAGGCATTGGCTATGACAAAACTTAAAATAGAGTCGCCTAGAAACTCCAGACGTTCATAATTGACTGCGCCAGCACTACAATGTGTTAAGGCTTGTTTAAGGTGACTAATGTTTTTAAAGCTATACCCTAACTTTCTGCACAACGGTTGTAAGTTAATCTCGACCAATGGTTACCTCACGGGATAGATCAAAATCGAACAAAAGACTCATATTCCCGACAAGAGATTTCGTGACTTTATAAGTAATGGCAACAGTATAACGTCCATCACCGCTGGGTTTAATCAGAATTTTATCTTCAGGAATCTCCACCCCATTCACATATAATTGATTCGTCAATTTCTTCCTTAAAATACTGGCATTCGTCATGGCATCGTCTGAAAATTCGGTTTTAGGAATTTTGTCTAAGATCTCTATTGATTTAATTACCGTATAATGTTGAATGTAAACTGGCACAATGCGCATTAATGTGACCAAAATAATAATGACCACCGCCATGGTGAACAACATTCCAAGAAAAGACATCCCTGATTGTTTATTCATATCGCCTCGTTATTAATGAATGATACTGCCTAGTTTTGACCAACGAACCATGCCCGTATTGCTGTTCCAGCTCATCCATACCAAAAAAGCTTTGCCGCGAAGATATTCATCCGCAACAAACCCCCAGTAACGGCTGTCAGCACTATCATCGCGATTGTCACCCATTACAAAGTAATAGCCTTCGGGCACTTCAACTTCAAAATCAACCGGTTTTACATCTGGACGGACAAAAATATTATGCTCAATCCCGTTTAATGTCTCTTTAAATTTTGCTACTGGTTTTCCAGAGCTTTCATCCATGGTGTATTCTACAAAGTCTTGCTTCATTTCACGACCATTGATGGTCAGCATTTTATTATGATAAACGATTTTATCGCCAGGCACACCAATAACGCGTTTTATGTAATCGTAAGAAGGATTTGGCGGCCAACGGAATACAACAACGTCGCCAGTTTTCGGATTGGATATGGGCAATATTGTGGTTTCTAAAACCGGTAAACGTAATCCATAAGCGAATTTATTTACCGCGACAAAGTCTCCCACCATAAGGGTTGGTTCTAGCGATCCGGAAGGTATTCGAAACGGTTCAATAATAAAAGAGCGCAGTAACAGTACTATAAGGAATACTGGAAAAAATGATCGTGAAAGCTCAATAATTTTAGCTTGCTTTAGATTGGGCTTTCGCTTTTTGGACCAGTAAAGAATATCCACAAGAGCGATTAACCCCGTTACCAGGGTTAATGAAACTAATAGCAGTGCAAAATTCATGAATATACCTTATTTTTTTCTATCCGTTTGAAATACGGCCATAAACGCTTCTTGTGGAATTTCAACTTGACCCACTTGTTTCATGCGTTTTTTACCGGCTTTTTGTTTTTCAAGCAACTTACGCTTGCGTGTGACGTCACCGCCGTAGCATTTGGCGGTTACATTTTTTCGTAACGCTTTGACGGTCTGGCGAGCGATGATATGATTACCAATAGCGGCTTGAATAGCTACATCAAACATTTGTCGTGGAATTAATTCACGCATTTTCTCAGCCAGAACTTTACCCCGAGTATGCGCCACACTGCGGTGCACAATTACCGAAAGGGCATCAACCCGCTCTCCATTGATTAATATATCCATTTTGACGAGATCAGCTTCTTGAAATTTTATAAAATTGTAGTCTAAAGAAGCGTATCCTCGACTGACCGATTTTAAACGATCAAAGAAGTCGGAGACGACTTCACTCATCGGAAGATCATACACCACTGAAACCTGACGACCGGTGTAGGTCATGTTCACTTGTATACCGCGGCGTTCAACGCATAAGCTAATAATTTGTCCAAGATAATCTTGAGGCACTAAGATGTTCGCACGAACAATGGGTTCTAGCATTTGCTTAATTTGCGGTGAGGGTGGCAAATGCGAGGGATTGTCAATCATTAAGGGTTCACCTTTGGCTGTGACAACCTGATAAACCACGGTAGGAGCGGTTGAGATCAAATCAAGATTATATTCACGCTCCAAACGCTCCTGAATGATTTCCATATGCAGCATGCCCAAAAAGCCACATCGGAAGCCAAATCCAAGTGCTTCAGAAGATTCAGGTTCATAAAATAATGAGGCATCATTCAGGCTCAATTTAGCTAATGCTTCTCGAAACGCTTCAAAATCATCGGCGCTGATGGGAAATAATCCCGCATAGACTTGAGGCTTTATCCGCTGAAATCCAGGTAGCGCTTTTTCAGCCCGTGGTTTCTCAAGAGTTAAGGTATCACCGACTGGCGCTCCTTGTATTTCTTTAATCCCTGCAATCACGTAGCCCACTTCCCCCGTTTGCAGGCATTCTTTTTTGGTTCGTTTAGGGGTGAATATACCAACTTCATCGACATCATAATTTCGCCCCGTTGACATCACATGCATTTTATCGCCTTTGTGCAGCGAGCCGTTGACAATACGAACGAGTGACACGACGCCTAAATAGCTATCAAACCATGAATCAATGATTAACGCTTGCAAGGGCGCATCCGGATCGCCTTTTGGTGGAGGAATTCGGTGCACTAGCGCTTCTAAAACATCGTCAACCCCTAAGCCTACCTTAGCACTGACTTTAATGGCATCTTTGGCTTCAAGGCCAATGATGTTTTCAATTTCTTCAATCACGCGCTCGGGTTCGGCTTGTGGTAAATCAATTTTGTTAAGTACGGGCAAGACTTCTAGATTTTGGTCGATGGCGGTATAGCAAACGGCAACCGTCTGCGCCTCGACCCCTTGTGCGGCATCAACCACTAATATGGCACCTTCGCAAGCCGCCAAAGAGCGAGACACTTCATAGCTAAAGTCCACATGTCCTGGGGTATCAATGAAGTTCAAGAGATAGGTTTCACCATTGCGCGCTTTGTAGTTCAATGAAACACTTTGCGCTTTAATAGTAATCCCACGTTCCCGCTCAATATCCATGGAATCAAGTACTTGCGCTGCCATTTCACGGTCAGTTAATCCACCGCAAAGTTGAATAAAACGATCCGCCAAGGTGGATTTGCCATGGTCGATGTGTGCAATGATGGAAAAATTACGAATATGCGTTAAGTCGCTCAATTGAAAACCTGCTGATAAATTCAGCCATTTTATATCAAAACCGCTCCAAATCAAACGTAAAAACCCCAGGTGCAGGATAAACGCATCTAATTTTTAGACATTATTAAGGTTTCTTTTGCCCACCTGCCGTGCTTTGTGCACGGCATCCATACGATCTTGAATAAATGTTGAAACTGGATTCCGCGCATAAAGCTCCGAAAGTAGACATTTTGAATCGACAATGTTCATTTAGATCCGTTTATGCTGACTCCAGGTGGTCTCGGCGTTACAAATACGTTAAAATGTCTGAATGACTAAAATGGCCGTTTTTTAAGGATGTCGCATGTATATACTTGGACGATTGATTGTGATTGGGTTACTCATTGTTTCATACTCAGCGCAGGCGGATGAGGCACTGGTTAAACGAAAAGAAGTGCAACAATTTATTAATTCCATGGTGAAGCAAGATGGATTTAATCGACAGCAATTAGTCACATGGCTTAAAGAAGCACAATTCCAGCCCCAAATTATTGAATCGATGAATCGGCCCTATGAAAAGAAAAGCTGGGATGTGTATAAAGCTTTATTTTTAACACCTGAACGCGTTCGTAAGGGAATCGCCTTCTGGCAAGCCAATCAAAAAGCGTTGGAACAAGCCGAACAGAAATTTGGTGTACCTCCGCACATTATTGTGGCAATTATAGGCGTTGAAACCTTATATGGTGAGCGTCAAGGCAACTATCGTGTCTTGGATGCTTTGACAACCCTCGCGTTTAATTACCCTAAGCGTGCGCCATTCTTTAAGAAAGAATTAAAAGAGTATTTAATTCTTTGCAAAGAACAGGGCGTTTCTCCAACTGAGTTTAAAGGGTCTTACGCGGGAGCCATTGGAAAACCGCAATTTATGCCCAGCAGCTATCGATACTATGCCGTTGATTTCACCGGCAATGGAAAACGGGATTTAATCAATGATGATCAAGATGTGATTGGCAGCGTGGCTAATTATTTTCATAAGCACGGTTGGAAATTAAACGATCAAGTTGCAGAACCTGCCAAAATTGAAGGAAGTGGTTATAAGGGGATTCGTACCAACAGCAGGACTGCTGATTATGATTTGAATAAATTGATTTCGGTTGGCATTAAACCTGAACACTCTTTCTCCAATAATCCTAAAAAAGCGGGTCTAATTGAGCTAAATACAGATGAAGGTGAGGTATTCTGGGTTGCTTATCCAAATTTTTACGTAATTACCCGTTATAATACTAGCCCACAATACGCATTGGTGGTCTATTTATTATCACAGCAATTAAAACATTATTGGGCTTCAGCGCATAAAATTCATGATTACGCCTATGCATAAGGAATTTCATGAATACCTGTTTCCTGTTTATTCGTTATCCTAATGAGGAGACGATCCTAAGTGTAACGCTCGATAGCCAAGGGCATATTGTTGCCCCTTTATCGTCGCGTACCATAGAGAAAATTAAAGAACTTCAGGCAGGAGCAACCACGTTGGTGGTACTCCCGACAGAAACCTGTGGCTTGCATGAGGTGCCCCTTCCTTGGCTAGGAGAACGTAAAGCTCGTTCCGCCATTCCTTACGCCCTTGAAGAACAACTGGCTCAAAACGTCACTTCTCTTCATTTCGCATTTGATCGACAGCATTATAAACACAACATATATCTAGTGGCGGTGATTGATAAAGCGTATTTAGCCGCTACGATTGATACACTTGAATCATCTGAAATCAAATTTGACGCGATTACACTCGACTGGTTCGCACTTCAGAACGGTGAGCATTGTTTTACCAAAGAGGTTCTTTTGGTGAATGATTCTAAATTTAAAGGCGCATTAAGTCTTGAGCTTTCAAGAGTGTATCTGGCTAATAATCCTGAGACGGAATTACTTGTCTTTAACGATAGTCCCGAATTATCCGCTGAACATCCAACGAATCAGATTGATCAAAAGGCTCATGAGTGGATCGCTAAGCGTCTGCTCAATGCCAAAATCATTAATTTATGCCAAGGGGAGTTTCAGCGAGGGGGGAAACGAGACCGAACTCGCTTCTGGTATATTGCCACGGCTGGTCTTCTAGGGGTTTTGGTGCTTAGTGTTTTGGTAATCAATATTGCTAAGGTATTGGTTTTAAATCATAAAATTCAGCAGTTCGATCAAGGCATTGAACAAATTTATAAAGAATTTTTTCCTGAAGCGAAACAAGTAATAAGCCCAAGATTTCGAATAGAACAATCGCTAAAAGCCGGTCGCGGAGCACAGGAAAGTGAACGTTTCTGGGTGTTACTTTCAACCTTAGGCAATGCGTATAATCCTCAAAGTATTACCATTCAACAATTGCTATTTCAAAATCAAACGTTAATGGTGACTTTAACCAGTAAAGATTTTCAGGCGCTCGAATCCTTACAGCAAGTGTTACAAAATTCCAATATCAAAGTCACTCAGACGCAAGCCTCTACTCAAGACGGACAGGTTATGGCTACTTTGGAGTTAAAACGTTGAAACATTATTGGCAGAACTTAAATGAAAGAGACCGCGTGGCCTTAGTGCTCGGTATTGCAGCGGTGATTATTTATTTAATGTATTTGATTATCTTCTCACCACTGTATACGGCTTTGGAGCAAAAATCGTTACAACATAAAGAAAAACGCGAAACCTTAGCTTGGATGAAGCAGATCCGTGGACAAAAAAGCCAGCTTAAACCACAACAGCCATTAACAAATACCCAACTGCTATCTCTACTTGCTAGAAAGCTAAAAATACCTATGTTTCAACCTTTTCCTTATCAACTCCAGCAACTTAGTGCGGGAGATATTCAGCTATCGTTTGAGTCGGTTCCTTTTATATTATTCATTCAATGGCTTAAGCAATTGAATCAAACCTATGCGTTTAGCATTAAACAATTTAACGCGCAACGCATTGATACAGCGGGATTGGCTAAAGTTTCATTAATTCTTTCGGCCAAACGTCCCTAAGCAAATCTTATTCTGTAACCCGCTGCACACTTCCCCAAGACTCAATTTTAGCTCCTGCACGCACGTCATCTGGGAGTGTATTAAGTGCTTGTTTGGCTGCTTCATAAGTTGGATAGCTACCGTATAACCCTTTATAACGCGTTGTCCCATTTTGTTCATAACGTATTTGTGCTCGTCGATCCGTTTTAGGAGCTTTCACTAAGGTTCCGGCGACTTTTGATGCCTTATCACCCTCGGCCAGTTCTATGGTGTAGTTGGAAGGACTTTGGCTCTGTACCCAGTTGCGGTCTCTGTCTTTTGCCCGAGCCGGAGAGTGATAAGCTCCCACGTGATACGTTTCTGGAACAACGACTGGTTTTTTCTCTTGCTCATAATCTCGAGAGGTGTAACTTGCATCATAACTTTCGGGATACAGCGGTTCTCCGCCCCATGTATAGGTTTGATAATTCATATATCCATGCGGGTTATAAGATGTACAAGCATTTAAGATTAGTACGGCGCTAATTACTGTAACGACTCGAATCTTGCTCCTCATGACATCGCTCCCGTATTTCATTATTATTCTTAGTTATCTAATTTATCTGCAGATTGCATTAAAACTTTAGTAATCGAAGTTTTTTTAATAAAATGATTCTTTAGCGGATTTATTTTGAAGGTATTTTATGTGGACACATCGACGTTCCGGGCAAACCAACCAGCGGGGCACCCGTGATCATCGTGATCCCTATGAGCGTGATAGAACTCGAGTGATTCATTGCCCAGCGTTTCGACGCTTGCAGCGTAAAACTCAGATCCTAGGAACCGACGAAGGGGATTTCCATCGCACGCGCTTAACCCATTCTCTTGAAGTGGCATCCATTGGCCGCAGTTTAGTCCGCAACCTCACCATCAATCAGCAGGAAACTATTCTTTCCGGTTTATTGCCTAATGATGATTTGATTACCGTCATTTGTTTGTTGCACGACATTGGCCACCCTCCATTTGGTCATGGGGGAGAGGTGGCCTTAAATTACAAAATGCGCAATCACGGTGGATTTGAAGGCAATGGTCAAACGCTTCGCTTATTAACAAAAGTAGAGAACAGCTATGGCGCTTACGGGCTTGATTTAACTCGCCGCGCTTTATTAGGTATATTGAAATACCCTGTTCGACGATCTACGGTGGTTGCCACTCATCTGCCGCACGTTGAAGAATCTATCATGAAAACGATCCGCATCAACGATTGGCTGCCTCCCAAAGGGTATTTTGATTGTGAACAGGAGGAAGTGGATTGGCTGTTATCGCCGTTTTCTGGCTCCGATAAAATCTTGTTTCAATCGCTCAGTCAAAAGCCCAATCACGATACTCATGGTAAGGCTGCCTATCACTCCTTTGATTGTTCGGTGATGGATATTGCCGACGATATTGCCTATGGGGTTCACGATTTAGAAGACGCTATTCATTTGAGGTTAATTGATCGCAGTAAGTTTGATACGAATGAATTACGATTATTATTGTCCCAAACCCCATTGGGGCAGAATATCTCTCAGCTTCTGGATGAATTATTTAATTCGGAAATGTATATTCGTAAGCAAGTGATTGGCGAGATGGTCAATTACTTTATCACTGAGTCAAAACTTCAAGTAACCCATTCGGACTTTGAAAACCCAGTATTAAAGTACAACATCATCTTAAACCCAGAAGCGAGAGCGTTGCTGGATTATTTGATGCAGTTTATTTATGAGCATGTCATTGATTCTCAAGAAGCCAGAACCTTTGAATATGGCGGTCAGACGGTTGTATTACGACTTTTTGAAGCCATAAGCTCCAACCCCAGCAGTTTGTTGGATAACAAAAACCGCATGTTGTTTAACAACCAAAAAGACGAAGCGCAAGCACTACGCGTAGTGTGCGATTACATCGCCAATATGACGGATGAATATGCGTATCGAATGCATGAGCGATTATTTGGATTTAATACGCGAACAATTTTTGAGCGACTTTAGTTCTATACCCAATCAACTTCAAAATGCGTGATTTATGCTGTTTCTTTTCGCCCTGCCGCATTTTAAAAAGCTCACAAGGGAATGAGCCATTACTCGCTTTTTAAAATGCGACAGGACAAAAAATAAAGGCGCCTAAAAACACGCATTTTGAACGATCATGGGTATATACCCGTAATCTTTCAAAATGCGTGATTTATGCTTTTTCTTTTTCGCCCTGCCGCATTTTAAAAAACTCGCAAGGGAATGAGCCATTACTCGCTTTTTAAAATGCGGCAGGACAAAAAATAAAGGCGCCTAAAAACACGCATTTTGAAAGATTACGGGTATATTTCAAAAATGCGGCTTTTATACTATCCATTGTTTTGACCAAGCATTGAAGAAAAAGCGAGGGTCATCTGTTGGCATGAGTTTACAGGAGCCAGATCTAAGCTCGCTGTAAAGTATTACCTTGTTCGTAAGCAAACAGTCTACGTTTCTAGCCAGTAGGGTGGTGTTTATTGGATTTAACAAATTGAGAAGTGGCGTCCCCAAGGGGATTCGAACCCCTGTTACCGCCGTGAAAGGGCGATGTCCTAGGCCTCTAGACGATGGGGACCTGGAGCTTTATTGGATGTTTTTAAAGCGTTGGCTTAAAAAACATCGTTTGTTATGTGCCAATGAATGGCGTCCCCAAGGGGATTCGAACCCCTGTTACCGCCGTGAAAGGGCGATGTCCTAGGCCTCTAGACGATGGGGACCTGGAACGTATCCATCAAGATTATACTGATGGTGGAGCTAGGCGGGATCGAACCGCCGACCTCTTGCATGCCATGCAAGCGCTCTCCCAGCTGAGCTATAACCCCAATGAACTGGAACATACTCTCTAAAATGAGAATCGAAGTTTAATGAGCACTTCCTTTTCTGTCAAGGATTTTTTAATTTTTTGCTCTGTACATGACAAAAAATCTGTCATGTCCGCGAAGGCGGGCAACCATTTCTGATTTGGCACTGAGTCAAGAAGAAGTAACTCGCTGACAAACAATAAAAATCATATAATCTCGATCGCCAAAAGGAGATTATATACCCGTAATCTTTCAAAATGCGTGTTTTTAAGCGCCTTTATTTTTTGTCCTGCCGCATTTTAAAAAGCGAGTAATGGCTCATTCCCTTGCGAGTTTTTTAAAATGCGGCAGGGCGAAAAAGAAAAAGCATAAATCACGCATTTTGAAAGATTACGGGTATATAGAGTGAATTAGCGAATTGAAGGATAGTTTAAACACGTATTTTAGCTGGAACAAGGCGAGAATGACATGTTTTGTAAATATGTTGCTCGCATTATTTGCTACGCGCATTGTCAATTTAAGTCAATTGGCATGTGTTGTTTAAAGTGGAACAGATAATGGAAAATATACCTGATTGAGCAAAACAATCCTCAGTGGCTTGACTTGGGTATTGGTTTATTTTTATGAATGGTTGCCCGCTTGCGCGGGCATGACAGATTTTTTTGTCATGTATAGAGATTTTTTTGCTTCTTACAGGACGAAAAATCATTGAACATTACGTGCCCGTGAGTGTGACCTTGTCGGTGGCTGGTTTTTAAGAAATTGAAAGCGCTCATTGAGTCGCCTCACAGCCCTTCCTTACGAAGGGCTTAAAGATGGATCAAGCGAAAGAAAAATCCTTTATCTTACTCTTACGCCAGAACTTGGACCTTGGTGAGAATGGCCAGCTCTTCCATCGCTTGGGTGGGCGTCATGATGATGAACATGAGAAGAAGGGAAAACTTGGGTAAATTTATGGCTGTGATGAGCGTCGCCTCTGTGATGATGTGGAGTTGCGTTATGATAATGATAGCCACCAGGGTAGGGATGAAAAAACCGACTTCCAGTGACGTTTACACTGGGACCGGAATATGAGTGTGTGTGGACGTAATGATGACGATTGTTGCCAAATAAACAAGGAAGTAAGCAGACGCCGCCAATAATCAACAATAAAGGAACTAGTATTAAAGCCCCGACTGCAACACTGGCTCCAATTCCTGCCGTTAGCGTCAAAGCACCAGTTGTGACCGCTGCGGTTGTCGCTACTGAAGTGCTTGTTAAGAATGCAAGAAAAGCGATCGTCGCAATGGCTAATGTCGTTAATGCAATTAAACCCTTCAAATAAAAACTACTCATAAAATCACCTTATGACAACATCAAAAATTACAATGGAATTCCAACTACGTCTATTATTTAATGTTTTGCTTTAACTCATGTAAGATGCCCAAAATAGTTTTTGCTCGATTACCAAAACAACTCAGGGCATTAAACGTTTTATCGTAGTGTTCGCTGATTTTTTGGATCAAATCGTGCTGCTTAAATAAGGTTGCATAAGTAACTTTTTTATTTGCCAAATCAGATGAGCGTCCTTTGCCTAAGTTTTTACTTTGATAACGATCCAAATAGTCATCCTGCATTTGAAACAACAATCCAAAATGGTTGGCAAACCTTTCTAAAGCACGAGCCTCCTCAGCGGTGGGTGTTCCCGCCGCCAGAGCGGCTAATACGCAAGCGCGGATTAGCTTGCCTGTTTTTAACTGATGAATACGAGAAAGATTTATTTCATCAATGTTGGGATTTGATAACTCCGTCAAATCCAACGCTTGCCCACTTACCATTCCAGAGGGTCCACTGGCTTTTACAAGCTCTTTTGCAATCATGATGGTTTTGCTTTCAGATAAATGCCTTGGAAGGTGGGTGAATAGAATTTCAATGGCTAGGGCTTGCATACCATCACCTGCCAATATGGCTGTGGCCTCATCAAAAGCACAATGGCAACTTGGCTTGCCGCGACGAATATCATCGTTATCCATGGCCGGTAAGTCATCATGGATTAATGAGTAGCAATGAGTGATTTCAATGGCAGCCGCGATGTAATCTAAGCTATCCAAAGAAGCATGAATCATAGTCCCAACTAAATAAATCAGCATGGGTCGTAATCGTTTTCCACCGGGAAATAGAGAATAACGAATCGCATCTTTGATTTTGGTTGCCGGAATATCAGCTCGCTCGATAACGCGGTTTAAAATAGTCTCATGACGAGCGATTAATTCCTGCAGCGTTTGCTCATTCATAACGGATTTTTCCAAGCCGATTCCCGGCGGCTTGACCGCGGGATCTAAGCTTCTTGATATATCGCTAGCTTCCTTGCTCAGGACGCGGGTAGTGGATGGAGAACGCTTATTCATTTGATTCATCACTTGTGGCCGTTTTGCTCTCGGAAAGCGATTCAATTTTTTGTTCGGCTTGATTTAAAGCCTCTTCGCATTTTTTTACGAGAGTGATGCCTTTTTCAAATTGTTTTAAAGATTCTTCCAGCGTTAAATCCCCTTGTTCAAGCTGGGCGACGATTTTTTGAAGTTCAGATAAGGATTTTTCAAACTGAGTGGGCTTGGTCATCGCCATTCTCTCTTGGACAAATCAAGCCATTATACTGGCATAGTCTAAGGTTGCAAGAATCATAAAAAAATACGCCCTTCATCCTTGCTTCCTTTCCCTACGCTGTGTGTGGTGGAGAGAGGAGCTAACGTTATCATGGAAATTTTAATGGGTAGATTTAATTTATTCTTTAGTATCTTGCGTATATGATAAGGCAACGCAACAAATCCGTTTAACGACAATGAAACAAAAAACTAAATATACCTGCAATCAATGTGGGGCTAATTTTTCGCAGTGGGCAGGGCAGTGCTCGCAATGTGGTGCTTGGAATGCCTTGGTCGAAGAAATACATCCTGCTGCTGGAAAAAATAGCCGTATAGCCAATTATGCAAATCAACGCTCCGAAGTCACTTTCGTAGAAGATGTGATCATGGATCGAGAATCTAGAATGGATTGTGGGCTATCTGAGTTGAATCGGGTTTTGGGTGGAGGATTAGTCGATGGCTCGGTGGTCTTAATTGGGGGCGACCCTGGTATCGGCAAATCCACATTATTGTTGCAAACGTTAGCGAATCTTTCTCAACAGCAAACCATTCTTTATGTGACGGGCGAGGAGTCATTGCAACAGGTTGCTTTAAGGGCGAAACGCCTGCAACTGCCGCTTGGTGGATTAAGACTATTAGCTGAAACCAATGTTGAAACCATCATTGCACAAGCTCAAAAAGAAAAGCCGCGAGTGATGGTAATTGATTCGATTCAAACCATCTTTACCGACTTAATACAATCCGCCCCAGGTGGCGTTAGCCAGGTGCGCGAATCAGCAGCGCAATTGGTTCGTTTCGCAAAATCCACACAAACAGCTTTATTTCTAGTAGGACATGTAACGAAAGAAGGGGCTTTGGCAGGCCCGCGTGTCTTAGAGCATATGGTGGATTGTGTGTTGTATTTTGAAGGACAAAGCGATAGCCGATTTCGTGTGATTAGAGCCATTAAGAATCGGTTTGGTGCAGTCAATGAGTTGGGTGTGTTTGCAATGACCGATCGCGGACTTAAAGAAGTGGCAAATCCCTCTGCAATTTTTCTATCCCGCCAACCCGAACCTACTCCTGGTAGTGCAGTCATGGTGACATGGGAGGGATCGCGCCCAATGTTGGTTGAAATCCAAGCTTTGGTGGATCAAACTCATGCCCCGCAAGCCAGGCGAGTTACGGCGGGGCTTGAGCAAAATCGCTTGGCGATTTTATTAGCCGTATTGCATCGCCATGGGGGGATCGCAACTTATGATCAAGATGTATTCATCAATGTGGTTGGTGGAGTAAAAGTCACCGAAACAGGTAGCGATTTAGCCTTGTTAGCCGCAATTGTTTCAAGCTTAAGGAATCGCGTCTTTGATAGTAAAACCATCATTTTTGGTGAAGTAGGATTAGCTGGTGAGATAAGACCGGTACAAAGTGGTCAAGAGCGTTTAAAAGAAGCCGCAAAACACGGGTTTAAACGCGCTATTGTGCCCTTTGCCAACGCGCCTAAACATACGGTGGCAATGGAAGTCGATGCCGTTAAGCATTTACAAGAAGTTTTGGAAAAGATTTAAAGTCTAGCAATATCCTTGGCAAAATAGGTAATGATCATGTCGGCTCCAGCCCGCTTAATGGCGATTAAGCTTTCATACATCGCTTGCTCTTCATCAATTAAGCCAAGTTTTGCCGCGGCTTTTATCATAGAAAATTCACCGCTGACTTGATAGGCGCAAAGGGGAATTTCCGGGAAAGTTTGTTTGAGTCGAAAAATAACATCTAAATAATTCATAGCGGGCTTAACCATTAAGACATCAGCTCCTTCTTCGAGATCGAGTGTTGCTTCACGGATGGCTTCTAAGCCATTGGCGGGGTCCATTTGGTAGGTTTTGCGATCACCAAATCGTGGAGCGCCTTCAGCCGCCTCGCGAAAGGGACCATAAAAACTTGAGTTGTATTTCACCGCATAACTTAATATGGCTGTATTAAAATGACCTGCTTGATCCAAGGCTTGCCGAATAGCTCCGACCATGCCATCGGCCATGCCGCTAGGGGCGATCCAGTCGGCGCCTGCCTCGGCGAAGCAAACCGCTTGTTGGCCAAGTAACGCTAGGGTTTTATCATTGTCGATGTGATCGTGTTTTAAAACACCACAATGACCATGATCAGTGTATTCACAAAAACAGGCATCGGCGATAATAATCATATTGGGATTGATTTGACGAATGGTTTTAATAGCCTGGGGAATAATGCCATTTATATCTAACGAAGCGGTTCCTTCGGCATCCTTGTGGGCCGGGATGCCAAACAAGATTACTGCAGAAATTCCTAAGTCAGTCAACGATTCGATTTCTTCTGAAAGCGACGCTAAATTTAATTGGTAATGACCGGGCATGGATTTAATTTCGCGTTTTACCTGCAACGTTTCACTAATAAACAAAGGCGCGATGAGTTGGCTTATCTGCAAGTGGTTTTCACGGACTAGCGTACGAATGGGTGAAGATTGTCTTAAGCGTTTTAAGCGAAGAGGGATGGAATAAGACGTCATGTTAATCCTTCGTATGGTTGTATAGAAAATCAATGCCATTGCCAGTATCGCCAGCGCTTATTTGAATGCTGAAGTACCGATTTAATAGATATTTAATGGTTAAAACATTACCATCATTTTGAAATAAGCCCATATTATAACTCAGATACAACCGTTTGGTGATAGATTTTCCAATGACCACAGCCGTACTCTGATTTACCTCGTTAGTGGCTTGATCATAGGAGGCTGAGCGCTGCAAATTAAAGTCAAATCCAAGCGTGTTTTTTAACTGATTAATGAGTTGCGCGCCCTTAGTGCCTGAGTCAAGATCCATCGCTGATATGGCCGTTAAGAGCAATTGTCCTCCGGACTGGCTGGCTTGACTAGCAGGCTTACCTAAGATCATCAAGGAAAGAATATCGGCCTGCGATAGATTGGATGGAATTGAAAACAGTTTTACCTTGGGATTATTAATTCGTCCGGTAACCTCAACCCCAACAGTAACTTTGCCACCTAAATCAAAGGTCTCTAGATTTCCGGTGCTAAAGTCAAACATTTCATTGGAAGGAGCGAAGCTGCTGGCGTTTTTGAAAAAGCGTACGGCTCTGATTCGGATACCAGGATTGGTAAGCAACCCCCCGGTAAAAATTAATTGTCCTTCTTTAATGGTGAGGTTTTGACCGTAAGCCTGGTATTTTCCATCGCGAACTCTAAGCTCTCCTACGGCAAATGGATCGGAACCAGGGAGCTTTTGAATTCGAATGCCTCCAACTAAATTCCCGGTTAAACCTTTGACATCTAATTGAACATTTTCTCCCATGTTCAAATTAATATCGGTTGTGATCGTAAGCGGCGTGGTTTCCTTTTTTTGGCTTACAAACACAGCGTCTTCAGTAAGACTAACCGTATCGCTAAAGGTAATGGGCTTTATTTCAGCGTTGGGAACTAAAACCGAGCCTTTAATTGCGATCGCATTAGGCTCAAACTGAATAATTAGGTTAGGCGAAATATTGATGGAATATTCAGCGGTATTCATGGCCGGAATGTTTTCGCCTTTAAGAGTAACTTCTCCCATGACCGTTGGGTAAAACCGACCTTGGCCGTTTACCGTTAAGGTATTACCTTGGGAAACAATGCTTCCGGTTGAGTTCCATTGATTATTCTCGGTTTGAATCTCAAGATTGACTGGATTGTAGGTGACATCCAGATTGGGAAAGTAAACACTAGCATTTTGCAGATTAAGGAGTCCTTTAAGAGCCGGATTTCCAAGCGTACCTGACGCGGTTAATTTCATGGTTAACTGGCCATGTAGTTTTTCAACGGTGGGGCTTATTCCATTTAAGAATTGAAGAGAGTCAATATTAAGATGAATAGCCCCTTGAATAGGCTGATTAGATGAGTAGGGGTTGACTAAGCTGTATTGTGGCATCGAAACGTTAAGATTAATATGTTTATTGCGATCAATAGTTAGCTTGCCGTCACCAGATAACCCCTTTGGCGTTAACTGAGCAGTTATTTTGCCACCAGCAAAAGATATTGAAGGTAACTGTTCTTGATCGGTAGCGCGATAACTCCCTGGATTTACAGTTAGTTCTATTTGTCCATTTTGAGGCCCTGTTATGTTCGCATCGGCTTTGATGATGGTATTGAGTCCAGTTAAAGCGGGATGCAAACTCTCTGGTTGTGGAAGTAACGCGTGAGCATCCCATTGATAGGGGCTTTTGCCCTTGAACGTGAGTTCATTCGGTCCGAGTGAAACTTTGCCGTTAAAGGCGTTTTTTTGATATTGGATCTCGCCACGTAAAAGATGCGCTTGATATTGTGCTAAAAAAGATGTGTTTAAGGATAAAGAAGCAAATGAGTTACCCGAGAAGTGGGTTGTGAATTCTAAATGAGAAATGGGAGTATCTTCTGATTCAAAAGAAAGGGATTTTGAAAGTACTTCGCCAAAGAACTGCGTTTTAGCGGAGGGATCAAATGAAATATTACTAATAATATTGCCTTGAGGCATTTTTAAAACGCCGCGAGCTGTAACCTTTTGGTGTTTTACTTGGGTTCTTAGGGATAATTGCGCAGTGATTGGACGGTCAAATGCAGTGTTGGCTTTAATATTCATATCAAGCCAGGTTCCTGTAACTTCTAAAGACCCTGTTTTACTGAGTAAGTCATAATTAGGATTTAAAGCCCACTTGGCATTTTGCCATTGCGCGTTTAATTGAATTTGATGCCCATTTTGTAAGTTACCTTGTAACTTGCCTTTTAGGGGACCAGAAAACTGACCTTTCCACTGATAACGAGACCAATCACCCGATAATTGAATGTTCCCTTGCAGCGCTCGTTTATGTTTTTTAACTTCTGAAATCGTTAAAGTAGCCATTGTATGATAAGGGGGGTTAGGCTGGATTTCAGCATTTAAATCAAATGAAAACCCAACATGTTTGATTCCCAAATGGTTAATGGACCACAGTTGATTATTAAGTTTTGCCTGCAAATTTATATGATTGATTATACGAGTTGTGCCTAGCTGCTCAATTTCGACGGCATCGAGTGTGAGATCATGGATATGAATCTCGACCGGAAGCTTTGGAAATTCAAAGTCAATTTCCGCCGTTTCTTCGATCACCTCAGAAGTGTCTTTGATTTTGATAAAGAGCTTCTCGCTATGGAGTTGTTTAATTGTTAATGCTTGGCGGATTAAAGGCAGGGGTTTTAGATTAACTTGACCTTGTACCAATTTGATTTGTTTTGAATCATCTTCATACACTAACTCCTGAAAAGAGAACCGATCAATTAAACGTCCTTCGGGGTTTTTAATGGTTAAATGCCCAGGGATAAACGCATCAACCAGCTTAATGGTCGTATAAAGTCCTGCGGTAGTTGCTAGGAAAAAGGCTAATACAGCAACGAAGGCGATAAAAACACTTAACAAAATATATATTGACTGTTTTAAATATCGCATCATTAGATATCTGGCCCCATGTTAATAACCAGTTTTGGATCCCTTCCTGGCACGCGTTTAAAACGATTGGTCATTGGAAACGCTACTCCAACTTTAATGGGTCCAATCGGAGACACCCACATTAAAGCAGGCCCGGCGTCATATTGCATTGCTTGTGGTGTTGGCTTATATACGTCTCCCACGTCATAAAATCCAATCAGATACCATTTATCAATGAATTCTTTTTGTACCTCAACGCCACCATAAGTCATAATTTTGCCAGGACCAATTGAGTTAAAGCCATAACCTTTTAAATTTTCAGCGCCACCGAGTAACATGGCAAGCGATACCGGCAACTCATATATATTGTTAATTCCAGTGATCCCTTGAATGCCATGAAGATACAAACGGGTTCGTATGACATCAATGGTTAATGCGCCTTTTGCATCGATTGTCGCTTGGCCGATGCTGGGAGCGATGAATCCATTGAGGGTAATATTATACCCCGTTGGAGTAAATAAGGGATCGGTCGTATGAGACCAGGTTAACACCGCTTTTGGATAGAAGAGGGATTTTGTGGTTTTAGGGAAGCCGGTGTAGTTGAACCGTTCTGATAAAGCATTCAGTGATAAGACTCTTTGATGATTTTTTTTAATATGTTGGTGAGCGAGCGAGAATAGAAACGAATTGCTGTAACCACTAGAGTAATCCAGATTTGAAACACTCCCTGTGATGTTGTAATTATCGGTGATGGGATTTTTTCCTGGAATCACATATTGCGCTAATAAGGCGTTTTCATTAAAAGAGCCTTGGGCAATGGCGTTGAATTTATGGCCCGCCCGGTTAACTGGCACCACATGTAAGGCTGCTCGTCCTCTTGGCCCGGTGTCCGTACCATAACCCACACCTAACGTATAATTAATACGATGAACCCGTTCTAAATGTACATCAATGGGTACGGTGCGATCCGAATCAATTTGTGGCTTGACCACAACGGACCTAAAATAACCGCTTGCTGAAAGAGTCGATTCAAGGGTTAGAAGTTGTTCTGTTGAATAGGGTTGTCCTGGTTGAAAAGGAAGATAGCGTCTTAATAGCTCTGGGCTAACATACGTGGGATCAAATTTAACCTGACCAAAATAAAACTGTGGTCCTGTGTTAAATACCAGTGTGATGTGGGTGGTATACTGTTTACGATCAATTAATACTTCGGATTGTTCAAACGTAGCATGAAGATAGCCTTCATGTTCAGCCGCGCTTAATAAGGACTCTTTTGCTTCATCGTATTTGGGGCTTAAAAAAAGTTGACCTTGTTTAATAGGGAGGTCTTGTAACGCTTTTAACAACTCAGGATTGTTCGCTCCTTCGCCAGTAACTTGAATCGATAGACTTGTTATTCTCATTTTAGGTCCGGGGTTAATATGAACCCTTAGATACTGATGAGAACGGGCTAAAACACGTATTCTAGGAGCGAAATAGCCATACGGATACATGGCTTTTTCAATTTGCTTTCGAACGGCTTCTTCGGGATCCTGCGCTATTGATTCGTTACGATATAATTCAGAAAGACGAGTCTGAATGTTTTGTTGAACGTTACTTTTGACCCCTGTAATGTCTAACTTCACAGCAAAAGCTGAGGCTTCCATAAGCCAACAGACTAGTATAAGTAGCGTGTATATTAGAAATTTATTAATCAATTTTAAATCTTTGTTTTTGTCAAGCATGATTTAGATGACTATAACATTATTCCGTTATATCAGCAGCCTTTAGCGCTTTTAAACGATAAATCAACTCTAATGCCGCTCTTGGGGTAAGAGCATCGGCATCCACTTCAAAGAGTAGAGCTTCAATCCTTGAATCAAGTGATGGCTTATTGCTGGCTTTAGTCGGTTTGACTTGATTTTCTGCTTGTTGCAATTGCTGGGTCGCTAATGTCAGTACCGCTTTGGGGATTCCTGCTAAGGCCGCAACCTCAAGGCCATAGCTTTGCGTGGCATGGCCAGGCTCTACACGGTATAAAAACGCAATGCCTTGTTCAGTCATCAACGCTTGCAAATGCCGATTGTGAATAGAAGGGAATTGTTCAGGCAAATGGGTTAGCTCAAAATAATGCGTAGAAAATAATGTGTAGGCTTTAATGTCGTTTGCTAAATAAGCACAACACGCATACGCTAACGCCATACCATCATGGGTGCTTGTGCCACGGCCAATTTCATCAATAAGAACTAAGCTTTGGCTTGTGGCATGATTTAAAATATGCGCAGTTTCCGTCATTTCAACCATGAACGTTGAGCGACCGGAGGTTAGATCATCGCTGGCACCAATGCGTGTAAAAATCTTATCAATTGGCCCTATGGTGGCTGCCTCAGCAGGAACATAGCTGCCAATATGAGCTAAGAGTACAATTAATGCGGTTTGGCGCATATACGTTGATTTACCGCCCATATTGGGTCCGGTAATCAACAAAACGTGTTTTGAAGGTTCAAGTTCCAAATCATTTGCAATGAACCGTTCTTGTAATAACTGTTCAATTACAGGGTGTCTTCCTGCCTTGATGTGAATTCCAGGGTTATCAGTTAAGCTTGGTGAATTCCAGCTTAAAGATTGCGCGCGTTCGGAAAGATTATTCAACACATCCAACTCTGCAATGGCTTGAGCTATTTTGTGGAGCGGATATAGATACGATTGAATGGATTCTAATAGATGCTCATAAAGCCATTTTTCACGGGCCAACGCTTTTGATTGCGCCGATAATACTTTGTCCTCAAACGTTTTTAATTCCGGCGTGATAAATCGCTCAACATTTTTTAAGGTTTGCTTGCGTTGATAATAATCTGGAACCTTGTTTGATTGTAATCGACTGAGCTCAATGTAGTAGCCATGGACACGATTGTAACCAAATTTCAATGCAGAAATGCCAGAACGTTTTTTTTCTTCTTGTTCTAATTGCAACAGCTTATCAGTGGCGTGCTCACTTAATTCACGCAATTCATCTAACTCTTCATCAAAGCCTTTGGCAATGACGCCGCCATCACGAATCAGCATGGGAGGGTTTTCATTGATGGCTTGAAGTAGCAAGACATGAAGGTCTGGTAAGGGGTTTAATTCGGCTTGTAATTGGGTAATTAAATTAGATTGGCAGTGGGTTAGCAATTGAGTCAACTCAGGCAATAAGGCTAGCGTTGTTGTTAAGAGAACTAGATCTCGTGGTCGAGCGGATTTTAATCCAATTCTAGCTGTAATTCGTTCCACATCACACATCTGTTTGAGAAGATGGTGAATGGCACCTTCTTGCTTAGATTGCTGCAAATCATGAATCGCCTGTTGGCGTCTAAGAATGGCTGAATGTTGACGAAGTGGTCGTCCAAGCCAGCGCTTTAGTAAACGACTACCCATCGCGGACGCGGTATTATCTACAAGGGCAAGGAGACTTAAATCGCGTTGCTCTTGATGGGTATCGAACAATTCTAAATGTTTTTGGGTAGAGGCATCCAATTGCAGAAAATCTGAGGTTCGCTCAATGGTTATTGCTTTCAAATGGGGCAATGCTTGTCTTTGGGTGATGTGCAAATAGTTTAAGAGACAGCCTGCTGCTGGAAGAGCTTTGGGGCATTCGGCTTTTCCCAAGTCATTAAGGGAGTGGCCTGAAAATTGCCGTGTTATTTTTTTTTCAGCTTGGCTTAAATCAAAATCAGAAATCGGCCTTTGTTTTACAGTAAAGATTGTTGCTAAATCGTGGTGGATTTTAGATTCAGGTAATAAGATCTCAGCGGGATTTAAACGGGTTAGCTCAGCAATTAATTGCTCTTTATTATCTAATTGAGACAAGTGAAATCGGCCACCGCTCAAATCAGCCCAGGCAAGCCCATAATGTTGCTCGCTTTCATATATAGCTAAGAGCAAATGATCGCGTTTCGACTCTAAAAGCGCTTCATCCGTCACCGTTCCAGGGGTAATAATCCGAGTGACTTGTCGTTCAACAGGACCTTTGCTCGTAGCCGGATCTCCGGTTTGTTCGCAAATGGCGACGGATTCTCCTTTTTTGAGCAATCGAGCTAAATAATTCTCCACAGCATGATAAGGAACTCCTGCCATTGGTATGGGTTTACCATCGGACTGACCGCGGTGGGTTAAGGTTAAGTCCAGTAACGTTGCTGCTCGTTTCGCATCATCAAAAAATAACTCATAAAAATCGCCCATACGATAAAAAAGCAACATATCAGGATAATCCGCTTTAATCCGTAAATATTGTTGCATCATGGGGGTGTGGTTGGATGACATAATCGACAAAGTAGGTTATAAAAACTTGATTGGATTCTAACAAAGGATATCTTTGAAGTCAGTAACGCATCTTTTTTACACGGTAATGCTACAAATTGTTTTGTATTATCTTTGCTCGTAAGGAGAATTCGATGGGCTGCTTCAAGCGCAGGCTTATGCAATTTTTAAAGCCTCCCCAAAGTAATAAAGTTTACCAGGAAATAGCAGCATGGCTGCATGTCTGTAAGTTAGTTTTTGGTTTAACAATTCACGTGGTTATTAATTAATTCGGTGAGTTCATTGCTTTTAAAATAACCAGAGGAAGTGTGCAACCTGTGGCACAACGCGGAGCCTAAATGGCTAGATTGGGTATATACCCGTAATCTTTCAAAATGCGTGATTTATGCTTTTTCTTTTTCGCCCTGCCGCATTTTAAAAAACTCGCAAGGGAATGAGTCATTACTCGCTTTTTAAAATGCGGCAGGACAAAAAATAAAGGCGCCTAAAAACACGCATTTTGAAAGATTACGGGTATATAACAGGAGTTGATGTGATAAAACAAAAATGTGGACCTTCTGACGTTGAGCAGCTTGTCAAAGCAGGCTTTACTCTAGTTCAAGCAAATAAGTTTATTAAAAAAAAACTACCTTCTGCTGTAGCTAATGTGGTGTTAGCTAATTACGCCTCTTTAACAAAGATGATTACTGGCTGGGAGCTTGATATTAATGAAACGATCGTGCGAGTCGCTGCGCGTAGTGGCGGCGAGAAAAATATAGAAATGCTCCTTGAGCATGAGAAAACGCTTCGCGATTGGCATTTCACCGGCGAGCAAATTTTGAAAATCGTAGCCCATGATGGCGGCTCTAAAAACCTGAACGCCGTTCTATTGCATTTTAAAGCGCTTCGCGCATTGAAGTTCAACTGCAAGGACATTGTCAAAATTGTGGGGCATGGCGGAGGCTCTAAAAACCTGAACGCGGTGTTGGCGCATTCTGAAGCGCTTTGCGCGTTACAGTTCCAGGTCGAAGATATTGTCAAGATTTTGGCGCATCAGGGCGGCTCTAAAAACTTGAACGCAGTGTTGGCGCATTCTGAAGCGCTTCTCGCATTACAGTTCACGGGCCAGGACATTTTGAAGATGGTGGGTCACGATGGCGGCTCTAAGAACCTGAACGCTGTGCTAGAGCATTTTGAGGCACTTCGCGCATTACAGTTCACGGGCGAGGATATTGTCAAAATTGTGGGACATATCGGTGGCTCTAAAAACCTAGGTGCGGTGCTGGTGAATTTTAAAACGCTTCGCGACTTGCAGTTTACTAGCAAGGACATTGTCAAGATTGTGGGGCATATTGGCGGCTCTAAAAACATTGAGGAGATTGTGCAGCATGAAAGGCTCTTGCTTTCTTTGGGCTTAACAGGAGAGGCACTTTTGGGTGTTAACGGAATCCAACGGGGGCAAATTTTAAATCGTCTGATAGAGCGGAAGAGTTCCGAGCAAAGTGGCGATCAGCTCGTTGCACCTTACCTGGATTTGTTGAACCAACAACCAGAGGATGAGTTGTCTTGGCTAGAAGGGTTTTTAGCTACAGGAATACCGACCGTTGACTTTCTTATGGATACTACTCAGGATATATTGCCATCGATCCTTGACTCTGACCCTGCTGGCCCTGACCCTTTTCAAGGGTTGAGTTCAGGTGTGGGAGCGAGCTTTAGGTTTTTCACCTCACCAGACCCGCTCTCAAACCGACCTGAGCCTGCAGCGAAACGAAGATGCCCAGCCAACAATTGCTGACTATGGATTTCAGTGAAGCAGTAAGGATATGTGCGCCAAGGTGTCCCATCATTAGACTTGATAGCTTTTAATTAAAAAAGGGGAAACTTGTTGCTCAATTCTAGAGTCACGATTTTCATGAGCGTAACCCCAGTTTGGGGTTATTTCGGCATTGAAAAAAGGGAGTTGACGCTCCTAACATAGCTGATTTTTCTCACCCGCTTTCAAATTGATCGAGAAGCAACAGACCCGGGTGTTTTTTGTCAGGTACTAAGCAGCAGCATATCAAAACGTTGATTAAAATGATAAAGTAAGACGATAATCCTTCCAATACTGAAAATATTTGCTAGACTGATGTAGGGAACTTCTTTAAAAAAATCAAAAAATAGGGAGATAAAAAATGAAAAAATTGGCCATATTACTAGCCGCTGGTGTAATGGGTTTAGCACTGACGGCTTGTGGTGGTGAAGAGAAACCAAAGCAGCCTGAAGTTGGCAATGAAGCTGTTGCACAACCTAAAGCTGCTGAAGAGCAAGCTAGACCAGCGGCAGAACCTGCTAAACCTGCCGAGCAAACTGGACAGCAAGATGAGGCTCAAAAACCAGCTGAGTAATTATATTTTTAAAGTAATATTTTTTTATAATATATTGGCCCCGTTTTTACGGGGCTTTTTGCCTGGCTAAATGGAATATACACAAAAAGACTCTTAATATACTCATTGGTTTTTTGAAGACTTGCTATCTTAAAAAAACTAGCTCATAGGCTTTCGTTGATGTTTCTGTCTGCATACAGCCGGCTTTGGTTGGAATGTTGCCAAAAATCAGGCTCAATGTTTTTTGTTTTTTGCTAAAACGACCTTCAAATCATCAAATGACATGGGTTTATAATAATAAAACCCCTGAACAATATCGCAATTTTCCTGCTTTAAATATTCAATTTCCTCTTTTGTTTCCGCCCCTTCTGCCACTATTGTTTTATTAAGCGAATGTGAAAGTGCTATCACTGCCTTTACAATTTTAACATTGTTCAAATTAGTAGGTATTCCACTAATAAAAATCCTGTCTATTTTAATTTTTTGAACCGGTAAACGGTTAAGATAGTTGAATGATGAAAAACCGGTACCAAAATCATCAATTGCTATCTGAAATCCTAGCTGATGAATTGCTGTTAAAACAGCGATGTTATGCTCTGTATCTTCCATAAGCATGTTTTCAGTGATTTCTTTAAATAGGTCCGGGGATCTGGAACAAAATTCAGGAAAAATAAGAGCTATTCCCGGTTTGTTAGTTTAATCACCTCACTCTCAGAATGGCTTATCCACAAGTCCATAGGCCAGGAGAGCTTTCATCGTCTCGGATAGGCCTGTGGACCCTGTGGGTAAGCCATGACACACGGAACTCATGCTTTTTGGTTATGTCCCAAATACATACTCGCTGGTGTGATGTATCCAAAAGACTGATGCGGTCTTCGGTTGTTATAATAATCAAAGTATTCAGTTAATGCCAGCTCAACTTCACCGATTGTTTCAAAGGAATACCGATAGAGTTTTTCTTGCTTAACACTGCGCCATAAGCGCTCTATGAAAATATTGTCTAGGTACCGGCCTCGTCCATCCATACTAATAGAGATTTTGTGAGTTTTTAGCGTATTAATCCAATCATTTGAGGTAAATTGAGCCCCCTGATCGGTATTAAATATTTCACATCGTCCTTGCAACAAAGCATTTCTAAGTGCTTCCACACAGAATTCAGCCTCAAGCGTTGGTGAAACCGCCCATTGAATCACGTAGCGACTATACCAATCCATAATGGCGAGCAAATAAACGTGGCTGCCTTTCATCCGAACGTAGGTAATATCAGCCGCCCATACTTGATCGGGCTTTGTGATATCGATATCTCGCAATAGATAGGGATACACGGTGTACTCTTTATTCGGAACGCTTGTATTTGGCTTTGGGTAGACGGTTTCTAACCCCATGACCCCCATAAGTCTCTTGATACGACGTTTACCAACAGGATAACCAACTTCTTTTGATAGCCACTGTGCGCGCTTAATTTTACCCTCACATGGATATTGAAGATAATGTTCGTCCAGCAGCGCCATTAATCGCTCATCTTCTGCCGATATCGGAGACGCTTTATAATAATAACTGGAAACGCTCAATCCGAGTAGCATGCACTGCTCTCGGATCGTTATTTCAGCGCTACCATCGATTAGCTTTCGTTTGTCATCTAGGCTCAGGTGGAAACTTTTTTTTTAACCAAGACAATTGTGCTTGGAGCCGACCAATTTCCTCATATAAGGCATCGACAAGCTCTGTTTGTATTTGTTTATCTTTGTCTCGGGCGTTGGAAAACGCATCAGATATCGCTTGTAATGCCGTTTGCTTCCAAGCCTTAATTTGGGTAGCATGTACGCCATATTCGCTGGTTAACTGGGCCTGTGTCAATTTCCCTTCAATTGCAGCAAGTGCGATTTTTGATTTTTTTGATGCAGTGTAATAATTTCGCTTTTTGGTCATTCTATTCTCCTCTTATATTAGAAGAATAGCTCTTAAAAATACCTTTTTTTCGTCCAAAAATCCGCGCCTATATCATCTAGCTCGATCTGTTTTGTATTGACTGTGAATTCTTTCCTCATCGACTCAAGAAATTCCACTAGATGGAAACCATCTTCAAATTGTTGCGCAGAAATATTGATAGATACTGGAGTTTTTAATTTCCGTAAACTAATTTGCTGAAAAACCATATACAAAATATGTTCGTTTAAAGGGATAATTAAATTATTTTTTTCTGCGAACGGAATAAATTTATCAGGATACATTAATCCTTTTGTCGGATGCTGCCATCGTACTAAAGCTTCCACAGCGCAAATATCACCCGTTTTTAAATCAACTTGCGGTTGGTATTCCAAAATAAATTGATTCTCGCTCTTAATCGCTTCTCGTAAGTCGGCTACCATAGCAATCGCTTCTGAAGCATAGAAAGGCAATTCTTTAGTGAAAAAACCAATTCTATTTCCTCGTTCTTGTTTCGCATTGGCCACAGCTAAATCAGCATTTATTATTAATGATTTACTGTCCAATCCATCTTTTGGATACGTAGCAATTCCTATGCATACCGTCAAATGCATTGTATCTTGGTCAACTTGAAATGGAGCTTTGAATATACGTTGAATTGTTTGAGCATATTCAAAGGTGTTTTGTCTCGTTGCATCTGGGAAATACAGGATAAACTTGTCAGTCCCCAATCGACCTATGCCAATTTTCCCGTCAGCCATTGACTCTATTAATCTTGTTGCGACTGATTTTAATATTTTGTCACCAAATTCATGTCCTAGCGCTTCATTGATTAATTTAAAACGATCAATATCAATTACTACAGCGCCGATTGATTTTGTTTTTTCCTTTTCTATCAGGCTATTTAATTCATCTTCCAATGCAGGGCGATTTAAGAGTTCTGTTAATAAATCATAGTGAGAAATACGTTGTATTTGCTCCATTGCGTTCGTATGCACAATAAATTTCCCTATAGTTTTACTTATGTCATCCATCATGGTTAATAATTCAGCATCAGGTTGCCTAGTGTCCTGACAGAAAAACTCCAAGATGGCAAAAATTTTGTTTTGATAACTAATAGGTATGCCCATAACACTGTTTAATCCAGCCTCTTTTGCGTATCTAGATCGAAGATATGCAGGGTCATCTGAATAATTCGGGATACAGTAGGCTTTTTTTGTTTTCCAGACTACTCCTGGAAAACCTTCTCCAAATTTAAACGCATGTTTGTAAATGTTCTTATTAAATTCAATAAGAAGCTTGTTCTTTTCATACCATGTGTCAACACAGCGTAACCTGTTTTCCTCAATTAACCATAATCCACTGAACTCAACACGCAAACCGCTACCTATTAATTTAAGTGTTTTATGAAGAAATTCGTTTATATTTTTCTCATTTTCAATTAGGTTTAAGAGTTAGTGCATCATTAGTTCTGTAAATTATTTTTGATTGGCGGAGTGGCCAACCATTTTCTACTCTTTTATTTGGATAATGAAAGAGAATAAAAAATGATTAAGCCACAAGATGATATTAGTCTAACTAGCCAACTTTTGGAACTATTATCTGGAGAGGACGGCGCTATAGGGCGTGCGTTGGAGCTAGTTTTTAATCAAGCGATGCTTTTAGAGCGTCAGC
>NZ_CAAAIW010000003.1 GCF_900640115.1 Legionella yabuuchiae
TAATCCGCTGCTACCAGCCACTCACAAAAAACAATTTAAAAATAAATCCTGCTATTTGATGGTAATCCAAAGGAAATTCGGAAAAAAATCGTTGTATTCTACGGTACCTTGACGCTTAGAGGGCGTCACTGAATACAACACAAGCCAATTGGTTTAAATTAACTGTACGCGTAGCAATCAATGCAAGCAACATAGTTACAAAACATGTCATTCTCGCCTTGTTCCAGCCAAAATACATATTTAAACTATCCTTCAACTCGCTGATACACTCCATATAACCTTCTTTTGACGATCGAGATTATAGGATTTTCATTCTATGGCAGCCAGTTATCTTAATTTACTTCAGTGCCAAACCAGAAATGGTTGCCCGCCTGTGCGGGCATGACAGGTTTTTTTGTCATGTACAGAGCAACATCCCAACAAAACAATGCATACGGCACTTGTTCCAGTTAAAATAGGCGTTTAACATTGCTGCAAGCTCACGGTTCTCCATAACAATACATCCTTTTCTTCGCAAAAAAATAGGTATTTTGGTGAATTCGGTGGGCTGCTGCAAGCGCTAAGTTTATCTTTTAATCCTCTAAAAACCGGGTAAGGGCACGGGCACCATTTCATGGGGCACGGGCACGTATTAGCTCAGTGGATTTTTGTCCGGTACGAAGGATTTTTTTGTCATGTACAGAGAATTTTGTCACGGATCTTAGGATCCATTGGCGCTCGAATTAGATTCAGAGTACAATTTGACGTTTTTACTACCAGTTTTGTCACGACATGCAAAAAACACATCGTAAAACAGGGGCTTTATATCGCAGGCTGTTAGCTTATGTTAAACCGTTTTGGCCTGTTTTGCTGCTAGGTATATTCGCCAATATTCTATATTCAGCGATTGATGCTGGTTTTACGTATATGATGCGCCCATTTTTAGATAAAGGGTTTATTGATATTGATATGGATTTTGTTAAAACCATTCCCCTAATTGTGCTGATTGGAATTACTGCGAGGGGATTGGTGAGCTCAGCGGCTAGTTATTGCATGACCTGGGTGGCTCGTTCGGTGGTTAAAGTATTGCGGCAAACCGTGTTTGCACACATTATTCGACTGCCAGCCGATTATTATGACGAGGCCACCTCAGGACAATTGCTTTCAAAAATTTTATACGACGTTGAACAAGTGGCTCAAGTCAGTGCTGATGCCTTAACGGATTTAGTGCAAAACAGTTGTCTTGTTATTGGTCTGCTGACCGTCATGATGGTGATTTGTTGGCAATTATCCTTGATGTTTTTGTTGACGATCCCATTCATAGGAATCATTGTCAATGTTACCAACAAACGTGTTCGAAAAATTAGTCATAAAGTCCAAAAGACGATGGGCGAAGTTACCGAAATTGCCGGAGAAGCTATAGAAGGGTATCGTGTTGTTCGGGTGTTTGGTGGTGAGCAATATGAGGTGAATAAGTTTAATTCAGCCACAGAAACCTCTAGAAAAAATGATATGAAAGTGGCGGTTAGTAAAGCAATCAATGTTTCGGGCGTGCAATTTATTATTGCTATTGGGATTGCCGCGATTATTTATGTAGCCATACAATTGTCAACGGTTATTGTGATCACGGCGGGTTCTTTTTTGGCCATTATTGCGGCTATGTTGCAACTGATTAAGCCAATGAAAACGTTAACTACCTTAAATGCTACTATCCAGCGCGGTTTAGCGGGTGCTGAAAGTATTTTTGATTTGCTGGATAAACCGATTGAAATCAAAGGTGGATACCGCTTAGCAGGTCGTGCTGAGGGTGAAATTGAGTTTAGAGAGGTCAATTTTGCTTATCGTCAGGGGCAGCCAGTATTGCATGGGGTAAATATTTCTATTAAACCTGGGGAGACGGTTGCGCTTGTTGGTCATTCAGGGAGTGGTAAGTCCACGATAGCGAGTCTTGTGCCACGATTTTACACCGTTGATTCGGGAATCATCACCTTGGATGGTATCCCATTGAACAAATATGCGTTGTCAAGTCTTCGTGCCCAGATTGCACTGGTCAGCCAGCATGTGACCCTATTTAATGATTCTATCGCCAATAATATTGCCTATGGGCGTTTTGATGTTAGTCGTGAGGATGTGATAAAGGCGGCGAAATTAGCTCATGCTGATGAATTTATCAGCGCGCTGCCATTTGCTTATGACACTCGTGTGGGTGAAAATGGCATTTTGCTTTCCGGAGGGCAGCGGCAACGTTTAGCAATCGCCCGGGCCATTTTAAAAGATGCTCCTGTTCTAATCCTCGATGAAGCCACATCTGCATTGGATAACGAATCGGAGCGGTATATTCAAGCGGCTTTAGAAAGCATTATGCAACACCGAACGACTCTGGTGATTGCACATCGGTTGTCTACCATTAAACGCGCGAATAAAATTATTGTAATGCACAAAGGCCGAGTGGTTGAAGAGGGGACTCATGAGCAATTGCTGGCGGAAAATGGTCATTACGCTCAATTGTATCAATTACAATCAGGGCAGGAACTTAAACAGGAAGCCGTGGCTTAGAATGCATTTATGGTTGAATAAATTATGGTACTCCAACCACGCAGTCTCATGGCTGCTCTATCCCTTTTCAGTTGTATTTCAAGTGTTAACACGCACTCGAAAATGGTTTTTATGCCGTTTTAAACAACGATCATCACCAGTACCTGTCATTGTCGTTGGTAATTTAACCGTAGGTGGTGTTGGGAAAACACCCTTGGTTATCGCGTTAGCCAAAGCGCTAAGAGCACAAGGATTCAAGGTAGGGATTGTAAGTCGCGGTTATGGCGCTCAAATTAAACGATTTCCTTATGAGGTTCATCCCGATTCAAATCCAAATCTGGTTGGCGATGAACCCGTTTTAATCGCTCAAAAAACGAGATGTCCAGTAGTGATCGCCCCTGATCGTGTTGCGGCGGTTCAGTATCTTGTGGATCAAAATTCCTGTCAATTCATTATCAGCGATGATGGCTTGCAACATTATCGTATGGCTCGCGCAATGGAGATCGTGGTCATTGATGGTCACAGAGGGCTTGGAAATGGATTATGTTTGCCCGCAGGCCCTTTAAGAGAACCCTCGACAAGATTAAAAGGCGCAGATTTAATTGTCGTGAATGGCGGTGAATGGCCTAACGCTTATCGAATGGATTTAACTCCAGGGGAGGTTACCAATCTTAACCATGGCCAGAAGATAAATGTAACTCAACTCATGCCTCCCATTGCGGCTGTGGCAGGAATTGGAAATCCCACGCGTTTTTTCTGTCTGCTGGATGCGCTAAAGATTCGCTACAATCCCTATTCTTTTCCGGATCATCATCGTTATCAATCCAAAGAGTTAATTTTTTCTGAAAAAACAATCTTGATGACTGAAAAAGATGCGGTAAAATGCCAGCAATTTGCAACGAACAATATGTACTTTTTGCCGGTTGAAGCGCGTTTAAGCGAAGAGTTTTGGAACGCGTTTTGGTCACATACTCTAAGGAAGGTATGACTGTGTTTTTTTTAAGACGACCTCTTTTAATACTGGCTTTGCTCTTTAGCTGTTCTATTCATGCCGATGAGCTTGAAAAACCCAGCCTTTTACCCACTGAAACACCACAGGCGAGCTGGGTCTTTAGTGGTATTATTAATAACGAAGAGGGTGACCAATTTGGTTATCTGTTTCAAGTCCAACGAGATAACACCAAATTTCATGCCCTAGCAGCAATTGTAGATGCGAATACTCATGAAGTATTGATCTTTGAAGAAAGTAGCGAGATTTTGGAGAATCCAGATCCCTGTAAATGGCAAATTGGACGCGCTTTTTTAACGTTCAATCCCATCAATGAAAACTGGGTGTTTGGATTAAAAAATAAAGGAAAGAAGGGGTTTAATTTCAAGGTAGATATGCTTCTGCAACAAGCCAAATCCCCCAAATCTTATGGTTTAAGATCAGGCGTGGAACTGATGATTAATCAAACAGGACGTATTAATGGACATATAAATCTAGGTCAAGATCAAAAAGAACAGTTCGTAACAGCCAATAATGCCTGGTTTAGCCATGTTTGGCTAACCGAGAAACAAGATAAGCCGCATTTCTTTTCAAATTTATTATGCCATTTTACGGATGGAAGCGGTCTTTACTCAGCTAATATGAAAGAAGAAGACGTACACCAAGGCGCTATTGTTGGACTTTGTGATCGAGAAGGAAACGCTTTAACCATGTCACAATTCATTGATATTAAAGAAAATGAAAACAATGTCTGGCATATCCGTATCCCTTCTCCGAAAATGACCTTTGAGCTCTCTGGTTCTTTTCAGCAGTCTGATGTACTAGCCGGGTTTATTTCTAAAGGAGAAAAAGAGGGATTTTGTTTATTAAGTAAAGAGAAGCTGGGCTAGGGTTTGTTGACATTTTATTGCACGGCTGTAAATGCGGCTGATGGGCGCCATTTTTGAGCTTGAATTCGTTAAACGTGTGCCGGAGAAAGCCGGTATAGGGCCGGCTATTCGCCTCATCTAACCTAAAAATGGCACTCAATCATCTATAGGTTCGCTTCACAAATTAAAATGTCAACCGCCCCTAGTAATTCAAAATTAGGAATCATTGTTTTTCAGGAAGCCAAATGACTAGAACGCTTGCAATCAATAAGGATGCCGGAATAATCAATAAAGCAACTTGATAGTTCCAAAGGGAATAAATCTTATCATCGCTAACTTTATCCAGCACATAGCCAATCAAGGGTTGAAATATGGGAGCGGTTAACATTGCTAAAGTGTTGGTAAATCCTGTGCATGTTGAAAGCGAGTTTTTCGGAGCGAGTTCATTGGCTATCGAAAAAGCAAGCATATATGCCCCGCATACGCTACCAATAGCAAACATCAACAGACCGATGACAAAAGAGCTTTTAATAGGAGCAAATAAAGCCACTAAAAGCAACCCCGCCGTTGCCAGACAAGAGAATAGAATGAGTGGTTTGCGCGCAAAGTTCACGGCTAAATAGCCAAATAAAGGGCAGCTCACACCAGCGCCTAAAAAAAACATTGAGCCTAAAAAACTTGCTTCAGCTAAACTTACATTAAGCTTGACCTGAAGAAATGGGATTGCCCATAACGCCCCAAACACCGTAACAATGGTGAAACTTAATCCCACGAACAACCCATTCGCCCACGCTCTTGGATTATTTAGGATACGCAACAGTTGGCGACCATAATGCGGCATAGGACCAGTGGCTTTAGGACTATCTGGGATATAATACCAACACAAAAACGAGATAAGAAAACAGATAAACCCCACGCCATAAATAAAATTACGCCAACCCCAAATGGCGAGGAGCTCTCCCATGCTAATCATCCCAGCAACCGTAACAAGAAACGCTAGTGTTTCAGAAAAACCTAATAAAAAAGCGAAATGTTTTAGAGGAATATGTTCCCTTAAAATATGAGAATACCCTACAAAAGCAAAGGCTGATCCTGCTCCAATTAAAATACGACCGGCAAATAGCCCAACTAACGAACTGCTGGATGCAAAAACAAGACATCCAATACCGCATAATAAAGAATTGATGGTTAATAAGACTCGGGTATTTTTACGATCAAATAAAATCCCTACCGGAATTTGAAAACTGGTGTAGACATAATAAATGGAACTGGCCAGAAACCCGGCCATCAAGGCAGACAGTTGCAAATCTCTCATAATCGCTCCGATGACAATACCGGATGAAAGTTGCAAAAAAAACTGCATCAAAATGAATAAGACGCTGGCCTGCCAGATCATGTATTTACGAAAAGGGATATTGGATAAAAAAGTCATGTCGGAATTAAGCTACTTTATGGATTTTCAGTAACATTCCTGCATGAGGGTGATCAAGATAATAGACCTTATTTTCCTGTAGCTTATGTTTTTGAGATAAAACAAACGAAGTAGAGCGGGTATGCGGAGCTGAAAATAATAGTTCTGAGTCCACTAAAAAATAGTGACTGTGGCGGATTCGTAAAGTGCCCTCTACATTCCAACCGCTTCGGTCAATTCTAGGTAATATAATGGGTTTCTGGTTTTGTGCCGGTTGCAACCAAGAATAATGTCCAAGTACCTGGTAATTCCCTTTATGGTTGAGCGCCCAAAGTTCATTTCTTAATCCGGAAGACGAGGAGGGCAGTAAATGATAGGGGGCTGAATTGCCATCATAGGCTTGTAATGATATCGCTTGCTGAGGTTCAAGGAAGATGGGTGCTGTGAGCTCTTCTGAAATGGCTCCAGTGTCATTATGAGCAAATACAATTAAATCAACTTGGTAGAGCGGAGGGCTTGGGTTAGCGTATGCTGCAAAGGAGCTCGTTAAACTAATCAGTAAAAAAAGGCGCTTCATATATAGGCGTTATTAATTTTATTTAAATTTGATTATACACGGCTAATTACAATTCTAGAACTCGACTTGAGCCATTTTTATAAAAATGACGGAAAGTTGAGTAAAAAGGTCTACCAAAAGATAATTAAGATAACAATACTAACCACGATAAAAATAACCATCGATGCAATTGAATAAGTGGTATTCATCTTGGTATTTATCGTATTTTCACCGTCAAGATTTAAAAAAGAACGAATTTTATTAGCCATACTGGATTTAGATCTAAACATAGAATCATAGGCAGTTGTTATTGGAACAACGGTATTATCTTTAAATTCAAGAGCAACTCGATACATGACCCCTCCTTTACGTCCAACAGATTCTTGGAGGGTCACTTTGTTGATTTGGTCAAGCGGATAAATCGCCTGATTGTTCTTAAATAAGTTTGATCGAGTAATCGTTAATTGGTTTTTCGTTTTGTCGAATGTGACAGTGATTTTTGCGGGAATTACGATAAGCAACACTCCGATGAGAGGAAAGCTTAATACAAACAATTTAGTCCAAGCTGGTTGGATTGAGGAAATAGAAAGTGGTTTGGTAGGGCAACCGACTAGGTAAGCATTGATGGCATTTGCAACCGACTGGGCCCTAGCGTAACTTGGGGTTGTTGCTGTGCTAAGGTGGATTGATTGCATTTGACTCTGAAGTTTAACATTATAATTTATATTCCCTTCAGACGATCGTTTACTGATTACAGAAGCGTGTTTTAAATGCCCAAGTTGCGTATGAGATGATTTTAAGAAGTACTTTTGGGTGGTTAAAACACAGGATAGGCGGTCATCATTAGCTTGGCATTTACACTGTATTTGATAGGATTGCAACACGTTGAGCGCTATTGCTCCGCCAATGAGTATAAAAAACAATCCGATTAAACGAATAAAATTCTGTCGTATAACAAGGGTTAATTGATGATTCGAGTAGGATCCGATTGCCATAGTATTTTAGAAACGTCGCTAATACTTTTATTATCGGCATGAATTCCAATAAACTTAATCTAAGTCTGAATCCATTGCTGAAATAATTTAAGTCCGTATTGATTCATTTTTGCCAAAAAATTACACTGGATTAATACCAAGGAATTATTAGAAGGGATTTTACAAGGATGCTATCATGAAAAGACTTACCCAAGGATTTCTTTGCCTTTCTTGCATACTGATGGTTTCAACAGCTAGCCACTCAATGCAACTCTCTAATCTACCTGATAAAAACCAGACGATCGCGTTGAAAACGCATTCATTGTTTTTGCCTGTAGGCAGCGAAGAATCTTTGATGGTGATGAATAAATCCTTACAAGAGGCTGTCTATAATTTATCGCTGGAATTAACTGGGACTGATCTTGAGCATCAATTGAAGATCACTTCCAACGATTGTAGTGTTTTAAATCCCGGTCAGTCTTGTCGGATTTTTCTTAAAGCGATTGGGAAGATTGCTAAGCCAATTTCTGTTCGATTAATTGGTGAGAATATAAGGCCCATTACCCTAGATGTTATGATTGAGGAGCTAAAACCTGGTATCTTTTTTGAGGGGGGTATTGTTTATCAAGTTAATCCCGATGGTCGTAGTGGCAAACTTTGCTCGATGGAGGATAACGCCCACTTTTCCTATTGGGGTGGCTACGGAATGGCTTTAAATGTGTTAAATGAAAGGGATGGCTTACCAAATTCCAAAACGGTAGCCGAGTTGTTTGAGGAGGATACGGACTTCGCTGCAGGATTATGTTATCGCTATCGTACCGATAGTCTGGGACAGTTTCCTTGTCAAGTGCCTAATCGTTGTTATGATGGCTGGTATCTTCCGTCTAAAGAGGAACTTCGTGAATTATGGCAAAATAGCACCTTGGCGCATGGACTGATTGGCGGGTTTAGCCAGGAGATATACTGGAGTTCAACCGAATTTACCGGCTTACAACCTTATTTCGCTTGGGCGGTTAATTTTACAAGCGGTACTTTGATTGGAGAAGCTAAAGATCAGCCTCATAAAATTAGATGCATTCGTTCGTTTAAATTATCCTAACGCCAAGGAGAACCTATATTTTAGAGATGAAGCTGCTATAGTCTTTAAAGTCCATAGATAATTTAAGAAAGGGACGTTCATTTTTATGCGGATATTTTTTCTCATTGCCTGTTTGCTTTGTTTATTATTCCCTTTACCACCTGTTGCTGCGGTGAATCATGGGAACGCGGTTTCACAAGCGTTTAATGTGGAGCGTGCCAATGAACAATTTGACAAACTTTCCATAAAGTTATCCACGGAAAATCTCGATCCCAATACCTTGAACCAAGCAATCGAACAATTGAATAATCTGGCTAAACAAGCCGATACCTGCGTACAAAAAACGGATGCTCGGATTGAAGAATTAGACGCTCAAATTAAGCAATTTTTTGGTGAGAAAGAAAAAAAACCTGGCCGAGTCGATTCAAACTATTTAGAGAATCAACGCGCCGAAATCGCTGAACAGCAGGCCAAGTGTCGTTTGTTTTTAATTCGAGCTAATGAAGCTCTCGAGGCCTACCGCAAGACCTTCTTATCCTTACAACAAGCCATTACGTTCACTCGCAGCGAAACCATTGTTACGCGCTTACAAGAATTTCCCAACGACTGGGAAAAGCTTAGTAGCCCGCAGATAAATGCGTCTAAATTTGATCGCTTCATCAGTACTTTGTCTTATGCGATTCCATTGCTTTTATTGGCTTTGTTTTTAAGTTGGCGAATTCAACAGTTGATGCATCGCAAATGGCGGAAGCGTACGAAGACGTTTTTAAGCAATTCAGTATTGCTTTTTTTCGGATTTTTCGTTCTTAGTCAATTAATTTTGGTCCAAACTCCTTTTGTAGAAGCGAAAAACAACGAATTATTTTATGACATTCTTGTGGGACTTCTCGCCTACGTATTCCTGTTTTTTATTTATAAATTTTTATTTACCTTACGAAGACTTCCTATTCTTTTGCAGTGGTATGGATTTGACGTCGTTTTTTTAAGACGTCTGGGTTTGGCAATTCTCACGATTTATTTTATGCGTTGGATAGGGCAAGATTTATTGCGATTATTCGAAGCTTCAGAGAACTTAACGCAGTTATTTGAAGATTTTATGTTGTTGGTCTCATTATCTGCCATGATTTATTTCACGCTTATTTTATACCATTCACACAGTACGTGGTTTAAAAACCGTTTTAGTGGGGTGATGTTGTATAAATTGATCGGTCTTATCGTGCTATTGTTGTTGATTTTAGATTTTATAGGTTACTCTATACTGGCCATTAACGCGGCGAATATTTTGTTTTCATTGCTGTTAGTCATCGCGCTTGGAACGGTACTTTTTTTAGGCATTTCAAATGCTTATACCCTATTGAGCTATAATCCGCATTATTTGTTTTATTTAAAACAATGGTTCGGGTATTCCGGTGAACCTCCCTTTATTGAATTGTTGTTTTTAAAAGTCATCGCCCAAATTATCGTATTCGTTGGAATGGTTGCGATATTGCTCCAATTGATTGGGGAGGCCAGTTTTTTTATCGACTATTTCTTTGATAATCTCATTGGAGGATTTAATGTTGGGAATATGACCATCATCCCTTGGCAGTGGTTGCTAGGGGTTGTGATATTTTGCTTCTTATCCCTAGGTTCACGACATGTTGCTAATAAAATTAGCAAAAGTCAGCAGATTGGGGAGGGAGAGGAAGAAAAGCAAGTAGCGATTGCATCCATTGTATTGTATGTGGGACTTGCAATCTCTGTGATTATAGGTTTGTTATTGGCTGGATTTAGTTTCACTAGTTTGGCTATCATCGCAGGGGCCTTGTCGGTAGGAATTGGTTTAGGCATGCAATCCATTGTGAATAATTTTTTCTCTGGGCTTATTCTTTTGATTGAAAAACCCATCAAAGCAGGAGATAGAATAAAGGTTGATGATGTTGAGGGGTTCGTAAAGCGCGTCAGTGTGCGTTCAACTCAAATCGTAACGCCTGCACAAGAAGATATCATTATTCCTAATTCTGATCTCATTACCCATCAAGTGATTAATTACATGTTCTCAGATAATTATTGGCGAGTAAAATGTGTGCTTGGTGTGGCTTATGGCAGTGATACGGATAAAGTTAGCAACATGATGATGGACGTGGCAATGGCACATCCTGAAGTCATTAAAAAAGCGCCCAATAAGCCAATGGTCCTATTCCGCTCCTTTGGCGAGAGTGCTTTAAATTTTGAACTGTGGTGCTTAATTAAAGATGTGAATAACAAATATCGTGTAACCAGCGACCTAAATTTTGCGTTAGACAAAGCATGTCGCGAACAAGGGATTACCATAGCCTTCCCCCAACGCGATGTGCACATCAAATTTGATGAGAAACACTTGCCTTGGAATAATTCGGAGGGTTCTTAAAATAATTACGTGGCTACGAAAGTGAACTCGACTCGCTGGTAATTGTTGTTGAATTACTCAGTATGTAAAGATGCATCTATACTTTAAGTATGATGATGTAAAAAAAATTTACGCAATGAACTATGACGAAGTGTTTGAAAAGTCACCCGAAGGGATGCTTGTTTTTGATAATCAAGGGTTTATTCTTCGCGCCAATGAGCACCTAAGTTCATTATTAGCTTATGAAGAAGAAGAGCTTATATCAACGATGCTCTGTGAGTTATTTAATGAGGCTGATTCAGCTAAAATTCTTTCTAAATGCTTAAACCTCACTGTAGAGGATGAGCTTATAATCAATACAGCAATGCGTAAAAAAACGGGGTCGTTAGTATACACTCAGACTAAATTTAAACGTATTTCAGATGAGATATTGCTAGCCGTTGTTCGAGATGTGGCGGTTAATATTGAAATATTAAAACAATTGCAATCCAGTGAAGAAAATTTTCGGCAAATTACCGAACATATTCGCGATGTTTTTTTTTTAAGGGATTTCAAAACACGCCAATTTTTATACATTAGTCCGGGATATAAAAAAATATGGCAAAGACCACTCTCTGAACTATATGCCAATCCTGATTCTTGGCTGGATTTCGTTCATCCTGAGGATCGTAAGCGAGTTCAGAAGCGATACGCGGAAAAGCATGAAACTGGTTCATTTGACGCAAAATACCGCATTATTCGACCTGATGGACAAATCCGATACATTCATGCACGGGTGTTTCCTGTGTATGATGAGCACAATAATTTATACCGCACAGCCGGCGTAGCGGAAGACATCACGGAAGAAATGCAAATTGCTGAAGATAAGCTTAGTGCCTCTGATAACGTTGAACACAGTATCCATGAATTGATGGTGGCTATTATTACGGCATTTGAGCAACGTGATCCCTACACTGTAGGCCATCAAAATAACGTTGCCTATCTTTCCAAAGCAATTGCGCAAGAGTTGAAATTTGATAAAAAACGCCTTAAAGGGTTGGAAATTGCGGCGCTTGTGCATGATATCGGAAAAATCGGCATTCCCGCTGAAATTTTAAATAAGCCTAAAGAGTTAACAAAGATTGAATATGAGCTAATCAAAACACATCCTCAGGCCGGATATGATATTTTAAAAGGAATTCAATTTCCTTGGCCCGTAGCTGAAATGGTATTAATGCATCATGAACGCATGGATGGAAGTGGGTATCCTCATGGATTGAAGGGGGAACAAATACTTTTTGAAGCCAGAATTATTGCCGTAGCAGATTGCTTGGATGAACTGTTAGCAGCCAGAGCTTACAACCCACCACTTGACCCAAAAACAGCACTTGCTAAAATACAAGAAAAAAAAGAAAAATTTGATCAGAAAGTATTAAAAGCATGCACCCATCTTCTCCTGGAAAAAAAGATTGCGCCCTATCTCACCAGGCTGAGTCATTTTAAATAAGAAAGCATTTTTTCTGTCTTAACTCACTCATAGAATAGAGTCTGTTGACTTTTCATTTTACCACTGCACAATGAAAGGACTTATGTCTCTTAGTTTATAAGGATAGTCTATGCTCGATATGGATGAGTCCATCCCTTTAAGGCGCACGTTAAGTCGTTTATTGGTGATGTTCTATGGGCTGGGTACTATTCTTGGGGCAGGGATTTATGTACTCATCGGCAAGGTGGCCGATAAAGCTGGCGTTTATACCCCTTTTGCTTTTTTACTTGCTGCATTCATCGCCTTATTCACCGCTGTTTCTTATGCAGAGCTCAGTTCACGTTTTCCTAAAAGTGCAGGGGAAGCTTTTTATGTTCAGCGCGCGTTTGCACAATCCTGGTTATCCGCGTTAGTGGGCTGGATGGTCGTGCTCACCGGAGTGGTTTCGGCTGCTGCGATTACCCGAGGTTTTACAGGGTATTTTCAATTATTTATTCCGTTACCTGATTGGGCATGTATTATTTTGTTGCTCGTATTAATGGGTTTTATTTCAATCTGGGGCATAAAAGAATCAGCGTTAATGGTAATGCTGGTTACCTTAATCGAGATAGTTGGATTAATGATCATTATTTATCTAGCGCATGACCAATTAGGTAACCTTTCTTCGATATGGCATAAAGCGGAGCCACTCTCCATGAATGCGCTCACAGGTATTGGCGCAGGCGCATTTCTTGCCTTTTATTCTTACATTGGTTTTGAAGACATGGTCAATGTGGCAGAAGAAATTAAAAATCCAGAGCGCAATTTGCCCGTGGCCATTTTTTGGGCGCTTGGGATAGCAACGGTTTTATATCTTTTAGTGGCATTCGCCATGCTTGCCACGGTTCCATTACCTATTCTTTCATCTAGTGATGCACCGCTCGCTACGTTTATGGAAATGAAAGGCTATTCTTCTCTTTTGATTGGCTTTATTAGTCTGATAGCCATTGTAAACGGCGCTTTGGCCCAAGTCATTATGGCATCGCGCGTCATGTATGGGATGGCTAAACAAGGAACTGCTCCTCGGCAGTTAGGACAAGTGCATGCGAAAACCCAAACGCCGGTGATATCAACGATATGTGTGGTCAGTGTCATTCTAACGTTAGCATTGGGGTTCAATATTGAAGGGTTAGCCAAGCTAACCAGTGTGATTATTCTTCTAGTTTTTATGTTAATCCATGCCGCATTAATCAAAATCAAACTGCGTCGAGAAATTGATCCAAAGGCAGTGTCTTACTCCATTGCGTTCCCCATCGTGGGGTTAATCACGTCAAGTTTATTCTTAATTAGCCAATTCTTTTAAACTCGAATTTGACCCTCTCCTAGAATAACCCATTTGTAGGACATCAAGGCATCCAATGCCATTGGACCCCGAGCATGAAGCTTTTGAGTACTGATGCCAATTTCAGCGCCCATGCCAAACTGGCCGCCATCTGTAAACGCGGTTGACGCATTCACATACACCGCTGCCGCATCAACTTGTTGAAGAAAAAAACCAACCGCTTTCTCATCTTCCGAGATAATGGCTTCGCTGTGTCCGGAGGAGTACTGTTTGATATGCAAAACTGCTTCCGCTATCGACTCTACGGTTTTAATTGAAAGTTTAAGCGATAAGAATTCTTGGCCAAAATCTCTAGGTTTGGCATGATGCAATAAGGAGGAAGGATAATCTGATTGTAACGCTGAATAACTTGCCTTATCTGCATAGAGTTCAACTTGTGACTCAGCAAGCATCATTACAAGCTTTGCTAAATCGGTTAAGCGAGCTTTATGAACAATTAAAGTATCTAATGCATTGCAGACACTAACTCTTCTCGTCTTTGCATTATGAATAATTAGGCGGCCTTTCTCCAAATCACCTTGTTCATCAAAATAAGTATGAACAATGCCCGCCCCGGTTTCTATGGAGGGAATTTTTGCATGTTCTCTTACAAAGTTAATCAATTGTTGGCTACCTCGAGGGATGCATACATCCACCAAGCCAACGGCTTCAAGCAGTATGTGTGTTGCTTCCCGTTCTGGAGGAAGGAGATAGGCAACGCTTAGATCGATTAAATGATCGGCTAAAACATCAGAGATCAGACGGGCTAAGCACCGATTGCTGTGAAACGCTTCTTTGCCGCCTTTTAAAATACAGGCATTTCCCGTTTTAAAACAAAGACTAAATACATCGATTGTTACATTAGGCCTAGATTCATAAATCACGGCGACCACCCCTAAGGGAACCGATACTTTTTGTAATTCCAGCCCATTTTCCAGGGTGGTTTCGCTGAGAATTTTGCCAACCGTAAAAGGCATTCGCGCTATTTTTTCCACATCATCGGCTAGCGCGGCAATTCGTTTTTGGGTTAATAACAATCGGTCATACTTTGGGTCGTCTTCAGCCATTAAGGCGAGATCGTATTGATTTTCTTTGATGATCAAGTCATAGGATTGGCGAAGTTTGGCGGCCAAAGACAGTAATACGCTACTGCGCTTGGCATCATTAAGACTAATGAGTTCCTGACTGGCTAATTTAACGGCTTGTAAACGATCCAGCACTTCCTTTTTCATGGATATTCCTATTTAGTTTATATTAAAATATATGTAATTGATCATAATGAATAAATACAGGCGTTCCTTTCTGACCAAGATATTCATTTAATCTGTTAGAATCATAACGAGCAATACCAACCCCAATTCGCTCACCCGCTAAACTACGGATATTAATGATATCGCCTTTTTTAAACGTTCCATCGATTTTTACTAAACCAACCGGCAAAAGACTCAGCGCACGCTGAGTTTCTATTAACAAACGATGAAGCTCTTGATTAATATATATGGATGCCGTTTGCTTGCCGGCAAAAGCAATCCATCGTTTAATATTGGACTGTCGTTTATTGGGTAAAATGGTTGTGCCAATCGATTCATTCTTAACCAGTCGTTCAATGACGTTTGGTTCATCAACGCAAGCGATGTGAGTGGTGATTCCAAGTCCGGATACTGTTTTGGCTGTGGCTAGTTTACTAAACATTCCCCCTCGTCCGTGTATACTTTTCGCGGTAGAAACCTCTGGCCAAGTTTGATTAGGGTTAATGATAGAAATAAGTGTTGCCTCTTGGGATTCAGGCTGAGCGCTATAGACCCCAGCGACATTACTTAAAATAATTAATTTATCTGCCCCAATTTGAGCCGCAATTAACCCGGCTAATTCATCGTTATCTGTGAACATCAGTTCTTCAATGGCGACACTATCATTCTCATTGACGATAGGGATGATGCTTTTTTGGCTTAAAAGCTCTCGAAATAATCGGGCGATATTTAAATAATGTTTACGAGTGTGAAAATCTTGTTTAGTGAGTAGCAATTGTGAAACTAATAAATTATGGGGCTTAAAAGCATTCGCATACAAACGCATTAATTCAACTTGGCCAAGCGATGCCAAGGTTTGTTTTTCACCAATGGAATGGCCATATTGACGGCGAAGGTATTCTCTAGCGACTTTACGCCCCGAACTGACAGCGCCGGAACTCACTAAAACCAATTGATGGCCTGCCTGTTGTAAGCGCGCTAACTGCGCCACTAACTGTTCAATAAGCTTAGCATACGGGACTCCATCTTGAGATAAAATGCTTTGCGTGCCAACTTTAATGATGAGCTTCATGTTGCTTATCCATCGTGTCTCTTCAGTTTTCTCTCTTAGGTTGATTAAAAAAGAGTTATGGCCAGACCTAGATCGATTATTCGTTTTTAATCAATACAAGGACAAAACAATTGAATCGTCTAAAATATCGCATTTTGAAGTATCTTGGCCATATTTTTCAGAAGAAAGCTTCCGTACATGACAAAAAAACCTGTCATGCACAGAGGAAGAAAACATTTGTTATAGTACAGAACTCAAGATGGCGATGAGCCTGTTATTGAGTCGTTTGTTGTTTCAGCAGCCTTGGCCGGTGTTTTCACAAGGGGTTTGAATAAGGATAATTTAGAAAACCAAGGAATGTTTCGTGTTTGGGACTTCGTTTCCTCAGCAGGAGCTGATGATGTGGATGAAATTGAGAAAGCAGAAGGAGATGGTGATGGACTGATGGCACTTTGATTTAGCCTAAAAATTTCATGTAAGGCATCGAGGCTTTTATGAAAGCTCCTTCTTCGCACCGATCTTTCTTCTTCTTTTTGTTCTGGTGAAAAATTTCGCGCCAGAACGTCAATTTCTCCTAGCTCTGTCCAAGTTCTATTTTGTTCTTGCATGTGAAGAAACAAGCCTGCAGCTCCAATTGATTTTGCATCTATAGGGAAAAAATCATGTGTAAACATTTCTGGAGTAACCAGTTCTCCGTTGCAGTCTTCGCCTGTCCAGCACCGATAACTAGGTATACTTGTTAATTCAGTTCGGGAACGGTCTTTTCTAATCTCAGCCAAATAATCCTGATAGGCTTCGGGAAAGTTGTCATCTTCTTTTTCAGGGGAATATTTATCACTAACCCATTCATCCCCGCCCAGAGGATCGCAGTCAATGGGCTTTATCAGTTTTTTTTGAAAAAGCTCTGCGATTTGAAAAGCCAAGATTACTGTCATTGAGCAGGTCAGCCCTCGCCCAACACCATCCAGTCTTGTTCTAACCCAGGGCAGACGAATACGAGCGGCATATTTCATGGCGCGATAAATACCGGCTTTTCGATAATTTTCTTCACCCAGTCTTTTGAAATCATGTGCATCTAGGCCTTCAGCTTCCAAGACAAGCTTCTTATTAAGGCGGTCTTCATCATAAGGAATTCTATATCTCACCTGGTTCATCAGTAAACTTATGGCAATTTTCGTAGTCTCGGAGTTCAGTCTATTGCGAAAAGCAAGAAAACTTACATCGTAAGCGACGTCTTCAAACCCTTTTTCCTGTTGTATTTGATTTTTTAGGGCTCGTAAGGTAGTAATGCATAGCCCAGAGGATTTTTCTGGATGATAATGGCCTGAATTACTAGAAATACTATGAATAATCGTTGGGTAGCCATTGCTGTTTTTTCCCGCATATATGGCAACATGATCGATGTAACTATAGGGGGGGGCCGTTTTATAATTATTTTGAAAAAAAATAATGTCGCCTATTTGCAGCTCATCTTCTGTCATGTTCTTGCCATCTAAGTAATAATTAGTTTTGAGTCGCTATTCTCGCGGAAGTTTGTGCGTTTAATTTGTATAAAATACACAGTATTGTATCATTTTGTTTTTATTGTGTAAACAATAGGGGTCTATAATTGGGGTTTCATATTGAATCAAAACACATTCTGATCCATGATCGCTTTAGCAACAATGCATTTAAAAACCACATTCATTGCGGATGTATACTCAACTTCTTATAAAAGGTTTCAATGAATACCATTCATAATTATCAGAGTCATTTCTGGATCTTGCATGTCTTTAGTGTTGTTTTTATTACCGCATTAACTCATGTTCTTATTGCGGGCTTAAATAATAAGCTGATTACCAACGCAGAAAAAACGCGACTGATTTATGATGAGGCGTTAATTAAGGCAATCAAAACTCCCCTTGCTTTTCTTATCTGGTTGTTTGGATTAGCCATTGCTGCGGAGGTCGTTTTAGCTCATAACGCCACCTTAACGTTTTTTCAATATTTAACCGAAATCAAAAAATTAGGCGTAGTTTTAGCTGTGGCATGGGGAGCAATCCGTTTCACCCATAATCTAGAGGCGTTATATATCCGTCATTGCGTAGAACATAGTAAAGAAGTAGATAAAACGCTCATTCATGCTTTAACTCAGCTTTTTACAGTCACGATAACGATTACATCTGTTTTGGTTGCCATGCAAATTTTTGGGTTACCCATTTCAGGATTGTTGGCTTTTGGCGGCATAGGTGGTGCGGCTATCGCTTTTGCTTCCAGAGATTTGCTAGCCAATTTTTTTGGAAGTCTAGTCATTTATATGGATCGGCCCTTTAAGGTTGGAGATTGGATTCGTTCCCCTGATAAAGCAATTGAAGGAACAGTAGAGTTCATTGGTTGGCGTGTGACCTGCATTCGTACGTTTGATAAACGACCTTTGTATGTACCTAACGGCCTTTTTCTTACAATCAGTGTTGAAAATCCATCCCGGATGACCAATCGCCGAATTAAAGCCACGATAGGAGTTCGTTATCAAGATGCAGACAAAATGGATGCAATCACCACCCAGATTAAACAAATGCTAAGAGAACATCCTGAAATTGATCATACGCAAACCTCGTTTGTTAATTTAACAGAATTTGGTCCATCTTCTTTAAATTTTATGGTTTATACATTCACCAAAACAACCAACTGGGTCAAATTTCAGTCCATTCAGCACGATGTATTTATGAAAATATTACATATTATTACTGCGAACAAAGCGCAGTGTGCTTTCCCAACCCAGACTTTGTTTTTACAAAATGAGCAAGTTAGGTCTTCTGTTGAAGCGTAATATCTTTATTATTGGAAGCCAGCGTAACGACTGATGGGATATAAAAGTGTTTAACCTCTAGGGTTTTGAAATTCTTCAATCAGGCGATCACAGAATCGATCAGTTTTTGTCGATTGGTTTTTGCAAAATAACGCTTTCAATGATCAAAATACCGAGCATGACAAATCTAGTCATATTAAGCAAATCTTCTCTGTACGGTACGATTTTTGAAAAACGTCGTTGCGAGGAGCGCAGCGACGAAGCAATCTAGAGGCTTTGAGGTAGTGAATGACGACATCAGTGTTTCATAACGATCCTCCCAATAAGGGTTAACCTTTTCAATCAAAGCCAACTTCTTTTTTTTTGAGCCACCTTTTAGCTGCTTTTCTCTAGCTATAGCACTGAGCATGTCTTCTATAAGCTCATAATAGACAAGGTATTTAAAGTCATATTTTTGCGTAAACCCAGGGGGCGTCCGCATATTTATGTTCATGTACTCGTTTGATTAAATCACTGGTCACAGGTGTAGTAACCATTTAAAATACCGACCAGCGCATTGATATTCATTCCTGACTCCATGTCATTTTCTTGGCGGAAAAACTATGGATTATCAATGAATCAGTGAGCTACTTTAATGCATTAAGGCCTCTAGATTACTTCGTCGCTGCGCTCCTCGCAACGACGTTTTCAAAAATCGTACCATACAGATCTCGTCTTTAAGTAAGCGTCCAAAGCTGTGGCATGCTTAGAAGAGGGCTTTGAGGATGCAATGGCTGTCATGGCATTACCCGAAAAATACAGAAAGCGCTTACGTTCCACCAATATGCAAGAGCGGCTTAATGAAGAAATAAGGCGCAGAGAACGCGTTATACGTATCTTCCCTAATGAGGAGTCGTCTAAAAGGCTTATCAGTGCATTCGCTGCTGAGTTTAATGAACAGTGGTTAGCAAGACGTTACTTGGATATCGATGAGTTTAAAGACTGGTTTGCTGAACAAGAACAACCCCAAAAATACTGTTCTTGAGTTGAATAAAATAGTTAATTAATGAATTATCTCATGGGATCGAATTGATTGGAATTTACAGAAAATTTTGGACTTAATCGAAATTATAGCAACGCCTTTAACCTGTTTTTTTATTTATTCATAGTAGGAAACTGTTTTCACATACTTAAATAATAGACTTTATACAAATGGACATAATTTATGAAACAAACCTCGATATTTAATCTCATTTGGTTGTTAAGCTACATTTCAATTGCTTCAGTTTCAGCTGCAATCATCACTCCGGCTCTGCCTGAAATTGAACATCAATATCACTTAGCTATCGGTAGCGTGGAATGGATGGTATCGGCTTTTTTGATTGGGTATGTATTAGGGCAATTAATTTATGGGCCTCTTGCTAATCAATTCGGTAGGCTAAAAGCATTAAGAATCGGTCTTACAATAAACCTGTTGGGTATTATTATTTGTTTAACCGCTTTATTCGCTAATTTTTATTGGCTGCTCATTTTAGGACGATTCATTTCAGCGCTTGGTGCGGCAAGCGGGCTTGCTTGTACTTTTATGCTAATTAATGAATGGTTGCCTGAAACTCAACGTAAATCAGCTATGGCTTATGCTGTATTTTCCTTTGCATTAGGTGTTGGGATAGCGGTGATGATAGGCGGCATTATTACTGAATATTGGCACTGGCAAGGTTGCTTTTGGCTTTTACTGGCGCATGGCTTGGTCATGCTTTGGGGTACGCAAGTATTTAGTGAAACATTAGTTGAGGCAAAGCCCATTCACCTGTCCAGGATAATAACGGATTACTCAACTACACTTAAATCCCCCACGTTAGTTGTTTATTCAATCGTGGTTGGAAGTTGCTCTGCTATATCTTATTGTTTTTCTGCAGCAGGCCCACAGATTGCACAGAATAGCTTGGATTTATCAGCGGCAGAATATGGCTATTGGAATGGGCTAAATGTCATTGGCATGCTGGCTGGCGGTATTTTAGCCAAACAACTGTTAACGCGGCTTTCAGAAAATAGCGTCATCGCAATAGGATTAACTGGAGTCGCGATTGCCATTAGCAACTTATTCCTAATGTGGCATCTTGGAAGTCAGTCAGCATTATGGTTTTTCCTAATCACAGCCAGTCTATATTTATTAAGCAGCTTTTTATTTTCTGGAGGATCAGCTATCGCTTCTAATGCAATAGCTGATAAAGCAAGCTCTGCTGCCATGATGAGTTTCATTAATATGGGCTTTGCAACCCTTGCTGTTATTGTAATGGGTTATTTGGTGCACAATCCGCTTTTAGGGTTTACTTTAATCTTATTAATTATTTGGTTGTTGGTGGTAGGATTGATTTTTACAAAAAAATCTTTAATAAATAAGTCCTAATGGATTATCGATGGGTAACGCAAGGAAAAAAGATGGGTAGCTACCAACAGGCATTAATATCCGCATCCTACGATGCTTCAATCCCGCCTTATAAATTATTGAATGACATCAAGCAGTATTATCACGACCCCAAAATAATCGCCATGTTGGAAAATATCATCACCAACCTCATTGATACACCCAGAGGAAGTAGAAATCCTTCTCATGGTATTGCATTGCGCGCCCCACTGTCTCAATTTTTTAGTGCGCTTTATCTTAAACGCTCATGGAGCGAGTTAAACAAATCTCATCCATCAATTTTTCTTTTAAAAAGAATCGCTATCTCAGTTCGCATTTGGCCTGTTTCTGTAATTTAACGCCATTTCTATGATCTATACTATAATGTAAGCACACTCATTTACAGGGTGTTTTATCATGCCAAAAGGTTGGCAATATCTAGGCCGTGGTACTTATAATATAGCTTACGTAAGTGATGACGGAAGATCTGTATTAAAAATCCAAAGAAACAGAAGCGAAACGGACACGCCAGAGCGATCAGTAAGATTATGGAATGCCATCAATCCGAATCTTCCTCCACCAGCTAGAACTGTAAGTACAAAAGATGGATTTGGATGGGTTTGTCCTTATGTACGGGGTGTACAAGCATCCGACAGTGAAATGAGCGGCGCATTAATTGATATATATAATCGCACTGGAAGAATTGTAGTTGATGCAACCGCACCAAAAAATTTCGTTAAAACACCACCTCCAGATAGTCAAGTCTTGTGTGTTGATGTGGGGATGGCTCTGCAAATGGAACGTAGAGAAGAAGATTTTTTCACTGAAAAAATACGCCGTAGAAGTGTTATAAGTCTTAATGCTTGGCGAGGGTTAAATGGTGCATATACGCCTTTTTTTCGGGGATGCAGTAGAACACATCCTAAAACAGTCGAAATGGTGAAAGCTCTGATTTTTATAAAAAATAATCGCCCCGATATTTTTAATGTTAATTTTTTGAAAATTCATCCCGATTTGGTAATCAAGCTTGCTGGTGCTTATGAACATCAAAATATACACGAAGCTTTAAGAGATTTAGATCGCGTGACACCAGAAGGAACTCTGGAGCATGTGAGACCGATTACTCCTCCAGAAGTAAAAGCCGGAAAAGACATCTTGAATGACCAACGAGCCATTACTCTCGAAAATATTAAAGAGAGTTTAAAGGTAGAATTACAACGGTATATCGATTCTAGAGGTGCATTTAATAGAGAGGGAGTATTTGAGCCTTCTTTAATAACCCATCTCTTTAGGAATGGTGTTTTAACGAACACTAAAGTTACAGCCGCTAGAGAATTAATGGACAGCATTACTATTGCTAATTCATTAGAGGAAATTAATCAAGCGTTACGAGCAAAAGCTACCAAAGAATTGACTGCAGGTAAGGTTACGCGTGGATTTGAAGCTGCCATTGGCAGGTGCATGGTTATAACCGAATCAGCAAAAGATCATCCAGGTTTACAATTACAAGATCAAGGTGTGCATCCATCGTAACTTGTCTCCACATAAGCAGATTGTTTAATGAAGCAATGGTTATGCACACGTTTGAACAACCTTTATTTAAGGTTGCTAACAAAGCACCATAATTTTGACAAAAAACATCATTGAGTTCGCTCTGAAGGTAAATCTCATGGGCGTTCGGCAACCGCAAGAAAACGGAGGGATGAAATAATATTTATGTTCAATAAAGGCATAAGCCAATCAGAAATCAGCAGAAGACTAACAATTGGTCGTACATCTGTAAGCAGAATAATAAATGAAAATCAAATTGGAGGATCAAGTTGAAGAAACTTCCATTTTTACTGAAATTAAAAAAATGGGATATTAGGCTATTATCTGCAGATAATCAGGATGAGATACAAAAATTCATTCGGTTATTTGATGATTTTTTTGAATTGTGTGAAGGAGAAAAAGGTTCTGCTGAAGTAATTTTCTCAGCTTGCCCGCCATCAAAGAATATTAGAGAAGATAAATTTGTCTTAGGTGTTTATGACCAAAATATTTTAATTGGTATTTTGGATATAATTCGTGACTATCCAGAAAAAGAGATATGGACAATTGGTTACTTGTTGATTCATCCAAATTATCGGAATCAACGTATCGGTTCTTGCTTAATTAGAGATCTTAGGCATTCTCTCCAGAAAATTACATTAAGATGTATTGTGCAAGAACAAAACATGAAAGCTTTAAACTTTTGGAAATCGAATGGATTCACGATTGTAAATCAAAGAAAAGAAAAATTAGGCCAAATAACTAATACCATCAATATCTTAGAAAGCAGAGAATTTTAATTACTGAACTTATAACTAGGGGATGATATAAAGTTGCAAAGGAAACGGGCCTTTTCATCAGAATCCCGGCTGGCCCACTAAAAAACGATGGCTTTGAATTCTTAACCAGGCGATGCAAAGGAGAAGCATCCGTGTTGTTCCCAGGCGTGTTCTGCCTCTTTTTCCACAGAATCGATCAGTTTTTGTCGATTGGTTTTCGCAAAAAATAATTGACCCTGCTGTGCATATTGCCATCCCAGGGCAAAAAGGCCGATGCCCGTTAGCGCGATGAATATATTAGCGACAATGACTTTCCAAAATGCTCGATGGGTAGACATTTCACTATCTTTGGAATGAAGTGTTTTAACAAACGATCGTTTAAACTCTTCCATCGCTTCTTGTGTGTGTTCGGGCAGTTCAAAAAAGTTTTTTAATTCTTGCCTTAAATCCAACGCCAAACGGATGGCTGTTTTCCCTTTTTCAACATCGCAAGTGAATAAGTAAAGTCCATAAGCAAACATCTGGTCGATTTGGTGAAGTAGATTGCTGATGGGCTGAGGGCCTTGCCAATGAAATATCTGGGATTGTTCTTTGGTAAATAAGCCTTCCGTGCTATGGCCTCTAAGCAGCACACAAAAAGCGACTTGTGGGATTGTTTTACTGATCAGCTGCAAGTTAATCTCATTTAAAAAATCCTCAAGAAATTCTATATTGCTTCCCACATCTCTCGCATCTTTCCCGGCGTTAACCACGATTTCGAACAGCTTTTGATTCAAAAGACCGTGTAATTTTATCCGTGCAAACCCAAAATCAATTTCAGCGATATATTGCTTCTGTTTGAGGAGAAAATTAAAGTTCTCCAAAGTTAATAAACCTGCGCTTAAAAGATCGCTTAAAGCAGAAGATATTGATATGCCCGAAAACTTGGACTTATCCTCACGCCATTCAGCAAGTTGTTTGAAGGTCATGGGGGTGAGGATGCGAGCGGTGTGCAATGCGAAAACGGCTTCGGCAATATTAAGGTAAGGGACTTCCTTTAAATACGCCATGAGCGGCGCTTTTCCGCCGATTTCTTGCTCTATTGCGCTGATTTCTTCCGATTGCACAATGCCCAGCGTTAAATCGTAAAGTGCCTTTTTTTTATCAAAGCGAAAAATGTTACGAACTTCTGCATTTTTTCTTGAAGTTTCGCCTATTTTTTTCAAGGTTTCTTCTTCAACGTTGGTTCTTGTTGTCTTTTTTTCTAAGAGCTCTGCTCTTTTTTGGATGATATGACTGATGTAAGATAGTTTTTCCCACAATTCCTCGTAGGGCATGTTTACATGCCCTTTAGTGAATTGTTGGCTGCCTTGCAATTTTAAGTGCAGATTAACATACGTGTAGTGGTCGTATTGATGGGGGTTGTCTACCAATTGAAAATCTAAATTTTCCCGCTTATAACGTACAAGATAAGCATCAAAACTGCTTAAGGAAGGATCGTCATACAAAATCCGTTTGTCGGGATTTCCTAACACCTGGTAGGCTTCATTAATACGTTCGAATTGTTCTTTATTGCCGGTAGGTCTATCTGGGTGATGAATTAAAGCCAAACGCCGATAAGCTCGTTTAATATCCTCTGAACTGGCTTTGGAATCAATCCCCAGGCACTGGTAATAGTCAATCATAAATTTGTCCAATGATTAAATTATTCAAACGCTATGAGTTAGGGTTTGCACTCCTGCTGTGTCTTGAGCTTCGGCCTGAGAAACGGGTGTTTGTTCTTGCGACAATTTGTAAAGAAACGCAATCCTCTGTGCCAAAGAGCCTATTTCATTGTCCAGATTGATGGCTTCTAACTCACCCATTAAATCGTCCATATTGGTAATGATGCCATCGTCCATGGCTCTCACAATTTTTGCAACTTCAGCGACATGCTCTCGTACCCAATGAAAGGTTAAAAACCGCCAAAACGGCGAGTCGCCTTTCGTATAATCATCCAGCATTTTTCGAGCTTGTTTCATGAGGTCTGTTTCATTGGCTACATAGGTTGGAAACCAACTAGGCCAATGGTGCTTTGCAATATATTGAGCCGGACTTACAGGCTTTTCCTGTGATATAGAAATATGCGTCACCGTTTCGGGTAAGCTCGCAAATAATTGCTTTAAAATCTCAGAGCTTGCTCGCTCAAAGCCATTGCCGCTGAGGTCGATATATGCAATATTTTTTGGGAGGCCTCTTAATGCGCCAAATAAAGCCTGGCTGGATTCGGGATTATGCAAAAAACCATTGCCTCTTAAGTTTAGCGAAGTTGCGGCTTCAGGTATTCCTTTAAAAATTGCCCCCAACCTTTTTTCAGAATCTATCTGATTTAACCCGCAGCCTGCGAGATTCACGGTGGCTTCACTGGCAGAGCACACGCTAATTCGGCGGCGAACAGCAGCTTCGCAACGTAAGCGATGTTCTTCAGTAATCGTGGCGGGCGGTATGGGTGAGATAAAGGAATCCGTTAATTGAGCGTGCTCGGCTGCTTGTGAGGGATCAACAAATGGAGAAACAACGGTTAAGCCTTTAAATGCCTGTGTCACTGAGCTTGCAAGCTGCCTTTGATGTTTCAGCTGGCCTTGAGGATTAAAAAAACCATACCCAGGGCCGCTTGAATATCGCGTTAAGACACCGTCATTACGAACAAAAATTTTGCTGGGTTCAATTAATAAAGTTACATCAGGGAAGGCATCCATTAATTGATTGAGTTTTGTCTGGGGTAGTGTATCAAGCCCATTGTCGCGTATATCCAGGGTGGATAAATTGGTTAAGTTCACCTGGCTGAATGCCTCGCTTATCTGGCTTGCCTCAAGTAAATCTAGTTTATTTCGATTAAGTCTAACCGTTCTCACCTGGAAGGGGAGTTGAGAGAAGAGACGTTTTACATCAGCAATACGTAGTCTGTATATTGAATTATCACTTAAATCGATTGTTTTAACATGTCTTGGTATACCCTTAAGGGCAATGATAAATTTATCTATTGACAGCCCAAGCAAATTGCACCCGCTTAAATCAAGTTCAACTATATGACTTGGTATGCGAGAAAATCGTTCAGCAACTTCACGGCCTGTTAACGTATTACCCGATGTTTCAACACATCTAAGTTTAGAAATATTGTTTGGAAGGTGATTCATTACCTCAGCAAATTCATCAGGAGCTAAATAGAGAAAGCCATTATTGCTAATATCTAACTCTGTTAAGCTTGCAGGAGCTTTTGTTAAAGCCCGAATTAAATCCACTTGATTTAATCCATTGCTCCTATCATAAGTATTACCCAGTTTTAAAATTTTTAAATTAGGCGGGAGTTCATTAAAGATGGCCTGGAGTGTTTTGTATCTATACCCATTTAAATTACTTTCAAGATCAAATTCTTGTAAAGAATCAGGAAGGATCTCTTTTAATTCTTGATAGGTTATTCTTACGCCCTTGAAACGAATGGTTGTAATATTGGGGTGTGCCGCCAGTTTAACATCCTTAGTAAAAAGCGACTTTTTACCGACATCAGGAATGACATTAAATGTTGTAAGAGTGGCAGGTAGCTTATATGAGACCTCAACCTCACAATTTAAAAGACACTCAGAAAGAGTGAGCTCATTAATATGACCAGGGATTGCGCTCAATGCTTGCCCAAGGCTCTCACCAGGGAATTCAGTTGATTCATTTAACTTAAGGCGATTATAAATTATTCCAAGTTTAATCACTGAGGCGGGTAAAGCAGATACATAGTCGCTTAACAAATTTCCTACATCTACATTATAGTGATCTACTCCTAAACTACGGAAAGAAAACTTTTTAATACATGTGCCTTTGAAAATTACCGAAGATACATGAGCTGGCAAATAATATAAAACTTCAGCAGGGGTCTTTGAATCTTTTGAAGTTGAAAACGATCCTTCAATGATTATCTCTTTTTCGGATCGCGGTATTGTTAAAAAAAAAATCCTTTAGTTCAGTTACATTTTTTTTACATAAATCATTTAACGCAATCTTCATATTTACCTCTATATGAATGTCTTTGAATAACTTAAAAATTTATAAACGTTTAAGACTTAAGGGAGTAAAAAAATTGAGGCAAGTATATCTATTCTTAATTAGATGGTCAATGAAAAGTCACTTGGTAAGCAAAAAGATCATGAGGCGCTAATTAATTACCTATTTATTCAACAGCTTGTGTAAATTTTGAGTGACTGAGCTAAATTTAATCACCCATTCAAAATGACGAGGGGATAATACTGCCTATATTCAACATCACACTTGAGTAGCGTTTTACTCCCCAGGCAGTCAACACGTTCCATCTTTTATAAAGGTATACCGTGATCGTTCAAAATCCGTAATTTATGCTTTTTCTTTTTTTTCGCCCTGCCGCATTTTAAAAAACTTGCAAGGGAATGAGCCATTAGTCGCTTTTTAAAATGCGGCAGGACAAAAAATAAAGGCGCCTAAAAACTCGCATTTTGAACGATTACGGGAATATTGGTCGGAGTGACAAGAATCGAACTTGCGACCCCTGCCTCCCGAAGGCAGTGCTCTACCAGGCTGAGCTACACTCCGAAAATAAGAAATAATTGCTAATGATCGCGCGTTACGGCATAGCGCGCGAGTTCGGTAAGCGCTTCTTTATATACCGAATCGGGTAAAATTTGCAAGGCAGTGATTGCTTTATCGACTTCGGCTTCAGCCACTTCGCGAGTATATTGAATCGAGTTGGCTTGTTCAATGGCCGCTAAAATTTCAGGCAAGGCTGCTAGATTACCGGTTTGTAGACTGTCAACAATTAACGTTTGTTGAGCTTTATCACACTGTTTTAAAGCGTGTAGGATGGGTAACGTTGCTTTCCCATCCGCTAAGTCATCACCAATATTTTTTCCCAAGGTTTCTGCGCTAGAGCAATAATCCAGTGCATCATCAATAAGCTGAAACGCATTGCCTAAATGCAAGCCATAATTAAATAAACTCTGATATATTGTTTCATCGGAATCACAAATTAAAGATCCAAGAGCCGCAGAAACGGCAAACAATAACGAGGTTTTAGAACGAATAATGTCGAAATATTCCTCTTCAGTCAGTCTGGTATTATGGCGATTATTCAACTGTTGAATTTCACCGCGAGTAATCTCGTAAAAATGCTGGGTCAAAATAGCCATAATCTTCAAATTACCGACTTCTAAGGCTAATTGCATGTATTGTATGAAAAGATAATCCCCCACCAGTATGCTGGCTTTGGTTCCCCAAATTTTATTGGCTGTTTTACGACCACGACGCATGGTTGATTCATCAATGACGTCATCATGCAACAACGTCGCAGTATGGAAAAATTCAATCATCGCTGCAAGGTTAATGTGATGTTTGCCTTTATAATTGCAGGCATGGCAGGCTAAAAGCACTAAAAGAGGGCGCAGTCGTTTGCCGCCGCTATGCATAATGTGATTCGATAAATCATCTATTAAGGAAACTTCAGATTTAATTTTCTCATTAATAAGCGCATTGACTGCTTCAAAATCTTCACTAACCAGATCGCGCAAGCGTTGAATTGGCATAGCCTAACCCCAGTAAAAAGATGAGAGCATGCTAAGCGGCAGAATACTTAATGTCAAGATAGACCTTCTCAACCGCTAGCCTTAACTTATGTCATTGTGAACGATCACGGGTATATGCAAAGCTATTGATCTTTAAAATTGATTGCTTTAATAATGAAGATACGCCAGGAATAAGGAGCAACCAGTATGCTATACGAGTTATTTTCCTGGGTACATCGCCGTGGAGACATAAGTGTTTTGCAAGGTGAACCACTGTCTTTAGTGCAAGTAGAAGCAGCTTTAAACGAAGCGATGGCCCTGCAAAGAAAGCTGATTGCTTCGCTATGGACAATGCGGTTTTCCAAGGCCAATCATGAACAAGAAGCAGATGAGGTCCGTTCGGCGTTAGAAACAAATCAAGCTTATCAACGATTTTTAAACGCATGTAAGGATCAGATTGCGTCTTCAACGCCAATGGATATGAGCCAGCTGGCACTAAATTATTTAAATTCCTTGGAAGATAAGCCTCTAAGAACTGCTAAAATCAATGAATTATTCTCTTATGTTTTAATTCTGAACGAATCTCGCGCATTAAGCCTCTACCATAGGAATGAGGCAAGCTTAGATAATGAAACTCATGTACAGTTTGTTTTGCATAGGTTATCAGAGCAACTAAAGTATCAGAATTATCCACTAGGAGTAGCCCGGTTGATGTTTAATTGGGTTGATGATGTTCTTCAATTTACTGGAGGGATATTGTGGCTGTTAAAACATGGTGTGACTCCAGCGGAGATCATGACGACGGGGCTTATTCATCATTTTTTTGATTATCATGTGGCTTTTTTAGACTCAGATGAAGACTCGTTCAAGCGATTTATCCAGTTATTAGAACCTTTCCCAGAAGCAGACGAAGTCATCCAGTTAGCCAAGAGGACCGGCGCTCATTTACGTGGATTTGAAGAGTTCTCCTTAACAGGCGATAGGTTAGGCGAGTTATTAATCAAGCAAGTGGTGTGTATTCCTAGGGTTCATTTTTCAATTAGCCGTGAAAATGCGTTTGCACTGTATGATTTATTTCAATCGACTTTTCTTTTGGAGGCTTTAAATAATGACCATAGGACCGAAGAAGCCTGGAAACTTATTTTAAAGGAGCTATTAAACCATAAGGTAGATCATTCTCTATTATCACGCTTATTGTCTAAGTTAGCAGGCGATGGCCATTATGATCGTCTTGAGGCAGTAGGAAGCCTTCTAGAGGACAGTACTGGAGAACAATTGCTTAAAAAAGACTTGGGTGGTGTGTTTCATTTATTACCCTATAAGCCTGCATTATATGAACGACTAGGATTGTTTGATCCAACCAATTACCTGAACCAATTAAATGATGCAGCACACTGCTCAGAGGATGTAATCGCACAATTAGCCACGATGATTAAAGCGCTTCAAAAAACGAATCAATCCTCAGCGGATCTTGTTTACCAAGCCTTGGTAACTGTAATAACGCATCATCCTGAATATTTGAGCGATGAACCATTATTGAAATTATTAAGACGTTATCCTAGAAAAAACAGCCTGCTGCAAGAAAGGGCGGATAAGCTCTCTTCGCAATTTAGAACCTGTGTGGCTGAAGCTAGCACGAGCCAGACCTTTGGGGAAGAACAATATTATACCATAGAAGACACCTGGAAAGAGATTTCAAGACAGTTATCCGTTTTAGATTTAATAGGCACGATCACCACCAGTATTCCTCGTGACAAATATGGGCTTTACATCTTAGTGACCGATGAGCGATTCGCGCATCAAGCGGGTGTGATAGATTATAAGGCTTTGACTCGTATCTTTCGATTAGTACCGGAATTAAATCCTGATTCTATAAATGAATATGAACGCTATTTAATTGAATTGTTGATTGCATTGGATGATGAATCTATCCGTACGCAAATCCTTGCTGCGCTGAATTGTAAATACAAAGACTCTCTGGCATGGGTTAGATCTAACTATGGTGGAAGAACGCTTCTAATTGGGACAGTCGAGCGTAGGAATGTGGGGTTACTACGATGGTTATTAAGTGACGAAAGAGCTCTGATGATTCAAGACAAAGAGATAGCTGCCATGTTGGTTTGCTCTGCCCAGCTCGGGTTTTGGTCATCTACCGAGCTTATTATAAAAGCGTACTCAGAGCGCTTTGACAAAAGAATCATAAAAAAATTGCTGTTTATGGCCGCCGAACAAGGGGAGTTGGCCATGGTTCAACAGCTTATTGAATTAGAAGACTTCAATGAAAATACCCTGCAATCTGCGCTGGTTAAAGCCGTCGAAGCCGGTCACGCCAAGGTGGCTGTTGATTTTTTAAGCAAAGAAACTCGTGCGCCGCGAGCCTCTTCTTTTACTAAGGGCTTTAAAGAAGCCTTTTTGGCTGGATCATTCCCGGATGCAAACTTTTTTGTCTCTTACATGTCAAGTCCGAGCATGCAAAACGCGGTGCATCAGTTATTAATTCATTCGGTTATTCATAAAGACAAGGTGGGCATTGAATTTTTATGCGCGCTTGAGTGCAATGAGCCGAAGCAAAATTCTATTGAACAAGCTTTTGAAGAAGCGGCAAAAGTGGGTGCCGTTGAATTGCTAGCCTTATTTTGTAACTCCAAGTATCAGCCAACGCTCCCATCGATTGAACGCGCATTGAATCATGCAACGAACAATGGGCATGAAGAGGCCTTGCAATTCATTTGCGAGACTCCAAAAGCTCGACCAACCAAAGCGGCTATTGGCACGGTATTAAAACTAGCCGCAGGAGCCGGACATTTAGCTATTGTACGATATTTATATTCTTATGAAGTTAGACCAAGTCGTTCTGCGATTTCTCAAGCGTTGAATCAGGCCCAGGTCAATCAGCATCACGAAACAGCAGCCTTTTTAAATAATCCACGGCATGTTGAAGCCTATCAACAAATCGATTTAGGATCTCCTTTATCTATTGTGGGATTTTTTTCATCTGAACGACTACAACGTTCATGCAGCGTTGGTTCCGAGCCAGGACACAGAAAAGCTATTTCGTTTTCAACCTAGGAATATCCTAATGACAGGGCAAGATCATACCATTATGACTAGATTTTAATTTCTGAGCATGATCTAATTGCACTTTCAGAAAAGAAAAGGATGCAATTAGATGAGTTTTGCCGATTATTTTGAGCAAATTACAGATCCTCGCAAGGATATTAATGTAAAACATGATCTTTTAGACGTGGTGTTTTTAACCATTACAGGAGTAATGTCTGGCTGTGAGGGCTGGAAGGATATTTATGAGTTTGGTTGAACAAAGATTGATTGGTTAAGGAAGTACAGACCCTTTAAAAACGGCATTCCAGTTGATGATACGATAGCACGCATTATAAGTTCATTAGTACCTGAAGAATTTACAAAGTGCTTTGTTGCCTGGGTGAATGAATTAAGGCGATATGAAGGCAAAGAGCAGATTTCAATTGACGGTAAAACACTTCGTCATTCATTTGATGGCGATAGGATGAGTGCATTACATAGCGTGACTGTATGGAGCAAATCGAATGGATTAGTATTGGCACAATCACGTTCAAAGGGTAAGAAAAATGAAAATAAAACGGTCATGGAATTATTAGACCTCATTGAAATGAGTAATGCGATTATCACAATGGATGCGATGAATACACAGCGCCAAATCGTTTCTAAACTGCACCAAAAGAAGGCCGATTATGTCTTGCCTGTAAAGGATAACCAAAAAAATTTGAACGAAGAAATCAAGGACTATTTTAGCTACATGAACAAACAACATGCCGATGTAGTTGCAAAATCAACCTATCACGAAGTGGACGCAGGCCATGGTCGAATAGAACAACGTACCTATCGTCAATTATTAATCAACGAATTAATTCCAGAAGCAGAAAAATGGGCAGGCATTAGAAGCATTGTAGAGGTGATTCGTCAGCGTGAGCTCAAGGGCAAAAACGAAACAGAGCACCAGTATTACATTAGTTCTCTACCGATTAATTTGCCCCTAATTGCTGATAGTATTCGGGGGCACTGGGAGGTGGAAAATAAGGCCCACTATGTCCTAGATGTGACTTATAAGGAAGATGATTCTCGCATAAGACGAGAAAATGCCGCTGAAAATATTGCTGTGGCAAGGAGGTTTTCCTTGAATCTTGCTCGGTTACATCCTAAAAAGGACAGTATGAAAGGAAAGCTAAAACAGGCTATGTGGTCTGATAATTTTCGTGACCAACTCATAGTTGGTCATAAGGCGGTCAAAGTATGATTTTGCCCTGATCCTAATGATTCTCCATTTGCTGAGTGCTCGCTTCTGTGGGATAATTTTTTCTTTGCAAAATCCCCAATAGGTGAATATATGGAAGACAATAAAAATAAAGCACTAGCCGCCGCACTTTCTCAAATAGAACGCCAGTTTGGTAAAGGGTCTGTGATGCGCATGGGCGATGGTACGGCAGTACGTGATATTGAAGCCATTTCAACCGGATCTTTAGGGTTGGATATTGCATTAGGAATAGGTGGCTTACCAAAAGGCCGTGTGGTGGAAATCTACGGCCCTGAGTCTTCCGGTAAAACCACATTAACGTTACAAGTGATTGCAGAATGTCAGAAAAATGGCGGGACGGCGGCATTCATCGATGCAGAACATGCGCTAGATCCAAGCTATGCCGAAAAACTAGGGGTTAATGTTGATGAATTATTAATTTCACAACCCGACACAGGCGAGCAGGCGCTTGAAATCACCGATATGCTGGTTCGTTCAGCGGCGGTTGATGTGGTGATTGTGGATTCTGTTGCGGCATTAACGCCCAAAGCTGAAATTGAAGGTGACATGGGCGATGCGCATGTTGGTTTGCAAGCTCGTTTAATGTCGCAAGCGCTGCGAAAGTTAACGGCGAATATTAAACGCACGAATACGCTTGTCATTTTCATTAACCAAATCCGTATGAAGATTGGGGTGATGTTCGGCAACCCGGAAACAACCACGGGTGGAAATGCTCTGAAGTTTTATGCGTCAGTACGCTTAGATATCCGACGAACCGGCGCAATTAAAAAAGGCGATGAAATTTTAGGCAATGAAACGCAAGTCAAAGTGGTTAAAAATAAAGTGGCGCCTCCGTTTAAACGTGCAGAATTTGATATCCTATATAATGAGGGAATATCGCGCGAGAGCGAAATTATTAACTTAGCCACGCAACTAGGATTTATGGAGAAATCTGGCGCTTGGTATAGCTATCAAAATGAAAAGATTGGCCAGGGGAAAGAAAATGTTCGCCAATATCTTAAAGAACATCCAGAGCTTGCTCAAACCCTAGAGCAGCAGATACGGGCGGAGTTATTAACGAAAAAGCCCGTTTCCGCTAAAGATGGGGTATTCGATGAATCTGTCGAGCGAATGGATGATTAATGGAGCGCGCATACGCTTGTGCGGTTCGTTTATTAGCGAGACGAGAGCATGGTGCCCATGAGCTAGCTCAAAAGCTTGTTCAAAAAGGATTTGCGAGTGTTGAGGTTAATGCCGCTTTGGCCGAGTGCCAACGATTAGGATTTCAAAGCGATGAGCGATTTGCTGAAAGCTTTAGTCGTAACCGAATTCGGCAGGGTTATGGCCCTTTGCGCATTGAACAAGAATTAAAACAATTACGAATCGATGGCGAAATGATTCGGCAGGTATTAAGCCAGGATGAGGCGTCCTGGCTTTTTCAGGCAAAAATGGCTAGAGAAAAGCGGTTTCAAGATTTGGAAGATTTTTCCCTGGAGGTCATTCAGAAGCAAAAGCGTTTTTTGCTTTATCGCGGTTTTCCAAGCGATGTGATTAACCAACTTTTTAAACAATTAGAATCTCTAAAGAGCAGTTCAACTAAGTTATTAAGACATGAAAATGAAGAGTTCAGAAATTAGACAAGCATTTTTTGAGTATTTTGTAAGTCACAATCATCAATTAATCCCCTCAAGTTCATTAATTCCGGCGAATGATCCCACTTTATTATTCACCAATGCTGGTATGGTTCAATTCAAAGAAACGTTCTTAGGGCTTGAATCACGCCCTTATAGTCGTGCGGTAAGTTCTCAGCGCTGTGTTCGCGCGGGTGGTAAGCATAACGATCTTGAGAATGTTGGATACACCGCTAGACATCACACCTTTTTTGAAATGCTCGGAAATTTTAGCTTTGGCGATTATTTTAAACGCGAGGCCATACAGTATGCCTGGGATTTTTTAACCCATGTTTTAAAGATACCCAGAGAGCGATTATGGGTTACAGTTTACCAGGATGATGATGAAGCGGCCGATATTTGGCTAAAAGAAATCGGAATATCGCCTAAGCGTTTCTCCCGCTGTGGTGAGAAAGATAATTTTTGGTCTATGGGAGATACCGGACCTTGCGGGCCTTGCACGGAAGTCTTTTACGATCATGGTGAAGGAATACCTGGTGGACCCCCTGGCAGCCCAGATGAAGACGGTGATCGTTACATTGAAATCTGGAACCTAGTGTTCATGCAATACAATCGTGATAAAGAAGGCCGCCTCCATCCGTTGCCTAAACCTTCTGTGGATACCGGAATGGGACTTGAGCGTATTGCTGCTGTCGTACAAGGCGTGCACAGCAATTACGAGATTGATAGCTTTCAACATCTGATTAAAGCCATCGCTAAGATGGCCGAGCAATCGGATTTAACCCATTCCTCCCTGAAAGTGATTGCCGATCATATTCGCGCATGCACGTTTTTAATTGTGGATGGGGTATTGCCTGGGAATGAAGGGAGAGGCTACGTACTGCGTCGCATTATTCGTCGAGCGGTACGCCATGGTCATAAGCTGGGTTTAGAGTCGCCATTTTTTTATCGCCTGGTTTCGCCATTAATTGAGGTCATGGGTGATGCTTATCCCGAACTTAAGGAAAATAAAGCGCAAATTGAAACGGTGTTAAAACAAGAAGAAAATCAATTTGCCCGTACTTTGGATCAAGGATTAAACCTGCTGCAAGAACACATTAAAACAATAGAGGGTAAAGTCATTCCTGGAGCCGTGGCGTTTAAACTCTACGATACGTATGGTTTTCCAGTTGATTTAACCGCCGATATAGCCCGTGAGCAGGGGTTAACCGTCGATATGGAAGGATTTAATCAATGCATGCAACAGCAACGCTCGTTGTCGCAACAAGCAAGTCTTTTCCAAGCCGACTACGATACCCCTGTTGATTTGACCGAGCGCTCCGAATTTAAAGGTTATGAACTTCAGACCCTGCGTAGTCCTATAAAAGCGGTCCTCATTGATGGCAAGAAAGTTGAAACGTTATCAACAGGGGCGAAGGGTGCAATCATTTTACAAGACACCCCATTTTATGCAGAAAGCGGCGGTCAAGTTGGCGATCGAGGATGGTTGTTGTCTGATGGGGCCGAATTTAAAGTCAGTGATACGCAAAAAAAAGGTCAGGCCATTCTACATTACGGTGAATTAATTAAAGGAAGTTTGACAGTAGATCAAACCGTTGAAGCGAATGTGGATTCAAGCCGGCGCGATGCGATTCGTCTTAATCATACCGCCACTCATTTATTACACGCTGCTTTAAAGCAAGTGGTTGGCGCGCATGTGCAACAAAAAGGCTCCTTGGTGGATGCCGAACGGGCGCGTTTTGATTTTTCTCATTTTGAAGCGTTAACTGCCGAGCAAATCCAAACGCTTGAAATAGTAGTCAATGACAAAATTCGTGAAAACGAAGCGGTAGTCACCGAGCTTATGTCAATTGACGAAGCCAAACAGTCAGGCGCTGTGGCTCTTTTTGGCGAAAAATACGCCGATGATGTCCGTGTGCTTACGGTTGGTGATTTTTCAAAAGAACTGTGTGGAGGAACACACGCAAGACGTACCGGAGATATTGGATTATTTAAGATAATATCAGAATACGGTATAGCCAGTGGCGTTCGCCGTATTGAAATGGTTACGGGCCATCATGCTTTGCAATGGGTGAATCAACAAATAACGTTGTTTAATCATATGGTTGATGCATTAAAAACCACCCCAGCAACCGCCGAAGCAAAGCTTCTGCAGCTTTTACAAGAGGCAAAGCAGCAAGAAAAAGAATTGGCTCGTCTTCAAGCGAAATTAGCGACTCAATCAGGGAAATCGCTTGAAAGCGAAGCGCAAAAAGTCGGAGAAATTAATTTACTGGTAAAAAAATTAGAACACGCCGATGGTCAAGCGCTAAGAGCAGCGATGGATCACCTCAAATCCAGCCTCGAAAAAGCCGTTATGGTGTTATACACCACAGAAGGTGGAAAAATGAGTGTGATTGCTGGCGTTAGCAAGGATATTTTAGGCCAAGTTCCACCAGCCCCCGAATACGTCAAACAATTGTGTGGCAAAGGGGGAGGGCGTCCGGATATGGCTCAAGGCGGCGGCCCGATTCCGGACGATTTAAACGAAAGACTCGCAAAAATCCCGGATTTGGTTAAACAGCGTTAGCAATCTCGACGCTTTGGATTCATTTTTTCCTACATGCACCAATTGATTCGGATCATCTAGAATCAGGATGGCGTGAACAAGTCAGGCCAGGTAGGAGTGGTGAACTCTATTTAAACTATTTTTAACTTAGCCGATAATAGAATAAACCTAACTTCACTTTAATGAGGCGTTTAACATGGCATTGCTTGTGCAAAAATTTGGTGGTACATCCGTCGCAACACAGGCTCACATTAATCACGCGGCCGATATTGTTGCAAAGGCCAAGCATGCTGGCCACGACGTGGTGGTCGTGGTTTCTGCCATGAGTGGAGAAACGGATAAACTTATTAATTTAGCGCATCAAATGAGTGAAAGCCCAGATCCTCGCGAGTATGCTGTACTGGTATCCACTGGGGAGCAAGTTTCCATAGCGTTAATGGCCATGGCATTAATTAACCGAGGTATTCAGGCTCGATCTTATACAGGAAGTCAAGCCAGAATTCTAACCTCGGGTCAGTATAAAAAAGCCCGGATCGAGGCTATTGATACTCAGCCTATGTTAGAAGACTTAAAGGAAGGGAACGTGGTGGTGGTCGCTGGATTTCAAGGGGTTGATAATAAAGGCAATATCACTACCTTAGGTCGTGGCGGCTCAGATACGACGGCCGTTGCCCTGGCTGCTGCGTTAAAAGCGGATGAATGTCAAATCTATACCGATGTGGATGGCGTTTATACGACCGATCCCCGCGTCGTGCCTGAAGCCAAGCGCCTTGATCAAGTCACGTTTGAGGAAATGCTTGAATTGTCTAGTCTTGGTGCCAAAGTATTACAAATTCGATCCGTTGAGTTTGCCGGTAAATTTAAGGTTCCATTACGCGTTCTATCTTCCTCTAAAGAGGGTCCTGGCACCTTGATAACTTCTGAAACAGATACACGCATGGAATCGTTTGCCATTACTGGTATCGCCTTTAGTCGTAATGAAGCCAAAATTTGTTTAAATGGCATACCCGATGGACCGGGAGTCGCTTCTAGTCTGCTCGCGGAATTAAGTACCATTGGCGTGAATGTGGACATGATTTTGCAGCACAGCCCTATTGATAGCTTGGCTGATTTTAGTTTTACGGTTCATCAGGATGAGTATAAGCCGACGTTCAAACTATTAGGCAAACTGGCTACTAAATTGAACGCCAAAGGAATAAAAGGATTTGAACGTTTGGCAAAGCTTTCTCTGGTTGGAGCAGGCTTGAAAAGTCATCCTGAAGTCGCACCGATGATGTTTAGAGTGTTGGCTGATCAAGGAATTAATATTCAATTGATCACCTCTTCAGAAATCAAACTGTCTGTGATTATCGATGAATCCAGGCTTGATGATGGAGTCCGAGCATTGCATCAAGCGTTTCGCTTGGAAGTGCAAGCTATAGATGAATCAAGAAAAATTGCCATAAATGGCACTGTATAAAATACTAAACTCCATATATTTGACTATCCCTAAGATACTTAAAAATGCGATAGTCAAGACTGAAAAAATTATCCGTATAATACTCGCATTTTGAACGATCACGGGTATATACTTAATGATATTCAATCAAAAATGCAGGGATAGTATGGCTGAATTACTAAATTTATTTTTACTGATTATTATTGTTGGAGTAGTATTTTGGTTGATTAATGCTTTTATACCCATGGCTGCCGGATTTAAAACCATCCTGAATTTATTGGCGCTCATCTTAATCATTATTTATATTTTACAATTTTTTGGCCTGATTCAACCGATCTTCCCCACCATTCATCTAATTCGTTAGTGGTTTAAAGTCTTGTTATACGCTCGAATTGCCATGGATTGAGTATGGTAATTCGAGCAATTCATTTCTATTCTTCGAACGTTGAATGTCAAATAATTGTCATCATTTAATTGGCGACCTTCTCCCTATTGCCTATACTTAATACAGAAAAGCCACTGCGAGAAATAAAATGAAACAATTATTATGTGCGTTGTTTTTTTTCCTGTTCTCCTTTTGCGCAATTGCTGCCGACATTCCGGAGGTCGAACAAGGCGCAGAAGATTACGATGAAACGATGTGTGTCCAACGGTATACAGATAATTGCATTAACATGGTATGCTTGACCTCAGAAGAAAGGGATTGCCAAGAGCAATGTCAAAAAGATGCTGAAGATAAGTGCAAACTACAAGGATTATAATTGTGATGAGCCATACTTTCTTCTAATTTTTCCCTGTACATGACAAAAAAACCTGTCATGCCCACGTAGGTGGGCAACCATCCATCAAAATAATCCGAAACCCAAATCAATCCACTGGGGATTGTTTTGCTCGATAAGATTTATTTTCCATTGTCGGTTCCATATTTTTTACTGGCTAATATGTAAACACAATATTGCTTTTCTTCCATTGTTCATCCTGGTTGGTTGCTAAAAACTTATTTACTGCCGGACCATTCTTGCCTTGTTCCAGCCAAAATACATATTTAAACTATCCTTCAACTCGCTGATACACTCCATATAACCTCCTGTTGACGATCGAGATTATATGATATTCATTCTATGGCAGCGAGTTATCTTAATTTACTTCAGTGCCAAATCAGAAATGGTTGCCCGCCTGCGCAGGCATGACACCCATTAGGAGGCTGTCTGTTAATAGGCAAAAGCCATCGCTTCAACGCTGGTGGGACATCGCTTAAAATCGACTGGGATTACGAGTAAATTTGAAGCATTTGACGGAAAGCACTTATACCATTATATATTTAATATACCCGTAATCGTCCGTAAACTAGCATTTTGAACGATTACGGGTATATACCCAAGCCTCTTAAAAATAAGAATAAGGAGCAGGTCGTGGAAGATGCGTTGGCTTCAGACGGTAGTATAAATCGGACGGCACATGATACGTTAATTAAATCTCATGCCAAAATGGTGAAGCGAATTGCTCATCATCTATTAGGCCGCCTGCCACCTTCTGTTCAACTCGATGATCTGCTACAAGCTGGGATGTTGGGGTTATTAGAAGCGGTTCGTAATTATGACGAAACCAAAGGTGCCTCATTTGAAACTTATGCCGGAATTCGAATCCGTGGTCATATGTTAGATGAAGTGCGAAGAAACGATTGGGTTCCACGATCGGTTTATCGTAATGCGCGTTTAATTTCAGCGGCTGTTCGAGAAGTTGAAAATCGACTTGGCCGTGATGCAAAAGATCATGAAGTCGCCAGCGAGTTAGGAGTGGGTCTTAAAGAATATCATGACATGCTAAACGATTCGGCAGGTGGTCATCTTTATGGATTTGAAGATCTAGGGGTGACGGATGATGTTTTAAAAGATGAATATCGCGACTCCATGAGTGAGCCTCATATTAATGCACTTAACTCGGATAGAACGTCCCAATTAGCGCAAATAATTAATAGTTTACCTAAAAATGAAAAATTAGTGTTGTCGTTGTATTATGAACAAGATTTAAATTTAAAAGAAATTGGTGAAGTACTCGGAGTAAGCGAATCCAGAGTATCTCAAATACACTCTCAGGCAACCCATCGTATTAAGTCCAGACTTCCTGAGTTGTAAATTCCTGTTCTAGCCTTACCACGCTATTTTGAGTAAAATATTGTCCTTATTCTTTTTTTAAGAGCACCATATGTTAGAAGTGAATCAAGTTGCCCATACATTAGTTGATCTCAATGAGCGTGTACAAGCGCTTCGGGGGTATCTTTGACTTTGACAAAAAGAGCGAACGGTTAGAAGAAGTTGAGCGCGAGTTAGAATCGCCTTCAATTTGGGATAATCCTGAGCAAGCGCAAGCCCTAGGTCGCGAACGGGCTCAATTGGAAGCCGTGGTTCATCAGTTAAAGCAGCTAAGTCATAATCTTTCTGATTTAAAAGAATTGTTTGAAATGGCGCGTGCTGAAGAAGATGAAACGGCTATTCATGATGTGGCTGAAGAAATGAACGAGGTTGAACGTCAAATCGAGGCATTAGAATTTCGCCGAATGTTTTCCGGAAAAATGGATAATGCCAATGCCTTCTTAGATATTCAAGCAGGCTCTGGGGGCACCGAAGCTCAGGACTGGGCAGAAATGTTGTTGCGAATGTATTTGCGATGGGGAGAGCATCATGGATTTGAAACGGAGTTAGTCGAATGCTCCGCGGGTGACGTGGCTGGCATTAAAAGTGCTACAATATACTTTAAGGGTGAATTTGCCTACGGTTGGCTTCGAACGGAAACAGGCGTTCATCGTTTGGTGCGAAAATCCCCATTTGATTCTGGCAATCGTCGTCATACTTCATTTGCTGCAGTATTTGTATCCCCAGAAGTGGATGATGATATTGAAATTGATATTAATCCTGCTGATTTAAGGATTGATACCTATCGTGCATCAGGAGCCGGTGGTCAGCACGTTAACCGAACCGATTCCGCGGTCAGGATTACTCACGAACCAAGTGGCATTGTGGTTCAGTGCCAAAACGACCGCAGTCAACATAAAAATAAAGATCAAGCGATGAAGCAATTACGGGCGAAACTGTATGAGCTTGAAATGCAGAAAAAAAACAGCGAGCAACAAGCGTTGGAAGCGACTAAGTCGGATATTGGGTGGGGTTCGCAAATACGTTCATACGTATTGGATCAATCTCGCATAAAAGATTTACGAACAGGCGTTGAAACCAGCAATACACAAGCTGTACTAGACGGTGAGCTAGATCCATTTATTGAAGCAAGTCTTAAAGCAGGAGTAGGGGCAGAATGATAGAAGAACAGATAGAACAGTTAGATGAAAGTGAAGTCTATCAGATTCGAAAGCAAAAATTAGTTGATCTGCGTGGGGAGGGTTTTAATTATCCTAATCAGTTTCAACGCCAGCATTTAGCGCTAGAAGTATTAGAGCAGTATGGCGATGAAACTAAAGAGACGCTGGCTGAACAGCATGCTAAAGTCGTTGTGGCGGGTCGTATTGTGTTGCGTCGTATTATGGGTAAAGCCAGTTTTTTCCATATCCAAGACATGTCCGGTCGTATTCAGGTGTATGTGCGTCAGAATGATATGCCCGAACTTTACGAACAATTCAAACATTGGGATCTTGGCGATATTGTCGGTGTACGCGGTGAATTATTTAAAACCAACACAGGTGAACTTACGGTTAATGCTGAACATATCGAGTTGTTGACGAAATCGTTGCGTCCTTTACCGGATAAATTCCATGGCTTAGCAGATCAAGAAATGCGTTATCGTAAACGCTATGTGGATTTAATTGCGAACGAAGAAAGCCGCAAAACCTTTTTAGTGCGTTCGCGTTTAATTACAGCCTGTCGCGCGTTTATGGATCAGCATCAATTTCTCGAAGTAGAAACCCCAATGATGCACCCTATCCCTGGTGGTGCGTTAGCTCGACCATTTATTACCCATCATAATACATTGGATATGCAAATGTTTTTGCGTATTGCGCCCGAATTGTATTTGAAGCGCTTGGTGGTTGGCGGCTTTGAGCGCGTTTATGAAATCAATCGTAATTTCCGCAATGAAGGAATTTCGACGCGCCATAATCCAGAATTTACGATGATGGAATTCTATGAAGCCTATGCTACCTATCATGATCTCATGGATTTCACCGAAAAACTGATGCGCTTTTTATGCGATGAAGTCGTGGGCGCTCGCAAGGTAGAGTATCAAGATCTAGTCATCGATTTTGAGCAACCTTTTGCCCGTATGAGTATCCGTGAGGCTATTTTAAAGCATCATTCAGATATCCGTGCAGAAGAACTTGAATCGCTAGAGACTTGTCGAGGCTTGTTGGATCGCTTTGGATTTGATTATAAAGACGCCGATGGCTTAGGCAAGTTGCAAATGATTTTGTTTGAAGAAACAGTCGAACATCAGTTAGTGCAACCGACCTTCATCACTGAGTATCCTACAGAAGTGTCGCCCTTAGCACGCCGTAATGAAGTGAACCCAGAAGTAACCGATCGCTTTGAGTTCTTCATCGCGGGCCGTGAAATTGCGAATGGATTTTCTGAGTTAAACGATCCAGAAGATCAAGCCGCTCGTTTCCAAAAGCAAGTTGAAGAAAAAGACGCGGGTGATATGGAAGCGATGCATTACGACAGCGACTATATTGAATCGTTGGAGTATGGCATGCCACCCACCGCAGGAGAAGGAGTAGGAATCGATCGCTTGGCCATGATCTTTACAAATTCCCCATCGATTCGCGATGTAATTTTATTTCCGCACCTAAGACAAAGTTAATAGGCTTATTGTATCGCCCATGTAAATCATTGTTATATGGGCGCAGAGTCCTCTATACCACTATGATGTAAGGTATTTTCAGTAAGGTATTTTGCCATTCCCGCGAAGGCGGAAATCCATCTTGTTCTTGGTAGAGAGCCAGTAGGGAAATGGATCTTCGCTTTCCCAATGACAATATCACTCGGTTTAACCTAGAAAAAAGCAGTTGAGTCCGTAACGAGCAAGTTAAGAGCGTTGAAAACGTTGTATTTTTAATATTTTTTGTCATGTACAAAGTAGTTTTGGTGAAAGCAGTAGCCACCACTACGGTGAGCTAAAAAAATAAGAAAATCCAGCTGATTTAGTGCTATTAGCTTGAGTAGTAGGGCTTTAATGCTTTTTCTAGGTTTAACTTCTAGGGGAGTTATTATCCCGACTATGTTGCCAGTCGGGATTAATTAAAATACTTGTAGGGATAGTAGATTGGAAGACTGTAGTGTTTGGAAGACTGTTTTTTTAAGAATTAGTTAATGTTTATTCATCCCAACTGAGCGTACCACCGGCTTGGTATTCAATGACTCGGGTTTCAAAGAAGTTTTTCTCTTTTTTGAGATCCATCATTTCACTCATCCAAGGGAATGGATTTTCAGCGCCAGGGTATTGCTCAGGAAGACCGATTTGTGCAAGACGACGATTGGCAATGAAATGCAAATATTCCTCAAACATATCGGCATTCATGCCTAAAATACCATGCGGCATGGTGTCTTTTGCATATTGATATTCAAGTTCTACGCCTTCGTTAATCAATTGCACTATTTCAGCTTTAAATTCAGGCGTCCATAAATGCGGATTTTCAATTTTAATCTGATTAATGACATCAATACCAAAATTCATGTGCATAGATTCATCACGTAAAATGTATTGGAATTGTTCTGACGTTCCAACCATTTTATTGCGACGACCCATTGAAAGTATTTGAGTAAACCCAACGTAGAAAAATATTCCTTCAAAGACGACGTAAAATGCGATTAAATCACGTAATAAGCGTTGATCATTTTCTGGTGTTCCGGTTTTAAACTCAGGATCCCCCAAACTTTGGGTAAAGGGTAAGGCCCAAGAAGCTTTAGTGGCCACCGATGGAATTTCTCGGTACATGTTAAATACTTCAGCCTCATCAAGTCCTAGACTTTCAATGACATATTGATAGGCATGGGTATGCAGCGCTTCCTCAAACGCTTGTCGCAATAAGTATTGGCGGCATTCTGGGTTTGTAATGTGCCGATACACAGCCAATACTAGATTATTGGCTACTAGTGAGTCCGCCGTTGAGAAAAATCCTAAGTTACGTTTAATAATCAGACGCTCATCTTCAGTTAAACCATTAGGATCATTCCACAAAGCTAAATCAGCGCTCATACTGATCTCATTAGGCATCCAATGGTTTGCGCAGCCCGTTAAGTACTTATCCCATGCCCAAGTGTACTTAAAAGGAACCAATTGGTTTAAGTCAGCACGACAATTAATGATTTTTTTATCATCAACATGGATACGGCTAGCACCCATTTCAAGTGATTCTAGGCCAGTAGCCCCAACAGATGGGGATTCTAATGATTGTAATTGTTCACTGGTCATACATATCTCCTTTATTGACACGCTTCGCAGTCAGGGTCGAGAATCGAACAAGCCTGCGGTTGCGGTTCTGAAAGTTTAACGGCATTTAAAGCACCATCCGTCACGGTTGATTTTTCTGCATTGCTAGCCCCAACACTACGTAAGTAATAGGTCGTTTTTAAACCACGTACCCAGGCCAGGCGATACAGTGAGTCAAGCTTTTTACCGGAGGGTTGCGCCATATAAATATTGAGTGATTGGGCCTGATCTAGCCATTTCTGTCTGCGAGATCCAGCTTCCACCAGCCAGGATGGGTCAATTTCAAACGCAGTGGCGTAGCGCGATTTTAACTCTTTAGGGATGCGGCTAATGGGTTGCACGCTGCCATTAAAGTATTTTAAGTCATTCACCATCACCTCATCCCATAAGCCAAGAGTTTTAAGATCCGCGACCAAGTAGGGGTTAACAACGGTAAATTCACCCGATAAATTGGACTTCACATATAGGTTTTGGTAAGTCGGTTCAATGGATTGAGAAACACCGCAAATATTGGAAATGGTTGCGGTAGGAGCAATAGCCATCACGTTGGAGTTGCGCATACCTTGTGTGCGTACTTTAACGCGTAATGACTCCCAATCCAATGTTTGTGAGCGATCTTGTTCTAAGTATTCGCCTCGTGCCTGTTGGAGTAGGTTAATGGAATCAATTGGCAATATTCCTTTGCTCCACAAAGATCCTTCGTAGCTGGAATAGCAACCCCGTTCTTTAGCCAGCTCACAAGAAGCCTCAATAGCGTAATAGCTAATCAACTCCATAGAGGTATCGGCGAAGTTGACCGCATCGTTAGAAGCATAATCAAGTTTTAGCTTATATAAGGCATCTTGAAACCCCATCAATCCTAAACCAATCGGACGATGCTTCAAGTTTGAGTTGCGAGCTTGTGGTACCGAATAGTAGTTAATGTCAATGACGTTATCCAGCATTCGTATCGCCGTTTTGATGGTGTCTTGTAATTTCTTCTGATCAAGCTTGCCTTCATTAATATGAGCGGGCAAATTAATGCTTCCCAAATTACAAACGGCTATTTCATCAATAGACGTATTCAATGTAATTTCAGTACACAAGTTGGAACTATGAATCACCCCTGTATGTTGCTGTGGTGAGCGCAGATTACAAGCATCTTTAAAGGTTAACCAGGGATGTCCTGTTTCAAACAACATGGATAACATTTTACGCCATAGTTTGATGGCGGCAACGGTTTTTACATTGCGGATTTTTCCTTGTTTCGCTTTCTCTTCATAATCAAGATAGAGCGCTTCAAACGATTTTCCAAAGGCGTCGTGTAATCCAGGAACTTCATCCGGTGAGAATAGTGTCCAGTCACTTTGTTCATGAACACGTTTTAAGAATAAGTCAGGAATCCATAACGCGGTGTTCATATCATGCGTACGGCGACGATCGTCCCCGGTATTTTTTCTTAACTCAAGAAACTCTTCCACATCACGGTGCCAGCATTCAAGATAAGCACAAACGGCACCTTTGCGTTTGCCACCTTGATTGACTGCGATAGCCGTCGCATCGGCTACGTTTAAAAAGGGAACAACGCCTTGTGATTTACCGTTCGTGCCTTTGATGTGGGATCCCATCGCACGAACCGGCGTCCAGTCATTGCCAAGGCCGCCAGCAAATTTGGACAGTAATGCATTGTCTCTAATTGCACCATAAATCCCATCGAGATCATCGGGTACGGTGGTTAAATAACAACTGGATAATTGAGGACGAACGGTTCCTGAATTAAACAAAGTAGGCGTCGACGCCATATAATCAAATGAGGATAGAAGCGTATAAAACTCAATGGCTTTATTTTCTTTATCTTCTTCACGGATGGCTAGCCCCATAGCGACGCGCATAAAAAAAGCTTGCGGCAGCTCATAACGTACGCCGTGTTCATGAATAAAATAACGATCGTATAATGTTTGTAGACTTAGGTAAGTAAATTTCATGTCACGTTCAGGAAATATTGCCTTCGCGAGCTTATCGAGATCAAAATCCTTAAGCTTCGGATCAAGCATGCCTTGTTCAATGCCTTGTGCGATATATTGCTTGAAATAAGCAGGGTAAAGCTTCGCCATTTCATCAAATGTTGCTTCTTCTCGCAGGTTTAATTTGCTTAACGCTTCGGTTCGCATACTATCTAATAACAAGCGAGCGCTTACGTAAGTATAATTTGGTTCTGTTTCCACCAGCGCACGAGCCGCCATAATTAGAGCTTTATGAACATCTTCTAAACTGGCTTTGTTATAAAGATTGCGCAAAGCGTCTTTGATGACAGGTTCGGCGTTTACATTAGCCAGATCACGGCAGGCTTCGTCTACGATGGTTTCTACCCGTTTCATATCCAACGGGACCAACTCGCCATCAGGCATTGTAATTAGCGGGACTTTATTATCAGTGGCCTGTTTTTTAAGTTGCTCTGAGCGCGCTTTTCGTCGTTCTTCACGATAAAGCACATAGGCACGTGCAACTTTATATTGACTGCTACGCATGAGCGCCAATTCAACTTGGTCTTGAACATCTTCAATATGAATGGTGCCACCACTGGGCAAGCGCCGCTTGAAAGCCTGAGTAATTTGCTTGGTTAAGTCATCAATTTGCTGATGAATACGATTAGATGCGGCGGCATTGCCACCTTCTACGGCTATGAAAGCTTTAGTAATGGCTACTTGTATTTTATTTTCATCATACTGAACGACTTTGCCATTGCGTTTGATGGTTTTTAAAATACCAGGCGCATTTGTATTCAATTCCAGTTGACTTTTTTGAGGTAATTCTTTTACCGGGTCGATAGTCTCTGACATGTTTCCTCCAAGGAAGATGAATATTGTCAACTACTTATGGCAATATTCCGGTAAGGTTGTTTTATGAAAACACAATATATAGTAATTGTTGCTGCTATATGTAACAAGATAATGTGTTTTGAAGAGAATTTCAATAGAATAACTATGAGAATATTCTGTGGATAAAATGTGATTTTAAATCATGAACGAGAATTTACTGAAGCTGGTTTTAAGTTTTTATTGTGGATAACTAAATTTCTCTGTATATGACAAAAAAATCTGTCATGTACAGACCCTAAGGCTTTTCATCTGGAAAATAGGTTTGATATAAATTTAGGTAATAATCATCATTTTCCAGATCGTAAATTTGTTGGGTAAACTGGTTTATTAAATCGTTGTTTTTAGGCAATGCAAAGATGCCCATACCTGCACCAACAATGGTTGGCTTAGCAATCATTTTAAATTGTCCGCTCCCGTTTTGTATCCAATAAATAGCAGTGGATTCATGAACGAATGCGGCTGAGATTTTTTTATTTGAAAGAGCATTTAAAATATCACCAATTCCATTAAAGCTGATAACGTCAACTTGGTCTAAATAGTTGGCCTTAAGATAGTTATAAAAAACCCCGCCATCTTGTTCACCATCCATAACGCCAACTTTTTTCCCTTTTAAGTCCTCTATCGTTTGTATTCCGCTCTGTTTTAAAACCATAAAAGAGCCGCGGCTTACAAGGTAGGGGGTGCTGGAAATATAGTTGGTTAAGCGATCTTTGGTAATGACTAGACCGCCAATTGCGACATCAATCGTTCCATTATCTAAAGCACCGAAGATTTTGTTTAAATCCATTGGTATTAGTTGACAATCATGATTTGTTTTACGGCATAAGGTCTGAATTAAAGCAACATCAAAGCCCTCTTCTAACGAAATCACGAAGGGGGGATAAAAGTATAATGTACCGACTTTGATAGTATCGGCGCTACTCAAAGAAGCATAAATGAGCAACAAAATTAAAATTAATTTTAAACGTTTCATTGTTATCGTTTATCCAGACATGAAAGGGTTATGTGATAATCATAGCTCACTTCTATAGATTTGTGCTTCGTATTTTAAGCGTTGATTTCCCAAATTGGCGAATAAATCGCTCTATCAACTTAATGCGTTCATCTATACCCGTAATCTTTCAAAATGCGTGTTTTTAGGCGCCTTTATTTTTTGTCCTGCCGCATTTTAAAAAGCGAGTAATGGCTCATTCCCTTGCGAGTTTTTTTAAAATGCGGCAGGGCGAAAAAGAAAAAGCATAAATCACGCATTTTGAAAGATTACGGGTATATATCACTATTTCCACGTTTGTCTAATAAACAGCACAGTAATGGAATGGCTATTCCCTTATACACAATCGATAACATCAGGATATTGATGTCCTTGGTAACGCACTTCCAATTTGTTCTATCCATGCTCAATGTTAACGATTGTCCGCTTAAGTCAAAACAATAAATGATCCAAGATGCTAAGGGCGTGAAATCAATCGTGACTTCCTTGAAAAACCGTCTAATGCGTTTGTAACGTGATTCTATGCTGGCAAGACTCGCAAAACCGCATGCTAATTCTGTTCAATTGATCGTTCTCACTTGGATGAGCGCAAACAACATCCCCTCTGTACATGACAAAAAAACCTGTCATGCACAGAGCAACATGCCAACAAAACAATGCATACGGCACTTGTTCCAGTTAAAATAGGCGTTTAACATTGCTGCAAGCTCACGGTTCTCCATAACAATACATCCTTTTCTTCGCAAAATAATAGGTATTTTGGTGAATTTGGTGGGCTGCTGCAAGCGCTAAGTTTATCTTTTAATCCTCTAAAAACCGGGCAAGGGCACGGGCACGTATTAGCTCAGTGGTTTTTTGTCCGGTACGAAGAGATTTGTGGGCAAAACAGTTGATTTCCATGCTTGGATCAAATCCAGAAATCCAGTGAAAAGTATGTCTTTGAAACGGTTAATTGGATACGTTCGATTTAAAGCGAGGCTTTATAACGATAGCATCACTAACACGAGAAAATCCATGCACGTCGACTGCAAACGAGTCTATGTTGGCCTTTAACTGACTTGAACTTCCGCCGTCTAAATTTAACGCATTGACGCAATTTAAAGGATCGGATTTCATGACTTGGGCCAATGTGGTGGTGCTCATGGGAGTATTATCCGTTACTAAGACAATCACTTTATCATCGGCGGTTATACCTAGGGCAGAGCGTTCGGCAACACCTGGTTTAAGCGATGGGATTTTGCCATCAATAATTAAGCGAGGCCCGCTTTGTAAAGCGAAATCTACCGTTTTGATGGGCGGGAATTGACGATGGGTTGCAATATAGGGTTTACCATCTTTGATATAAAAAATTCCCCACCAGCTGATCCGCTTTAGCGGATTTTGTTGTCCATGTCCACTAACGCGTAATCCTAAGGGGTGAAACTTACGGTCAAAAAACCCTCCATTCAGGGTAATCAAGGCATGGCTGTATTCGGAAAACTCATCGACTGAGGCATGTTGAAAGGATAATTCACTGGCTAAAACAAGATCAAGCTCATTTTGCTTGGGATCAATTCGAAATACATGAATATGAGCCCAGGGGTTAAGTAAACGTTCACCAAGATCACGATATTCAATGCCAGGAGCTACTTCACGCCAGTCATCGGCAAAAGCTCCCGTTGAACAAAACAGCAGTAGAATGGACAACACGAGGGTATTCAACCAGAAAATATTGCTTTTCAGACATTGTCCGCGAACAGTTTGCCTTAGCATGGTAATCTTGTATCCTTAGTCTCTAACTTATTATCCAATGGAATAACCATGGAAACATTAACGCAAAATAACAAGCCCTCCCTCCCTAAGTCAACTCATGAGTTAAAGCAACTAATGCACCTGGTGTTGCAAAAAGCAAAAGCGCTGGGCGCAACTGATGCGTCGGTGTCGCTGAATCATGATAGCGGTTTTTCAGTTGATGTAAGAATGGGGGAGGTAGAGACGGTCGAGTTTAGCGAAGATAAAGGCATTGGAGTAACCGTCTATCTAGATCGTCGAAAAGGTTCTGCCAGCAGCACAGATACTTCTGAGACGGCGATTGAAGCCATGGTTATGGCCGCTTATGATATTGCTAACGTCAGTGCAAAGGACCCTTGTTTTGGATTGGCTGATAAAGAACTTGTGAACAATGACTTGCCCGATTTGGACTTATTCCACCCTTGGACTTTAAAGCCGTACGATGCTATTGAAAAAGCCTTAGCATGTGAGCAAATGGCTTTAGCGAAGGATAAGCGCATAACAAATTCCGATGGCGTCAATTTGTCAACCTATGTATTCCACCATGGTTATGCTAACACGAATGGTTGTGAGGCAGTCGTTAGCAGTTCTCGTCACAGCGTCAGTTGCTCTTTGATTGCTAAACAAGGAGAAACGATGCAGCGGGATTATGAGTATACCACCGCCCGCGACCACGAAGACTTACTTGATCTCAAGCGGTTAGCTATCCACGCGGCTGACCGAACTACTAGCCGATTGGGAGCAAGAAAAATTAAGACTCAAAAAGCCCCAGTTATTTTTTCTTCCCGGCTGTCTCATGGATTATTTTCATCGTTTATAGCGGCGGTAAGTGGTTCTAATCTTTATCGTAAAAATTCTTTTCTTTTGAATGCTTTAGATCAAAAAATATTTCCAGACTATATCCGTATATACGAACAACCCCATTTACTAAAAGCCTTAGGAAGCTCACCCATTGATGGAGAGGGCGTTCCAACGCGCAACAATGTTATTGTTGATCGAGGCGTGTTACAACAATATGTATTAGGCAGTTATTCTGCTCGAAAACTAGGATTAAAAACAACCGCCAATAGTGATGGGGTTTTTAATCTAACGATTGATCCCACCACAGAAGGGTTACAGACGATTCTTAGCAAAATGGATAAAGGCTTACTGGTGACTGAATTAATGGGGCAAGGCATTAATATCCTAACTGGAGATTACTCCAGAGGAGCCAGTGGTTTCTGGGTGGAACACGGCAAAATTCAATATCCAGTAGAAGAAATCACAATCGCAGGTAATTTAAAAACCATGTTTCAAGCAATAGCCGAAGTGGGTGATGACATTAATCCGAATGTTTCAACCCGTTGTGGTTCGGTCTTGATTTCAGAGATGATGATCGCAGGTGATTAATTTTATACCCAATCAACTTCAAAATGCGACTTTTATGCTATCCATTGAAACGTCTAAAATATCGCATTTTGAAGATGATTGGGTATAGAACCATGATACCCGCGATTCTTCGCAGGCGCATGGTATGTTGGTTAATTCTTATCGCGAAAAATAATTCGTCCCTTGGTTAAATCATAAGGGGTTAATTCAACTTTTACTTTATCGCCAGTTAAGATACGAATGTAATTTTTGCGCATACGGCCTGAAATGTGTGCAGTGACAATGTGACCATTCTCCAGCTCAACACGAAACATCGTATTGGGAAGTGTGTCAATAACAGTACCTTGCATCTCTATATGATCTTCTTTGGCCATAGCTCTCCTAAAATATAAAAATATCAATCGATTTTAGCCTGAATCAGGGAAAATCGTTAGATTATGAATAAAAATTATTTATAAGGCGCAAATAGTGCCTTATTTTCGAAAAAATGGCAATCGCTCTAAGCGAATGACTGTGAAAGAATGTTCTCTAATTACTCATCAGATGTCGGATTCTCCCAGTTTCCTACGCGTGATGGCTTTTTAAGTGATTGCTTCAACAAGATCAAATAATCATGTCTTGAAATGATTTGTGCGCCTAAACTACACAAATGGTTCGTGGGTAATTGGCAATCAATAAAGTTAAAATGCCATGTTTTTAAAAGCTCGCTTAAATAATAAAACGCAAGTTTGGAAGCGTCTCGTACCTTGTGGAACATGGATTCACCAAAAAATACACCACCTAAACTTAAGCCATATAATCCTCCCACTAGTTTTGTTCCTTGCCAAACCTCAAACGAGTGCGCATATCCTAACGCATGAAGCTTGTTATAGGCGTTCATCATATCGGGGGTAATCCAGGTGTGACCTATACGTTCAGAGGTTGTGGCGCAGGCATAAATCACGGAGGAGAACGCAGTATCGACGGTAAAACGAAACGATTTATTTAAAGTTTTTTTTAAACTGCGAGACAATTTAAAAGAATTAGGAAATAAAATCATCCTGGGGTCGGGCGACCACCATAAAATAGGCTGGCCTGCCTCATACCACGGAAAAATACCAGAACGATATGCCTCTAAGATTCTGGATGGTGACAAATCACCACCCACGGCTACTAATCCATGCTCATCAAATTCTTCGGGATCAGGAAATGAAATAGCTTGCTTATTAAGAATAACAGGCTGAATATCATTCTCCAGTATCTAAAAATTTTTCGGCATCAAGGGCTGCCATACAACCAAATCCGGCTGAAGTAATGGCCTGACGATAGACATGGTCGGCCACATCTCCACAAGCAAATACACCAGGAATATTCGTTGCTGTAGCCATCCCTTCAAGACCAGTGCGAATTTGAATATACCCATTGTTCATGGTTAGCTGATTTTCAAAAATACCAGTATTGGGTGTATGACCAATGGCAATAAAAACTCCTTCTAGACTTTGTTCTTCTAACTGATCCGTTTTCAAGTTTCGAATACGAATACCTGTGACTTTCATATCATCCCCTAACACTTCTTCTAAGGTATGATTCCAGAGAATCGTCACATTGCCATGTTTTTCTTTTTCGAATAATTTGTCTTGAAGTATTTTTTCAGCTCGAAGTGAATCACGACGATGAATTAATGTAACCGATGCGGCTAGATTTGAAAGATACAAGGCTTCTTCAACTGCTGTATTGCCGCCACCGATCACGCAAACGCGTTTGTTGCGATAGAAAAAGCCATCGCAAGTTGCACAGGCAGAGACGCCTCTTCCTTGATAGGCTTTTTCTGAGGGTATGCCTAAATACTTCGCAGACGCGCCAGTTGCAATGATTAAACTGTCACAGGTGTAACGCTCTGTGTCACCTTGTAGTTCAAACGGTCTTTGCTGGAGATTTACTTTGACAATTTCATCGAAAATAATGTTGGTGTTAAAACGTTCCGCATGGGCTTGCATACGTTCCATTAAGGCGGGGCCTTGCAATCCTTCAACATCCCCTGGCCAGTTATCAACATCGGTTGTGGTGGTGAGTTGTCCACCGGGCTGCATACCGGTAATGACCACGGGGTGTAAATTAGCTCTGGCCGCATAAACAGCTGCGGTATAGCCGGCAGGCCCTGAACCTAGAATAATTAAACGGTGATGGTTTGTGTCACTCATGTTGTATACCTTTTGAAAAAATTTTACGGCTCATTCTCTCTTACAAGCTCCATCTCTGGATTTTTGCTTTGCTGCATCCGGGCTACTTAAAGTGTAAGCTTCTGTTCTGAAGGGTGTTGTCGCCCGGATGGAGGCATAGCCGGAATCCGAGAATAAACCCAAGATAGTCAATCTTCTGTGTTCACAGTTTTGTAGCCAGGATGCTGCGAAGCGGAATCCTGGAATACAGCCAGATACAAAGTTAACTGGGTTTTATGTTAAGATGACGATAGTATGATAAATCACGATGCATTAAAATACCTATGACTAATAAGAACAAGAACAAAAAGGCTAGTGACCCTAAAAGCGCAATGCCTCATTATCTAGTAAAACGCATCAGCGAAGGCAGTTTTATCCTGGTTCTAACTCTAGCGTTATATACACTGCTTTCTCTTATAACTTACCGTCAGAATGATCCAGGTTGGACGCACATGGGGCCGCATCCGTCTCATATAACAAACGCGGGCGGCCAGGTTGGCGCTTATATTTCCGATGGATTGTATTTTTGTTTTGGATACTTAGCGTATCTTATTCCACTTTGTTTCGCCTATGTTGGTTGGGTTATCTTAAAAGATCACCTCGCGCTAAGAAAGCTGAATAAGGCTATGCTCATGGTAAGAGCAGCCGGGCTTATTTTTTTATTATGTGGGGGGTGTGGACTTTTAGCGCTTGAGCTTAAAATCACGGCAAATGCTTTCGTCAATCATACCGGTGGAGTAGTGGGCGAGCTTATGGCATCTATGCTTCGTTCGGCGTTTAACCCCGAAGGTGCCACATTAATATTAATAGCGATGATCCTAGTCGGTGTTACTTGGTTAACGGGTCTTTCATGGGTGCTGATGACCGAGATGGTTGGACGATATACGCTTATTGTGATTCATTGGCTCGTTAAATCCGTGGCGATGGCCACGAACGCGTTATCTTTTCTTGGCAACAATGCAAAAGATAGGTTTAACCGCCCAACCCATACCCCTAATGTTTCAAAACCAATCATTCGAACACCGGAAAAAGCTCAATCTGAAGTCAAGCTAATCCAAGAATCAAAACTGGTGGAGTCTTCTCCTCCAGTTAAAGAAAAATCAGTTAAAAAGGTCGCGGTTATTCCTGGAATGCCGGCGTTAAGCCTTCTCAGCAAAGGTCAGCCTGGAAAACCAATGGGGGGTTATACGCACCAGGAATTAGAAACTCTGTCACGAGATGTAGAACAACATTTACTTGATTTTGGCATTCAAGCCGATGTGGTCTCCGTTCACCCCGGCCCTGTTATTACTCGCTTTGAGCTGCAATTGGCAGCCGGAGTTAAAGTCAGTAAATTAACGGCGCTTTCTAAAGACCTCGCCCGCTCTTTATCTGTAACAAGCGTGCGCGTGGTGGAAATTATTCCAGGAAAAACGGTAGTCGGACTTGAGTTGCCAAATCAGGATCGGGCCACCGTCTCTCTCTCAGAAGTACTGTCAGCAGACGTTTATCAAAAAGCACATTCATCGTTAACCTTAGCGCTAGGTGTGGATATTGCCGGTCATCCGATGGTGGTTGACTTGGCCAAAATGCCGCATTTATTAGTCGCAGGAACAACGGGATCAGGTAAATCCGTTGGAATTAATGCCATGATTTTAAGCCTGCTCTATAAGGCCTCCCCTGAGCAAGTTCGGTTAATTATGGTGGATCCTAAAATGTTGGAACTATCTGTTTATGATGGCATTCCTCATTTGCTCGCTCCGGTGGTCACAGACATGAAAGAAGCGGCCAGTGCATTGCGCTGGTGTGTAGGAGAAATGGAGCGGCGTTATCGCTTGATGGCTTCATTCGGGGTGCGTAACCTTGCTGGATTTAATAGTAAAGTCGCTGAAGCCAAAGCCAAAGGGCAGCCATTAGTTGACCCATTGTGGAAACCGAACAGCTCTGCAACAGAAGACAGTGCGCCAGAGTTAAATTCTCTGCCTTACATTGTCGTTGTGATTGACGAGCTAGCCGATATGATGATGGTGGTCGGCAAAAAGGTCGAGCAATTGATCGCACGGATTGCTCAAAAAGCACGTGCGGCTGGAATTCATTTAATTTTAGCCACGCAACGTCCATCCGTTGATGTTTTAACCGGTTTGATAAAATCTAATATTCCCACTCGAATTTCTTTCCAAGTCTCTTCAAAAATCGATTCAAGAACCATTTTAGATCAACAGGGGGCTGAGCAATTATTAGGTTATGGCGATATGTTGTTTCTAGCCCCAGGTACAGGTGCACCTCTACGTGTTCATGGGGCATTTGTCGATGATAAAGAAGTGCACCGCGTCGCGGATGATTGGAGGGCACGGGGTGTGCCGGAATACATCGATGAAATTACTCAGAACTCTGGTGATGGATTTGATGGTATTCCAGGAGAAGAAGGCCAAGATACGGAAGATGCCGATCCACTGTATGATCAAGCTGTAGAGTTCGTAATTGAAACGCGTAAGGCCAGTATCTCTGCTGTTCAAAGACGATTCAAAATTGGATATAATCGTGCAGCACGACTGGTGGAAGAAATGGAACGGGCCGGTCTCGTAGGTCCTTTAGAAGGGGGCTTCCGTGATGTTTTAGTCAATTCCATTGATGATTGAACCTGACGAATAGAATATTTTCCACTATAACATTTAAAGACAGATGATTCCCTAGGGCGTTTCATCAATTAGTTTTTCGAAGCGAAAATTGAGACGTTTTAGTTCAAATTTTAGCTTAAGTGAGGAGAATAGCCAGCTCTATTTAACGAACTCAAGCTGAAATTTGAGCAAATTGGCGCGGTTTGCAGCCGAAAATACTAATTGATGACACGCCCTAATAGAGAACGCAGAATATAGGATTTGAAATGATGCGAAAATTAATGCTCGCTGTACTTTTAATTGTGATGCAAAACGCATATTGCGAAGAAGCCAGTGCTATATTACAAAAAAAATTGAATGCAATTCAAACCATGAGCGCCTCGTTTAAACAAGTCGTCCAAGCTAAACAGCGCGAGCTTTCAAGCTCATCAGGCACGATGGCTTTATCTCGCCCAGGCCGCTTTAGATGGGATACGAAAGAACCCATGGCTCAACTGGTTGTCGCCGATGGCAATAAACTATGGATTTATGATAAAGAACTTGAGCAAGTGACCGTTAAAAAGCAACAAAAAGGAATTGGCGGTACAGCCGGTTTATTTTTGAGTGGTTATGACAATACCGTTGCCCGGGATTTTGAAGTCACTGAAAAGACGAAAGGCAATCAATCCCAGTTTGACTTGAAAGCAAAGTCCAATAAAGAAAATTTCCAACGCGTTAAGCTTACGTTTTCAGGTGAGCAACTTAAAACCATGGAAATGTTTGATCAACTCGGACAACACACGATCGTGCGTTTGAGTAATATTAAAATTAATCCTGGGTTAAAAACATCATTATTTAAATTTAAAGTTCCCAAGGGCGTAGACGTGGTTAGACAATGATATCGTCTTCTGACTCAAAGGGATTACCGCTAGCTGAACGGATGAGACCCACTCAAATTGAAGAAGTGCTAGGGCAGGATCACTTACTTGGACCAGATAAACCATTGCGTCTGGCCTTTGAATCTGGAAACCCGCATTCTATGATTTTATGGGGGCCTCCGGGTGTTGGTAAGACAACGCTTGCGCGACTGACTGCGAATGCATTTGACTGTGAATGGATATCGCTTTCGGCCGTTTTTTCTGGCGTAAAGGATATTCGTGCGGCGGTTGAATCTGCTCGTGCTTATCAAGCCAAAGGCCGTCATACGATTTTATTTATTGATGAGATTCACCGCTTTAATAAATCGCAACAAGATGCTCTATTACCTTACACTGAATCCGGGCTACTCACTTTCATTGGCGCAACCACTGAAAATCCCTCCTTTGAAGTGAACAACGCGTTACTCTCTCGTGCTCAAGTGTATGTACTCAAGCCATTAAATGATAACGCTTTAGCAGATTTAGGTAAGCGAGCATTGGGGCGTTATCTTCCTCATCTACAGATTGACCAAGATACCCAAAAGGCAATTGTTCATTACGCGGATGGCGATGCACGTCGTTTGTTGAATGTATTACAACAAATTAATGACGCTGCTGTTGCACACGGAAAGACCAGCGTCGATAAAGAGTTTGTATTAAATACCCTGAGCCATAGCGCGCGGCAGTTTGATAAGGGTGGGGATTATTTTTATGATCAAATTTCTGCCTTGCATAAATCGGTACGTGGTTCAAATCCTGATGCCGCCTTGTATTGGTTATGCAGAATGTTAGATGGAGGCGTTGATCCACGGTATTTAGCCCGCCGAATTATTCGGATGGCTTGGGAAGATATTGGATTGGCTGACCCCAGAGGCATGCAAATGGCGAACGATGCAGCAGAGACTTATGAACGTCTTGGATCACCAGAAGGTGAACTTGCGCTCGGTCAGGCAGTGATTTATCTTGCTGTTGCTGCGAAAAGTAATGCTGGATATAAAGCGTTTAACCAAGCCATGGCGTTCGTGAAACAAGATAAATCTAGAGCTGTCCCATTGCACCTTCGCAATGCGCCAACTGCTTTAATGAAAACATTAAAGCATGGTAAAGAATATCGTTATGCTCATGATGAGCCACACGGTTATGCAGCAGGGGTTAACTACTTTCCAGATGATCTGAAGCCGCCTCATTGGTACAAGCCTGTGGCTAGAGGATTAGAAGCCAAAATCGGTGAAAAAATGGATTTTTTGCGGAAATTAGATGAGCAAGAATAAAAAGAACATCCTATTATCGCTAATTAAAGCTTGCTGGATGTTTCTAGCGTTGGCGGTGATCTTACTTGCGATATTCTTTAGCTTATTTAGGGCGATGACTCCCTGGGCTGAACAATATAAAGGCGATATTGAACAGCACTTAACGAAATTAATTGGTCATCCGGTTCATATTCAATCTATGGAAACCAGCTGGTATTGGTTTGAGCCGGTTTTAAAACTCGATAAAGTCACCATCTCAGAGGCAGAACAGCCGGTTTTAAAGCTCGATAAACTGCTGGTTGGGATTAATCTTTTTAGCTCCTTATGGCACTGGCAGATTCAACCAGGTATTCTTTACATTGAAGATCTTAATCTTAATGTGCATGAAGTCAATCATCATTGGATTATTGATGGGTTAGGTCTTGGTCAACAAGCCGTGAATTTTGATTCAGATGGGGTTTTACCGGTACTCGCGTGGCTTTTAGCGCAACAAAAAATTATGTTAAACCACGTTTCAGCCCTTGTTCATCTTCAGGATGGTTCACTGCTTCCCATAACCGATTTATATCTAAATGTGGTTAATCGTTCTGGCCGTTATCGGGTCAAAGGAGGCGCAAGACTCTCTCAAACGAAACCTACCGAATTCACGTTGTTAGCGGATATGCAGGTCAATGCGTCTAATTTAAATCAGTCAAAAGGGGAGGTGTATATCTCTATTTCTGATTTTCTACCGTCGCAATGGCAGTATTTTATCCCACAACACACCTATCGTCTTGATGGCGGAGAAGGAGATATCGATCTTTGGATTGATTTTGCCAAAGGTCGAGTTCAACTGGTGCAGTCCGAGCTCCATGTTGATCACTTAGCATGGACCCAAACGTTAAAAAATCAAAGTCATTTTTTACAAACCCTACAGGCAAATCTCGCTTGGAAACCAATTGATGATGGTTGGCAGCTTGCTGGAGATAAAATTAAACTTAAATTGGCTGGTAAAGAGTGGCCTGAAAATAAATTGCTTGTCAAATATCGAACCTCCGTTAATGATATAAATCTATACCTTGAAACCATCGACATTGAATCTTTATTTAGCGCCGGAATCGATTGGCCTGCCTCTTTGAATACGCTGGCAAAAGTCCGACCCTTCGGCACGCTGCACGATAGTCAAATTCATTTTGTAAATCAGCAGGCAAATTTCTTTTTAACACGATTTAGCGATATAGGGATTAAAGGGACTAAGAACATACCGGGGGTGGATCATTTATCAGGAGTGCTCCATTGGCAACCTGATCAAGGTCGGCTGGAAATGGATTCCAATACGGTTTTTTTGCAGCCCTATAACAAGCCTCGTATACTTTTTTCAAAACTAAATACTGCAATAGACTGGAAACAACTGAGTCATGGATTGAGAGTCAGTTTAGACCGGTTTGTGTTAACTCGACCAGACTTGGTGATGAGCGCACAAGGGCAATTGGATGAGGCTCTATCCGAGCCAAAAATCAATTTGCAAGCCTTATTTTCCGCACAAAATGCCGAGCAATGGCTAACATATATCCCCCACGGCCATCTAAAAGATAAGCTTGAACACTGGTTGAAAAAAGACATTAAAAAAATAGGTAAAGCGACTGGGCGTATTACCATGAAAGGCGCATTGAAGGACTTTCCATTTGATAATACCGAAGGGGTTTTTACAATATCCTCTGCTTTAAACCAAGTTGATTTATATTTTAATGAACAATGGCCGCTTACCAAACACATTGACGCCTACTTAACAGTAAATAAACGTATTCTTACAACCGATATCGTTAAAGCCGACTTATCCGGAGTCCCCATTGAACACTTGAATTTAAGAATTGATGACATTGGGTTTGATCATGAAACGCTACTGATTCATAGTAAAAGTCAGGCGCCAGCAGAAGATTTAATGGCTTTCGTTCGTTCATCGCCATTAAACCAACGGCTTTCAAAGTTGAGTATGCTTGATTTAATGGGCCCTTTAGGCGTTGAATTAAGATTAGAAATCCCTTTATATCCTGGAAAAGAAGGTATTCTTGCCCGAGGCAGGTTAGCTTTTTTAGATAATAAAGCGGTGTTTCATCACCCAGCCGCTGATCTTGAATTAGATAAGATCACCGGTGAACTCGAATTTGATGAGCATCGCATCATCGATAGCGCAATCAAAGCCCGTTTAATGACAGATCCTGTTGACTTTCAAATCAAGTCCGTAAGAAGCACTAATCCTTATACTGAAGTTCGACTAAATGGTCATACCACCATAGAACTTCTTAACAATAAATTAAACTGGCCTATTTTTTCTTTGTTAAAAGGGCATTTAGATATTGCAGCCTTATTCACAATTACGGATGACCCGAATGATTTAGATCACATTGCATTGAAGACTTCCTTAAATGGCGTATCGATTGATTTACCGAAACCTTTCGGCAAGTCTGCTGCACAACAAGCGCCTTTAACGATCAATGTGGATTTTAACCCGGAAAAAGCACTGCATATTGATGTGGACTACAACAAACGTGCTGGAGCTAATTTGTGGTTTAATCGCAATAACAATGGTTTCGCGCTTCATCATGGTGAAATTAGGGTCGGCGATGGTCATGCTGTTAGGTCGAATAACAATGGGGTTCAAGTGGTTGGGACGTTGCCAGAATTTGATGTGAACGCTTGGTATAAAACATTGCAAAAAATTCCTACCGATCCTTCTGCTCCGAGCTTAATTGAGCGAATTAATTTCATAGACTTAGAATTAGAGTCAGTAAATACCTGGGGAAAGAATCTACAAAATTTTTACATTACAGCCAGCAAAGTCGATCGCAATGACTGGACAATTAAGTTAAAGCAGCCCTATTTCATGGCTAATTTGTTTTACCAGAACAATACGAATAGTTTAAGTGGTCATTTTGACTATCTGCATTTGCCAAAATTCAAAGAAAAAACAGAATCTAAGCCGCTTAACAAAATGAGTATTTTACCCGAACAAATACCGAATCTTAATTTAACCATTAATGATTTACAGGTGGGACAGTTAGACTTAGGAAATGTAATTATCAAAGCGAACAGCTATAAGAATCGCTGGAATCTTGAATATTGCAAATTAATTTCACCTGCTTATCAAGTGACGATTCAAGGGGATTGGACTGAAAACCATAGTCGCAGTAAAACGAGCATCAATGCAGGGTTAAAACTATCCGACTTAGCCAAAGCGCTTAAGCAATGGAATGCATCGCCAGCGGTTGAAGCCCAACAAGGAGAAATTCTATTTAAAGGGGGTTGGGATGCCCCGGCTTATGATATTTCATGGTCTAAACTCGCTGGTGACTTATCGATTCAGTTGCGTAACGGTCGTATTACTAAATTAAGTCCTGAAACCGAAGAAAAGATTGGTTTAGGGAAATTACTCAGCATTTTAAGCTTACAAACCATCCCTCGCCGTTTAACTCTAGATTTTAGTGATCTTGCGAAGGGGGGATATAGTTTCGATGTGTTTATGGGAAATTTTTCATTGAAGAATGGGGTTATGAATACCTCGGATAGCTATATTGATGGGCCAGTCGCCTATGCAAGCATAAAAGGAGAGTTGGACATTATCAAACAAATGTATGATCTCAACCTTCAAGTCATGCCCCATATTACGGCAAGCTTACCGGTTGTCGCTACCATCGCGGGTGGTCCTATTGCAGGAATTGCTACCTGGGTAGCCAGCAAAATAATAAATCATGGCATGCAAAAAATCAGCAGCTATACTTATAAAGTAACCGGATCATGGTTAGATCCAGTGGTGCAGCAAGTCAGTATTGAAAAACAAAAAAAGCAAGATTAGAACTGGTCAAAAGAATAAAATAAAGACAAGGATCCGATATGTTTTTACATCTATTTAAGAAATATTGGAATGTTAGCCTGCTGAAAACCTCCCCCGAGGAAACCCCTTTTTCAAAAGTACTTCTAGGAGTATGGGCAATTGCTTTTTATCTTGTAGTTGCCTCGCAATGGGGGCTTATTCAAACCGACATCGAACTTAGTCTTTTAAAAATAATGTTGGCTGATTTCGTGTTACTGGCTGCCTATTCATTGTATACGTACCTCTTGTTAGTCGCCTTTAAGCTTAAAGAGCGATTTGTTCAGACATTAACCTGCTTAATCGCAACTCATACAATCGTGCATGTATTTGCTTATCCTTTACTCGCAGTCACTCCTCTGTTAACAGAGACCACTTCACCACCTTTTTGGGTATTTTTACTAAGTCTCTTATATTTGCTATTCACTATTATGTTGACAGCATGGCAATTAATGATCACGGTCTTTATTTATAAGAAGGCACTGAATATTGATACGTTACCAGGTATACTCGCTACCATTGGGTTGTTTGCGGCGAATATCTTACTGGTATCGTTTGTTCGGTAGTTGGACGTCAGGATGCTAAGTATACCTCTGATCGTTCAAAATGTGTGTTTTTAGGCGCCTTTATTTTTGTGCGGTCGAATTTTAAAAGCGAGTAATAGCTCATTCCCTTGCGAGTTTTTAAAATGCGGTAGGGCAAAAAAAAGAGTATAAATCACGCATTTTGAACGATCATGGGTATATAACTAGGGCTTATACCTAACACCTGATCCCAAAGTGAATTAAATCTGAGAAGAAATCATGCATTTACATGTTTTAGGCATTGGTGGCACCTTCATGAGTGCTTTAGCAATACTTGCTCGTGAAGCAGGACATAAAGTGACAGGAAGTGATGCCAATTGTTATCCGCCGGTCAGTGATTTATTAACTGCAAAGGGGATTCAATGGACTGAAGGGTATGAAGACAGCACGTTGGCTTTAAAAGCAGATTGCGTCATTGTGGGAAATGCGATACGTCGAGGCATGTCGGTTATTGAAGCTGTCTTGAACGCAAGAAAAAAATATTATTCTGGGCCAGAGTGGTTGGCTGAACATATTTTATCGAAATACCGCGTCATGGCGGTGGCAGGTACCCATGGCAAAACGACAACAACCTCCATGCTGGCCTATATATTACATCATGCCGGCTGTAATCCTGGCTTTCTAATCGGTGGTGTTGCACCAAATTTTGAGACGAGCGCCTGTCTTGGTAAAGGGCCGTGGTTTGTAATTGAAGCCGATGAATACGATAGCGCATTTTTTGATAAGCGTCCTAAATTTATGCATTATCGGCCTGAATTAGCGATTCTAAATAATTTAGAATATGATCATGCCGACATTTATCCAGATCTCGCGGCAATTCAACAACAATTTCATTATTTTTTAAGGACTATTCCTGGCAAAGGAATCGCGCTAAAGCCGCGTGATGAACAAGCATTAAATGAAGTTGAAGCTAAAGGGGTTTTTTGCCACATAGAGACGATGGCATTGCAGGGTGATGCGACTTGGCGCGCTGAGCTTTTAGATGACAGCGGGCAACGCTTTCGAGTTTGGCATCATGGCAAGTCCATTGCTGAAGTCAGTTGGCCGTTGATTGGACACTTCAACGTAGAAAATGGTTTGGCAGCGATTGCTGCGAGTGTGAATGCCGGGGTTAATCCGTCAGAAGCTGCTGATGCGCTAAGTGAATATAAGCCGCCAAAGCGTCGACTAGAGATTAAAGCCAATCGACATAATATTACCGTATACGATGATTTTGCGCATCATCCAACCGCGATTGGCAAAACGATTCATGCTGTAAAAAGCAGCAATCGTCATCAACGCATCTTGGTCGCTCTGGAATTTGCTTCTTACAGTATGAGAACTGGAGTTCATGCGCATGAAATGGCGTCAGCATTACAGAACGTTGATGGGGTGTACGTGCTAAACCCTAAAGAATTTAACTTAGAGTCACTCACCAAAGATTGGATGTTTCCCTACAAGCTCCTACCTGATACCAACGCCATGGTGAATGCCATCAGCCAAGAACTAACCCCAGGTGATGCAGTACTGGTCATGAGCAATCGCGGTTTTGATGGAATTCATCAAAAAATTATAACGCGTATTGAGCAGCGGTTTGGTTAAAGACTATCCAAGGACCCTGCTCATTGCCTGATGATTCTCTAAAACTTGTCTATTTTCTCCATGGTCTGAAGATTTTCCTAAACCCGTCTAGATTCCCAGGATTGTCCGGGGAATCTAGAACACCAAATAAAAACAAATTCTTATCCATTTTTAATCTGTAACGCATCATCTTTATAATCAACAGCAATACGTTCACCTGGTTTAAACTGGCCTGTTAAAATCGATTGCGCTAAAGGGTTTTCCAATTGTTGTTGGATAACTCGTTTTAAGGGGCGAGCGCCATAGACTGGATCAAACCCCGCTTCAGCAAGATAGGCAAGCGCTTTGGGTTTTACTTCTAATGCGATGTTTTGTTCTGCCAAGCGTTGTTTTAAGTGATCAATCTGAATGGTGGCGATATCCGCGATTTGTTCTTTCGTTAGTGCATGAAACACGACGCTATCGTCAATGCGATTAATGAACTCTGGTCTGAAATGCTGGCGAACTTGCTCCATGACGGCTTCTTTGATTTCTTTGTAATCAAGTTTTTGACCCATATCCTGAATCAAATGAGAGCCAATATTAGAAGTCATAACAATAACGGTATTGCGAAAATCAACGGTTCTGCCTTGACCGTCAGTTAACCGTCCATCATCCAGCACTTGTAAAAGAATATTAAAGACATCGCTATGCGCTTTTTCAATTTCATCCAAAAGAATCACTGAATACGGCCTTCTTCTAACCGCTTCGGTTAAATAGCCACCTTCTTCATAGCCCACATAACCTGGAGGCGCTCCAATTAACCGAGCCACGGAATGCTTTTCCATAAACTCCGACATATCAATACGAACCATCGCATCGACGGTGTCAAAGAGAAAAGCAGCCAACGCTTTGCACAGTTCTGTCTTACCAACACCGGTAGGGCCTAAAAAAAGAAACGAACCAATCGGGCGATTCGGATCAGAAAGTCCTGCACGAGAACGTCTTATAGCATTCGACACCGACTCCACGGCTTCATCCTGCCCGATTACGCGTTTGTGTAACGCTTCTTCCATATGCAGCAGCTTTTCACGTTCTCCTTCAAGCATCTTGGATACCGGGATCCCAGTCCATTTTGAAACGACTTCGGCCACTTCTTCTTCAGTAACTTTATTGCGAACCAATTTCGTTTCTTTGGGTTCATGGTCAGTGACTTCTTTTAATTGTTTTTCAAGTTCTGGAATGCGCCCATATTGTAATTCGGACATGCGAGTAAGATCGCCGGCGCGTTTGGCGGTTTCAAGTTCAATTTTTGCTTGTTCTAACGCTTCTTTGATGTGCGTGGCGCCTTGTAAGGCTGCTTTTTCGGCTTTCCAGATTTCTTCTTGATCAGAATATTGCTTTTCGAGTTCCTGGATGGATTCCTCTAAATCCTCCAAACGCTTTTTGGAGGCTTCATCGGTTTCTTTTTTAAGCGCTTCTCGTTCAATCTTTAATTGAATTAAACGACGATCTAATTTATCAAGGCTTTCAGGTTTAGAGTCAATTTCCATGCGAATTTGACTGCCTGCTTCATCGATTAAGTCAATTGCTTTATCCGGTAATTGGCGATCCGTAATATATCGCTGCGATAAGGTGGCTGCCGCAACAATGGCGGGATCTGTAATTTCGACACCATGATGTACTTCATAACGCTCTTTTAAGCCGCGAAGTATGGCAATCGTGTCTTCTACAGAGGGCTCTTCAACCAGCACTTTTTGGAATCTCCGTTCTAAGGCGGCATCCTTCTCAACGTATTGTCGATATTCATCTAACGTTGTCGCCCCAATGCAATGAAGTTCGCCACGCGCCAAAGCGGGTTTTAACATGTTGCCTGCATCCATCGCGCCTTCAGCTTTTCCTGCGCCCACCATGGTATGCAATTCGTCAATAAACAAAATGATCTGGCCTTCTTGCTTAGATAAATCATTTAAGACGCCCTTTAAACGTTCTTCAAATTCACCACGAAATTTTGCACCAGCAATCAATGCTCCCATATCTAAGGATAATAAACGTTTATTTTTTAATCCCTCAGGCACCTCTCCGTTGATAATTCGCTGTGCAAGGCCTTCAACAATGGCGGTTTTACCCACGCCAGGCTCGCCAATTAGAACGGGGTTATTTTTAGTGCGGCGTTGTAGTACTTGGATGGTGCGTCGAATTTCATCATCGCGCCCAATCACCGGATCAAGTTTACCTTGCTCAGCCCGTTCGGTTAAATCGATGGTGTATTTTTCTAAGGCTTGTCGTTGTTCTTCAGCATTGGGATCGGTAACTGTTTCTCCACCACGAATGTCTTCAATCGCTGTTTCAATCGAGACTCTATTGGCGCCGGCTTGTTTTAAATACTTGGCCAAATTGCCATCTTCTTCCATTGCAGCAAGTATAAATAATTCACTGGAGATAAAATTATCTTTTCTTTTTTGAGAAAGTTTATCGGTTAAATTTAACAGCCGATTTAAGCCATTAGAAATATGAACTTCGCCACCAGTCCCTTCAACTTTAGGTAATTGATCAAGCGCTTGATCAACGGAGGTTCTTAATTGCGAAAGGTTAACCCCTGCTTTGGATAATATGGGTCTAACACTGCCTCCTTCTTGATCCAGAAGGGCCTTCATCAAATGTTCCGGTTCAATAAAGCCGTTATCTCGCCCCAGTGCTAGGGATTGAGCGTCGGCTAAAGCCAGTTGAAATTTCGAAGTCAGTTTATCCATTCGCATAATGTTGGCCCTTATTGTTATGTCAAGTCTAACGGCTTAAAGTGTATCTCTCGAAAATCCCCTTCAAAGGAGAGGCTCAGGAAATGTCGTTCTGTGATCAATACAAACGATGCACTTTGGATTATAGGACGTTTTGTAATTCCGCCCTTACTAACGTAAAATGGAGTTAATTTTTATAAAATCAAGACTAAACCATGACAAAAGATGACCCATCAATCAATACATCGGATTCTCAAGCGCTTTTAAACAAAGTGGTGCTTGAATACATGCGTGATCAACGTAGAAAACGTATTTGGCGTTGGATTTTGCGCGGCGCAATTTTTTTATTATTTATATGGTTTATCTATCAAGCGGTTTCAGCCCGTGGCGAATCACTCATGGAGCGCATGGAACCTCATGTCGGATTGATTGATTTAAAAGGAACGATTTTTGAAAATGAGCTCGCTAATAGTGATAATTTTGTCAAAGGGTTAGAAAAAGCCTATGACAACAAAAGCATGAAAGCTTTAATTATTCGCATTGATAGTCCAGGAGGGAGTCCTGTTCAAGCTGATTATATGTATAACGCGCTTCAATATTATCGTGAAAAATACCCAGAAATTAAAACCTATTCGGTGTGTGTGGACGCTTGTGCCTCAGCAGCATATTACGTAGCGGTTGGTGCCGATGAGATTTATGCGAATCCTTCAAGCTTAGTGGGGTCCATTGGCGTTTTATACAACGGATTTGGATTTGTAGATGCCATGCAAAAGCTTGGGGTTTCCCGTAGGCTTTATACCTCTGGAAAATATAAGGGGTTTATGGATCAGTTTTCGCCGGTTCAGCCAAATTCAGAAGAATTTCTTAAAAAAATGCTAGATATTATTCACCAGCAATTTATTGAAGTGGTTAAACAAGGACGAGGCGATCGTTTGGTCATTGATGATCAAACGTTTTCTGGGTTGTTCTGGACGGGAGTTCAGGCAAAAGAACGGGGTTTAGTCGATGGATTTGCGAGTAGTGGCCAATTGGCGCGCGACGTTATTAAAATTGATAAAGTGGTTGATTACACCTACGAAGAATCGGTGTTAGAGCGCGTGGCTAAAAATATAGGCACTGCAATGGCTAACCAGCTCCCTCAGAGTATGGGAATGAAACCCGGGCTACAATAAGACGTAGTAGGCTGCGCGAAGATTTCTCTCAAAGAAACTCACTGCAGTTGCCGCCATGATTGGCGACCGTAGCGGTCAAGCCCTGGGTTTTCGCCTACTTTTTGAATGGTTCCACTGGTTCCGGACAAATATTTGTACTCAACATCGCCAGCGCTCAGAATAGAGGGCGTTGCGATTAGGCCAACCTGGGATTGAACGCCACTAGGAGATACCTGTAGTGTTTGGCCACCATCGCTGTAAGTTACGGAATCGCCAGTCGTAAACTTACCATCTCCATCTAAATCAAATACGTTGTAATTTAATCGAGTTCCGGTAAAGGCATCCAATTCCATTAACCAGCCTTCACCACCAAAGTCACAGGGATCACTAGTTGGAATCAGGGTTGAGAAAATAATTTTATTGCTGGCAAACAACATATTTGAAACAATACGCTCACCCTCTGGATTATTATTGACAATTAAATCCATATACCAACCACGATCATTATTGGCCAGTAAGTTGTTGCTGGTAACCCGTACACCATCCTGTTGTTGTAAAATGGTTTGTTGCCTAAGTTCGGCGCGTCCGGAAATCACCGTCGTGCTGGCGTCACGCAAGGCATAGATGCTTTGCACGCTAAGATCAGTTTTATCACTATTTTCTAAATATTTACCGGTTCCAATGTAGACTTGAATTCCTGAGGGATTATTTACTAGATTAGATACCGTTGGTTTTATTGTAATAGGTTGGCGATTGCCTGAGCTATCTTTTGCCACGAATAAAGGCAACGGTGTCGAGCCAGATTTAAAGCTGAAATCCCATTGACTGACATTGGTAGAAGAAATATCAATTTTCCAAACATTGCCAAACAAATCGCCAGCATAAATACGATCAGCAATACTATTGCCATCCATATCGATCACAGCTGGAGAAGCCATGCCATTTGGACGGCTTAATCCTAATGGATCGGCACTCATGCCTACACCCGTATCAAATTTCTTAATCAGCGCGCCAGTATCAATATTCACAATGTAAATGACGGCGTTGCCGGTGGTGCTCACATGACCATCGACTTCGGTATTGTTATAACCGTTGCCAAATATGGCAGCCCATTCGCCGTTAGCTAAGCGTACTATGGAGGGTTGACTATAGGTATAACCCAAGTCAACATCATTTAAATCAGTAAATTCCCATTTCACAATACTCGCGGCCACACTTTCACTAAATGAAGCAGGATTGGTGACATCAAGCGCATAAATCGCCTGACCACCACCATTTAATCCAGCGGCTAAGATGGTTCGCCATTGATTGTTAATGAACACATCAATAACCGTAGGAGAGCCGTCGACATAATAATGATGCGAATAATCTTGTGAAGTTAATAGGGGTAAATTGGAATAGACTTTAGACGGGACATAAGCCAGTAACTCCGATCCTGTGGTCGCATTAAAAGCATGCAGCATACCATCATTGGCGCCAACATATAAAACAGGTTGGCGGTTTAAATTGGCTTGGCGGAAGGTATCATAAGGAGAGTTATTTTCAGGGGATGTTCCAGGCCAAATCGAGGGGTATTGCTGTTCTGGTATCCCAATCACCACCGGTGCTGAGTTAATGATATCTCCTAGTAATGTCGAGCGATCTCGAAACGTACCCCCATTTTGAACTTCCTGGGCTTGATTGCCGCGAAGGAACTCTAGTCGGTCACTGCCTAAAGCATCATTTAAACCGGACACGGGATTTATATTTAGCAAGGTCGTTTGAGTTGTATCAATTTCACTGCTGCTTGGTGAGGCGGGATTGGTTGGCCATCGGAAGGGCACTCCGACGCCTGTGGAAGGCTTATAAGTAATGATTTTTCGACCTGTGTCATAATTTTGGGTGTTAAGCTTTTCCGCGGCATCCCACTCTGAACCTCCAGGACCAGTTCCTGTTAACAATATATCCCCAGTCGTTTGATCAATGGCGTACGCAAGCAATTGTCCGCTCCAATCTTTAGTGCGAAAGATGGCTTGATAAATTTTAGTGCCAGTGGATAAGAATCCACTGCTTAAAGCCGCTGATGAAAAGGATCCCGTTTGGTCAATTATCATGTTAAACGCTTTAGCTAATTGCTCTTGTAGGGTTGTGGCGTTGGTCACCAAAAAATAGTTATCGGGAGAACCCGTTCCTGTGGTATCAAACTCAGAGGTTAAATCAGGAATATTATTGTTATTTTTATCGGTAAATCCTCCCCATTTTGCTGAATAAAATAGCGGAGAATTGAATAGCGTGGCTATCGTTCCGGTACTATTAGGTGTAAACGTTCGAGAAGTGGTGATTGGCAAAGCAGTACCATCTTGCCAACCTTGACCAGGTAGTTGCCCAGGTGGGGTATCTAGAAAATAATCAATATCACTCGTTTCGGACGTATCACTGTCTCGAACTTCTAAATAAACGCCATCTTCGGTGGTACCAGAAATTACATACCCCATATGTTGAGTAATAGAACCCGCGCTATAAATAGTCTCTAACTGAACCGTCAATGTATTATTTGAATTAACCGTCACGGTATACTTCACAATGGCATCCATATCAAAGTCAGCCCCTTGCTGCACGTCTTCAAAGTTAACGCGAAACACACCGCCGGTACTGCTTAAGGATTCAATATAAAAATCAACGATATTGTTGGTGGGTTGATATTGTCCTTGGGTGGCATTAATGCTAAATCCCTTGACGGACTTACCGAACGGAATAATAGAAATTTGCTTTCCACCCACATTAAATGTAATTTCCGGAGAGGGTGAGGAAAGACCAACCATTAACGATTTAATGGTTTGAGTTCCTTGTGCGCTGCTGACATCATTCGTCCAGCCATAATATGCAACGCTTGCGGGGTAATAGCTTCCCTCAGAGTTTGCATCATGAGGAGCTAACCCGCGAATATTGCCGAAACTAGTCACGGTTTTAGGCGTTGGTGCGCCATCGCTATTGTTTCCGGAAGCTCCAATAAACGCCAATAGACTTGAAAATCCTTCGCCAGTAAAAATTTCTTGTCCTAACGTTGCGGCGGATAAAGTAGGACTTAAATCACCAGAAAAGCTATTAAAGTAACTTCCTGGCACTTGATCGCTATCATAAGTAGGATAGATATCGCTTATTACAAGCATATTCGCTTTAGAGCAACGAGGATAGAGACTATAAGGGTTTTGCCAGGCAGGTTTGGGGAGATTTAGCGAAGCATCTGTGCCACTGGAGTAATCAAAAGAGCTCGTTGGGGTTGCTTTCCCCGCAAAATATCTCGTGGCCTCATACATCATTTCCGCTAAGGGGTTCCCCCACATTTGACACTCGCCATTATTAATATTTCTCGTCGTTATCCATCCGCAAGTGTAGGTATAATCGGTTTGAAATCCAGTGACAGTTAAACGATCAATCGTGGCGATAATCCCGCTCACGTTGGTAAATTGTCCTGTAGCCAGATCAATTTCATCGGTAATGGAAGAAATATTTTTACGAACCACACCTCCTTGCAAATTATTGGTGTAAGTTCCAGTCAGTAACCCAAAATACATGGACTCATTTTCACCAAAGGTTTGAAGTAATCCAACCGGTTTATAATTGCCTGACGCATAAGGTTGGCAATTGGATTCAAGACCAACAGCAGAGTCACATACTTTTACTCGAACCACATAATCTGTAATGTTTGAAAGAGTAGGACCAGTGCTGCCATTTAAAGCACGACTGTCAGCGACTGGTCGCTCGATACTGACCCACTCCCAAATACGATAAGGTTGATTTAAAGACACACGAAGTAATGGCAGCCCCGTGCCATTTCGCAATGTTGTGTTGGCAAATAAATGATAACTACCGGAGGAGGGCGTGGTTAACGGGGTATAATCACTAATATTGTACCCATCAACGGATAAGCTTTGATATTCCTTACCCCAACTATGGCCATCTTGTGGGATATACGTGCGCTGTAGAATGGTATCGGTTGAGCTATCGACGGAGCGATAGCCACCATACAGAACTTTTCGCAACGCATCCAAGCGAGCCGTGGTGAGATAGTTTAAAAAATTACCACTCCAGTTTCCTGAGCAAGTTTTAGTGGCGGTTACTGAAACCGGATAAAAATACTGATTGCCGCTATCATAGGCATAACATTTATAACTATCGAAATAACCAAAGTAATCAATGCTGGGTTTGAAACGAATATCTACTACGCCATCACCATCCATATCGGTTGCATCGTTGTACGCTTCAAAATACAACTTATGATCGCGACTCACCACCAGCATCGTTAGTGGAGGGACGCTATCGGTCAAGAACAGTGGCGTCTGGGATAAATCAAGTGGTGCCGCATAGACCGAGCTTTGAATGAGCGCAATACTTAGACCCAATGAGAGAAGATAACGGTTCACTAGAATCTCCTCCCTAACGTGGTTTGCAATATCGTGACGGACTCGTCAGAAGAGCCTGTTCCCCGAGAGGTAATCTGGTAATAAAATACACCGGTACTTTTAATGGATGAGTCACCTATGACCAGAGAGTCTGGAATAAACTCTAGAAATTCAATGATGTATTTGGGTGAAGAATTAATATGTTCCAAATCAGTATTATAGGTTGCGGCATTAGAGTTCCACCAACTGCTGGTTTGAGCTGTGATATCCGTATTCTGTAATATCGTCTGTACGCAGGGGAAAGAAGAACAGGTGGTTACGACAGGAGGTTGGGTGGTGAGGCCTAATAACCATTCCTCTCCTGCCATTAATGCCGATTCAGCAGCACTAAAGGATAACTCCTTATCCTGTAAATTCGATGACATTTTTTCCTGCATCTGCGTCACGTGCATCGCGCTTATCCCAAGTAATGAAACCACAAATAAGAGGATTAGGGTTACCGCAAGCGTTGCTCCTTGTTGCAAGGTTGTTACTTTTAAACTCTTGATCATGATGGCAACCCCCGATTTCTTAACGTAATCAATGTTTGCCATTCGCGACGTAATTTGCGATCGGTGGAGGAATAGGTGGTGTCATTAAATTGATAAGCTTGGGTTTGATTAGAGACGTTTTCAGTGGTCGCGAATAAGAGATTAATTCGAAGCGAAATCACCTTGTCCCAATTGTTACTAGTGTTAACTTCGGTGGCCGTTTGAAACGTATCGGCAGCGTAGTCATCATTGGTATCCACGCCATAGATGACCTTCATGCGTTCAATTCCTTCAACAAGCTCAATTTCATTGCCATCTAAATCTTGACGAACGAGGGCGTAAATAGGTTCATTATTTGAATTTGTTCGGCCGGTATCCTTGACATAAAATGCAAAATACACAAAGCGCATTATGTGAGCCCCTGCTTTATAAGCGGCAGAAAGGTCATTGGTGGTGTTATTACTCGTGGTATGTGTAATCGCGGTTGCATTAGTGTTGCTCCCTGCAATAAATATGTCGCCTGTATTACAGCTACTGATCATTATTACTTCTCCGGCAACGATTCCTAATCGGTCATAGACAAGTATCGGATTATTTTTTCGAACCATATCTGCTCGCAACTGAACGTTCGTACGAGAGGCTCTTCGAACTTCAATCACATCGCTGTTTGCGATGGCTTTACCACTTAGATTGCTTGGAAGTGCGGGACTAAACGAGGCGCTTAAGCCATCATAGCCATAAACTGGTGTGTCAAAAACTAACGCTGGTGAGGGATTTGTGACAATATTAGTCATATCAACTAGGTGGCTATTCGGACATCCTTGATACCCAGCCATACGAATTTCTTTATTTAAAAAGTGAATTGCATAGCGAGCGTTTTCCTGTAATCGGGCGAGACTGTCTTGGACTTTAAATGTGGTTTTATTGGTTAGATAAACCGCCCCAGCCGTTGCAAGTAATACCCCCCCTAAGGTTATGCTTATCATAAATTCAACAATAGAAAATCCTTTGTGTAAGAGGCTCATAATTGCACCTCCACGGTTAGACAAGTTAAGTCTACCTGCGGGTTTGCACCACAGCCAAGGCCGGTTGCCCCAGTACGATTATTGTCCCAATGTACCGTAATGGTATGCGTACTGCCATTATTTGTGACCGTACCTTGTCCTGAGGGCAGCAATTCGGAGTTATAACTGTTCCATATATGTGCATCGCGCTGAGCGATTTGAGAGCTTGAGCAATTAGAACAGGCCGGATCTGGGGGAATACCAGAAATAGCGTTGTAATGACCAGCCTCAACCCCAGCATAATTCGCGCGCATGCTGTCGATCATGTTGTTGACTTGTGCGATGGCAATGGATCGCAAATGAGCAGAATGATTATAGCGAATCATATTCAGCTGCATAGCGGCGATACCAAGCAAGCCGATGGCAAGTACCACGACGCTAATCAACACTTCCAACAAACTGAAAGCGGCTTGGTTATGAATACTCTTAATTATACGCATCTATAAAATCCACTACTTATTAATAAAGATAGTGCATTTTTCATGCCTTTGTATAATTAAAGAGCAAAAAAATATTTGGATCTCGGAATTCGCTATACGAAATCCCGCAGTTTCAGACCGCGGGAGCTAAGGATATTTATTACTGAAACCGACTTTCATCGGTATTTCTGCTGTTTGTTAGCTAGAGCTAGGAGATTATGCCGTAGCCGTAGGCGGCTGAGGAATGTCAGAACTAGAAGGCGTTCTGCTTGGAGGCTTCTGAAATAGACCAATTCCTGGAGTGTGTCCTAACGTGTCAGAGGGAGCTGCAGGGTTAGTATTAGGGGCATTCGTATCTCCCTTCAAATATCCAAGCATTAACATGGATGAATTTGGTGGTTCTGCTTCATTACTAGGTGTTTCTGCTTTGGTAAAGGCAGTCGATGAGAACCAGGCATTTAAAGCACGTAACCCATCTAAACTATATAAAGGAGCATTTAAGACCGCATGGCCTATCACATAAGCGGATCTCAAAATAGAGGTTAGGGCGATGTTTATGGCCGCATTAACGGATTGAATCATCCTTGTCGCTCCAACAATCGCGAGTACAATCGGAGTGAGAGTCGCTAATAAGCCTCGTCCTAGTAAAGAAAATGCTACATTAAAAAAACCTTGTGGTAATGGTTTAACAATTGAATTCAATAAAGCCTCGGTGATGATTAGTAAATACCGAGATATGGGAATAGCAATATAGCGCTTTATATCATTGTTAAGTTCATTTTCGGATGTTGATTTCAGTTCGGCTTCAGGGAGCTCTTTTTGCTTGTTCTTTTTTATTATTGTCAGTAAAATTATATCTAAAAGCTCTTGATCGCCTGTTTCAGAGTTATTCAAATGAATTTCGTCTTGTGTAAAAACAAATAAGAATCCATATATTTCTCGCTGGACGTTGAGATACCTTTTAGTTGCTAGCTCAAATGTTTCAGGACTGTCTTCAAAGTCATTTATTTCTTTGTTAATAGCACCACCAGTGAGTAGATTAGCTATTTGAACGGCAAAGTAAGCCGGTGCTTTAATCAATAATGATGCCAAATTTAAAGCAGTTTGGACAATAGTATCACTAAGGAGAACTAGGGATGAAAGGGCTAAAGAAATTATTCTAGCAATCAGATTAAAGGGGGCTGAATATCTTTTATATTCGGAGGACATTCTTAATAATTTGTTCCTCATCGACTCAGGTCGTATTGGTGGAGCTTGAATTAGAGAGGCTTCAGTTTGCTTAGTACTCTGAAGAACCTGCATGGGCAAATCGATGGCATCATTATCTCGCAGATACTTTGCAAAAAAAGTCTGGCTGGATATTAACTTATCAGGGTGTACTTCGAGTGCTAATTTTTTATAAAACTCGTGATGTTGATTTTCAGGAATGTTCTGAAAAGCCTCTTCAAAGCAAGTCTTCAATGTATCCTGGAGCTCGGGCTTATAAAAGGGTTTGTTTGATAAAGCGCGAGTCCGCGTTTCGAGGTTACGAGTAATGCCCCTGACGAGTTCAGGGATTGAAGTTGTCATTTGAAAAGCCCTCTACAATATTGATCAAAAAATGATTGACTGCGCATAATATATACATTTATTTGCGCAGTCAATCATTTTTTGCTCCATTCATTTTTGTTCCCTTCATTATTTAATGAAATCTGTAAATGATTAGAATGACTCATTGAAAAGCTTTTTGTGAAAGCATTCTTTGGCATTATTTTACACGATGCACCTATCGCATTTTGAAGTTGATTGGATATACGGGTTGTAATTTTATTCCTATTGAGCGCCAATAACAGGATTAATCGTTTGAAGTAAGGATTTAAAAATCTTAGGATTGCCTGCAATAACATCGCCGTGTTTCAAGAAATGTTCGCCACCTAATGGATCACTGATTAATCCACCAGCTTCTTGCACCAATAAAGCGCCAGCTGCTATATCCCAAGGCTTTAAACCAAACTCCCAAAACCCATCCAGACGGCCACTGGCCACATAGGCTAGATCCAATGCAGCAGATCCTGTGCGCCTAAACCCCGCGCATTTACCAAAGACCGCTTCAAGGGTAGGGAAATAACGCTTGGCAATTTGTTCATTGCGCATGGTGAATCCCGTGCCTAGCATCGCGGCAGATAATTGGGATTGTTTGGATACCCGAATACGGCGATCGTTTAATCGTGCACCACCGCCACGACTGGCGCTGAAACATTCATGGCGCAGTGGGTCATAAACAATTCCATGCTCAATGCGGTTTTTAACACGAATGGCGATGGATACCGCGAAAAATGGGAATCCATGCAGGTAGTTATTCGTGCCATCCAAGGGATCGATAATCCAAACAGTATCCGCGCGCTCCTGTTGTACACCACTTTCTTCAGCAATAATTCCATGATCCGGATAAGCTTTGTGAATCGTATTAATGATGGCTTGCTCCGCTTTAACATCAACTTCTGAAAAAAACTCTTCCTGACTTTTGGTGGTAATTTTAATTCGATCAAGCTGATCAATATGACGAACAATAATATCACCAGCCTGGCGAGCGGCGCTGATGCCAATGTTTAATAGTGGATGCATGCAATGACTCAATATTTACAGAAAAGACGAAATTCTACCATATTTTAGCAAATTAGGTATTGATTTTTGTTATTGTCCATGGCGATCGCTTTAAAACGCGCAAAATATGGGCGGACTAACCGAGCCGCGACCGTCAGGGAGCGGATATGTTAAAGTGCCGCTAAAAATATTCGTTCTTTATTTTTAAATAACGCCGTAGGCTCCCCTTGTTCATGAACAACATATTGAATGGTTGCTTCAATTTCTTCTTCTTTTTAAAGATATCGTGATTTTTTATACCACTCATGCCTCTTCCTGGAGTCCTTGATGACAACTAGAATATGGTAAACTTAAATTATATTATTTGTATTTTGAATCTGAAGTTAAAACAATGAATCTTGATGCCATTCGAATTATCTTAGTCGAAACCAGTCACCCCGGGAATATTGGGTCAACCGCTCGAGCTATGAAAACCATGGGGTTGAAGCAGTTGTATCTTGTCTCGCCGAAGTCTTTTCCAGATTCGCGTGCTGTAGAAATGGCAGCAGGGGCTGATGATGTGTTGAATCATGCGATTGTGACAGAAACGCTTTCTGAAGCGTTAAGCAATTGTCATTTAATTCTTGCCACGAGCGCCAGACCACGAGGCATTGCGCTGCCTGGGTTAACTCCAAAAGAACAGGCAAAATTAATAAGTCAGCAATCCGAGGATACAACGGTGGCAATACTGTTTGGACGCGAGCATTCCGGTCTTACCAACGAAGAATTATTGCGCTGTCATTATCATATTAATATTCCGAGTAACCCTGATTACAGCTCTTTAAATTTATCGCAGGCGGTTCAAATTATTACCTATGAACTCAGGATGAGGCTTCTCTCGCCTAAGGCCGAAGTCGAGACCAGTAAAGATTCGTTGGCGAGTGCGGAAGAAATAGAACGGTTTTATGATCATTTAAAATCAATTTTAATTGAGATTGAGTTTCTAAAACCTTCCAATCCCAGGCGCTTAATGCAACGAATTCGAAGATTGTTTAATCGTTCAAAACTTGAGACTATGGAAATTAATATTTTAAGAGGAATATTAACCCAAATCGAGCGAACCATAGAGAAGAAAAATGCCAGCAAGGCTTAACCAGAGTGCTCCTGCTGCGCTTAACTCGATAACCCTACTGAACATCGCAAATGAGAGAAAAAATAGGCACAGCCTAACAGGAGTTAGTCAATGAATACAAAGCCAATTTATTTCGATTACATGGCCACAACCCCAGTTGACCCGCAGGTGGTTGATGCGATGATGCGATACTTAGGGCCAGGTGGCGAATTCGGTAATCCCTCATCCAAAACCCACGCTTATGGGCGAACTGCGGCACAGGCGGTTGAACGAGCGCGATGCCAAATTGCTGAAGTGGTGGGCGCGCTTCCTGATGAAATTGTATTCACTTCCGGCGCAACCGAGGCGGATAATCTAGCGATTTTAGGCGCTTCTCGTTTTTATAAGCGTAAAGGCCAACACATCATTACCATGACGACTGAGCACAAGGCAGTATTAGATAGCGCTCACCAATTAGAACGAGAAGGGTTTGAAGTGACGTACCTAAACCCAGAATCGGATGGAATATTAAATTTAGAAAATCTCGAACAAGCGTTGCGTGAGGATACGATTTTAGTGTCCGTGATGCATGTGAATAATGAAATCGGCGTGATTCAAGATATCGAGGCCATTGGCAATAGTTTAAAAAACAAAGGCATTCTATTTCATGTCGATGCAGCCCAAAGCGCGGGTAAACTCCCGTTGAATTTACGAGCGTTGCCAGTGGACTTAATGTCCTTTTCGGCACATAAAAATTATGGACCAAAAGGTATTGGAGCTTTATATGTTCGTCAAAAACCAAGAGTTCGTTTAGAGCCTTTAAGCTTTGGTGGCGGCCATGAACACGGCATGCGTTCAGGTACCTTACCCACTCATCAAATCGTAGGAATGGGGGAAGCGTTTGCTTTGTCTGAATCTTTAAGAGAAATCGAACAGGCTAGAATTTTAGCGTTTCGTAAGGCGTTATGGAATGGAATTAAGGAACTACCAGGTATTCGTTTAAATGGCCATCCAGAACAACGTATCGCCGGCAATTTAAATATGAGCTTTAGTGGAATGGATGGCGAATTATTATTGACTGCTTTAAATGAATTAGCCGTGTCCACGACCTCAGCTTGTTCTTCCGCAAGCACTCATCCTTCATATGTGTTAAGAGCGCTTGGCTTAACGGATGCCCTGGCTTATAGTGCCGTTCGATTGTCTTTAGGCCGTTTTACAACAGAAGAACAAATTGAACACGCGATTGCAATTATTTGTCGTGAAGTCACACAGTTGCACGAACGGCAGAATCTTAGCGTATAATAGGTAAGAAACTGATTAAAGGTGTAATAAATGAGCGTTGTAAAACAGTATACTCAGGAAACACAACAAAGCGTTGAGCTAACCCCTGCAGCAATGCGACATGTATTGACGTATCTTGAAAAACAAAACAGCAAAGGGTTACGACTTTCAGTAAAAAAAACCGGCTGCTCAGGGTTGTCGTATGTCGTCGATTATGTCGACCAGCCTAAAGAGGATGATCTTGTATTTAAACTAAACCAAGATTATGTGCTCTGTATTGATAAAAAAAGCTATCCTTTCCTCAAAGGCATGCAAATTGATTATGTTCAACAGGGTTTAAATTATAAATTTATCTTTAATAATCCCAATCAAACAGGGCAGTGTGGCTGCGGTGAAAGCTTTACAGTGGATTAATTAGCCATCACTGTAGACGGATACTTTTTGTAAGAATCATATCAAGATGATTGGCAAAACGCCTAATCTCTGTCGCACTTAACTTAGGTGCGCCACCGCTAATCATCCCGCTTTCTCTTAAAGATTCATTAAAATCACGCATCGCGTGTTTTTGCTTGATGTTGGCTTCTGTATACAATTCACCTCTAGGATTTAATGCCATCCCTTTTTTGGCAATCACTTCATTGGCCAGAGGGATATCAGCAGTGACCACTAGATCATTGGGATGCATGTTCTCTACAATTTTATTATCCGCAACATCAAATCCCGACTCTACGTGCAATCGTTTGATGAAAGGGGAAAAGGGAATGGAAGCAAAATGATTTGCAACAATGATTACTTCAGTGTTTGTACGAATTGCCGCCCGAAAGATAATGTCTTTTATTTTATTGGGGCAAGCATCGCCGTCTATCCAAATACGCAATGATGTTTCTCGTTTATATTAAAAATTAGATTTAACCCGATCCATCCGCTTGAGCATACGTACTGTTGTGCGATGGTGTTAATCAGGATTTCCAGTTTACCATTATAAAGTAAAAAAATCTTTTTATGACGTTTACTGTCAGGGCAATCACATGTGCTCTCGCCCTGTTTTTACTATAGCCAGTATCATAACCATCTTTAATCAACTCTTGCTAATTAATCGAATTAATGTAACAAAACACACACATTGTGGTTAAAAATTGCTGGACATTTTTCAAAAAATCGCTTAAGCTTTCCTTAATAAATGCGTACCATTGATACAATATTTACATAGTTTGCTATATCTGATACTATAGAATCCATCCTGTTTCGGGCGAAGCAAATTGCTTTGAAATCATTAATAATTACATTGATTTTTATTTGGAGAAGACATGAGCGCAGTAATGCAAAATGTGCAGCAAGAAAATGAAGCGTTATCACAACAAGTGATTAACGCGGTAAAGGGTTATTTAAATGCAGTCAGCAGCAAAGATGCTAACTTGAATCTCTATCAACTGATCGTTGAAGAAGTTGAAGCGCCTTTATTTCGTACGGTCATGGAAATGACTCGTTACAACCAATCTAAAGCCGCTCGCGTTCTTGGTGTTAGCCGTGGGACGCTGCGTACTAAATTAAAGCGTTATTTCGACGACGAATTTATCGGCACCCGCGATTTCTAAGACCGCTCCTATTGTATCTATGGGCTTTAGCTAGACACTGTGCTATTATTATTTACAAAGCTGGTCAGGCAATCGCTCTTTGCTATCGTGCAAAGGGAGGAAAGTCCGGGCTCCATAGGGCAAAGTGCCAGGTAACGCCTGGGAGATGAAAGTCTACGGAAAGTGCCACAGAAAATATACCGCCACCAGGTTAATCTTGGTGGTAAGGGTGAAATGGTGCGGTAAGAGCGCACCGCGCGATTGGTAACAGTCGTGGCAGGGAAAACCCCACTTGGAGCAAGACCAAATAGGAATCCACTTGACTTCGGTCATAGCGCATGGCCCATGCGGGATTCGGGTAGGTTGCTTGAGGCAAACGGTGACGTTTGTCCCAGATGAATGATTGTCCGCGACAGAACCCGGCTTATCGACCAGCTTTTCTCTTGATTCTATTCCCTTCTAGCCTTACGATCGCGCTTTAAATTGCGTGAGTCTTCATTATGATGCTTTGTATTGATGTGGGAAACTCTCATATTTACGGTGGGGTATTTGCAGGAGATGAAATACACTTGCGTTTTCGTCAAACTTCTAAAGTCAGCACCTCAGATGAGTTGGGGATTTTTCTAAAGACAGTTTTGCGAGAAAATAATTGCTCCCCTGAAGCCGTTAATCAAATTGGGATTTGTTCAGTAGTGCCGCAGCTGGATTACTCACTTCGTGCTGCATGCGTAAAGTATTTTCAAACCGAGCCATTTTTCCTGCAAGCAGGCGTTAAGACCGGTTTAAATATACAATATCGAAATCCTGTTGACGTAGGTGCGGACCGAATTGCTAATGCGATTGCCGCAACCAGTCTTTTTCCTGGGAAAAATCTGATTATCATTGATTTTGGAACGGCAACCACGTTTTGTGTCATTAATTCGAAGAAATCATATCTCGGTGGCGCTATTTTGCCTGGCGTACGTCTTGCTGTGGATGCATTAAGCCGCAACACAGCCAAGCTTCCAGCCGTTGAAATCATTAAAACTGAATTTGTAGTTGGGCGCTCAACTATTGAAAGCATCCAGTCTGGAGTTTTTTATGGTGCCCTTGGAGCGTGCCGAGAACTTATTGGACGAATCAAACAAGATACATTCCCTAATCAAAACGTTACGGTTCTTGCAACAGGTGGCTTTGCCTCCTTGTTTGCAGATTGCGATTTGTATGATCAATTAGCTTCTGATCTAGTCCTACAAGGAATTCGTTTGTCTCTAACCATGAATCAATCCTAAAAAATTAGGAAGTTTCAAGCCTATACCCGTGATCTCCCAGACACGTGATTTATGCTTTTTCTTTTCGTCCTACCGCATTTTAAAAAACTCGCCAGGGAATGAGTCAGTACTCACTTTTTAAAATGCGGCAGGACAAACAATAAAAGCGCCTAAAAACCCGCATATTGGACGATCGGGGATTTAGAACACCTCAAGTTCTCATTTAAAAGCCACTCTGATTAACGTATGATCACTGCCCCGATGATGAATGCTTCTTTGAGCGCATTCAATGCAAAAAAATTAACTTTTTGCCTTGACGATAGGGAAAATGTGTTCCTATAGTGTAGTAAAGTGGTTTAAAATAACCAAAAAGTGGAGAAATGTGGGGAGAAATTTCCCCCAGAGTAAAAATCATGTTTCGAGGGATAAATTCAATCAGCATCGACGGGAAAGGCCGTCTTTCCGTACCAACGCGATATCGCGATGCGTTGGGGCAAGACCGCGCTTCTCTGGTCGTGACGATTGATACCGAAGAAACATGTTTGCTGCTGTACCCAGCAAGTCAGTGGCAAGTGATTGAAGACAACTTGCAACGCATGCCTAGTTTTAATGCAACCGCTCGTCGGATTCAACGCTTGTTAATCGGACATGCTACTGATGTGGAGCTTGACAGTAATGGGCGTATATTGCTGCCGCCGTTATTACGCGATTACGCTCATTTAAGCAAGCGGGTTGTCCTGATTGGACAGGGTAATAAATTTGAGGTTTGGGATGAATCTTTGTGGCAATCGAAGCGCGAACAATGGTTGGCAGAAGAAGCATCCAGAGAGGATGGTTTGCCAGATGAAATGAAAACGTTTTCTCTGTAAGGGAGAATGAAATGGCTGTACATCAATCCGTACTATTGCATGAATCCATTGAAGGCTTAGCCATCAAGCCTAACGGGATTTATGTCGATGGCACATTTGGACGTGGCGGCCATAGCAAAGCTATTTTATCGCGGTTGGATCAAAGTGGCCGATTAATCGCGATTGATAAAGATCTAGAAGCAATCGAGCATGCGAAAAAACATTTTGCAAAAGATGAGCGATTCACGCTGTATCAGGGATCATTTTCCAGATTAAAAGAGTTTTCGACGCATGCTGGAGTGATTGGTAAGGTAAATGGCATTTTGCTGGATTTAGGCATTTCGTCACCTCAAATAGATAATCCAGAGCGTGGGTTTAGTTTTATGCACCAAGGTCCTCTGGATATGCGAATGGACACCACACAAGAATTATCCGCTGCTCGATTTGTAAATCAAGCGAGTGCTGAAGAAATGGCAACAGTATTTAGAAACTACGGTGAAGAGCGTTTTTCTGGTCGAATTGCCCGTGCAATAATCCAAGCGCGTGCACACTCACCCATCGCCACTACTAGCGAGTTGGCCGAGATTGTTAAAGCGGCGAACCCAAAGTGGGAAAAACATAAGCACCCTGCTACTCGTGTGTTTCAGGCCATAAGAATCCATGTCAATAAAGAGCTTACTGATTTAACCGCCTGTTTAAACCAATGCCTAGATGTCTTGGCGGTTCACGGTCGTTTGGTTGTGATCAGTTTTCACTCCTTAGAAGACCGGCTGGTGAAACAATTTATGCGTGACGCGGAAATGGGAGATAGGCCTCCTCCAGGTGTTCCGCTCAAAGCAGTTGAATTAAAAACTAATTTTAAACGCGTAGGGAAAGCAATCAAACCCAAAGATGAAGAAGTGAAGCAAAATGTTCGAGCCAGGAGTGCAGTACTTAGGATAGGAGAAAAAATAGCATGAACGCCGCAGCGAAAACGATCCATCAAAGCAATGTATTTAGTGGGCAATTTGCTGATATCCGTGTGTCTCGACAGCTGTGTTTGCAAATCGCCTTGTTATTAGCTGTGTTAATGACCGCATTAGCAGTTATTTATACGACCAACATGCATCGAGTCACGTTTATCCAATTGCAGCAAGCAAAACATAAAACGCATGAATTGCAATTGCAATGGGGTCAATTGTTGCTCGAGCAGGCCAGCCTTGAAACGCCAGCACGTGTTGAGCAATTGGCTAAGACAAAATTAAATATGACTTTGCCAGTGAATAAGCATATCCATATGTTACGAATAAAATGAATAACTGGCGGCATAAAGTCCGGCTTACCACCGTTTGTTTCTTTTTTGGATTTATACTTATCGCGTTGATATGGCGAATGTATGATTTGACGGTACAAGATCGTCAGTTTCTACAGGGCCAAGGTAATGCACGAAGCCTCCGTACAGTGGATATACCCGCTTATCGAGGTATGATTACCGATAGGGAGGGTGCGCCATTAGCTGTTAGTACGCCAGTAAAATCGGTATGGATTAATCCTAAAAGTTTTCAGCCGTCCCAAGAACAACTCAATAAACTCGCGAAACTTCTTTCATTAACCCCTGAGCAAATCGCTCGTCGCGCTTCTGAAGAGCGCGGTCGGGAATTTATTTATTTACGCAGACAATTAACACCATCTATGGCTAAAAAAATTGAAGCGCTACAAATACCAGGGGTCAATTTTCAAGAAGAATTCAAGCGCTTTTATCCCCAAGGTGACAGCACAGCGCAACTGATTGGCTTCACAAATGTGGACGATAACGGCATTGAAGGCTTAGAGCTTGCTTATCAACAATGGTTGATGGGTATCAGTGGAAAAACCAAAGTGGTTAAAGATAGGCTTGGTCGAATTATCGAGGTATTAGGGTTGGTAAGAGAGCCAAGACCGGGAAATAATTTACAATTGAGTATCGATAGGCGGATTCAATACTTCGCTTATAACGAGCTTTGTGAAACGATTGAACATGCCCAAGCCAAATCTGGTTCAATTGTTGTGTTAGACGCTAAAAATGGTGAGGTTCTCGCCATTACAAACTGCCCTTCATTTAATCCCAATGCACGTAGCTATTATGCCCCTGATCATTACCGCAACAGGGCTATAACCGATTTATTTGAACCTGGCTCAGTCATGAAGCCGTTTAGTATTGCCAGTGCATTAGAAAGTGGGCACTTTACCAAGGATACGGTGATTGATACAAGACCTAGCTGGATGATGGTTGACGGACATGCGATTCGTGATGGGCGAAATTACGGTGTGTTGGATGTCACTGGGATTTTACAACATTCCAGTAATGTGGGGGTGACTAAGATGGTGTTGACTAGCCCTCCTGAACAATTAATCAATCTTTTAAGAGCATGTGGCATTAGTCAGCGCACTGAAACTGGATATCCCGGCGAAAGCGAAGGAACATTAGTCAAAACAAAAGATGCGAATCGGTTTGTATTGGCTACTTTAGGCTTTGGTTACGGAATGTCGTTAACTTCATTACAACTGGCCAAAAGTTATTTAATTTTTGCTAATGAAGGTAAAATGATGCCGGTAAGATTATTGCACTATGAGAAGCCCCCTGAAGCTTATCCGGTGATAAAATCTGAAACTGCTCAAGAAGTGTTGGGGATGATGGAAGCGGTTGTGGATGTCCAAGGCACTGGCCGGCGAGCCAAAGTGCCCGGTTATCGAGTGGCAGGAAAAACAGGTACTGCACGCATTGCTGGAAAGAAAGGGTATTCTGCCGATCGCCATATCGCAAGTTTTGTCGGTATTGCTCCAGTATCTAATCCCCGTTTAATTGTCGCTGTGGTTATTAATGAACCTTCCAAAGGAAGTTATTATGGTGGAGCTTTAGCTGCTCCGCTTTTTTCTAAAGTAATGGGTGCCGCTTTAAGAATACTTGATATACCGCCCGATGAAACCACGAGAACATAATGAAATTATCCACATTATTACATCCATTCCAATTACATAGTTCAACGGAGTGTGAAATTAAGAATATCCAAAACGACAGTAGGAAAGTTCAACCAGGCGACTTGTTCCTTGCTTATCCTGGCGCCGCAACGGATGGGCGCTTATATATTAAACGCGCCATTGAAGCGGGAGCAAGTGCAATTGTATACGAACCTGCCATGCTTCCAGACTATAGTATTCCCAAAACACGGGTTCCATGTCTACCATTACCTGGGCTCGATAAAAAACTGGCAGTCATTGGCAGTCGTTTTTACGGGGATCCTTCAAAATCAGTCCATGTTACAGGAGTTACTGGTACGAATGGCAAAACGACCGTAGCGTATCTTTTAGCACAGGCGTATGAATTATTACATCAGGAGTCCCGTTACATAGGAACCTTAGGAGAGGGTAAAGTCAGAGCGCTGAATCCGCTCGTTAATACAACACCAGATGGTTTATTTCTACAGAAATTGTTTCATCAATACCAAACATCATCGGTTGGTCAGGTTTGTATGGAAGTATCCTCTCATGCGCTCAGTTTAAATCGAGTGGATCAAATTGATTTTAATCAAGCGATTTATACCAACTTAAGCCATGAACACCTTGATTTCCATGGTACGTTGGAGGCATATGCGCATGCGAAGTCCAAATTATTTGCGACCCATAGCTTAAACTCTGCGATCTTGAATCAAGACGATCGATTTAGTGATCAAATGGCTTCTTGTTTACCCGCGTCTTGTAAAAAATTTACCTATGGAATACATGGGTATGCTGATGTTAAGGTTACTAAGTGGAATTTAACCATGACGGGAAGTGAATTTGAAGTGGAATCTCCATGGGGTAAATATCAGTTAGAGATATCTACGTTGGGTCTTTTTAACATTTATAATAATCTCGCTGTATTTGCAGGATTAGGAGCGAATAACTACTCGACAGCAGAGATTGTTTCACTGTTACCGAAATTGAGAGCAGCCCCCGGTCGAATGGAAGTTGTCGCAACGCAACCTTGTGTTATTGTGGACTACGCGCATACGCCCGATGCTTTAGAAAATGTATTGCAAGCGTTAAATAAACTAAAACAAGCTGACATCATTACCGTGTTTGGTTGTGGAGGAGAGCGAGATAAAGGTAAGCGCCCGATGATGGGAAAAATTGCTAGTCAATATTCGGATAAAGTGATCATTACCAGCGATAATCCTCGCAGTGAAGATCCAATGAGCATTATTGAAGAAATCGCTGTGGGGGTAACCGAAACCACAACGGCTATTAACATTCCTTCACGTGAAGAGGCGATACAAAAAGCAATTACCTTAGCAAACCGAGACGATATTATTCTAGTGGCTGGCAAAGGTCATGAATCCTATCAGCAAATCGGAAACCAGCGCATCGCGTTCTCTGATCAAGCAGTGGTTCAAAAGATACTCAAAGTTTAAAACTTACTTCTCTATCGCAATGCGATCATCAAACACAAAACAGGTTCCTTGCCAGAGGGATTGTTCCTCAGGAATTTGCTCGAGGTAATTTAATATGCCGCCGTCTAATTGGTAGACTTTCTCAAATCCAAGATTTTTCAAATAAGCGGTTGATTTTTCACACCGAATACCACCGGTGCAAAACATCGCGATTTTTTTATCTTTTTTATCCATCAGATGCTTATCCACATACTCTGGGAAATCGCGGAAGTGTTCGGTTTTAGGATTAATCGCATTTTTAAACGTCCCTAATCCAACTTCATAATCATTACGAGTATCGATAACCATCACTTCTGGATCAGCAATTATCGTATTCCACTCTTCAGGAGAAACATGCTGACCTGGATTGGTTAAAGGATCTACTCCTTCAACACCTAAGGTCACGATTTCTTTCCGAAATTTAACTTTTGCTTTAGCAAAAGGCATAAAGTCATCATAGGTTTCTTTAAACGTTAGATCAGATAGCTGTGGCAGGGTTCGTAAGTATTCGTAAAAATAGATGATTTCTTCACGGGCGCCTGAAATACTGCCATTTATGCCTTCATGAGCCAAAATAACTGTACCTAGAAGGTTGTGATCATTCATGAGCGTTAGCAACGGCTCTTTTAAAGATTCATAATTTTCTAGTGGTGTAAATTTATAAAAAGATGCAATGACATACGGTTTCATGACTTGACCTAATCGAATTAGCGAGTGTTATTTTGAACCAAAATGGGATCGTAAAATACCATATTTCAAAATTATAGTGAATATTTTTTGAAATAGACTTCATGAAAGCGTTAATTTTTTAGGAGGAAGTCGGTCTGGGAGATTCCCTTAGGTCACTATCTAGAACTTGTTTTTGTTCTTGAATGTTTTTAAAAAAAGCATTGCGATTAGAATGATTCTTAAGTTCAACTGCTGGTGCGGGTATTTCAGCCTTCAACCGGCCTTTAAAACTATCCTGAACCTCTTGTGGTAAATGCTGATTTCCTTCAATATTACTCATTAGACGCTGCTCGTTGTCTTGCAGTTGTTGTTTCAAATTTTGAAGATCAGATTTAATGGTATTGAGTTCATCAATTTGTTTTGCCGTGGAAGATTTAAAAAACGAAGCGATGTATTTGGCAAGAAAATTAGAAATAGCGACTAAGATTCCATCATATCTGAGTTTAAATTGGTTAATGGATTGGTCAAGCGTGTTAATTCTTTCTAAATAAGAGGTGTTTTCACGAAGATTTACCACGAGATCTTCAAGCAATTGAGCCACTGCTGTAGCGGCGCTTGCGGCTTTATGCAACTCATCAAGCTCATCCTCTGATATAGCTTTAAATTTAGATTTAATCAGTAAAAATGCTTCCTCTTGGGTCTCACTGGGATCAATCACTAAGAACGCTATGAGTTCTAATAAATTAGTTTCAATGGCTTGATCGATGTCGCTTTTGCGTTGGTTTAATTGATCTTTACACAAATCAAGACACTCAAGCAGTTTCCGTTTGCTTTCACTATCGATGGTATCCGGAGTAAACATTTTAACGGTCTTTTGAATAAACGTTGGAGCATAACGGCGGTAAAAGCTAACAGGAAGATAGGTTAAAGTGCTCATTAGTCCATTAATACGACTAGTATAGGAAGGTGTAGTTAGCCTACGAGACTGTTCCTCCCATTGCCTGCGAGTGGGTTCATTTAGAATGCGTTGAAACTCGGAGTAACTTAACTCAACATCGAGATTTTTGCTTAAAATATTAATAAGATAATCCGACTCAGAATATTTTTTTACAGTTGTACTTAATTCAGCGATATGTCGTTGTGACGCAATAACAATTGTTTTGCTGGCCAGATTTTGTTTAAGCGCCGCTAAGATGTGCTCATAGGTAGTCAACGATTCTATCAGCTCTTGTTGGCTAGCTTTTGAAGATACAAGTTGAGAGCACTTTTGACTTGAACGTTGAAAAACAGACAGGGGTTGGTGAGAAGAGGATTCTGGCATAATTATCTCATTTAAAGCTTGAATAGTTTGTATGTTGCAGCCAAGCGATTCATAATCAATAAAACGGTATATTGAACTAAGATTATACAGTGATTGTATTTAAAAAACAATTATGGATGTTCAATGCCCAAAATATTGTTGAGAGTCGAACTTACATGCGGGTTAATGTAACCCTTAAAATCATGGCGGCACTGGTGCGCTTTTCGTAATGAAAGAAACGCTTCTTTTTTGTTGGTTGCTTGTTTTAAAGCATTCGTTTCATGAATGGGATTATAGAGTGTTAGAACGCAATCTTGCCAGGTTGTATCCGCTTGGCATGGAAGTGGTTTCTTATCCTCAAGGGATACAACATCAAAATCTAACCCAAGTGCTGTATGAAGTTGTTGGCTTAGCCTGATCACGGCGTTTTGTTTTGCTTCTAGGCTATGACCGGCAATATGTGGGGTGCATAAGGTGGCGTAATCTACGACTTGAGGATTTATTTCTGGTTCATGTTCAAACACATCGGTACAGTAAATGACTGGATTTTTTGAGTTTAATAAGGCCTGTTCATTGACTATCCCTCCGCGAGAGGCATTAATTATCACTGTGTTCGCTTGTAATGAATTAATGAACTCTGCATTAATTAAATTGTTACTTGGATAGGGCGGATTGGTATGAAAATTAGGATGAATGGTTATTAGAGAACAGCTTTTTAACGCTTGTAGTTCATGGAAGGTTAACGCTTTATTTCTTGTTGCTTTTATTGGATCAACGCATAATACTTCAAAGCCAAGTGCCTGTAGCCGTGCGTAGACTCGACTTCCAACTTCTCCAAAACCAATCACACCGGCTTTAACATCGTGTAACAAGTAGCGTTTCTGTAAATAAGCAATGCTGGAAACAACATAATCTGCTACGGCATGCGCATTGGCTCCTTTCGCGTCAAACCATCTGATTCCACGTTCTGCTAGGTAATTCGTATCAAGATGATCAATTCCACTGCTGGCGGTTCCAACATATTGCACAGGACTATGATGCAATAAATCGTGATTAACTTTTAACGTCGAGCGACAAATTAAAACATCACACTCGTTTATGAGCGCGTTCAACTCTTGTTCTGAGTCGTAGGTGCGTAAGTGAAACGACTGAGCAAATAATTCATCCAGCCTAGGTAAAGAGGCATCGGCTAAAACGTTCATACATTAAAAATAAGTTGAATCATAGTGAGTGACCAGTATAGCAGGGGGCCGATCAACCAGTTTAACATTCCAGTAAATAACAAAATCAACAAAATAAAAAGACCATACCGTTCAAGTCTTAAATACAAATAAGATTGTTGAGGAGGAAGGATGCCTGCTACGATTCGGCTGCCGTCTAAAGGAGGAACCGGTATTAAATTGATATAGGCCAATACTAGGTTAATCAAAATACCAGCTTGAGAGGTCAGTAAAAGAAACGCTGCGGGTGAAGAAGTTTCAGGGCTAAGAAAGGTAGATAATTTCAGGCAACCCGCCCAAAATATAGCCATAACAAAGTTAATTCCAGGGCCTGCAAAGGCAACCAGTGCCATATCGCGTCTTGGTTGACGAAGCTGATACCAGTTTATCGGTACCGGTTTCGCCCAGCCGAATACAAAGTGAAACTGAGTGGCAATCGCAATAAAGATTGGAACCAATATGGTGCCAATTAAGTCAATATGCTTCATTGGATTTAAACTCAAACGACCAAGCATTTTAGCGGTGGTATCTCCACAACGACTTGCAATGAATGCATGCGCGGCTTCATGCAAGGTAATTGCAAAGATTAAGGGAAGGGCCCAGACGACGATTTTTTGAATAATAGTTAATGACTGCATGACACCTTCTCTTGTTATAAAGTGGCCATTGTTCCTTATTTTTTTGAATTTGAAAAGAGCAAACACCTAAAGCCTGGTCCTTAGAGATTGGCCATTTATAAAAACGCCGAATATTGTCGTCTTATAACTCCCATCCAATTCTGTCGCAAGCCTTGCTTATTAGCCATTATTATAAAAATGGCCCAAAACGAGTATCTTCAGGCGAATGGTTATACCGGTGATTGTTCAAAATGCGTGATTTATGCTTTTTCTTTTTTACCCAGGAGAAAAAAATAAATGCGCCTAAAACACGAATTTTGAACGATCACGGGTATATGGGCACTATAATTGCGTTATAATAACCTACCTTGTCTAATATTTGTTGTAAAAACCATGAAGCGTCATATTACAAGTATCGTTAAAGATAAGCTAACCGAGGCTGGATTTTATACTGACCGTTGTAAAGGACGTGTTCGAGCTCAAATTGTTCAGCGCGCCATTAATGCAAACTTTCAAATGGAAGCTGTCTTCAAACATATTGAACTTGAATTTATTTTTTTACTTAAAGCACAACGTTTGAATAATGCGGATATTAAAAGCGCTATTCTTCGATTAAGGGAAATTGAGTGTATTAATGAGATTTGTGAACGCTTAAAAGAGTTGATTATTAAAGAGGTATCGGAGTTTGAATCTTCAGAAACTCAAGATAACTATGTAAAAGAAGATGCTTATTTATCTTTACTTTTTGATGAGATGGACATCACGGCAGGGTTAAGGCGATGGGTTGAAGATGAATATGCTCCAGTAGATGCTAGGATTGAAGTGACCAAGCATCGAAAGGTCAGGCGCTATGATAGCCTCTCCCGTATTATTGCCTCACAAAGTTCTTCTGTTTCAGTGTGTGGCGCTGTAACGATAGATACAAGGTCTGCTCAACCAAGATTAATTATTAGTGCGAACATGAGCTCTGCTGTAGCTGAACCTCGATTTTTAGAGGAAATTAAATTTAAATTAAGCGTATTAAAATCTTTTTTTTCGACTTATCAATTTGGGTTGGCGGATTTACCTGACGAATCTCGCTGCCATGAGTTATCTTTAAAGTTGTTTCATCAGCTCTTTCCAAGCTATTTAGCTTCACCACAAACAGGTCAACAAGTCGGTACTCTTGAACAAGCGGTATTTAAGCTGACGCATACAGTCTTGTATGATCCAGAAACATTTTCAGAGGAAGAAAAAAAGGCATTTCTAGGTGCTCCTGTTATCCTACTTCCCAGCGTTATTGGTGATCATGTCGAAATGCTGATTACTCATATTACGCCAAGAGGCTTCATACAAAGCCATGAATCCCTTCCATCTTCTTTAGAGGCTAAGAATTTAAGATTTATTCATGCAGAGCAATTAATTGCAACGTATCTTTATAACTATTTAAAGATTCCAAGGGAAACAAAGTTTATTTTTGGTATCTCCAAACTTTGTTGCGCTACATGCAGTGGGTTTCTTGAGGCGTATCCTAATGTACTATTTCGTGGTCATCATCAACAACAATATGAAGGGGTCATTAATTTAAACACTGGCGTTCGTTCTGCCAGCTCAACTTTAAAAAAAGGACCAACTGCCCCGGAAAGTAGTCCAATGAAAACACCATACAAATCCAGGACAAGCGGTGCTTTGCCCACAGGAGCGTCGCTTGAGGATGGAGAGACTGGTGTGCCAAGAGTCCAAAGAGTAATCAGTTTTAAAAAATTTTTTTTGGAGGCGAGTAGCGTAAGTGCAGCTTCCACTACTGGTAGACAAGCTTCTAGCTCCCCTACTGACGCTCTTCTAGCTCATGGTGTGTTTAGTTTAAGGTTTCCTCTACCGCCAATTGAGGAACATATTGATACAATTGATCCCAGGTTGGGGCGAATGGCCTAATTTCTTTACCTCACAAAACCCCTGGCAATTAACGCTCGGCTTTAATATCATTGCGAATTATTTTTTTTATTCATAGAAGGCGCGCAGGTTGCCAAAACTAAATCCATACTTACAGCTAATTCTTTTATCTCTACTCTTGTTTTTGCCTGGGATAGCCAGTATGCCTGTAATTGACCGCGACGAGGCTCATTTTGCTCAGGCAACGAGACAGATGTTACAAACGGATTCTTATTTTCAAATCCGTTTTCAAGATAAAACGCGATTTCAAAAACCTCCAGGAATTAACTGGCTACAAGCCGCTAGCGTGAAGCTATTTAGCCATGAAGATGCTCAAGCCATTTGGCCTTACCGGATTCCTTCTGTCCTAGGCGCATTGCTGGCTGTTTTACTTACGTTTTATTTTGCAAGCCAAGTCATTCCACAACAAACAGCACTTATTGGTTCAGCGTTTCTCGCATGTTCTTTGCTGTTAGTGGTTGAATCGCATATGGCGGTTATTGATACTTCTTTATTATCCTCTGTCGTGCTCATGCAGGGGGCTCTTTGGGTGATTTATCGCGCGGGATATGACGAAATTAGAGCTCATTGGTGTTGGGCGCTGCTCTTTTGGTTAGCGATGGCCTATGGGTTTGTCTTAAAGGGGGTGACCCCTTTGGTTGGTGTTTTATCAACGGTAACGTTATGCATCATCGATAAACGGGTTCGTTGGTTGCGTGGATTGCATTTAGGATGGGGCTTGAGTTTATTTTTAATTTTAAGTTTAACGTGGTTATTTCTTGTAAATGCAGCAGAACAAAGTAACTATCTCCTGCAAATGATCCACAAAGATCTGTTGCCTAAATTACAAGGGGGACATGAATCGCATGGTAAGCCCCCTTTATTTCATTTAGTAATTTTACCATTGACGATATGGCCTGCCTCCTTATTTTTATGGCAGGGAGCAACCTATGCGTTTACACAAAAACATCAACCTATGGTCAAATTCTTGCTGGCTTGGATTATTCCAACTTGGGTGTTTTTTGAGTTAATGCCTACCAAGTTACCGCAATACGTATTGCCTACTTTCCCTGCTTTATGCTTATTGTTAGCTCTAGGAATTACGTCAAGTCAGCCTAAATTTAAATCAGGAATATGGCTGCATGTTCTTCAAGTGTTGTGGGGGGTATTAACGGTTGGTCTGGCGACAGCACTTTTGGTTCTACCTTATCTTGTGATGCAAAAAGTCACACTTTCTGCCATTATTGTGTTTTGGATTTTAGGGATTCTCGGGGTAACTTGTGTTTATTTTGCTTGGAAAGAAAGATATAAATCTGCCAGTTACAGCGCTATTTTAGCTGCCGTTTTATCATTTCCTGTCATTTTTTTCTGTTTACTGCCCCAACTTAAGCCTTTATGGATCTCGCATAATGTTGCACAAGCCATTAACTCCAAGGTTCTTTCTGAAGAAAAACCACTTATAGTGGTTGGATACAGTGAGCCCAGCTTAGTCTTTTATTTGAATACAAAAAATGTATTGTTTACCAATCAAGAAACCGCGCTTAATTTACTTGCAAATAAACAAGGTCTTCTATTGATTGATGAGGAAACGTTTGCAAATCTCCCTAATCACGATTGGCTAACCATTCTTGCTCGAATTCATGGCTTTAACTACAGCAAAGGAACATGGGTAAAACTGCTTTTGATTGAACGACAATACCCTCTGTCCAATCATGTTGACAATAAAACAATTAAAAAGGGCAATCATGAATAAATTAAAACGAAACCTCCCTACACCATTTGACCGATTGATGTCTCTTATGACAACGCCTTGGTTTGCAATCAGCTATTTTTTACTCGTTGCACTATGTTTTCTTTATATTGACCAGCCTTTAGCGCTCTTTTTTCAAAGCCTGGATGTAGAATCCAATTTTCCGATTTTAGTTTGGATTACTAATATTGGCTTAGGGGGGATTTATATTGTTTCTCTTTTTATCCTAGTGATCGTGTTTCGTTATATCTATCAACGCCCGGTCTGGGAAAAAAGAGTCTGGTTTCTTTGGTTATGTGTCGTTATCCCAAGTCTAATTTGTTTGATTTTAAAATATACTTTGGGTCGAGCACGTCCTATGTTGTTGTTTAACGATGGATTGTATGGATTTTATGGGTTTAAAACGAAGGCTGCCTATTGGTCATTTCCCTCAGGCCATACTACTACAATAACAGGATTGGCTTTCGGGCTATGCATTATTTTTCCAAAATATGCTTACGCCTTTCTTATTACCGCGCTTTGCATCGCAACTTCAAGAGTCCTTTTAACTCATCACTATTTAAGTGATGTGCTTATGGCAGCTTATTTGTCGTTTTTAGAAGTAGCGATTATTTATTGGTGGTATCAACGCAAACTTGGAGTTTCTCAGTTATCTGTGAGGCAACAAAATTATTCAGCTTAATATGGAATGCGTCTTATTCTTATTGCCTTGGGTCTAGAATAGAATTGATTAATTACGATATAATGCCTAACTTTTGACGAGTTTAGGTTGCCTAAGATGTCTGTAGAGTCGCCCATTGAATTATCAATTATCATCCCAGTTTACAATGAAGTAGATAATGTAGAAGGCTTATATCAAGAAGTCGTCACAGCGCTTCCAACAAGCCAGTATAAGTTTGAAGTAATTTATGTGGACGATGGCAGTACCGATGGCACCAAAGAAAAACTACTTGCGCTGGTAAACGCTTACGATAATCTGCAGGGCGTGTTTCATAAGCATAACTATGGTCAAAGCGCGGCGTTGTTAAGCGGCGCTCGTGCCGCTAGATACCCACTACTGGTTACCATGGACGGGGATGGTCAAAATGATCCTGCGGATATCCCACGGTTGTATAAACACGCGCTTACCCCAAATACGATTGTGCTCGGAAATCGCCAGAAACGAGATGATAATGCACTACGGCGTTTATCATCCAGAATTGGTAATAACGTTCGCCAATGGATTCTTAATGATGAATGCCCAGACACAGGTTGTAGCCTAAAATTGTTCCCGCGCGATGCCTTTTTAATGCTACCCCATTTTAATCATATGCATCGTTTTATACCGGCCTTGTTTAAACGCGCAGGCTTTAGGTTGGTTAATGTTAAAGTCAACCATCGTCCTCGTCTTCATGGCGTATCAAAGTATGGTGTAATGAATCGTCTTTTTGTTGGGATTCATGATTTAATAGGTATGCGCTGGTTATTAAAACGTCCCTGCGCACCGGAGGTTAACAATGTTGAACGTTGAGTATGTATGGTTAGGTGTTGGTCTTTTGGGACAAGCAATTTTTTCAGCGCGCTTTATCGTTCAATGGTTGGTGAGTGAAAAAGTAAAGCGCAGCGTTATTCCTGTGGCCTTTTGGTATTTAAGTTTGTTAGGTGGTATCACCTTATTGGCGTATTCGATTTATAAACGTGATCCAGTGTTTATTTTAGGCCAATCCACTGGGGTATTTATTTATTCTAGAAATTTGTTGCTTATCCAACGAGAACGAATCTCACGGAGTCAAACATTAAAACAAGCGAAAGGCTCCATTTAGCAAATTGTACAACATATACCCGTAATCTTTCAAAATGCTAGTTTTTGGGCGATTCGATTTTTTTGGCAGAGCGGCTTTTAAAGATGAATTAATAGCGAGCTCTATTGAGAATCATTAAAAGCCGCTCTGGCGGAAAAAGCGATAGAACAAATCTAGCCTTTTGAAAGATTACGGGTACATAATATAAATATAAAGGGATTTTGAAATGAATCAGCCTCTAACGCGGCAAACTACAGGTATTCATTGTTTTTTGACCTTTTGCATGGTGCTTATCCTATTTCCTGCCCATGCTGTTGTAAATTCTACCCCATGGTATACAACAGGCACCAATCACCAGGTAACGTTGAAGGTTGATTTCTTCATGTCTTCAACTTGTCCCCATTGCCACAAAGCGGATGAATTTTTTAAAACAATTGAACCTAACTACCCCTGGCTTGAGATTAAACGGCATGTAATTGATAAAGACAAAGCAGCGTTAAAACTGTTTTATGAGCGATTGCAAGCCTTAGATGTTAATAATTTCGCCGTTCCAGCGTTTTTCTTTTGTGGATCCAGATGGGTTGGTTTTGCCGATCCAGAGCGTTCTGGAAAGCCTCTATTAAGTGCAATGAAGTATTGCTATGAACAAATAAAAAAACATGGGGAATTACCACAAGCAACCATCCGGGTATTAAAGGCCAAAGGAACAGCGAGCCAATTTGAAATTGATAACTGGATAGCTCGCAGCCCACAATTATTTGTTCCTTTGTCTGGTTTAATGGATGCGATTACCCCTTGTTCTTTGTTTATTTATTTGGTTCTCTTGGCTTACATTTCGCTGCATTCGGGGTTTAAAGTCCTGCAATATCTGATCGCGATGACTTATCTGATAACTATTCTGGCTTTCGCATTCTTTGAGTTGGCATTTACCAATCAGTTTTATGCAGTGATTAATGCCTTAAGATGGCCCGCAGGAATAATTGGTTTATTTTTAGTATGGTATTTAGTGTTTTATGGCAGAGGAGCAAAAATGAAACCAGGGCAACGTTTGCCAATGGTATTGCCTATGGTTATTCTAACTACAGCGCTTGTTTTTTTCTATCAGCAAGCGTGTTTAATGAATATTGGGATGATTTTTGATCAATGGTTGTCTGGTCAAACCTTAACTACAACGGAACGTTATACTTATATTGGTATTTATTTGGTCAGTTATTTAATTCCGTTTATTCTTTTCTCTCTCGTGTACCTGTTCTTAATTCATTTAAGGCGTTTTCAAACGTATCATGAGCACTTATATCTAAGTGGCTGGACGTTTCTTCTTGGGGTTGGTGTTTTTTTAATAATAAAACCACTTTGGTTATCTAAATTAATGTATTCTTACATGGTTTTACTGATTGCGATTCTAGTCGGTTGGTTTTTACCTTATTGGAGAGCCAGACATGAAAAAAGATAAAAAAGCGCACATAAGTATAGACCACAACGACCTTGATTTAAGCCGCTCCATTTGAGATCATAAGGATAATTTATTAAGCAGGTGTGCAATGAGTAAACTCAAAGATATACCCGTAATTGTTGAAAGTGGTCATAAATATAAGACCAAGCAAGGGTTTGTAGCTATAAAAGATGGCGTTAAATCAGCATCGCCCGCCTATGAGCGCCTCCCAAAACCCAAGTGGTTACGCATCGTGAATCACACCTCACCCGCTTATGAGCAAGTTAAGCAACGTGTAAAAGAACACCGATTGGCAACCGTCTGCGAAGAAGCAAAGTGTCCAAATATTGCTGAATGCTGGTCGCATGGTACAGCCACCATCATGCTTATGGGAGAGGTTTGCACCAGGGCATGCCGCTTTTGTTCAGTGGACACTGGCAATCCTCGTGGCTGGCTTGATAAAGAAGAGCCTGAAAATACGGCTAAAACCGTTGCTTTAATGAATCTAGATTACGTGGTATTAACCTCGGTAAATCGGGATGACTTGCCTGATGGAGGGGCGAAGCATTACGCAGATACTATTCGAGCCATCAAAGCTCAATGCCCTCAAACCAAAGTAGAAGCGCTCACCCCAGATTTTCAGGGAAACCACAACGATATAGCGATATTACTAGATAGTGGGGTAGACGTTTTTGCTCAGAATGTAGAAACGGTCGAGCGACTAACTCATCCAGTACGAGATAATCGTGCAGGCTATTGGCAGACGGTTCACTTATTGGGATACGCTAAACAATATCGTCCTGATGTGCTTACCAAAACCAGTTTAATGCTAGGGTTAGGGGAAACTGATGAAGAAATTATTCAAACCATGGATGATTTGCGTACTCAACACGTGGATATACTCACGCTTGGGCAATACTTACAACCTACCAAAAACCATCTTCCTGTCGCGCGCTATGTAACCCCAGAAACGTTTAATAAATTACGAGAAATTGGTCTACAAAAAGGGTTTTTTGAGGTGGCTTCTGGGCCTTTGGTTCGCTCAAGCTATCGCGCCGATCGAGTGTTTAAGCGGGATAATCTAGGCTTGTAGTCACTACTTTGAATAAGAATAAAGGGAACTCACCAAGTTATCCTAAATAACCCAGCCGCTATGCGGCAAACATCAAAAAACGATCTCGTCATCGAGTTTGCTATGTTTGAATCAAGCCGCGGGTTCTTGTTAAGAAAGGTTGTTTGGGGCTAAACCTTAATCGCTACTTCTCAGCCAAAACGACATCAATAATATGAGTATCATGATACGGAAATGTAAAAATTTTGCTGAATAATCGCTTTAAGCGATGAAGTAAGAAATTTTTAGGCAAGAGCTTAATGGAGAGGCTATTTAAAAACCAAGTGCCTTCAATCCCAAACATCACTAATTCATCAATATTATTAATCGTAATTGGAATTTCTAGGCGATCATGGGCGACCACATGAAACTGGTGTTGGCAAAAAGCCTGCATTAACTCTTCTTTGCCTGCGGCTACGGTCGTATTTTTCACAATTGCTTTATAATAATGACCTACAATTCGGCTTAAGACACTGTCTTGGGTAATAAAGTGCGCGAGTTGCTCTTGAGCTACAGGGAATGATTCATAGGTTGTGGTAATTAAAGAAAAGTGCCCTGTTGAACGCGTTAGAAGCTTCGCTTGATTAAAGAGAGTATTGATTGGGATGTAGGCATTAATAAAGTGAGCAAGAACTAAATCTTGACTATGATGTGGCAGTAAATGACTCGCTTCGGTAGCAGTTGTTTCGATGGTGGTTAAATCTAAAGCTTTTTGGGCCTGAGCAAGCATTTCAGATGACACATCAATGCCTGTGAATGAGGCATTAGGCATCTGAAGCTCTAGCTCTTTAAGAAAAGCACCATTCCCCACACCAAGATCCAATACTTTATAATTCGGTTTTTGGCCTAGGTTCGCACGTTTAATCTGTTCAATCGCACATTGATGGCTGGTGCTGATTGACCCAAACCGATTGGCTACGGAATAGCGACTGGCTATATTGTTATACATGGCCTTTAAGGACATGTAATATTCCTAATCATGTTCATGGTGTGAGTATATCTTTTATTGAATTATTTTGCAGTAGGGGAAAACTGCAAATTGTTCGATCCTTATATCTGCATGCATTAAATCGTTTAGAATTTGACTAAAGCAAGTACCCTTGATAGTATCTCGCGAGTATTTAGAATACGTTATACTGACGGTGATTTCCTCTAGCAAAAGGTCTGACTGAGTAACCTAATAGATTGTAACTCCGTCATTTATAATGGAAATTTTGATTATAATTTAATGGAATTGGTCCTATGTGTGGGATAGCAGGTATATTCAATATAAAAAAAACAACAATTGATAATCTGGTCAATAAACTTTCCGTTATGAATGCGTTGCTTGCCCATCGTGGCCCGGATGATGAAGGCATTTGGACTGATAAACATCAAAGCATTGGTCTAGCCCATCGCAGGTTAAGCATTATCGATTTGTCCGTTCATGCTCACCAGCCTATGATTGCTCCAAATGGAGAGGTTATCGTTTATAACGGTGAATTATATAATCACATTGAGCTTAGAAAATCTTTATCCTCTCACTGGACGTTTACAACAAATTCAGATACTGAAGTCATTCTCGCTGCTTATAAAGTGTTTGGCGTAGAATGCGTAAAACATTTTAAAGGAATGTTTGCTTTTGCGATTTGGGATGGTGAAAAGCTCTTCTGCGCACGCGATCAATTCGGGATTAAGCCTTTTTATTACGCCAAACTTGGCAATGAATTTATCTTTGCTTCTGAAAGTAAAGCCTTAATGCCATTTCTTCCTGAAATAAAAACGAATCGAAAAGCGTTTGTTGAATACATTACGTTCCAATATCCTATGGGTGAGGAAACTCTTTTTTGCGATGTACTGCAGTTAGAGCCTGCTCATGCAATGCTGATTACCCCGGACAAGCAGAAAATCTGGCGTTATTGGGATGTTCATTATCATATTGACTACGATCATACACAAACTTACTTCGCCAATCGTCTTGAAGAAATAATGAATGAGTCAATTCAAGTGCATCTTCGCGCCGATGTTAATTTAGGCGCTTATGTTAGTGGTGGTGTGGATTCAAGTCTTATCGGCATTTTGGCTACCCAAGAAAAAAATCAATCGCTTCCCTTTTTCCATGGGCGATTTCTTGAGGATAAATCTTATGACGAAAGTGAATACGCTCAATATGCTGCGCAAAAATGCGGTACGAAGCTTCATGTGCGCGATATAACCTCACAAGAGTTTCAAGCGCATTTCAGTAATATTATTTATCACATGGATTTTCCAGTCGCAGGTCCTGGTGTGTTTCCTCAATACATGGTTTCGGAAATGGCCGCCCAACAGGTGAAAGTTGTACTGGGAGGACAAGGCGGCGATGAAATATTTGGCGGCTACGCACGTTATGTGATGGCGTATTTTGAACAATGCATGAAGGCCGCTATTGAGGGTAAGTATAAAAAAGGAAACTTCGTTGTTACCGCAGAATCGATTATTCCGAACTTAGAGGTACTCAATGCTTATAAGCCCTTACTCAAGCGTTTCTGGAGCGATGGATTATTTGAGCCTTTGGAAAAGCGCTATTTTTCATTGATTGATCGCGGAGCTGATTTGGATGGTGAAGTGGCATTGACCGCTGCCGAGCGCGATCAGGTTTATAGCCAGTTTTTGAATGTTTTTAATACCGCTAAATTTGAAAAAGCGGAGTCCTATTTCGACGGCATGACGCATTTTGATTTCAAATGTTTGCTTCCTGGATTGCTTCATGTGGAAGATCGCGTCAGCATGGCTCATGGTCTTGAAGCTAGGGTTCCCTTTTTGTATACGCCATTAATTGAATTCATGGCGACTATCCCTGCAAACATTAAATTTAAAGATGGACGCATGAAGCATTTGCTGAAGCAAACCTATTCGGATGTTCTTCCATCACCAATTGTTAATCGTAAGGATAAAATGGGCTTTCCAGTGCCGCTATCTGAATGGATGCATGGTGAGCTGAAGGAGTATATTTACGATATCCTTTCTGCAGGATGCTCCAGGACGGAAGGATTTATTGATTATAAAAAAATAATTCAAAATTTTGACAAAACAGGAAAATTTAGTCGTAAGGTTTGGGGATTTTTGTGTTATGAAATCTGGCAGCAGCAGTTTCACGATCAGTCCCATCGATTTAAATCAATGTTAAGCAATAAAAATAAAATTGAGCATTCAAGGCACATTGCCAATGAGCTTGTATGATAGGTTGAATTTGCAACACAAAAAAATTACTAATGAGGAGATAGAAATGAAAGTCTTAATTACCGGAGGTTCTGGGTTTGTAGGGTCCCATTTGGCTGATCGCTTGCTCGCAAGAAATGATCAGGTTTTGGTTATCGATAATTTCAGTACGGGAAGACGGGATAATTTAAAATCTCATAAAAATTTAGAAGTGATTGAAGCAAGCATTGCCGATACAGAAGCAATGGAGCGAATGTTTACACAGTTTAAACCCGATGTTGTGGTTCACGCGGCCGCTTCCTATAAAGATCCTGATAACTGGGTTGAAGATTGTCAAACGAACGTTTTAGGTACCGTAAACGTTGTTTCAGCGGCTAAAAAAGCAGGCTGTGAACGTCTGGTCTATTTCCAAACCGCTCTTTGCTATGGCTTAAATCCCAAAGAACAACCAGTGACTCTAGAACATCACTTCGATGCTCGTGGAAGCAGTTATGCGATCAGTAAAACCGCTGCAGAACACTACGTCGAGTTATCAGGTTTAAGCTTCGTGTCATTCCGTTTGGCCAATGCTTATGGCCCTAGAAATATCAGTGGTCCTTTGCCTACTTTTTATCATCGCCTAACTTCCAATAAACCTTGTTTTGTCATGGATACAAGACGTGATTTTGTCTATATCCAAGATTTAGTCAACTGCGTTGAAAAAGCAGTGGATGGAAAAGGCCAGGGTTATTATCATATTTCTTCAGGAAGCGACTATTCAATTAAAGAATTGTTTGACGCTACGTTAGATGCGTTAAATATTACGCTAGATAAAGAAGTCGAAGTTCGTGAGCGACATCCAGATGATGCGTTTACAATCCTACTTGATCCTTCTCGTACCAATAAAGATTTTTCATGGGAAGTTAAAACACCATTAACCGAAGGCGTAAAAGCTGCAATCGAATATTATAAGCAATACGGTATTGAGCAAACATTTACGCACCTTCGTGCCGCTGTGGAAGAGCCAGAGGTAGCATAACTAGCTCAAAAAAATATGGCAGCTTCTTACATGGCCTGATTTATTTACGCTGAGGAGGTGGCCTGAACAAGTCAGGCCAAGTAGGTGGTATAGGAAGTAGGTGGTATAGAAAGTATATTGTGGTCTCACAGAAGGCTAGTACCACCCCCCCTACGTGGCCCGATTTATTCGGGCCATCTAGAAAGGCCGCTAAAACGAATGGGGTTAAGTAGGAGTATAGTGTAAGACTCTAGTTGCTCGGAGCTGTTGCAAATAATTACATATTTACAAACATTAATTAAACGTAGGAATGGATAATGGCGGAATTTTCAGGTAAAAAAATACTGGTCGTTGGTGGGGCCGGATTTGTTGGAAGCACATTAACCAACATGCTTCTTGAGCGTGATGCCAAAAAAGTATTGGTTGTGGACAATCTTTTGTCAGCAGATATTGCACGTGTTCCCAATCATAATCATCTTGAATTCATACACGGGTCTATTACCGAAGATAAGATTTTATATAACTTACCAGAAGATACCGATTACGTGTTTCATTTAGCAACGTACCACGGTAATCAAAGTTCCATTGAAGATCCTCTAAAAGATCATGAAAATAATACATTGACCAGTTTAAAACTATTTGACCGAATCAGTAAATTTAAATCGTTAGAAAAAGTAGTCTATTCATCCGCCGGTTGCACCGTTGCCAAAAAAACATTTGACCATGCGGAAGCGACGGTTGAGCAAGAAGATGTTTCACTCTATCTGGATAGTCCTTATCAGATGTCGAAAATTTTTGGCGAATTTTATGGCAATTACTATTTCATGCGCTATAACATGCCTTTTGTAAAAGCCCGATTTCAAAATGTATACGGCCCAGGTGAAATATTAGGTGCTGGCCAATGGCGAGGTAATGCCAATACCGTATGGCGGAATGTAACACCTACCTTTATTTTTAAAGCGCTACATCATGAAGCGTTGCCTTTAGAAAATAATGGCATTGCAACCCGCGATTTTATTTATGTGGATGATATTGCTGAAGGCCTTATCGCCTGTGCATTGCGCGGAAAAAGTGGAGGCGTTTATAATATTGCCTCTGGAGTTGAAACTTCCATTAGAGATCTTGCTATGCTCATTAATGAAATTAGTGGCAATCCAGTAGACATTGCAAGCATGCCCGCTCGAAATTGGGACCGCTCAGGCAAGCGACATGGGGATACGAGCAAATCGGAACGTGAACTAGGTTTCAAAGCGCAGGTTTCTTTACCAGAAGGCTTACAAAAAACCATTGAATGGACAAAAAATAACATGGATACTATCAAGCGTTGTATAAAAGCCCATCAGCGCTATATTCCTGAATTAAAACAATATTTTTGAGAGAAGCTATGCAATTCATCGATCTTAAAGCGCAATCAAATCGCATTGAGCACCGCCTTATTGAACGGTTTAAAACCGTATTAAATCACGGTGCATTCATCATGGGGCCAGAAATTGCTGAGCTAGAACAATCGCTTGCAAAATACGTCGGGGTTGAATACGCGCTTGCAGTTTCTAGTGGAACGGATGCGTTGTTAATGGCCCTTATGGCCTTAGGCGTCAAAGCGGGTGATGAAGTCATAACCACTCCATTTAGTTTTTTTGCGACCGCGGAGGTGATTGCGCTTTTAGGAGCTAAGCCTGTATTTGTTGATATCAATGAATCGACTTATAACATTGACGTTTCTAAAATTGAAGCGGCCATTACGAATAAAACCAAGGCTATCATGCCTGTGAGTCTTTATGGACAATGCGCTGATTTTGATGAAATTAACGCCATTGCAAACCAGTATAATCTCCCAGTTATCGAAGATGGTGCGCAAAGTTTTGGTGCAACTTATAAAGGACAACAATCCTGTGGTTTAACCACCATTGGTTGCACTAGCTTTTTCCCCTCAAAGCCTTTGGGGTGTTATGGAGATGGTGGTGCTTGTTTTACGAATGACGCAGAACTTGCGAGAAGAATGAATGAAATCCGTACTCACGGGCAGTCTAAGCGTTACTATCACACCAGTCTTGGAATTAATGGTCGACTTGATACGATTCAAGCGGCGATTTTGCTTGAGAAATTAGCTCTTTTCCCAGAGGAAGTACAACTTCGCCAAGAAGTTGCACAACGATATCAAACGCTTCTTCCTAAAGAAATTAAAAAACCAAGCGTTCTGGCGCATAATCGTAGCGTTTATGCTCAGTATACAATCGAAGTTTCGAATCGAGAGGATGTGCAAAGCAAATTACATGATAGAGGTATACCGACTGCGGTGCATTATCCTGTTGGATTGCATGAGCAACCTATCTTTAAATCTCTCTATCCAGGAGAGCAATCGTTTCCTAACACGGAGCACGCAGCCAGTCGGGTGATGAGTCTTCCCATGCATCCTTATTTAACGTTGGATGAACAGAAAAAAGTTTGCACAGCTTTGGAGGCGGTTCTGTCAGAGACAATGGCAACAGCATAGTAAGAGTGTGCTAACGTTGGATTGTATCCATTGGAATTGAAGATGGGTAAGCGGGGGGCGGATGAGGGAAAAAAGCAATCTTTGAGAAAATACGAATAGAGTGCTAACCACGTGAAGTAAAAAGGTTTTGTGACTTAAATTCAAAGGAATAAATCATGTTAACGAGCTTCAAAGAAAAAATAACTAACAAAGAAGCCATTATTGGTATTGTAGGTTTAGGATATGTCGGCTTACCTCTGATGTTACGATTTGCAGAAGTCGGGTACCGAGTGATTGGGATTGATGTGGATGAACGAAAAAACGAATCGCTCAATCAAGGAAAATCCTACATTCAGCACATTTCATCAGCGCGAATTGCAGCAGTACAAAACAGGATTATTGCTACTTCGGATTTCTCAAAGGCAGAAGAAGCCGATGCGCTTATTTTGTGCGTACCAACCCCGCTTGATAAATACCGAGAGCCGGATTTAAGTTTTGTATTGCAAACCATCGATGCATTGCTACCTCACTTAAGAGCGGGCCAGCTTATTTCCTTAGAGAGTACAACCTACCCAGGAACAACCGAAGAAGAGCTGAAGCCAAGAATTGAAAGCACGGGTTTAAAAATTGGTGACGATGTGTTTCTGGTTTACTCTCCTGAACGAGAAGATCCAGGCAATGCCCATTTCACCACATCCACCATTCCCAAAGTCTGTGGCGGCGATACAGAGTCCTGCTCTGAAGCAGGGTTTACCTTATACTCTGCCGTCATTGAAACCGTAGTCAAAGTGTCTTCAGCAAAAGTTGCCGAAATGACGAAGCTTTTGGAAAATATTCATCGCTCAGTCAACATTGGCCTAGCTAATGAAATGAAAGTCCTCGCGGATAAAATGGATATTGATATTTACGAAGTCATTGATGCAGCGGCTACAAAACCCTTCGGCTTTGTTCCGTATTATCCGGGGCCTGGAATTGGCGGCCATTGCATACCAATCGATCCTTTTTATCTTACTTGGAAAGCTCGAGAGTATGGACTTCATACTCGATTTATCGAGCTCGCAGGTGAAATTAACAGCAGCATGCCGCGTTGGGTGGTGCACAAAGTGAGCGACGCTTTAAATGCTCGAGAACGCGCCATTAAAAACAGCAAAATTTTAATCTTAGGCATTGCGTATAAGCGTGATGTGGATGACATGCGTGAATCTCCCTCAATTGAAGTTATGGAGCTTTTACAAGCGAAAGGCGCTGAAGTATCGTACTCTGATCCCCATGTTCCTGTGTTTCCTGCGATGCGCGCCCACCATTTTGATCTACATAGTATTGAATTAACCGCTGAAACATTGCGTGGATTTGATTGCGTTATACTAACGACCGCTCATCGCGCGTTTGATTATGAATGGATAGCGGCCAACGCAAACTTAATTATCGATACCAGAGGCGCTTTCAAGCAATTTAAACAAGACAATATAGTGAGTGCTTAAGCATGACAAAATCACCTTGGTTTATAAATGATCGGGAAATAAACATTGCTTTGGTCGGTTGTGGAAGGATTTCAAAAAATCACTTACAAGCCATTAAGCAGCATGACGATCGACTTCATTTATCCGCTGTGTGTGATACCGATCCTTCAGCACTCCGAATTGCAACGGAAGAGTATGGGGTTGATGGATATTCCAGTCTTGATGAACTGTTACAGTATTCCAATGCGGATATTGTAACTCTTTGTACGCCAAGCGGTCTTCACTCCACCCAGACGATCAAGATCGCTGAAAGTGGTCGTCATGTAATCACAGAAAAGCCAATGGCCACTCGCTGGCAGGATGGTTTGCAAATGGTGCGAGCCTGTGACGATGCTGGTGTACGTTTATTTGTAGTTAAACAAAATCGACTCAATGCGACGTTACAACTGTTGAAAAAAGCAGTGGATAGCGGTCGTTTCGGTAAAATCTACATGGCGAACATCAACGTTTTTTGGACCAGGCCTCAGGATTATTATGATCAAGGGGGTGGATGGCGTGGCACTTGGGAGCTTGATGGTGGTTCATTTATGAATCAAGCCAGTCATTATATTGATTTAATCCACTGGCTATTAGGCCCCGTTCAATCCGTTCAAGCCATGATGGGAACGTTGGAGCGAAGAATTCAAGCGGAAGATACTGGCGTACTGAATATCCGCTGGCGCAATGGTGCGATGGGTTCTGTTAACGTTACCATGCTTACTTACCCTAAAAATTTCGAAGGTTCAATCACCATTTTAGGTGAGAAGGGTACGGTGAGAGTCGGAGGACTCGCAGTCAATGAAATCCAGCACTGGGAATTTGCAGACGAACAGCCTGAAGATGAAGAAATAAAACAAGCCAACTATCAAACCACATCCGTTTACGGATTTGGTCATCCACTTTATTACGATAATGTCATCAATAGCCTTCAAGGCAAAGAAGCGCCTCTAGTTGATGGCCGCGAAGGATTAACATCTTTGGAATTGCTGATCGCGGCTTATCGTGCTGCTCGGGATAATCAAACCATTCATTTGCCCTTGGAGTTATAAGATGTCTTATCAAGCCCATGAGACAGCCATTGTTGATGAGGGTGCCGCAATCGGTGAGGGCACAAGGATTTGGCATTGGGTTCATGTCAGCAGTGGGGCCAACATCGGCGAACGCTGTAGTCTTGGACAGAATGTTTACGTTGGTAATCGCGTTGTCATCGGAAACAACGTAAAAATTCAAAACAATGTGTCCGTGTACGATAACGTAACCATCGAGGATGAGGTGTTTTGCGGGCCTAGCATGGTGTTTACTAACGTATACAATCCAAGGTCGGCCGTTTCTCGAAAGGATGAATATCGTAATACCCTCATTAAGAAAGGCGCGACCCTCGGAGCAAATTGCACCATTGTCTGTGGAATAACCATTGGTGAGTATGCTTTTATCGGAGCCGGGGCGGTTATCAACCGAGATGTTCCTCCTTATGCGCTCATGGTTGGAGTGCCTGCTCGTCAAATTGGCTGGATGAGTCGTTTTGGAGAGCAGTTAACATTTACAAAAGAAGCTGATGGCTCAATGATAGCCAAATGCCAAACTACGAATGATATCTATATAAAGCAAGATAATAAAGTTCAACTTAAATACAGTGGGGTGGCTCAACTCGCGTAGCCCGGATGCAGTAAAACGGAATCCGGGATGTTCGAAGCTCAGAAATCCCGGATAACAGCGGCGCTTTCATCCGGGCTACACAATCCCTCTCACATTGACGGGATAGGCTAGGGTGGGGTAGATCAGAACGGTTTTTACGAAGTGCCACTCAATCCCAGCGTGTATAAAGAACAATAAATCTTCCTATACAATCAAAAGGAACATCATGAAGTTATGTACCATCGTCGGAGCAAGACCTCAGTTCATAAAAGCGGCTACCGTATCTAGAATTGTTAAATCAACATCAGATATAAAAGAAATTATTATCCACACAGGTCAGCACTATGATGCCAACATGTCAGAGCAGTTTTTCGAAGAACTGGATATTCCAAAGCCCTCTTATAATTTAAATATCGGCTCTGGTTTACATGGTAAGCAAACCGGGCTAATGCTTGCAGCCATCGAAGACGTTTTATTGAACGAAAAACCAGACTGGGTACTAGTCTATGGCGATACCAATTCCACATTAGCGGGCGCTCTGGCGGCCGCTAAGCTTCATATCCCCATTGCTCATGTCGAAGCGGGCTTACGATCATTTAATCGTAAAATGCCTGAAGAAATTAATCGCGTGACGACCGACCATCTAAGCACCCTTTTATTCCCACCCACTCAAAATGGATACCAACAGCTCATTAAAGAAGGGATAAGCGAAAAAGACATCTTTAATGTGGGAGATGTTATGTATGACGCAACGCTTTATTACAATGAATTTAACGCGAACCGAAAAACGATCGTTGATGACTTAGCGTTAAAACCCAAGTCTTATTGCCTGGCTACCATTCATCGTGCAGAAAATACAGATTGTCCCCAGCGATTAAATAACATCTGCACCGCACTCATTGAGTTAAGCACCGTCACAAACATTATAGTACCCTTACATCCAAGAACCCGCTCAGTCCTTGAGAAACAGGGATTATTGAAATCGCTCGTTGATCATATCCAACTGATTGAGCCAGTCGGTTATCTCGATATGCTGGCTTTAGAAGAGAACGCAGCGACCATTATTACCGATTCAGGAGGCGTCCAAAAAGAGGCTTATTTTAATCAAGTCCCATGCATTACATTACGGGATGAAACAGAGTGGGTGGAATTAATAGATGCCGGCTGGAATCGATTATGCTCACCCGATAAACCATTTTCCTTAATTGATTTCATCCCATTGGAAAACCCTTCAAGATTAAATTCCAGCGGACTATATGGGCATGGTAATGCAGCCGAGCGTATTATCAAACTTTTATGCTAAATAATTCATTTTCCGCCGATTACATTATCATTGGCGCAGGTATCATTGGATTAAGTCTGGCGCGTGAGTTAAGAGAGCGGCAACCACAAGCCAATATTGTTATTCTTGAAAAAGAAACAGAAATAGGTCTGCATGCCAGTGGCCGAAATAGTGGCGTATTGCACTCAGGGATCTATTATAAAGAAGGAAGTTTAAAAGCCCAACTGTGCTTGCAGGGCGCTAGAGCCATGTCTGCTTATTGCGAACGACATCAACTCCCCATTCATCGCACTGGGAAAATTATTGTGCCAAGCAAACCATCTGATGAGGGTATGTTACAAACCCTTTATCAACGCGCACAGCACAATGGTGCCAATGTTTCTTTGATAGATGCCCACGAACTTAGAAAAATTGAGCCTGAAGTCGCGGTAACTGGAAATCAAGTATTGTACTCTCCTGAAACGTCAGTTATTGATCCGAAAGCAATTCTTGCTCATCTATATCATCAATTACTTAAGAAAAAAGTCGTTTTTTATTTTAATCAGCCCTGTAGAAAAATTGATACGAACAGGAAAAAAGTATTTTCCAAAGATGCCGTAATTTCTTATGGTCATTTATTTAATACTTCAGGATTATATGCAGATATTATCGCAAAAGAATGTAGAATAGCTGAGCAATATACGATGATCCCTTTTAAAGGTATCTATTATGAATTGGCTGCGCACTCTCCTATTAAAGTTAATCACTTAGTTTATCCTGTTCCCGATATGAATGTGCCGTTTCTTGGCATTCATTTCACGCGCTCAATCTCAGGGAAAACTTATATTGGGCCCTCAGCCATTCCAGCGTTAGGACGGGAGCATTATATGGGCTTAAAAGGTATTAATGTTAAAGAAACCTTGGGAATATTTTCTCGTCTTGGCCAGCAGTATATATGCAATAATCAGGGGTTTCGTTTATATACGCATCAGGAAATAAAACACTTTATTAAAGCTGGATTTATATCCTCTGCACAACGACTAATTCCACGCATTCAACGAACAGATTTGATTAGAAGCCCAAAAGTTGGAATTAGACCGCAATTATTTGATAAACATAAAAAAGAATTGGTCATGGACTTTATGATTAAGAAAACGGAAAATGAAACGCATGTGCTTAATGCTGTATCGCCAGCCTTTACAAGCTCATTTAGCTTTGCCAAATTACTGATCGACAATTTTTTATGCAATCCAAGTCCCCAAGCTTTAGGTAAGGAGTTCATGTGAATTTAGAAGGTAAAAAAATTTTAGTGATTGGCGGCGCAGGGTTTATTGGTAGTTTCGTTATCCGTGAGTTATTAAAGACGAATGTTAAGCAGGTCGTTATTTTTGATAATTTTGCTCGAGGAAAGTTATCTAATATTGATGATTGTCTTAACGACGCTCGCTGTAGCCTCTTCCCATTTGGCGGTGATATCCGGGAAGTGGATGTCTTAGATAAAGCGGTCGAAGGCAAAGATTACGTATTCCATTTGGCTGCGATGTGGTTACTCCATTGTAAGGATTTCCCACGTACAGCCTTTGATGTGAATATCGCAGGAACTTTTAATGTATTGGAAGCCTGTGTTAAACACAAGGTAAAAAAGTTGATTTATTCATCCAGCGCGTCGGTATATGGCGATGCCGTGGAAGTTCCCATGCAAGAATCCCATCCTTTTAATAATAAAAACTTTTATGGGGCTACAAAAATCTCTGGCGAAGCCATGTGTACAGCGTTTCATGACCGTTATGGTTTGGAGGTTATTGGTTTACGTTATATGAATGTGTATGGACCAGGTCAGGATCAACACGCAGTGTATTCGGGTGTCATACCCATTATGTTAAACAAAATTGATAAGCATGAGGCCCCTGTGGTGAATGGCGATGGAAGTCAGGCTTATGATTTTGTTTATGTAGAAGATGTGGCTAAAGCTAATCTCTGTGCTCTTGTATCTCCTGTAGATTATGGATTCTATAACGTTGGCACGGGAGTACAAACCACAATAAGAGAACTATGTGATCTTATCTTGAATTTGAAGCACTCTGAAATGAAAGTGGAATATAAACCTTATGGCTCAGACGATGCTCGACAGCTGGTTAAAAATAGAATTGGATCAACCCAAAAAGCTCAGGAAGAACTTGGTTTTCAATATCATATTTCGTTAAAAGAAGGATTGAACAAATTAATTTATTGGCGGCAAACCGGTAAGTTTGAATTTGAATCAAGTTATTTATCCAGTGAATGTGTTTAAGACTAAGGAATCAATATGCAGTATATTCCGATCACCAAAGCCGTATTTGATGCTGAAGAGCAAGCAGAGATAATAAAACCATTACAAACAGGTTGGGTCGTTCAAGGACCCTATGTCAAACAATTCGAGCAAATGTTTGCGGAGTATACTCAATCCCCTTATGCAAAAGCGGTTAGTAATTGCACCACAGCCTTACATCTGGCCTTAGTAGCTTTAGGCATAGGGCCTGGTGATAAAGTGGTTGTTCCTTCTTTTACTTATGTAGCTTCTGCTAATGCAGTTGAATATACGGGTGCTGAGGTAGTCTTTTGTGACATTGATTTAAATACATTTAACATTGATTCCAAAAAACTGGCCGAGATTCTTGCCTCTGATCCAGAGGTTAAAGCCGTTATGCCTGTTAATCTCTTCGGATTATGTGCCGAACTAGATACAATTATGCAGCTGGCACAGCAATATGGCGTATATGTAGTCGAAGATTCAGCGTGTGGGTTTGACGCTTGGATTGGAAATAGACATTCTGGTACAGTAGGACATATTGGCTGTTTTTCATTTCATCCTAGAAAATCCATTACTACGGGTGAAGGGGGAATGTTAGTGACTCAAGATGAGGCAATTTATAATCTCGTCACCCAACTTTGCGACCATGGTGCTTCAAAATCGGATCTAGAACGTCATAAAGAAAAAGGGGGGTCTTTACTGCCTGATTTTACGCTTCGAGGCTACAATTATCGCATGACGGATTTTCAAGGTGCGCTCGGTGTTTGCCAAATGCGTAAATCCGAATCGATCATGAATGGTCGAAGAAATATTGCAAAACAGTATGATGAAGCCTTGAAGCAACTATCTGCCTTTAAATTACCCTCTGTAGCGGAGGGTTATACTCATGGGTATCAATCCTATGTGACTCTTTTTACCTTAGGAACCGATCTAACCAACTTAACGATTGAAACGATTGACTCCTTAAACATAAAACGTAATGAACTAATGAGAAAACTCGAAGAGAAAGGGATTGCAACTCGTCAGGGAACTCATGCTGTACATACCTTGGGTTATTATGCAGAGCGTTATCAACTGCAAAATAGCGATTACTTGCAAGCTTATGCTGCAGACCGATTAAGTATCGCATTGCCTCTTTATGCACAAATGACAAAAGATGAATTCGATTATGTAATAGAACATCTTCATGGAGCATTAATGTGTGTGGTATAACCGGCATCATTTCGCTTTCAGGGGAAAGTATTCATCCTGAACGATTAAAGTCAATGTGTGACGCCATACAACATCGTGGCCCAGATGGTGCGGGCTACCTCCTAGCACAAACAGGAAATCATCATCCACGTTCACAACAGTATTTTCAAGCGTTCACTGAAAAAAAGTATGCCCATGAAATGAGTTTGGTTCCATGTATTGATGATGATCAATCAAAACATTATCTTCACCTGCATCGCTGGGATTTATTTTTTGGCCATCGAAGATTGGCAATATTAGATCTATCCTCCTCAGGGTTTCAGCCTATTTCCGATATTTCAAAGAGAGTTTGGGTAACTTACAATGGTGAAATTTATAATTTCAAAGAAATAAGACAAGAGCTATTATTATTAGGCTATGAATTTTATTCTGAAACGGACTCTGAAGTATTGGTTAATGCCTATATAGAATGGGGAATAGAGGCTGTTTTTAAATTTAATGGGATGTTTGCTTTTGCGTTATGGGATAAAACCTTTAATAAGGTTTTTTTAGTTCGAGACCGTTATGGTATAAAACCGCTTTATTATTATAGAACTCGTTCCAATCAAATTATTTTTGGGAGTGAAGTAAAGGCTATTTTAGCTTATTTAGAAGAAAAACCAACGTTGGATCACGAAGGTTTGCTCGAATACTTTACTTTCCAGAATTTTTTTACTGACAAGACTTTATTTCATGACATTCATTTACTTCCGGCAGGCAATTATCTTGAAATCAGCTTGAAACAAGATACTGAAGTTATCCAAAAACAATATTGGGATTTTGATTTTAGTGAATCAACTGAAATCAAACGAGAAGAAGAGTATATAGAAGAATTAACCTTTTTATTCGAACGAGCAGTAACTCGTCAACTGGTTAGTGATGTTGAAATTGGAACCTTTTTAAGCGGCGGAATGGATAGCGGCTCTATTACTGCCGTGGCAGCAAAACACTTACCTTATATTAAGACATTCACTATCGGATTTGATTTAAATAATGCTTCAGGCTTGGAGCTTGGCTATGATGAGCGAGTCAAATCCGAGTTACTTTCATATCTTTACAAAACTGAACAGTATGAAATGGTGTTGAAACCAGGAGATATGGAACGCTGTTTATCTAATTTTTCATGGCATCTTGAAGAACCACGAGTAGGACAGAGTTACCCCAACTATTATGCCGCAAAGCTTGCTGGTAAATTTGTGAAAGTGGTCTTATCAGGCGCGGGAGGGGATGAATTATTTGGCGGCTACCCTTGGCGTTATTACCGAGCCGTTAAAAATGATAATTTTAACGATTATATTGATAAATATTATCAATTTTGGCAACGATTAGTCTCTACGGATGAAATTAAGAATTTATTTTCTCCCATTTGGTGTAACGTTTCACACGTTAAGACTCGTGATATTTTTGAATCTGTATTTAAGCAACCTTTAGAAAAACTCTGTTCACCCCAAGACAGCATAAATCATTCTTTGTACTTTGAAGCTAAGACGTTCTTACATGGCTTGCTTGTTGTCGAAGATAAGCTATCGATGGCGCACTCTCAAGAAACTAGGGTGCCGTTTTTAGATAATGATTTAGTGGATTTCTCTCAAAAAATACCTGTGAATTTGAAGTTAAATCAACTGCATAATATTTTGCGGGTAGATGAAAACTCAATCGGGGATAAAGGTAGTAACTATTATCAAAAAACAAATGATGGCAAATTGATTTTACGTCGAGCGTTGCAAAAATTTATGCCGGAAGAATATACGGAAGCTATTAAGCAAGGATTTTCCGCACCAGATAACTCTTGGTTCAAAGGTGATAGCAATAATTTTGTTAGGCGTACTCTATTATCTCAAGACGCATGCCTCCATCGTTATTTAGATAAAAATGTAATAGAACAAAAAATGTATGATCATTTATCCGGTCGGAAAAATAACCGCTTGCTATTATGGTCACTGATTAACTTCGAATTTTTCTTAAAGCAATTTATTGAGTAAATATGAATTTTATATTTCTAGGTTGTACAAATTTTAGCAAAGAAATTTTAATTAATTTAATTGAAAATAATTATATTCCTAAAGTGGTTTTCACAATTCCAGAACATTTTGCAATATCTTATGCTAAAGGCAAAAAAGTAAAAAATTATAATTATGCAAACCTTGAAACATTATGCTTGGAGCATGGTATTCCTATCGAAAAAATTGAAAGTGGGAAGAATCCCATTGAACGATATGCCGACGTTCTTGAACAACTTAGTCTAGATTTTATTTTGGTGATGGGTTGGTATTATATGGTGCCAAAAGAAATAAGAAATAAAGCAAAGACTGGGGCGTGGGGTATACACGCCTCGTTACTTCCTAACTATGCCGGCGGTGCTCCTTTGGTATGGGCCATAATCAACGGAGAAAAAGAAACGGGTGTAACTTTATTTCGATTAGACTCAGGCGTTGATGATGGTGATATCATAGATCAACGAAAAATTATTATTAAAAATGAGGATTCAATAAAAGATGTGTACGATAAAGCAATTTCAGTATCAAAGACTTTATTAATTGATATTCTTTCTCGTTATCCAAATATTACTTTTTCGCCACAAGTAAAAGAAAATATAAAAATATTTCCGCAGAGAAGCCCTGAGGATGGAGAAATTAATTTGAACATGCCGGCTATGGATCTATATAATTTCATTCGCGCTCAATCCGCTCCTTATCCCGGAGCATTTATAAGAACTATTGATGGGAAAAAGTTAATAATAGAAAAAGCGCGCGTAGAATAAATTAATTTTATTCGCAGATGTCAGCAGCCTCGCCACTAAAAAAAAGTAATAGCGTTGTGTTGGATCAAAAAAAATACCTGGCTGCTCTAAGCAAATTGCACCTAGTAACCATTTGTTCTTTCTAGATCTAACATTTAAATTTCGGAAAATTTTGTAAAAGGAAAAATAATGAGTGACGTCGCAAAGAAGAAAGTCGATACAGAACTACAAATTTCAGATAATGTACCGGAGTGGTTTAAATGTTTATGTGGCATCCCTAATCCATCTTTAAATAAAATTAAAAAAATTATGGGCTTTCCTTGCTCATATGATAATGGGGTATGGAGACTTTTGGATAACTATTCAACTGAGCAAGAGCAGACAAAAGAGTCTTTTGGATACAAATGGTCAAAAAAAGATACATTCGAGTCTGAAGCAATGCTATCACGTATGAAGCAATGGTTAATCGAACGTTATGGTGATATTTCTCAATTGCTAAATCAATTTAAAAACAAGCCAATTTTACTTGATGCCGGTTGCGGTGCGGGGATGTCTACTATTGAACTATGGAAGGAACATGCTGATAAAATTCGATATTTAGGAGTGGACGTTTCTTCTGCAATCGATATATGTAAAGAACGGGTCCTAAAACATAATTTTTCAGATTCAGCATTTATACAAGGGAATATTACCCAGCTTCCTTTACCTCCAATGTCAGTTGATATTATTTTTTCAGAAGGAGTGATGCATCATACTGATGATACTCATAGCACATTTAAGGCTTTATCGGAATATTTAAAACCAAATGGCTTTTTTATGTTTTATATTTACCATAAAAAAGGCCCTATTCGCGAGTTTGTTGATGATTATATACGAGAAAAAATGCAAGCCATGACCCCCAGTGAGGCTTGGAATGCAATGAGACCGCTTTCAAAACTGGGTAAACTACTCGGCGAGTTAGATATTAATATTCATATCCCAGAAAAAATCGATTTGTTAGATATACCCGCTGGTGAAATTAATCTCCAACGATTTTTTTATTGGCATATTTTTAAATCATATTATCATCCAGACCTTGATCTCGAGGAAATGAATCATATAAATTATGATTGGTATGCTCCAAGTAATGCTCATCGACATACATTTGAAGAAGTCGAAGGATGGTGTGATCAGGCTTCTTTAGAAATTATCCGACATGTTGTTGAACCGGCCGGAATTACAGTTATCGCTCAGAGAAAACAATAGACTATTAAAAATAGGAATTTATGAATCATTATATAGCGAATGAATTTACAATTTTTGAATATGAGCGGCTATTACAATTAGCGCTTAATAATTTTACTTTTAAAAAGTATCATGAAATTTATCATAATGAATATTTTATTGTATGGCGACATGATGTTGATATGTCCTTAGAGCAAGCTTTAAAAATCGCTAAAATTGAGAATAATCATAAAGTATCCTCCACCTATTTTATTCATTTACACAATGATTTTTATAATGCATTAGATTTCAGTTCCTATAGCTTAATTAAGCAAATAATTGCGTATGGTCACACCATTGGTTTACATTTTGATTTATCCTATTACAATATCAATACTTTACCCAAACTAAATTATTGGCTTCAATTTGAAAAAAATTTATTAGAAAGCCTATTTGAGCAGGAGGTCAGCGTATTTTCTTTTCATAATCCTAATGAAATTGCCATGAATTTTAATGAGGAAATTTATGCAGGGATGATTAATACCTATTCTGATTATTTTAAAAATAAAATTCATTATTGTTCCGATTCAAACGGTTTTTGGCGTTATAAAAAATTAATTGATATATTAAATGACCAAAACATTAAGCAACTTCAGGTTTTAACTCATCCCGAATGGTGGACTGAGAAAGCTTTAAATCCTAGAGAAAAAGTTATAAAATATGCCGACCAACGAAAAAAAATAATTATTAGCAATTATGATAAAACATTAGAAATTGCTGGTCGCGTAAATATTGGCTGAACCATATAATGAAAAGTTTAATAAGATTATTTAAAAAAAAGCGTCGAAGCGTCGTTTTTTATCGGCATAGTTACTATCATTTTTATTATTTAGCCCAAGCATTGCGAAAGAGGGGTTGGGACGCGATTGTTGTAAATTTGGAGCCGACAACTGGAATTAATGCAAATTATTATCATGGTGAAGATTTAAACTTATATGATGAAAATCCCCAAATATTTCAGAAAAATATAAAAAGGTTTTTTAAAGTTGCAAAATCTAGATTTAAATTAATGCATTTTGCTGGCGATGATCTTCTAAGCTTTTATCCTGAAAATATCAATTATGAAGATCCGCCGGATATTATCATGTGGAAACAGCAAAATAATAAAATTGCATATACAATAAGTGGCTGCAATAGTGGTACTTCTCAAACTATGGTTGGCCAATGGTCGATAGCTGATAATGCGCTTAATGTATGTGATCGCTGTGTTTGGCAAGATAATAATGAAGTTTGTAATGATCAAAAAAATTTAAACTGGGGGGGGAAAATACATAAATATTGCGATTTAATTTTTTCGGAAACCCTTCCAGCATTAGACCATATGAAGTCTAATGAAAAAATTATACGCGAACCAATCACTATGTGTCTTGATCCAAAATTTTGGGCACTTGATTTGGAAATACCCCCGGAGCATGTCATTCCAAAGCAAAAGGAAGAGATCTTAATCTATCATGCAGTAGGTAATTATAATATTAGAAACACAGAAACTCGCAACATTAAGGGTACCCCTTTTGTAGTTGGAGCAGTAGAGCGACTTCAAGAGGAAGGTTATAAGGTTAAGTTAATATTCATAACAGATAAGCCTAACAAAGTGGTACGCTTTTATCAGGCCCAAGCGGATATCATTGTTGACCAGTTAAATTATGGTCGCTATGGGGCCAATGCTCGTGAAGGAATGATGCTTGGAAAACCGGTTATCTGCTATATCAATAAGTTTGAGTTTGATGAGAAAGATAAATTGGAATGCTTGAATGAATGTCCTTTAATATCAGCTACCGAGCTTACTGTATACGATAATTTAAAAAAACTTATTCTTGATGCGGATTTAAGAAAATCAATTGGTGAACAAAGCAGAAAATATGCAGTAAAATGGCATTCGGCCGACGCGTGTGCAGAACGTTATGAAAAAATTTATGATACATTATTCTCGTAATCAACCGATTCATTGATAACTGCCATAATTTTTAAATCAATAAATTTATCATTAATATAAGCGGCTTTTCTTAATGTCCCTTCCGCTATGAATCCACATTTTTCATAGGCTTTAATAGCGCGAATATTGTCGGCAAAAACATACAAATAAATTCGTTTTAACTGTATTTTTGTGAAGCCATAACTAACGAGCAAATCAATGGCTTCACTACCCAATCCTTGGTTTTGGTACTCCATTTCTCCAATTCGAATTTGTAGCTCAGCATTTTTGTGCTGCCGGCTAATACTCCTCAAAGAGCAACTACCAATTAGCTGGCCGGTTTGGTTGGAAATAATAGAGAAAATTACTGTACTTTCATTGTTTCGAATATCATTAAACCATTTTTGATGATCCGATCGTGAAACGGGTTTGTAGTTAGCATTATAAAGGACTAATTCCTTATTATTTATCCAATTGAAGTATTGTTCCGAATCCTCATCTATAACGGGACGCAGAGTAATCAATTTCCCATGCATTCGTGATAATCCATAAATGTTCATTAATGAAGGAACCCCAGTACAGAGTTATAAAGAAAGTTAAGTTTCTCTTAAAATAACTCCCCCAAATAATAGTTTGGGTTGATATCTTATGCTAATATTTCGCCTAATCATAAAACAAAAATAAAGTTCTGCAAGGTTTTATTGCATGATGAAAGGCGTTGAACAAGAAAAAGCACTGTTTTGTCAGGAATTATCTAAGGAGTTTTATATTCTTGATGAAAACCTGAATTGGCGTATTGTTTTTCGTGATAAATTAGGGCATTTAGAAACTTTTTCGGCGTTAAAAAATATTAATTTAAGTGTTCCTAAAGGTAAATTTATAGGCATTGTTGGACGTAATGGCGCCGGTAAAAGCACCTTATTAAGAATCCTTGGCGGAGTTTATTTACCATCACAAGGGATTGTCAAAGCCAATGGAGAAATCAGTGGTCTTTTTGAAATGGGGGGCATGGGAAATAATCGCTTAACTGGATTTGGTTATGCCGACCGATATTTATCTGTTTATGGTGTCAATAAGACAAAACGTCGGGATTTGATTCATAATATTCAGAGCTTTTCGGAATTAGGAGATGATTTTTACAAGCCTATCTATACTTATTCATCGGGCATGTCTGCGCGATTATTTTTTGCTACGGCGACCGAGTTGCAACATAAGATCTATTTGGTTGATGAACTGCTCTCAGTAGGTGATGAACACTTCCAGGCCAAATGCTGGAAACGGTTACGCGAGCGATTTTCCAATGGTGCCTCGGGGATTTTAGTGACTCATGATTGGGCTGCCGTGCTTAAACTCTGCGAAACGTCCTATATTTTAGATAAGGGTCGTATCATGGCTCATGGAAGTTCAGAAAATATAGTTCAACAGTACCTGAATCTGCCGAAACCTTCGAAAGAATATGCTGAAATTATACTTGATTCCAGTGGGTATACCTTTGAAAGTGGTAAAGACTGCTTAATAAAATTCGACATTTTGTTAAAAAAATCTATTCCTATAGCCGTTAGTTACTCAATTGATCTCTTTCGCCCAGGGTATGGTTGGGAGTTAATTCTATTAAATGAGGATTTTGTTCCTCTTTCAGCGACAGTGGGTAACAATAATTGCCAAATTAATATCAAAAAGCTACCGCTTGTTGCCGGTAATTACTATTTAAATTTATTTATCAAATCCTTAGATCCTAAGTTTGATTCTGCAAAACTTGAAGGACGAAGTTGGACTTATGGAAATGGAATAAAATTAACTGTAATAGGTACTGAAGTAGATGCGGCTACCGTTTTACCCTGGAAATATGAAATTGGAATGAAAGATGAAGTTGCAGCCTAGAATAGAGGTCACACAATTATCTAAGGTATATTTTAAACACTTTAGCGATACAATTTACCAAAAAACCTTTAATAAAAGCACCCTAACAGATGAGGATAAGCTGGTTCTTGATTGTCTAAATTTTGAGATTAATTCTGGTGAAACGATTGGCATTATTGGTCGTAATGGTGCTGGCAAATCAACCTTATTATCTATTCTTGCAGGGGTATCCAAAGAAACCTACGGAAAGGTAAATATTTGCGGTAAAGTTACCGCGATTATGACGCTTGGTCTTGGGTTACGTGAGGATTTATCCGGACGTGAAAATATTTATCTTGATGGGCAAATTCAAGGTAAGACGAGAGAGGAAGTGAACCGGATTATTGATGAGATCATAGCGTTTGCAGAGTTAGATGATTTTATAGATAAGCCAATCAAAACTTATTCCACTGGAATGAAATCTAGGCTTGCCTTTTCCATGCTCGTTGGAATTGAACCGGAAATATTGATTATTGATGAAGCGCTCTCAGCAGGAGACGCTTTTTTTGCCAATAAAGCTTCTAATAAAATTAAAGAAATATGTCAACGAGGAAAAATCGTTATTCTAGTTTCTCATTCGATGGCAACCATTGAGGCAATGTGTAATCGGTGTCTTTGGCTGGAAAAAGGCTCCATTATAATGGATGGTGAGCCGGTTAAAGTCACAAAAAGTTACCTAAAAAAAATACGTGAAGAAGATCAACTCCAGGCGTTAGAAGAATCTCAGAAAACGGTTGCAATCATTCAACCTCATGCACGATATAAAATAGCTCACGTTTCGATGAAGATAGCTGGCAGCGATTATGATCAAACTGTTTTTTATACCAAAGATAATTTCATTGTTACGATCTTAATTGAACAAATTAACTCCGGAAATGCCCATCTTAACTTTTATATTGAGCGAATGGATGGGTTAAAAGTATCACAAGAACAATGCGAGCTCACAAGACCAAATGTTTCCCATTCATCGCCTTTAGAGATTAAGTTTTCATTGGATTCGTTGACGCTTAACAAAGGGTACTATCAAGTAAAATTGGAGTTAGTCGAAAACAGGGAAATAACGAATTACTATACCAGGTATTTTGAAGTTAAAAATGACCATATGGCTAAAGGTGGTATGTCATTACTGCATTATCCAGCTGAAATAAAATTACTCAATGAGGAAATCAACCTATGTTCGGATTCGAGAAAACTGACTACCGAATGATCTTCAATTTTTTTAAAATTAATCTTAAAGACCGCTATATGGCCTCCGCTTTAGGAGGAGTATGGGCTATTTTAAACCCTATTATTATGCTCGGTATTTTTACATTTATTTTTGGGTTTGTTTATCGTGCAAAATTACCAGGGGCCAGCACGACTCTTTCTTACGTGATTTGGTTAATAAGCGGTTATGGCCCGTGGCTTGCGATCAGTGAGGGAATATTGAATTCCTCCAATTCCGTAATCGCTAATTCGGGTGTAGTGAAAAACATGGCGTTTAAAACGGAAATATTACCCGTTTCATCGGTTTTGGTTTCCATTGTCCCTTTGCTTGTAAGTTTGTGTTTTTTAAGTATTATCATGTTCTTTGATCATAATGCTCCAACTTGGCAGGCAATAATGATTCTTCCTGTTATAGCTATTATGTATTTATTTATGTTTGGGCTCGGATTTTTTCTTTCAGCCGTTTCTGTTTTTTTAAGGGACTTACCGATTGTATTACCAAACTTACTAATGATGATATTGTTCGTTTCTCCTATTTTTTATACCTTAGAATCTATGCCTAGACCCATACAAATTGCTTCAATCGCCAATCCATTTTACATATTAACCGAAGGGTTTAGACAACCTTTGGTTTATCATGCTATCCCTCCTGGCTTATTATGGGGCCTTTTATATGTTCTATTATTGGCAATACTTCTTTACTCAGTAGGTTTATATCGTTTTAGAAAAGTCAAAGGATATTTCACTTCATTTATTTAATTAGCTAAAGAGCCATTATGACAATTTGTGCAATCCACCAACCTAACTTTTTTCCTTGGTGTGGCTATTTTGACAAGATAAAGCGTGCGGATGTTTTTATTTTTTTAGATGAAGTGGCTTATCCTAAAAGCGGTAGTGGGGCGGGTTCATGGTGTAATCGAGTAAAATTATTAAATTCAGGTAAACCCACCTGGTATGGCTTACCCATCCAGAGAGAAAGTGGTGTTCAACTAATTAACACGATAACGTTTACTAATAAAGAATACCATCTGAAAAAAATAGTCAAGACTCTAGAGCATAATTATAAGAAAGCAAAATATTACCAAGAAACTTATCCATTGATAGAATCCTTGCTTCATTATCCTGCTGCTAATTTAGCCGAATATAATATCCATGCGATCACTCAATTAGCCAGTTTTTTGGGATTAAAAACCCAGTTTGTAAGACAATCTGAGCTTTCACACAGTAATTGTTCAACTGAATTATTGATTGAACTTGTAAAACAGGTTAAAGCGGATACGTATTTATCTGGAAATGGCAGTATGGGTTATCTGCAAGAGGCCCTTTTGGGGCAAGCGGGAATCAAGCTAATTTATCAAGATGCGGAGCCAGTGAAAAACTTTATTAACATCACGTCTGATGAAGAACAATCATTCTCAATATTGCATCTTTTGATGATGCATTATGGAGATTTTTTGTAGACTTAGAGCATCTTCTAGTATGAATAAGGAATTAAGTCATGGAGTCAAAAGTAGCTCAACAAACTATTGATAAAAAAAATGAATCGTTTTGGAATGAGCTTTGTGGTACGCAACTGGCAAAAGAATTAGGTGTAGTAGATTCAAGTCAGGAAAGTTTAGCCAAATTTGATAAGTTTTATATGGATTATTATCCGTACTTAGAAAGCTATCTTTTTCTAAATGAGGTCAAAGATAAAAATGTACTGGAAGTTGGCTTAGGTTATGGCACTATAAGCCAAAAATTAGCAATGGCAGGAGCAAATTATCATGGTCTTGATATCGCATCTAATGCCGTAGCGATGGCAACTCATCGCTTAAAACAACATGATCTTCAAGGAGATGTTCGTACAGGAAGTATGTTAGAGTGCCCATTTCATGACAATTATTTTGATTATGTGATTTCCATAGGTTGTTTCCATCATACTGGAGATTTTCAAAAGTGTATTGGTCAGACTTATCGAGTTTTAAAAAAAGGTGGGAAAGCCACGATCATGGTATATAACAAGTTTTCATTGCGACAATGGATGAATTGGCCTAGTTTTACAGCAAAAAACCTATTATTACAGATGATTGATAAATCGAATGTTGCATCAACTCAACAACAACGTGGAGCGTATGACGTCTCATCAACAAACGAGAGCGCGCCAGAAACAAAGTTTTTCTCCAAAAGTGAGATAAAAAAGGTTTGCAAAGAATTTAAAATACAGAAGATTACGCCTGAAAATTTCGATGAAAATGTTCAGTTTAATTTCGGGAAATATTTATCTTACCGGTTTGATAAACGTATAGAATGTTTAGATGGATTTTGGGCTCGCCATTTTGGTTTGGACCTATATATACAATTAGAAAAATGAGCCTTGCTTTTATAGGACAGCGCTATGAAATTAAATGTATTGTTGTTATGTGATAAACCTAAAAAATCAAGGAATGCGAATACTATTCTCGATCATATTTCTGCTTTTGAGCAACATTCCGAACATAATATTTGTATTTATTCCATCTTTGGTGATTTTCCAGTAAATCTGGTTTTAAGTAAATTTGACGTAGTTATTGTTCATTACACTCTATCATTACTATATGATCATTTTATTTCCTCTATAGCTAAGCAGAAATTACGTGAATTTAAAGGTTTAAAAATTTTATTTGTGCAAGATGAATATCGGCAAATTAATAAAATGATTTCCGAAATTAATTTTATTAATTTTGATGTATTGTTTACTTGCTTTCCACCCTCGGAAATTGAACGTATTTATCCTTTATCAAAATTACCTAATCTTACTAAGCATAATAATTTAACGGGTTACATTCCTGAAAAACTAATTCAAATTTCGTCTCACAAAAAAATCTGTGAACGCACAATTGACGTAGGGTATCGGGGTAGAAAAATTCCTTTCTGGCTTGGCGAGCTAGCCTACGAAAAATGCTTTATTGTGGATCAATGGAAGAAATTTACTGCAAATGCGAACTTGATTACCGATATTTCCTATCACGAACAGGATCGAATTTATGGTGAAAAGTGGATTGAATTTGTATCTTCTTGTAAAACTACTTTGGGAGTCGAAAGCGGTGCCAGTGTTATGGATTTTACTGGGCGATTAGAGAAAATAGTTGATTTTCATCAAAAGACTTTTCCGGAAGATTCTTTTTATGAGGTTCAAAAATCTTATTTAATTGAACATGAAGGAAAGTATAAGCTTAATCAAATTTCTCCTCGATGTTTTGAAGCCATTGCGTTAAAAACCGTTTTGATATTGTATGAAGGAGAATACTCAGGGATTTTAATTCCAGGGCAGCATTATATTAGTTTGAAAAAAGATTTCAGTAACATTGATGAGGTGTTGAGCTGTATTAAAGACGATGATTTTTTACAGCAAATGGCTGAAAGGGCATACAATGAAATTGTATTGAGTCAACAATACAGTTACCAATCATTTATTAAAAATGTCGATCAAGTTATTTCTTATGAGTTTATATTGCGCAATAAAATTAAAGTTCCCACATCTTATGAAGAATTATTACTAGATATAAATTCAGTGGAGCCGGAAGTGTTTATACCAAGCGAAATCGCTTCCCCTCGACTTATAAAATTAAAAAAACGGGTTAAGACAATACCAATATTGAATTTATTTATGCGTTCAATAATTAAGATTATTAATCCTATTATTCATAAAGTTCAAAAAAGAGTCGATCAAATCTAAGGCGATTATGAAATTAAATATCTTGTTATTATGTAATAAACCACAAGTTGGTGTTGATGCGAATACAATTGTTGATCATATTGAAGCATTCGAAAATTATTCAAGCCATAAAATTTGGCTGTGTTCTAATTTGGGACAACTTTCCAAAAAGCTTCGGCTGGAGCAATTTGACGCTATAATAATCCATTATTCCCTATGCTTACTGAATGATTACTATTTATGCCGTAATACAAAGGAAAGAATTAAGCATTATAAGGGATTAAAAGTTGCTTTTATCCAGGATGAATATAGGCAAATAAATAAAATGATTGGGGAACTTGCTTATCTTGATCTAGATGTTTTATTTACCTGTTTTCCTGAAAATGAAATGGAAAGGATTTATCCTGAGTATAAGCTTCCGAATGTCGCTAAGTTTACTAATCTCACAGGGTATATTCCAGAAAGACTTACTAACATTTCAGACCAAACTCCTATTAGAAATCGTCAGATGCACGTGGGATATCGCGGGAGAAAGCTTCCTTATTGGTATGGTGAGCTGGCTTATGAAAAATGGAATATTGTGGACCAGTGGAAGCAATATGCGGGTAAAGGGAATTTAAATATCGATATTTCCTACCATGAAAAAGATCGTATTTATGGCAGTAAATGGGTTAAATTTTTATCTTCTTGTAAAACAACTTTAGGTGTTGAAAGTGGTGCCAGCGTGATGGACTTTACTGGGGATCTAGAAAAAATCATTGATATGCATCAGCTAAAACATCCTAATGATACATTTCATGTGGTACAAGAAAAATATCTGCTAAACCATGAGGGAAAATATAAATTAAATCAGATTTCCCCAAGATGTTTTGAAGCGATAGCATTAAAAACGGTTCTTGTTCTTTATGAAGGAGAATACTCTGGAATTCTAATACCTGATCGCCATTTTATTTCCTTAAAAAAAGACTTTAGTAATATTGAGCAAGTGTTATCTCGCATTCAAGATGATGATTTTTTACAAAATATGGCTGATCTTGCTTTCAAAGAAATTGCACTAAATGTTGAATATAGCTATCGTTCTTTTGTGAAGAGGGTGGATAAAGTTCTTTTACAGGAGTTTTTAACTCGAAATAAAGCAAAAGTCATAGAAGGTTATACAAGAAAACAATTTGAAGCGGATATTCGGCATATACCTCTTAAAAATTTATTATTTAAAAACGGTTTGATTGTTTATCAGAAATTACCTTTAAAGCTAAGATTAGTAATTAAAAGTATCCTAAGACCAAACACTATTTTAAATATGCTTTATCATAAAAAATAATTAGTATTATTATTTATATTGAAAATTTTAAAGCATTTAATAAAAATCAGAGTTATCCCGTAAATTAGTAAAAATAAAATGATTAAACCCAATATCCTATTTCTAGCCGATACTGCCCACCACACCAGGGCGGTTACTGATCACATTACGGCTATAACCTCTTCAGAGAACATCAACTGGCATGTAATAAACTCGCTTATCAATCGCACGGCTGATAAGCTGGATTTATCAAACTTTGATGCGGTTGGGATTCATTATTCAATTAAACCTTATAACAATTACTACCTATCCGCTGCCTTAAAGCATAAAATTGCAAGCTATGGGGGAGTAAAATTCTTATTTTTACAAGATGAGTACCAGAAAGTTAATTTGGTGCAAGACTATTTGTGTAATCTAGGATTTCATCTTTTATTTACCTTGGTTAGTCCTAACATGGTCGATGTGGCCTATCCGGATCCTCGATTAAAATCGTTAAAAAAAGTGACGGTGTTAACGGGCTATGTCCAGGATTATATGAAACAAATCGAGGCACCCTTAATTCAAGATAGGCCTATTGATGTTTCCTATCGTGGTCGACGATGCGAATATTGGTTGGGTAAACTGGCTTATGAAAAAGAATGGATTGCAAATGAATTTAAAAGACGTGTGGGGGTAAGACAGCTCACGTTAGATATCAGTATTGATGAAGCGGATCGTGTCTATGGTGAGGCTTGGTTACAGCTTTTGAAAAATTCAAAAGCAGTTTTGGGAACTGAAAGTGGATCGAGTATTTGGGATTTTGATGACAGCATTCGTAAGCTAACTAACCGTTACTTAAAAAAAATTCGCACAGAAAATTTTGATTTGGTTTATGAAAACGTCTTAAAACCTTATGACGGCAAAATTCTTTATAACGCTGTTTCACCTAGAGTGTTTGAAGCGGCAGCCACTAGAACGCCTATGGTTATGTTTCCTGGAGAGTACAGTGGTGTTTGTAAGCCAGACGAGCATTATATCGTTCTTGAAAAAGATTTCTCGAATTTAGAAGTTGTGTTGGAAAAAATTAGCGATGATGATTATTTACAAGCGTTGGCCGATAGAACCTATTCAGATTTAATTGAGTCCGATTTATATTCTCAACATACCTTTAGTGAGCTCGTTGAAGGAGAGCTATTAGCTCAGATTAAATCTATAAACAAGGAGAACACCGAAGCAGAACTGTCTGTACAAATCGATGCAACCCTCGCAAATTATAAATATCTTAATCGTCTACGATGTTTGTACACAGAACTGAATTTTATTGTTTTGAATTTTATTCAATTGTTATGCGATCCCAAATATTCATTTTTAAAAAAAACTCAAGTACTTTTTAAAAGTATACACCGGTATATTACCTACCTCATGCCTAGACTTCTGGAAAAAAAAAGCAAGTAAAATCAATTTAAAAATTGTTTCAAATTTTTTAGCACAATTTACCTTGGTTAATTTTGTTCTCATAATTGATTAAATAAAAACAAAATTGCAGGGGGAAAATCTAAAATTTTAGAACAGATTCAGGGAGTGAAGAATGGGTATTTAGTGAAAGATGATATTAATATACCCAGTAGATATGCCCGTGCCCTATGGAGTTTTGGGTTTTTATATTAACTCGCTGCAATTTCAGCGATTCATTTTTTCCACAAAACCTTGGATCTTTTTTGTCTTGTTGAGTAGCATTACGTTTAAATATACTATAGTTCTTTTTTTGAACTCGTTTTAGAGACTCATTGAATGCTGCTTGATAAGCTTAAGTATGGGAAATTAGGAGCAGAAAAAAGGTTTGATGTATTATGCGCGTTTGATAATAAACATATCTTACCCGATGAAAATGAGTTGTTAACCAAAATTGAAATAATCCAACGGCAATTTAAATCTGGATGGGAAATACAAATCTCACGGAAAAAGATTTACAAGTGCTTTTTTCGTCTTTTTTAAGGATAAATAATGGGAAAGTTGGCTTCCTACTGGCAAAAGCTCTACTTTAAATTACCAGTTTTAATCTTTGATATTTTATCCATTCCTATTGCTTGGCATTTAGCCTTTTGGTTTCGCTATAATTTTGAGTCGATCCCTAAACATCCTTTAAATGCCCATTCATTTCTGTCTTTAACTCTTTTAACGGCCATACAGGTTTTTTGTTATTACCATTTCAAGGTATACCGGGGAATTTGGCGGTTTTCCTCGGTAAAAGATGTAGAACGAATTATTCGTGCGGTGGTTTGTACGATTATGGTGATTATCCCAACTTTTTACATTACATCACTTTTACATGATATCCCTCGCTCAGTGTTACCCCTATACGGAATTATTTTGATCGCATTACTTTGTGGCGCTCGTTTAGCATTGCGTTTGTATGTCGATAAACATCAACTGTTTAATGATTCCTCTGAAATCAAGCGGGTGTTAATCGTTGGGGCGGGTAGGGCAGGAGAAGGATTGATCCGCGACTTAAAACGAAACGATATGTATTTACCGATTGGAGTTGTTGATGATAGTCCTAATAAAAAAGGCGTTGAACTTCATGGGGTGCAAGTACTAGGCACAATTACTGAGCTGAATAAACTGGTAAATCAACATGAAGCGGATCTAATTTTCATAGCCATTCCTTCCGCAAGCTCCGCTACTATGCGGCGCATTGTTCATCATTGTGAGGCCTGTAACATTCCCATTCGTACCTTACCAGGGTTGAATGCGCTAGCTTCAGGGCACGTACAGGTGAATGCGCTTCGTGAAGTCAATATTGAAGATTTGTTAGGGCGGGATCAGGTTGAGCTTAATTGGGATTCTATTCTGAATAATCTTAAGGGCAGAAATATTCTAGTGACTGGTGGGGGTGGCTCCATTGGATCAGAGTTATGTCGTCAGGTGATGTTGCAGGCCCCCAATAAGTTGCTCATTATGGATAACTCTGAGTTTAATTTGTATCAAATTGAACGGGAGCTAAAAGAAACGTACCCGATGGCATCTATCGAAATTGCTTTGGTAAGTGTTTGTGATCAAATTGGCGTCGAGGCTGTATTTAAACAATTTAACCCTGAAATTGTTTTTCATGCCGCAGCGTTTAAACATGTCCCTATGCTCGAAAATCAAATCCGTTTGGCAGTGCAAAATAATATTTTAGGCACACAAATTGTGGCTGAAGCCAGTACTGCTTCAGAGGTAACTAAATTTATCTTAATTTCCTCAGACAAAGCGGTAAATCCAACGAATATTATGGGCGTAACCAAACGGGTTGCAGAGATTTATTGTCAGAATTTAAATTTACATTCTTCTACACAATTCATTACGGTACGTTTTGGCAATGTTTTAGGATCAACAGGCAGCGTGATTCCTTTATTTAAACGCCAAATGCAAAAGGGGGGGCCTCTTACCGTTACGCATCCAGATATTGAACGTTATTTCATGACAATTTCAGAAGCGTGTCAGCTCATCTTGCAAGCTATGGCCAATAGCAATGGCGGAGAAATTTTTGTATTAGATATGGGAGAGCCCATTAAAATTAAGTATCTAGCTGAGCAAATGATTCGATTATCTGGCAAAGAGCCAGGCAAAGATATAATCATTGAATACGTGGGCTTAAGACCAGGTGAAAAATTATTTGAAGAGTTATTTCATCAGTCTGAACAATTAGAACAAACGGAGCATAAAAAACTTTTTAAAGCAAAATTTCGCCAAATTGATTGGGTTGAACTTAAGCAGATTATGCGACTATTAAATAATGCTTGCATGACTTATATGGAAGACGAGTTATTAGTGTTGTTAAAGAATTTAGTTCCGGAATATCAAATTGGAAATCAAAGTGAAACGACAGGGGGAGTAACCGTTTTTAGGGAAAAAATTTGATTTTATCGCCTTGTTAAATTTAAAACATTTCATGGGAATGAGTTAATCTTTGGATAAGCGAGCCATTCGATTTATTACCGTAGGTTTTAACCCATGCGAACTTGCTTCTAGCTTACTTCTGTTAATAAAGCGTTTAATCTAGAATGCTTTTTCGCGCTTTCCACTCCAGGTTGATCAAAAGGATTGATGTCCCAAATGACGCTTTGTGTGTAAATCTTGTGTTCATAGAGTGCGACTAAAGATCCAATTATATAAGGGGTGCAATCGTTTAATTGAATATGATTTAGAGGGATACTGCCAGGTATAAATTCGACAGGATTTTCTTGATTGTTAACCCCTTGACTCAAAATGTTCATTTTTGCAGCCGCCATATCGTGTATAAGCTCATCCTCAAATGATTTTAAAGTAATAAAGTCCACGGTTGCTTTGTGCGTGCCTTGGCAAAGTAATTGGTAATAACTATGCTGTGCTTGATTTCCTAACCCTCCCCAAACAATAGGTCCGGTCGCATAATGAACAGGGTTGCCCTGATTGTCGATGGATTTTCCATTGCTTTCCATATCCAGTTGTTGGATATAGGGAACCAATTTTTCAAGTTGAGCGGCATAGGTTAAGATTAAATGGGTGTGGATGGAGAAGAAATTGTTATTCCAAATGCCGATAAGGCCCAATAGGGCTGGTAGGTTTTCATGAACATCGCTCTTTAAAAAATGTTCATCCATCTCCTGTGCGCCTTGCAAAATAGCGCTGAAATTCGAATAACCAAGTGCAATTGCGGAGATTAAATTGATTGCAGAACAAAAAGAATAACGACCGCCTACCCAATCCCAAATTGGCAATACATTGTTTATACCAAATTCATTCGCTTTCTGCCGGTTCGCTGTAACGGCAATGAAGTGCTGCTGATAATTAGCATGAGATCCAATCCATGCCAACGCTTTGCGGCCATTATACAAGGTTTCTGGGGTTGTGAATGACTTGGATGAAACAATAAAGAGCGTAGTTTCAGGATTAAGATCTCTGACGGTTTGTTCAAAACCCTTAGGATCAACGTCGGGGATAAAATGATAACTAAATTCACGAGAGGTGTAGTCTCGTAACGCTTGAATGCAAAATCTTGGACCCAGATCAGAACCACCGATGCCGATGTTAACGATATCTTTTATGGGTTTACCTGAAAACCCCAACCATAATTTATTACGAATGAGCTCAGATATCCGTTTGATTTCATGACGGGTGTTAATTACTTCCGGCATGATATTTTTGCCCTGTGCGGTAACGACATTTTGATCAGGGGCGCGAAGTGCGGTGTGAAGTGCGGGGCGTTGTTCACTACGATTGACGATTTCACCATTCATTAATGCAGCAATCTTTTCCTGCAACTGACAGTCTCGCGCTAACTGTGTTAGTAAAGAGAGCGTATAAGGAGTAATTGCTTGCTTAGAAAAATCAAGCGTAATATCGCAGGCTGAAAGGGCGTGGGACTTAGGTTTTGGTTGTGAGTTAATTTTAGAGCGAATATCCGCTGCATGATGTTCTAATGATTTCCAGGTAGTCGTTTTTCTTGAAAGATTCATGTAAACTCTATTTTTTTTTAGACGATAAAATATCATTTTAAGCTAAGATAATAAAGCGATAAGCGCTAATTGATCCAGTCTAGGCATGAAAATTTTGCTCCTGATCCAATAAGAAAAATGCCACGTCTTTGCGAGCGTTAGCGAAGCAATCCAGATCGATACTTCATTAAAATCCCGTACTGGATTGCTTCACTTCGTTCGCAAAGACGACGATATTGTTTTCATGCGTAGCCCTGGCTGATTGATCTTTTTAGGTGACTAATGATACTCACAGGTATTCTAAGCTTTGTTCTATCCTTTTTTCTAACCGGGTTGTTAAGAAGACATTCTTTAGCGAAAAATATTATCGATATTCCTAACCATCGTAGTTCTCATACGTTACCTACTCCACGAGGTGGTGGCTTATCGTTTGTTATTCTGTTTTTACTTAGTTTACCGGGTTGTTTATATATAGGCTTCATAGATCAAACCTCATGTTTTGCATTATTCATTTCAGGAGCTATTGTTGCTGGATTAGGGTTTGGAGACGATGTAGATGAAATACCTGCAAAATGGCGATTTGTGGGCCATTTTGTGGCAGCAGGGATTACGATACTCTGGCTTGGAGGATTGCCCCCCATCAATATCTTAGCTTGGACGTTATTTCCTGGTCTGCTGAGTTCTTTGTTAGCGCTATTTTATCTGGTGTGGTTAATCAATTTATATAATTTTATGGATGGTATTAATGGTTTAGCCAGCATGGAAGCGATAACTACTTGTTTGGGTATGATCGTTTTATATTGGTTCATGGGACATTCTGAAATCATCCTATTACCATTGCTACTGTCTTTGGCGGTAGCAGGATTTATGGTGTGGAATTTTCCAATCCCCCGAATTTTCATGGGTGATGCTGGGAGTGGGTTTCTAGGGATTACGTTAGGGACGTTTTCTATCCAAGCGGCATGGGTGGATGTGGAGTTGTTCTATTGCTGGTTGATTCTTTTGGGGGTATTTATCGTGGATGCATCGCTTACGTTGCTACGTCGATTGAGCAGGGGAGAGAAGATTTACGAAGCTCATCGGAGTCATGCCTATCAGCATGCGGCACTTCGATTTAAAAGCCATATCCCAGTTACGTTTGGTGTTCTTATCACCAATCTCTTTTGGTTATTCCCGATGGCAGTTCTTGTTAGTCTGGGTGTTTTAAAAGGATTTTATGGCTTGCTTGTTGCCTATATTCCCTTAGTTATTATAGCAATACACTTCAAAGCAGGCGCATCCCAGGTACAGATTAGACCCAATACTTGAAGAAAAAAAGCTAGCCAATAGTCATATTTTTTGGCAAAATTGCGATTTTTGCTCAAATTTTATTGGACAAAAATAAGCGTTTGCTTTTTCCACGAGTAAGCCCTGAACCAAGGATATTACCTAAGTTCAATTCATTTCAGGTATGAATCTTCGCTTGTGCGTAGATAACTGAGTCATGAACGTGTCTGATGAAAGCATAAAAAATGCCCACTTTGTGAATTCTTAATGTTCTCTTAAGGATTCTGAGATAAAATTAAATTAAGCAATAGGCTTGTTTATTGTGTTTAACTAGGTTGTCTTGAGTACCATGGATTGTTCTATGGATGAGTAAGATAACTACCCAAGGGAGATTTTATCCATGTTAATTTTAACTCGCCGTATTGGCGAAACCTTAATCATCGGTGATGATGTAAATATTACGGTATTAGGGGTGAAAGGAAATCAAGTGCGTTTAGGTATTAATGCACCTAAAGATGTATCCGTACACCGTGAAGAAATTTACTTGCGTATCCAGCAAGAAAAACAAGGCAGTGATACAGAAGAAGTTGTATAACACCGAATTCAGAACCACAGTCTTCCCGTCCCGTGCAATATAGATGTGCGGGACGTCAATCCATGCTTCTCTTCAATAAAGTATCTCCAAACGACACATAATGAGTGTTCCCGTTCTGATCAATGACTTTTAATTGTCCTAACTCATTAATGCCTTGAGCTTTACCACTAATTTCTCCGTTGAGTTGCGACACAGTAATTAATTGATTAAACAGATAATCGGCTTCATTCCATTCAGTTTGGAAGGCCTGTAGGCCACGAGTTAAAAATCGATTTGAATATTCATGTATGTATTTAATAAGATGAGCCACCAAGAGATTGCGATCAAAGTTGGATTGTTGAGTGATATCAGCTAACGAACACCAAGACGATTCGTAATTTGAGTTAGACGCGGTCTTTGCATTCACATTGATTCCTATGCCAATAATCACATCACTGATTCCATGACTTTCAGCTTGGATCTCGATAAGCGTTCCGCTCAATTTTTTATCCTGCCAAATTAAGTCATTAGGCCATTTAACTTTAAGGTCGTTTATAGAGGTTAACGATTGAATGGCTTGTCGAATGGCTAAGCTAACGACCAAACTTAACCCAGATAGTTCAGATAAGCTGCATGCAAATGGGCGGCGTAATGATAAATACAAGTTTTCTCCAAAAGGAGAGTACCAATGCCTATTGAATCGGCCTCGTCCATGGGTTTGCATTTCTGCACAACACAGTTCAACTTGAGCGCTAGGTGGAAGTGTTTTTAAATACCGATTGGTCGAGTCAACTGAAGCAAAGAGATGAAAGGTTAGTGGGCGTTCAAACGACAGGTCATTTAGAATTTCTTTTATGTGATGTTCATCAAGCAATCTCAGTGGTTTCGTGAGTTGATAACCTTGCTGGGGCAAGCTCTGAATGGGGACGCCAAGCTCAACAAGTTGTTTGACTTGTTTCCATACTGCGGTTCGAGAAATTCCAAGGGTTGTTCCAATGTCAGTTCCACTTAAACAACGACCATCACTTAGGCACTGAATAATTTCGCGCTGTGTTTTATTGAGTTGAATCATGAACAATTAAAACCTAAATCTGATAGGGCATGGAAGCGAATTTCAGAAATGGTAGGATGATAACAAATGGCGGCGCAGCAGGCCACGGTGGGCATAAACGAATGCAATTGCCAAGTCGTGTTATGAAGAGAATCATAAATCGATTGATGAACGGGTGGCAATAGTGGGAGCGTCAGTTGTTTCGTTGGGTAGCTAAGCCCAAGTCCGCATGCCTTAATTAAGGCTTCCTTTTGTGTCCAAAGATGAAAAAAACCGAGAGGCCTAAGCGTATGGGGAAGTTGTGATAGAGCTTTATTTTCAGATTCAGAAAAAATATGTTGACCAATTCCTTCGTAAGGGCGTGCAGAAAAATATTCTAAATCGATGCCAACGGGGTGCTGAACGCCCACGACAAGCAATGCTAGGTCACGTGAATGACTTAGATTAAACTGTAAGTCTTGATCTTCAAGCCCTGGTTTCCCATGAGCATTGTAGGAAAAATTCAGACTATTTCCAGAACAATTGAGATAGCGAGATAAAATGCAACGCACTAGGGTATGAGCAACAATATGTCTTTTTCTATGGATTGGAAAATGAAATCGTGCGGCACGATCCAGTTCTTCTTTCTGTAAAAGATCTTTAAACGCCTCAACATTTAAAGTTAACGGGAACTGCCAGACATCAATGCGATTTGGAGCTAGTGAGCAGTCATTAATAGGTATTGGAGTAAAGATTGGATTAAAAACAGATCGGTTCATAATTTGGATTTTCTGGCATCCAGTTAAAGTTATGGTTATACTACGAATAGTCCATATTGTAACGAAAATACTCATCTGAATTGAAGATTCTAATGAGTATAAATTAAAAACGAGTATCTAATGAGTCGACAATTTTTAGATTTTGAGCAACCAATTGAAGAGTTAAATCAAAAAATTGAAGCGCTGCGAATGGTCGGTAGTGACAGCGAAGTTAACCTAAGTGAAGAAATCGCAAGACTTGAATCAAAATGCGAAGAACTTACCGCGTCTATTTTTTCAGATTTAGAGCCTTGGCAAGTGGCTCAAATGGCAAGACACCCTTTACGGCCGCAAACAACCGATTATATTGAACATCTGTTTACTGATTTTCAAGAATTGCATGGCGATCGTCATTACTCCGCGGCTCCTGCTATTATTGGCGGATTGGCGCGTTTTCACGGTGAACCTGTCATGGTAATGGGTCACCAAAAAGGAAAGCGCACTAAAGAAAAAGTGTATCGTAATTTTGGTATGGCTAGACCCGAAGAGTATCGGAAAGCGTTGCGCTTAATGAAAATGGCTGAAAAATTTAAATTGCCAGTATTTACGTTTATTGATACCGCAGGAGCTTATCCTGGCATTGGGGCGGAGGAACGCAATCAATCAGAAGCTATTGCACGAAATTTGCTTGAAATGTCAAAGTTAAGAGCCCCTATTATTTGTGTAGTTACCGGTGAAGCTGGATCGGGGGGCGCGCTTGCGATTGGTGTCGGTGATCGCGTCATTATGTTGCAATACGCGATTTACTCGGTGATTTCTCCTGAGGGATGTGCATCCATTTTGTGGAAAAATCCTGCCAAAGCCAGTGAGGCTGCCTCAGCTATGGGGATAACCGCTGATAAAATTCTTGAACATAAGCTGATTGATAAAATTATCGAAGAGCCTCTGGGAGGAGCACATCGCAACGTTAAAGAAATGATGACGCATCTTGATACAATGCTTATCGGTGAGTTAAAGGAACTGAAGTCATTCTCGATGAATGAACTTTTAAAAAATCGGTATCAAAAATTTATGGCGATGGGAGCTTGTGACTGAGACACTTGTAACCAAAGAATGGATTGCTCGCTTAGCGAAGTGCAATAAGCTATTTATTGGTTTCAGTGGTGGGCTTGACTCAACGGTGTTATTGCATGCGTTATCCTTTGAATCTTCTCTTGCAACGAAAATTGTCGCCGTGCATGTTAACCATGGAATAAGTCCGAACGCAAATCAGTGGCAAGAGCTTTGTGAGCACACAGCAGAGATTCTGAAGGTGCAGTTCATGGCGTTTAAGCCAGAATTTTCTAAAGAAGCCAATCTGGAAGAAGAAGCGAGAATTGCCCGCTATTACGTGTTTTCATCCTTAATGAGTACAGAAGATGGGTTAATTTTGGCTCACCATAATGATGATCAAGCAGAAACAGTACTGCTTAATTTATTTCGAGGAGCTGGTGTTGATGGTTTGGCGGCTATGCCAGAAGAAAAACCATTGGCAGAAGGAGTGCTTTTTCGCCCCCTGCTTCATCGAACCCGCCTTGAATTAGAACGCTACGCCAAGGAGCATCAGCTTTCATGGGTTCAAGATGAAAGTAATTTAAATCTTGCCTTCTCAAGAAATTTTATTCGCCACAAAATTATACCGCTACTTTCTACAAAATGGCCGGGCGTTATGAATAATCTAAGCAGAACTTCCGAGCATTGTCAGGAAGCGCAAAGAGTCCTGAACGAGTTAGCATGGTCTGATTCAGGAATGCAAAATCTAAATCAGCCTATTTTATCGCTCGATAAATTAAAGCGCTTAACTCAAGCTAGGCTTACGAACGTTATTCGTCTTTGGCTACGAGCGAATGGGGTGAGAATACCTTCAGCTAAACGTCTACAATCGCTGCTTAACGAACTTATTTTGGCTCGTGCGTTAGCAAATCCGAGTATGGAATGGGATAATATTCAGCTTAAGCGATATCGCCAATCTCTTTATTTAATTAGTTCAAAACCGAATGTTTTGCCGGAACGAATACCTTGGAACAATTTTCCTTCCCATTTAGAGATAAAAGGGCTCGGATGGTTACAAGCAATAGAAGCTCAGAAAGGGCTGTGTATTTCTAAGGGAAGTCAGATTGACGTGCGATTCAGGCAAGGCGGTGAGACATTTAAATGGCATAGACAGACCAAATCCCTAAAGAAACTATGGCAAGAATGGCAAGTACCACCATGGGAAAGAGACAATATTCCTCTGATTTATGTGAATGGACAACTGGCCGCTGTGGTTGGGTTTGCTGTTAGCGATGATGTTTACTGCGAAGATTCAGGTTGGGCAATTGATATCATAAGGTAACAACACTACGATTACGAACCATCTTAGTTATTCACGTGAGGCCTGAAAAATGGTTACTTTAGATACCGATTTTCCATTGGCACTTTATTTTTAGGCATCATGAGGGGGATTTAAAAAAGTTCAAATTCCAGCCAAGCCTTTCTTGTAAAAATATGATATCATTTGTTCTTTTCATGAACTTCTTATTGTCCGGATAGGCCTATGCCAAAGCCATTAATAAATATTACCAGCAAACAGGCCTACTTATTCGCCGCATTTTTAGTGTTATATGAATTTTTAACCTATATTGCGAATGACATGATTATGCCAGGTATGATTCAAGTCATTAAAACCTTTAATGGCCCTGAAAGTGCGGTGGCAAATTCACTAACGGCCTATATTTTAGGCGGCGCTAGCCTACAAATATTGTTAGGGCCTATATCCGATCGTTACGGTCGAAGACCGGTTATGATTTTTGGCGCATTTTTATTTGTTTTGTGCACAGTCCTCATAGCGGTTTCTAACTCATTGTCGCAATTTATTTTAGCTCGGTTTTTTCAAGGGATGGGGCTGTGTTTTATAGGAGTCATTGGTTACGCTACTTTACAAGAAATATTTGCCGAAATGGATGCCGTTCGCTTAACCGCAATCATGGCAAATGTTTCAATTCTTGCCCCATTGCTTGGCCCATTATTAGGCGCTGTATTTATTCATTATTACAGTTGGCGAAGTATCTTTTACATTATTGCAAGTTTTGCTTTGGTTGCTTTAGTGGGGTTATGGCGGTATATGCCGGAACCGATTGGGCAAATAAAACGAGATGGTGAAATCATCCATAGTACCCCACTCTTGCCAAAGATTATTTTTGCAAATTATAAAGCGCTTTTTTCAAATCGCTCTTTTCTTAGGGGCTCTTTGGCATTTGGCGTGTTAGTGATACCTTGCCTTGCTTGGATTGCACTGGCTCCGATCATTTTGGTAAAAGATGCCAAGCTCTCAGTGATTGAATATGGACTTTGGCAAATTCCTGTTTTTGGCGCGTCAATTGTGGGGAATGGGGTCTTGTTACGATTAACACGTCATTATTCATCTCGTCAAATTTTAAAAATTGGAACTTGCATTTGTTCCATTAGCACGATGTTTATTTTTTTATTACCGCTTTTGGCAGGAAATTATTTCATTTGGATAATGCCAGGGTTAATTATTTACTTCTTGGGGCTTGGGATTACTTGCGCACCGTTAAATCGCTTAATTCTTTTTTCAACGCCAATTGCAAAAGGGACCACATCGGCTTTAATGACATTTATTGCTATGATATTTCAGGCCGCGGGAGTCGAGGCGGCTAATTTAATCTATGACTGGCACAGCAATCGACTATTTGGATTTTACTGTGCAGTCACAGGTATTTTGTATGCACTGCTTCTGGTTGGTGGTTTTAAACCCGAAAGGCACTCTTCTTAATGTTACTTGACAAAAAGGTTGTACAACCAGGCAATGATTAAGCCACAGATAAAAGCGTCAATAAACCCAATAATACCTCCAATAATGCTTCCTAATATCGTTGATTCATAGCCAATATAAAGGGTCCCTATTGAATTTACAAAGACTTCACCAAATGTAAAAAAGTAAGACAATAGGCCCAATAATAATACCGAAATTCCCCAGAATATCCCTAATGAAAGCCCTAAAGCTAAGGGACTCAACTTTAAACGGTTCATCGTAATCTCCTTATGAATTATATTCCTATTTAAAGTATAGAACTTTTTTAAAATTCAAGGAGTAAAAATTTATTGGAAAAAAACCAACTTTCAAAGTATTATGCCCGGTTTCGTTGAATAATAAGAATAGGAATCCAAATGTATGTCGCCGGTGTTGACGAGGTTGGACGAGGTCCTTTAGCGGGGCCGGTTGTTGCTGCCGCAGTGATTCTAATCGATCCAATTGAAGGCGTTAAGGATTCAAAAAAACTAACTCCTCTAAAACGTAAGCTTCTAGCTGCTGAAATTAAAGAAAAAGCCCTTTGTTTTGCATATGGGCGAGCTGAAGTCGAAGAAATAGATGAATTAAATATACATCATGCTAGTTTATTAGCGATGAAACGGGCCATTGAGAACTTAGCCTTTCTTCCGGATAAAGTTTTAATTGATGGCATTCATGTTCCCAATGTTAAAATCCCATGTTATCCCATTGTAAAGGGGGATGATCTCATATGTGAAATTAGTGCAGCATCAATACTAGCAAAAGTTCATCGAGACGAAGAAATGGAAAAAATGGAACTTCATTTTCCTGGCTATGGTTTTGCCGATCACAAAGGATATGCCACAAAGGTTCATCAAGAAGCGTTGATAAAGCTCGGACCTTGCACTATTCATCGTAAAGGCTTCATGCGAGTTGCTACGGCGTTAAATCAAGAGGAACAAGCTAGATAATATTCAGCCACACTCCGCTTGCTGTAGTTTATCCGCGATATGTAGGCAAATTGTATCCACTTAAGTATTTTGTTCAAAACCACGTAAATCTAGTTTTGACCTTAGCATGCAACCAATCTAAAGGGATGTTTCGTTCAATAGCTAAGAGATTAACCTTTTGTTTACTGTTTAACAGGCCCAGCGTTACAAAAATCTTCTTTTTTGAAGAACGATACATAAGGATCTTGATGATGATTAATATGAAGAGGGTGTTCGTTTAAAACCGATGTTCCAATAATCATCTCTGGAAAAACTTCTGCAGTTTTGCGCAAATGAGCGTTACGAGCGGCTGTTGGATGACCTTGATATAAACCAGACATAAACACCATGCGAACGTAGCCTTTATCGCAACCCGCGTTATTTATATAAGTGGATGGTTTTAAGGTTAAAAAACCGGTTTGGTCATTCAGCGTTTTAAAGCCAATTTTTAAAGTGGGAAAGGCATCAATATTAATAGCATTTTTAACAAGGCAATAATTTTGTTCCCAAAACTGTTTGTCCAGTTCTTGGTTTTTTTTGCCCGCATGGTTCTTGATGTATTGGAGAAGAGGCTTATATAACTCATCGGTTAGGACAATAAATCCCCCTGTTCCAGTGTCAATTATCGCTTCGCCTTCTTGTTTAGGCGAGCCAGGAATAGGCTTTTCTTGCTGGGTATAAAAGCCATATGTAGTAATTTCATAAAATTTACTATCATGAAGCTTGCTGCTAAATAAAGGTTTAGGCAACTTCATTTCTCCCACATGAAAATAACTGTTTCCTTCTTCTCCACAAAGAACAAACGTAGTTTCTTTATATTTGCTAAAATAATTCGTTAATTTCGCCATGAACGGAGTAAATTTTATCAAATCTTCTCTTAAGTTGTGATGTATCATACCAAGAATACTCGAAGGCTGATCACTGTCTTTGAGCACAAAAATATGCATATCAATTACATGCTCTTTTTTGTCTGTTACTTGGATTGGCGCTCTATATACAGTAGCTGTATCATTGGCGGAGCCATAGCTTAAAGAAAAGGCTTTATTAAGGGGGGCGGAGTTCATTTTTTCGGGTTTTATCGCGCCCTTCGTTAGAGAATGTTTACAACCAGGACAATAGGAACGATCCGCAGTAAAAACCAAACTGGAACTACCTGTATCAACGATTGCTTCAACCTCCTGGGCAGGATCCTGGCCGACTTTGATTTGAGCGGTATAAATTCCATATTGAGGATAATAAGTCAACGGAACAGTTACTCCATCTCCTGGCATCGCCGCTGAGGAAGAGATGATGAACCCAAAATAGATAAAACAGCTGAATAAAATTTTTTTCATTTATTAACCCAATGAATAAATAACCTATTGTTAGTTAAAGTGCTTTTTTTTAAATTGTCAAATTATCCACGTCTCATCGTCTTATAGGACTATTACTGGTTGATTGAGTTTCTTCTTGAGTGTTTCGAGTTTGTAATTTTTCTCGATAAGTTTGAGCTTCTTTATACCATGGAGCGTTAGACTCAAGTACGTCTCGACTGTATTTAGGTTTTAACCGATCAAATATTTGTTTGGCTTCTTTGAAAGACTTATGATTTTCATCTTTGAAAGACTTATGATTTTCATCCAGCTCAACTCCACTTAAGGTATATTTCGAAATGCTTATGCCAATTTGTTTTAAATGGTTGATATATTGATCCGCTACCTTGGCAATGAAGGGATCATTCGTTTTTATATTAATCACGGTTCCTTTACTTAGAATATTTTCAACCATATTCATAACTGTCACAGCAAGACGTTGACGACTTTGCTCTTCCGATTCATCCTCTTTAATAGCAACCTCTTTTTTAGCTAAGCTGGCCCAGGGTTTACCGTCTTTCATACCTAAGGTGTAAGTATGGTTAGCAGGAGATTTTACTTCGGTCCCCGTACCTAAAAATTCACGCGCCTCTTTTTCAGTAAGAATTGTGGCATCAGGGAAATTGATTCTGATGACTTGTTCACCTTCTATTTCTTCAAAAAGATCTTTATTAGATCGACTTTGAAGCGCATTTCCATTTCGGTTTAATAGCGCAAAAATTTTGTGCGTAGAGGCTGGGCTTTCTGAATCTTGGTGGGGTAGTGCATGCTCAGATGTTGATATATTTTGATTTTCCCTAGGAGAACTAGGGGGTGTTGAATCCGAGCTAGAAATTTGGGGCGAGGTAACATATTGTTGCTCTTCTTCTAATTCAGGCGAATTGGATTGTATCCTACTAGTGGATTCAGATATTATCGATTGCATGGGGGAAGGAGGGGGAGAAACCGTTTCAGTTTTTTGCTGTAAAACTGATTCCAATTCAGTACGAATCTCATTCCAACGTAAAATTAATCGATCAAACGCTTCTTGCTGCTCTGGCGTAGGTTGCCGATTTGTCCATTGTTTTGAAATTAAATCAACTTCACTTTGATGCTTATCAATGCGATCCTGGGTGATTTCAACCCCATCATGCTGTATTTTTTCGAGAAGTCGTTCGCTTTTTGAGATTCTTGCTTTTAAATTCGCTAATAAAATTTGATAAATTTTCTCGCTCAAAAGATCTGACTGTCTAGATTTTACTCTGATGTCTTCGCTGGCTGTTGCAAGGATATTTTTCAATTCATCAATTTCGGCTAAAAGAGCAGCATTTTCTCCCTCTAGTGCTCTGGTTCGTTCTTGTAATGCCTGATTTTCTCTTTGAGTCGTGTTTAAACGCGTCTCAAGTTCTGATGTTTTTTGAGTAGCTTCTTGAGCAGCGCGTGTTTGTTGTTCAAGAAGGTCGCTTAATCGCTG
>NZ_CAAAIW010000004.1 GCF_900640115.1 Legionella yabuuchiae
AAGCCATAACTACTTTCTTCAAACAAATTGGGCGTAAAAAGAAATTATTGAGAGCTAGGCTCACTGATAAATTTCAAATTGTCAGTGAACCTAATTTCGGATTTTGAAGTGTAATGGCTATATCCTATTCATAAGGCTGTTTTAAATCAACACATCATGCTTATTGATTCTTGGTTAACTTATGATAGAGTTTCCACTCTTTCTGATACTAACGGTAGAGTTCCTTTGCACTACGCCGCTCGCTATGGCACAGAAGAGATAGTCGAGGTTGTTTGTAAAAAGAGTCCTGATTTGAACGTTAGGGATAACTATAATAAAACTCCTTTAATTTTAGCGGCTGAGGAAGGAAATTTGCCTGTAATGAAATTATTGATAAAAAATGGAGCGGATCCAAATTTAAAAGATTATGAGGGATATTCTGTCTTGCACCGAGCTATTCTTGGTGGTCAGGATGAGATGGTTCGCTGGCTATTACAGCATCCGACTATAAACATTAATGCTAGGACAAACCATGGTGATACGCCTTTATCTTTATCCGAGAAACGTGAAGGCTTTCAAGAAATTACTAATGTACTACTAGAAAAGGGCGGGAGCCATGCTTGTGGTTTAAAGCAATAATAAAAACGATAGTGATTTAATGCAGCAAGATTAAATTTTTTAAATCAAAAAAGCTAAGCCCATGAATACAGAATCCTCACTCGTTGGTTCACCGAGCTGACGTCTTATTGACTTTAATCGTCCATAATATTGCTCATGCTCGTATTCAATAAAAGCGCTAATTCCTGGGGCTATACGGTAATTAGGTCTTACATTGACAAATGTTTCATTTAATCCACTGCCAATTTGATCTCCAACGACGGTTTTAGTTGCAGCAATGCCGCGTAACTCTATTCCTATAAAGAAATTATTGGTTAATTGAGTATTTCGCCCAAACTCGATGTCGGCCTTAAAACTCCCTTTGTGATAATAGAAGCGCGAACTGTTCGCAATAAAATAAGGAAGCAATCCTTCAAATCCTGCCCCAGGTTGCCAGTAAGGGGTTTGTGAAGGGCGATAAAAATAATTCGCACCTCCTTTTAATGCCCAAAATTGACTGATTTGTCTCCAGTAAAATACATCCAGATCAGCATTTGAAATGCTACCTTGTTCCATTTCAGCATCGTTAACAAATAATTGTAATTTATTAAAGTCTGGTCCATATAAGCCGTAGTACGTTAGCATTTGCCGATTGTGAGAAAAATCTCCTCCCAAATCTATCCAGGAAGCAGCAAAAAATTTATTGGGTGTGTGGATTGGATCCTTTACAAGCGATAAAGGTATGGGTCGTAATTCATCGACTCGTACAATAGGTCTATTATAGTAGGGGGTATCCTCAATAATATATTGTGGTTTTTTCAATCCTTTGGCGACTTCCAGGATAGAGCCATATTGAAAGGTTCTAGATAGCCCTGATGCCATGTGATTTAGCATATGACAATGGAAAAACCATTGGCCGCTGGCATCGGTATCTAAGTCAGCAATGACTTGACTCCCAGGTGGTATGTCGATGGTATGTAATAACGGATCATAACTTCCATGCCCATTTCTAAGAATGAGCCAATGCCCGTGTAAATGCATGGGATGATGCATCATGGAATTGTTTGTAAATACCAGCCGATAACGTTTGCTGGGTAAAAGTTTAATGGGTTTTGCATAATACTCCGGAGTTCCATTTATAAGCCAAATAAAGCGATCCATAAACCCAAATAACTTTAAATCAATGGTTTTGTATATGGGTTTAGTCGGATCATTGGTTTTAACGCGTGCTTTTAAATGCTGATATTTCGTTCCGATGGTTTTGAGCTTATGATTTGGCTGATGTTTGGGGTTTGAGTTCGGTAGCGCCGCGGCTTCGATGGTATTTATTTTCGGTTGCTGATTTAAAGAGCTTTGCAACCCCATATGCTTCATTGGGTTTAAGCCACGCTTACGTTCATTCTTCATTTTTTCGCGTGTTACAGGTAAAGGCTCAGGGAAGGGTTTTATATTGTGATAAGGGACAGGCTGTTTTGGATCAGGCATGAGTGCCCCGTACACTTTTCCTACCTTATCGGTTGATTCGACATAAATAATGTAGGGTTGATTCTTTTCAATTTTTACCAGAACATCATTTGTTTCACCAGGACCCATGCGAAAGTCTTGGACCGCATAAGGAACGACATCATTGCCTTGAACGTGAACCATTTTCATATCTGCATCTGGCATTTTAATATGAAAGAATGTATTGGCACCAGCGTCAATGAACCTCAAACGAACGACATCTCCTACCTTTACGCGCTCCACCCAGGGCTTATCTTTAGGGTGCCCGTTTATCAGAAATCGATCATAAGCAATATCATTAATATCAAAAATACCCATTCGCATGTGCTGCATCATCTTATAATCCATCCAAAGTTTCTTTTGCTCTTCTTTAGATGCATTAACATAACTGCGAATAAAATGCAGAAGGGAGGGTTGCAGGGGAAATAAAGGAGAATAATACTCGCCAGACTTTTTTAAATTAGCTTGTATATGATCTGCTCTTGTGTTTTTCCAATCGGATAAAACAATCGCAAAATCTTTATTGTAATGATAAGAAGGGGGAGACTTAGGTTCAATAATGAAGGCGCCATACAACCCCTCTTGTTCTTGTAAACCTGCATGTGAATGATACCAATAAGTACCTGATTGACGGAGCTTATAATGATATTTAAACGTCGTTCCTGGCGGTATCCCTCGCTGTGTGATGTTCATTACCCCATCCATTTGCCACGGCAATATAATTCCATGCCAATGAATGGCCGCTTCTTTGTCTAATTGGTTATGAACATTTAGGGTAACTGTGTCTCCCTCTGTAAATCTTAAGGTAGGCGCAGGAATTTGATTATTCACGGTAATTGCGGTAGCGGACTTGCCGTTAAAATTGACGGTGCTATAAGAAATAGTTAAATCTACAGTATGATGGGTTGCATACGCTTGAAAACTAATTATCCAAAAACACAGTAAGCCATTAGAGATAATTCTTCGCATTAGCGTTCTCTTCAATCCTTTGAAAAATATTTTACTATACACGATCAACTATAAAATGCGACATTTATGTTATCGTCAAACCAGAAATGGTTGCCCGCCTGCGCGGGCATGACAGGTTTTTTGTCATGTACAGAGGTACATGATAAAAAACACTTGACCTTGCTTTCTGCAAATAATAGGGTTCATCATAGCAACGTCATTCAAAGAGTGTTTTTTTATGGCCACATATACAGTAGAACAATATCAAGAGTTACAGAGAACGAGTCAAACTTTAGAAGAATCTGTGCAAAGACTTCAGGCTTCGAATAGCCTTAAATTCAAAATTCTTATAGCAGCTGTTACTGTGGATGTGTTCGCTTTAGGACTCGGAATATTGAGCCTGGTGAAGGAAGAACAGCCTGGTTTGGCTCCGAGTATGTTAGGGTTAGGCGTTGTGTCATTAGGCTTATCTTGTTTTGGTCTATTTCATCATCATAAAAAAAATGAATCAACTCAAACGGCCACACACCCGCATCCATCACCTGTATCCGAGGTGTAGGGCATCGTAAAACAAAAGGACTTCATCATGACGGAAATTAAGGATAAACCTCCATGTATAATTGATGTTTTATGTATTGGTGCAGGTCCTGCCGGTCTAACCGCTGGGTATTTATTAGGGAAGCAGAAAAAATCATGTTTAATTTTAGAAAAAGATACCGAATATGTAGGCGGAATTTCCAGAACAGTTCAATATAAGGGATTTCGGTTCGACATTGGCGGTCATCGTTTTTTTTCTAAGTCTTCTAACATCGAAGCCTTATGGGAAGAGCTGCTTGGTGATGACTTTATTGAGCGACCTAGAAAATCACGGATTTTCTACCAAAAAAAATTTTTTACCTATCCGCTTAAGCCACTGGAAGCTTTGTGGAAACTCGGGCTTTATCCTTCTTGTTGCGCACTTTTGTCTTATCTTCGATTTCGACTGTTTCCGATAAAGCCTGTTCGTTCTTTTCAAGATTGGGTCACCAATCATTTTGGTCGATATTTTTTTCAAGTTTTTTTCAAAACCTATACCGAAAAAGTATGGGGCATGGCATGTACGGAGATTTCAGCCGATTGGGCGGCGCAAAGAATTAAGGGGCTTTCTTTAATCTCAGCATTAAAAAACGCTTGCTTCTCATCCGTGAATCAAGCTGATCCATCCATTAAAACATTAATTACCCACTTTCGTTATCCTAAATTGGGACCAGGGATGATGTGGGAGGCGGCTGAAGCAAAAATTCAACAACAGGGTAACCGAGTTGAACTTGGAGCATGCGTTACAGAGCTTGAGTATCAGGCGGATGATAAAATTTGGCGTGTTGGGTACACAACATGCGATGGGAAGAAAGTAGCTTATGCGAAGCAAATCATTTCCTCTATGCCGATACGAGAATTAGTCCATGCGTTATCCCCTTCCTTACCGGCTGAGATTATTGCTGCGGCAGATCGTTTGAAATATCGTGATTTTTTATTGATCGCCTTAATCGTGAATGAAGAAGGTCAATTTGATGATAATTGGATATACATACATGATCCCAGTGTTAAAGTCGGTCGCATACAAAATTTTCGCTCCTGGTCTCCCTATTTAATTCCAACGGAAGGTATGAATTGCTATGGATTGGAGTATTTTTGCTTCGAAGGTGACGGTTTATGGACGTCAACCGATGAAGAACTTTTAAAGCTGGCAAAAAAAGAAATCTATCATATAGGGCTTGTGAAAGAAAATTCAGTGATTGATGGCTGTGTGGTAAGACAGTCGAAAGCCTATCCTATCTATGATGATCAGTATAAAACGCATGTTGCGAAAATCCGTGATTATTTAAATGACCATTGTTCAGGATTGCATTTGGTTGGACGAAATGGCATGCATAAATATAACAATCAAGACCATGCCATGATGACAGCTAAATTAACTGTAGAAAATATTTTAGCGAATAAAGAACGTTACAATGTTTGGAATGTGAATGAAGATGCCGAATATCATGAAGATAGCGATCATGAATTCAACGTGACTGAGCGTTTAGTACCGCAGAAAATCTCATGAACTCATCACGCCTTTTAATGATTAAGTTTTTAGGATATATCGGGGTTGGTGGAATAGCGGCCCTTATCGATGCATTAAGTTTTTATGTCGCCAAGTATCAGTTTGGCTTATTTTACCTGCTAGCGTTGGCTTTAGGGTTTATCCCTGGAGTTACTACAAATTTTTTATTATGTAATGCCATATTGTTTAAAAAATACAACCGAAGCTTCTTTGGGGCTTGGTATCGGCATTTGCTGGCCAGTTTATTTAGTTTTTTTGTCAATGCTTGCGTCATGATCCTTCTGGTTGAAGGATTTGCCCTCAGAAACTATTTGGCAGTAAGAATTGTTGCGCTGGCTACAGGCTTTATAATTAGCTTTTTCTTAATACGAAATATAGCTTTTCAAGATAATAAGTATGCCAGAGCACGTCTATCCCCGTGACTTTCAAAAAGCATAAATCGCGCATTTTGAAAGTCACGGGGATAGACCTAAGCTAACACTTGAATGAGCCAGCAGAAGGAACTTCAGCGTGCATTTATTAGTGACCGGAGGTTTAGGATATATTGGCAGTCATTTTGTTGTTGCGGCCTTATATAGAGGGTATAAGGTAACCGTGATTGATAATCTTGTTAATTCGTCAATTGATGTCATTACGGGCATTAAGGCCCTCACGTCTAAATCGTTTGAATTCATTCAGGTTGATCTACGAAATAAAGCGCAATTAAGTTATTTATTTAACAAGAATACATTTGATCTCGTGGTTCATTTTGCGGGTTTAAAATCGGTTTATGAATCCCGCCTATTCCCCTTAAAGTATTACGAAACCAATGTTCTAGGCAGTGTTAATTTATTGCAAGCCATGCAGGAAGTAAACCTAAAGCGCATTGTGTTTTCCTCCTCTGCCACCGTTTATGGCCAGCCAATTACTTGTCCTTATACGGAAGCTCATCCAACCATCCCCATTAATGTTTATGGGGATACGAAACGATCGGTGGAACTCTTACTAAATCATATCTGCGACTCAGATGAAGACTTTAGCGCGATAGCATTACGATATTTTAATCCCATTGGGGCTCATCCTGATGGAGGAATTGGAGATTCTCCTAAAGGGATGCCGGAAAATTTAATGCCGTTTATAACTCAAGTTGCACTAAAAAAACATGCGTATTTACCGATATTCGGTGATGATTATTCGACCCCCGATGGAACTGGGATACGCGACTACATTCATGTAATGGATTTAGTTGAGGGACATATTCATGCCATGGATTATTTAATGAACCAGCTTAAGGGGTTTGACGTATTTAATCTTGGGACAGGGAAAGGGTATTCTGTATTAGAAGTGGTTAAAGCGTTTGAAGACGTTAATCGATGTACTATTCCGACAGTGATAAAACCACGCCGTCCTGGAGACTTAGCCGCCTATTGGGCCGATCCAAGCAAAGCTCAAAAAAAGCTAACTTGGCAAGCAACACGTTCTTTAGAACAAATGGTGCAAGACAGCTGGAATTGGCAACAATCTCTTTAGAGGTTGGTCTGAACAACACAAACGGTAAATAATACTTGCCAAGAATAAAATTTAGGAACGCTTCAAATAAATATCAAATGAATACAAGGGGTTATAGCTAACGCGTTTGACCCAATAATAGTCTTGCCACAACGCTTTGAAGCGCTGATTATCCTGCATAAAGGTAAGGTAATTAAAATCTGGATCATGGATATATCCATAATCTTTGCGATGAGTGATATTGACGTTAACGAGCACGAGATTTGGTTGAAACCGTTTAAAATCTTCAACGACCTGTTCTTGAATAGAATGCTTTAGTCGAGGCTCATTTGGGTGATTTATTAGCCCAGGAATTGGCCATAACGAACAGAAGCGAGATCCTAGTTCCATAGCTCCGTAGTACATAAAATAAGCAGATTGCATGTACGTACTGAACATAAAAAATGGTTTATCCGAAGCATAGGCAGAAACTTCCTTGATCATGCGATTAAATGCACAATTAGAGTTAAATGCGCATTGCATCTGATTTTTGGTGTTTAAGGCAATTGGAACAACATAAAATGTAGTGGTAAAAATGACTAAGGACATGGCTAATAAAGTCGTTTCGATTCCAGCATGTTTAAATTTCCTAAAACCCGATAAGCTAATCACACTAATTAATAGAATATTGCACGCATAAAGCGGTAATGCCTGATAGCGCCAACCCTTACCTTGCAAAAGGTAACTTAGGGCAAATCCGAGGGTTATTATAAAGAGATATTTGATGATCGTATTTAACCGATCTCTTTGAAAACAAAAAGCCCAAATGATCATTGTGATGTAAAAAAATATCATCGGCGCCTGCAATAATAAAGTGTGCAGATGCACATAGCGCTCTGAAACATAAGTATCCAGGATGACGGGTAATATTTCAGTAAGATAGCTCGGAGTAATCGTAAGAACACTAATGCCATAAGCTAGTTGCATGAATAATAGCGCGGCAAGATCCCATCGCATGAACACACGCAATGTTTTTTTATTCCACAACTGCCAAAGTTCAGTTAAACAAAAGGGAATAAAAAAATAAGGTGGTTTTAAAGCAAAGCCAACGCCTGCCATTACTCCCACTAAAACTTCAAGCCAAGCAGGCCGTGGTTTATCTAGGAGCAAAGAATAATTTAAGAAAAAATAAGGAAAGGTTAAAAGAAGCATGAGTTGCTCTTTTTGACCATAATCAACTAAAGTAACCAATCCAAGGCTTGTCGCTAGGGCTAATAATAAATAAGTCCCAAGGGTTTTATCTTCTCTGAATAAGTTACGAATTATTGTATTGCAGATAAGGAAACAAAACACCGTCAAACCGAGTAAAAAACTATAAAACACAGTAATTGACTTAAGCTGCACCATTTTAGCAAAGCTGACTAGGCTTCCATGTATAAAATAGAGAAGAGATGGATTGGTTTCAAAAAAATCATTTCCATATTGACCGCCTGAAAATAAGCGCTTACCAATTTCAAGACTCCAAATAATATCATGATGAATCAGACTATTAGTCTCAATTAAAATTTGAATGCCTAAACAAAGAATAAAAAAAAGCCAGATCAGTCTGTCCGAGGAACGATGCATTGGAGATTACCTAAGCTGAAGTAGGAGCTAAACTACCGGTTAATCGACTATTTACGCGATTATTCCAGTTTTTTCAATTGTTCGCGTAAATCTTCGCCAATATTGGCGTTTTTAAAATCAGAAGAGTCGATAAAGCGAATGGTTACTTCAAGACAGTGAGCAAGTTCGACTCGAGCTTCATGTAATGAGGCTTTTAATATATGGCCACCCGTTTTGGTGTTCTCATCATAAAAATGATAATGAAACCCTTGACCGCTAATAAAGGAAAAATAATCCGGTGTATAAAACGCAATTAATACTGCCTTCTCAACCTTATCAACGGTAAATTCTCGCTGCAAAGAGGGCAATGTTTCATACATGGGCCTGTAGGGTTTTTTTTGTGGGCATTCAGAGCGATACTTTATAGAGTTAAACGAGCCGATAATTCTTATAATATGAAAATAATTTTCAGAGGTTAGATGGGGGGCTAACGCTTCATCTATTTTTGACAAGCTACCTAAGTTTTTAAGCGTAAAGGTTTTTTCTGGGGTAAAATCGGCAGCCATTGCCCAGGGTACTTTTGTGGATGAATCAGCGAGACGTAATTTACCATCCGCTTTAACTTGATAACATTGTCCTTGATCCGCAATGAGTTCCCCATCAACTCTATCAAACGTTCCAATTCCACAACTTCTGTTAGCTAAAAGGCTATGCACTGTATCATCACCTTCATAAACCCCTTGTAGCATGGCGTTGAGCATTCCAGTAATATAGAGTTTATTTTTCATAGCCCTTATTATGATGAAGTAAGCTTATTGATAATATAAGCAGGATGTTACAATAGTTCAACAACATAATTCAGCGATTATGATACGCTACTATTGATTAAGAAAATGTTTAATAGGAAAGAATGGCTAAGGAGTAGTAATGCGTGAAGAATCAGAACTTGAAATTCCTTTTTATGAGCGATTGTTAGAAGCCTGTAAGCGTGTTGATCATCCTTTAAAAACGGCAATTGTGCATCCAGTTGAAAAAAACTCTCTAGAAGGTGCTGTTGCAGCCGCTACAGAAGGCATCATTGAGCCGGTTTTAGTTGGCCCTAAAGATCGAATCTTAAACGCTGCAGAAGAAGCGTCATTAGATATCTCTGAGTTTGAGTTAGTGGCTACAAAACATAGCCATGAAGCGGCTGAAACCGCGGTATGTATGGCAAGCAAAGGAGAAGTCGAAGCTTTAATGAAAGGGCATATTCACACCGATGAGTTGCTAAGCTTTGTGGTGAGCAAAGACTCGGGATTAAGAACAGCTCGACGAATTAGTCATGTGTTTTGTATTGATATCCCTAGGGATATTTACCCCAAGCCCTTATGGCTAAGTGATGCCGCCATTAATATTAAGCCTTCATTAGAAGACAAAAAAGACATTATTCAAAATGCCATTGATTTATTTCGCGCATGTGGGTTTGGTACGCCTAAAGTCGCAATTTTATCAGCAACCGAAAAAATTACTCACAAAATACCTTCTACCGTCGAAGCAGCAGCACTGTGCAAAATGGCAGACCGCGATTGGATCACAGGCGGAATATTAGATGGCCCCTTGGCCTTTGATAACGCCATTTCAAAAGAAGCGGCTGAAATCAAACAGATTAAATCACAAGTAGCAGGGGATGTGGATATTCTCATCGTGCCAGATATTGAATCGGGAAATATGCTTTATAAACAGATGAAATATCTTTCAGGATACAATGCTGCGGGTATTGTAATGGGCGCACATGTGCCGCTCATGCTAACAAGCCGAGTGGGGGGTGTAAAAGCACGACTTGCGTCAGCAGCATTGGCCTTACTATATATGAATGGTAAGGAATCTCAAGGAATATGACTAAGCATCTTTTAACCTGTAATGCCGGCTCTAATAGCTTAAAATGTGCTCTATACGAGGCAGCAACGCAAGCGTTAGTATATCGCTTCGAGGTGGATCGAATCCATGATCAAACCACGTTAACAATAAAAAATAAACGCGGAGAAACGATTGAAACTCATCAATCTATCGATAGCGGATATAAGGCTGCGTTATTGGCGATCTTAAATTGGTGTGACGATGAGGCTTCCTTGGATCTGATTGCAGCGGGTCACCGCATCGTCCATGGAGGGGTTGAGTTTGATAATGCCGTGGAAATAAATCAGGACATTAAGCAAACACTAACCGCGTTAATTCCATTAGCCCCGCTTCATCAACCCCATAATTTAAAGCTCTTTGAAATCTTAGCGGATAAATACCCACATTTGAAACAAGTTGCCTGCTTTGATACCGCCTTTCATCGAACCCAGCCTTGGTTAGCTCAGCAATTTGCTTTGCCTAGAGAACTTGTTCACGGTCAACACATCCTTCGCTATGGATTCCATGGCCTATCTTATGAGTATATATCTGGTATTTTGCCTCAATATGTTGACTCCTTTGAACATAAACGCATAATCATTGCTCATCTTGGCAGCGGGGCGAGCATGTGTGCTTTAAAACATGGCAACAGCGTAGCAACGACCATGGGATTTACAGCCCTAGAGGGATTAATGATGGCAAAACGGTGTGGTCGTCTTGATCCGGGTGTTGTGCTTTATTTACAACAAGAAAAGAAATGGTCACCTAAGGAAATTGAAACATTATTGTATGAGCGATCTGGATTACTTGGTGTTTCAGGCTTAAGCGGTGATATGCGTGATTTAGAAAACTCAGATGAACCAGAAGCAAAAGAAGCCATCGATCTGTTTTGCTACATTGCAGCAAAGGAATTAGGTGGTTTAATGATGGCACTAAACGGAATAGACGCCTTTGTTTTTACCGGAGCAATGGGGTGCAATGATGTTTTGGTACGATCGCATATTTGTGATTATCTAAGTTGGTTGGGCGTTCATATTGATGACGCCGCCAATGAAACTCATTCAACCGTCATATCTACAAGTGCGTCTAGGATTCCTGTGTTCGTACTGCCAACGGATGAAGAGCAGATCATTGCCAAACACACGGCAAACGTTTTAGGGTTATAACCGTATGAATTCAAAAATTATTTTTATTACAGGCTGTTCAACAGGAATCGGATTTGAGGCGAGTCAGGCTTTATCAAAGCGTGGTCATCGAGTGATCGCTTCTTGCCGTAAGTCAGAAGATATGAAGCGGCTAATTCAGCTTGGCATTGAAGTCGTACTAATGGATCTGAACGTCAGTGAGTCCATTCAGTCTGGTTTTGAAGAGCTGATGGCTAAAACGGATGGGCGATTAGATGTTCTAATTAACAATGCGGGTTATGGGCAAGCTGGGGCATTAGAAGATCTCTCTCGTGATGTTTTGCGCCAACAATTTGAGACGAATGTTTTTGGCCTAATGGAGCTTACTCGGCTGGCCATTCCTATCATGCGTGCGCAAGGGAAAGGGCGCATTATCAATCTTAGTTCTATCTTGGGAATAATCAGCTTGCCGTTTCGAGGCGCTTATAATGCCTCAAAATATGCCGTGGAAGGGATAACGGATACCCTCAGATTAGAACTCAACTCCTCGGGCATCAAAGTGATCTGTATCGAACCTGGTCCCATTACAAGCCAGTTCAGAGACACCAGTGTGTTGCGTGCGGAAGAAGAAATTAATATGCAAGAGAGCCACTATGAGGCTCAATATCAGCGAATGTTAGGGGATTATCGTACTCAGAAAAAAGAATCCGTGTTTACAAAGTCTCCTGAAGCGGTTGTGAATAAGCTGATTCAAGCAATTGAGTCAAAAAAACCAAAAGCTAAATATCCGGTCACGTTTCCGGCCTATCTATTTATCGCTTTAAAACGCATCTTGACGGTTAAAATGATGGATCGAGTTTTGAGGGCTGTGTCGAAAAAAGAGCTTGGAGCATAAGTCAAGCTCTTTTTCACCAGGGCAAGATCATACGATTAGGTATAATTAATAGCGCAAGTCGTTGCGCAATATTTTGTCATTCCCGCGCAGGCCATCCATTTTGAACGATCACGGGTATATTATTCATAGCCTCTCGAAGCTAATGCAGAAGATTTATTAGCGTTCCTGACGGGATGTTTACTGATTAAAAGATTATATAGCTTAGAAAATAAGATAGGAAACGCGCCATTCGAGGTTACGTTCGCGGTAGTTCCAAACGGATCGCAAATCATATAAACCGCTGTTACAAGGCCAACCATCTCACTGGAAAATCCTAAATGCGCTTCTAAAATAGGTGCAACCACAATAACCACGCCACCTGGAACGGCTGCCACCGCATATTTAGCTAATGCAGTGTACAGGGCAAAGATAATAAAGGCGGAAAGCGTCGGCGTTGGCATACCAAAGGTGGATATCGTGGCCAATGCTAGGATGGGGATTGCAATGGCGCTGCCGATGGTATGAATATTAATAATAGCTGGCACCAACATCTTGGCTCTTTGAGCGTCTTGCAAGTTTTTTTCCGTTGAAACGAGCAAGACGGGCATAGAAGCCGCACTAGAAATCGTACTCAATCCCGTAAGACTCGCAGGAAGAACATTTTTAATATAAAAAATAAAAGTTTTGAATGAAAATCGGCTGGCAATCATGTACCAAGAGCCAATATAAAACCACTGAGAAAATAGAATTAAGAGCAGTATAGGCCCGTAAATTTTTAAAGAAGCTTGTAGAATATTTTCATGTTCTAACTTAAAGACAAATCCGAGAATAAATAACGGTAATAGTGGGATAAAGACTTTTTTAAGAAAACCATTTGAAAGCTTATTCAGTTGGCTACCAAGTTGTTTTGCAGTCGAGCTAGGAAAGACAGAAAAGAAAATCCCACTGATAAAACCGCAAAGCAAAGCAATATCATTGGTTACTAATTTTTTTAAATGAAAGTGCCAAGCAGGCATAAGTTCGGCGGAATGATGAATCGCAGTTTCTTTAAAATGCAGCAAATTTAATCCGACTTTGCCCATGGTATAACCATACAGCAATGCCGTAAAATTAGAAGCAAAGACGCAACTCACTAACAATATGACAAAAAATATAGCGCCTTTTTGAAAATTGGATAGGCAAGAAAAAATAAAACTAAAAATGATAAAAGGTAACAAAAATTCTAATACGGCCTTCATGCTTAGGCTAAGCGCATAAGAAATGGATTTAACTTCAACCGGTACGTACGAGCCTAAAAATTGAGGAAAAATAAGTATTGCTAAAAGCAATAGAGGCAATTTCACCTTGTTTAAAAACTCTAAAGATATCATATAACAATCCTTTCGAAAGTTTACTTAACGCCATTTCGGGGTTATCTAAATTGACAACGTAATCCTATAAATAACAAATCAAAATGAAAAAAAACATTCCTTTTTGATTTTTAGGATGCCAAAAAAAGGACGCAGTAACCTAAAAAACAAACCAGTATGCCACTGTGTTTCTTATTAAATCAATATTGACAATGACTTTACGGACATAAATATTAGAAGTTACACTGTTGCAAAAACAATCAGTTGCTCCTCACATAGGGGCGCAGGACCTCTAAGTTAAGAATCCTATGAATCTACATATCGGTGATATTGTTATTGAGTTAATCCGAAAACCCATTAAAAACATCTATATTCGGATTGATCGTGAAGGGGGTGTTAAAGTAAGTGCGCCTAGAGCATGCTCAGACGATTATATTAAGCAGTTCGTAGAGAGTAAGCAGGATTGGATTCTTAAGCATACAAAAATAGTCAAGGCAAGACAGCCATATTCTTCATTACAATTCATATCGGGCGAATCGCACTGGTATTTAGGCAATCCCTACTGTCTAACCATTCAGACAAATGCTAAAAAAAATCAAATTGAATTAGCTCCTCCTTTGTTGCATTTTTTTGTTAAGGAAAATTCGACACAAGCTTCTATGGAAAAAATAATGTACGCTTGGTATCGCTCTGAGCTGAAAAAAATACTCCCCGCGCTTATCACAAAATGGGAGTCAATCATTGGTGTCCAAGTACAGGAGTGGGGTATAAAACGTATGAAGACAAGATGGGGCACTTGTAATCCACGAGCGCAGCGAATCTGGTTAAATCTTTCGCTAATCAAAAAACCGTTGCGATGTTTAGAATATGTATTGGTTCATGAAATGGTGCATCTTCTAGAAGCGAGCCATAATAAACGTTTTTACGCGTTTATGGATCGGTTTCTGCCGGAATGGAAAGTCATCCGTAAAGAATTGAAAACATTTGAAAATAAATAAAAAAATTCTCTGTACCGAGTTAAAAAATATTGTGTAGAGAGGTGTTTAAACAAGATTAAACATGCTTTAATAATCCAAAACCTCAGAGAACCTAGCATGCTTGTTGAAATACTCTCCAGAATCCAATTTGCATTTAGCATCGGATTTCACATTTTATTTCCCACGTTAAATTTAGGTCTGGCTCTGTTCATTGCAGGCATGGAAGCAACCTGGCTTTATACTCAAAATCCTATTTACTTAAGGCTCTGCAAATTCTGGGTGAAAGTCTTTGCGCTTACGTTTGGAATGGGGGTGGTCTCTGGAATTGTTTTGGCTTACCAAATTGGTACGAATTTTGGCCCATTTATTTCGGGGTTTGGCAATATCCTGGGAGCGCTATTTGCCTATGAAACATTAACGGCATTTTTTCTGGAAGCGGGATTTCTAGGAGTCATGTTGTTTGGTTGGGGGAGAGTTCATCCTTATTTACATTTTTTTGCTACGCTTTTTGTGACTCTTGGGACAACAGTGTCTGCCTTTTGGATCATGTCGGCAAACTCATGGATGCAGACTCCCTCAGGGTATGAGATTTTAGAGGGTAAGTATTTAGTCGCTAACTGGTGGGATATTGTTTTTAATCCATCTTTTATACCAAGAGTATTACATATGTTGTTTGCGTCCTATACAACAACATGTTTTGTATTGGCGGGAATTGCAAGTTATTTTTTATTGAAACATCGTTTTATCGAAATGTCTCGTAGGGTACTTTCAATTGCAATGTGGTCAGCGTTAGTTGTTGTGCCATTACAAATCGCAATTGGCGACAAAGTGGGGTTAGATGTTCATCAGTACCAACCTTTAAAGACGGCAGCTATGGAAGGGGTTTGGGAAACGCAGCGTGGTGCCCCGCTATTATTGTTTGCATGGCCGTCGCAAACAGAGCAAAAAAACGAGTATGTTATTGGCATTCCAAAATTAGCTAGCCTCATCAATACCCATGAGTGGGATGGAGAGCTTATTGGATTGCGCTCAGTCCCTCGCCAAGACCAACCACTCGTGGCTCCAGTATTTTATACCTTCAGGATCATGGTTGGCATTGGTGTGTTAATGTTAGGAACTGCACTTGCAGCGCTTTTTATGCGAAGAAACGAGCGACTTTATAAGTCTTCATGGTTTCATTACTGGTGCTTATTCATGGCACCACTGGGATTTGTCGCGGCTATTGCTGGATGGCTAACGGCGGAGATAGGCCGCCAACCTTGGGTTGTTTACAATTTGATGCGCACTCGAGATGCGGTGTCTGCTATTACGATGGAAGAGGTCATTATATCCCTCTGCCTGCTTATTTTGGCTTATGGAGTCATATTCGGGTTCTATCTGTACTATTTAATGAAAACAATACGTAAAGGTCCAAAAGATCTCAGAACAGATGAGATAGAGCATCATACCTTCCAATATATGACCGATATGAAGGGAGAAAAAAAATAATGCTGCCTCTAATTTTTGCTTGTCTTCTAGGCTTTATCATCATCATGTACGTCATTCTGGATGGCTTTGATCTGGGAATTGGCATTTTGTTTTTGTTTGCTCAAAGTGAGCGTGAGCGCGATATTATGATGAACTCAATCGCACCTGTATGGGATGGAAATGAAACCTGGCTCGTATTTGGTGGGGCAATGCTTTATGGTGCTTTTCCAATGGTTTATGGTTTGTTGTTGCCAATTTTATACATGCCCATAATGTTAATGCTGGTCGCTTTGATTTTTCGTGGCGTGTCGTTTGAATTTCGATTTAAAGCCGAAGCATCAAAGCCAATCTGGAATTGGGCCTTTACTGTTAGCTCAATCGCGGCTGCTTTTTTCCAAGGCGTCATTTTAGGGGCTTTTGTCCAAGGGTTTAATATTAATGAGGAGGCTATGGTTATCAGTGATCCCGATTGGATAACTCCATTTAGTTTAATGACCGGGGTTGCATTGATTTGTGGCTATGCGCTCTTGGGCTCGACTTGGATGGTGATTAAAAGTGAAGATGAATTACAGCGGAAAATGATTCATTTTGCAAAAGGGTTTTTATGTCTTATTGCCGCATTTCTTATTTTTGTGAGCATCTGGACGCCACTACATGATGAAGAAATTTTCAATCGGTGGTATAGTATACCCAACTTTTTTTTACTAATGCCTCTACCTGCAATTACCGCTTTAATGATTGTTTTAACTTGGAGAAATTTAACGCTTGGCAATGAAGTTAAGCCGTTCATTTACAGTGTCATTATTTTTCTTTGTTCTTATTGTGGGATTGGCATCAGTGTTTATCCTTATTTAATACCCCATGATGTTACATTGTGGGAAGCAGCAGCCCCAGATTCTACCCTGATTTTTATTTTAGTAGGGGTGGTTATTATGTTGCCAATTTTACTGGGATATACCTTTTATGCCTACAAGGTCTTTTGGGGGAAATCTGCGGAAGCAGGATATCATTGATCATTGAACTTTGAGAGTGGATTATTAGTCTATGCATGACGGTGCAGTGTTTTATACAATTTTTCTGATTTTTGGTGGCGCAGCCGTCTTCTCTACCGTTGTGCTTTACACTCGCCAATCTTTGCTTGTCGCCTATATTCTCTTAGGAGCAGCGTTTGGCCCTTGGGGATTAAAACTCGTGCCAGACTTAGGTGCGTTGCAGCAAGTCGGTGAGATGGGTATTGTATTTTTATTATTCTTGCTTGGTCTTCATTTGCAGCCTCAAAACTTGGTCCACATGCTTAAAAAGGTTACGTGGATTGCCTTATTAAGTTCCATATTTTTTGCCGTATTATCTTATTTCATTGGCCGTTGGTTTGGGCTTTCTGTTACAGACGCCTGGGTATTGGGCGGCGCAATGATGTTTTCTAGTACGATTATTGGCTTGAAATTATTGCCGACCACTATCTTGCATCATCAGCATACCGGTGAGGTTATGATTAGCGTTTTGTTAATGCAAGATCTTATCGCTATCGTTGTACTCATTTTAATAAATGGCGCGCAGCAGGGAGGAGGACTATCCTGGAATGATTTATTAATGGTTGGTGTGGCGTTGCCTGCGCTTATTTTCTTCGCATTTGCTGTCGAACGCTACGTGCTGATTAAATTGCTCGCCCGCTTTGACCGAACGCAAGAATATGTGTTTTTACTCTCTATTGGTTGGTGCCTGGGCTTATCGATTCTTGCGGCCAGACTGGGGTTATCAGAAGATATTGGCGCCTTTGTCGCCGGGGTTGCCTTGGCGGCCAGCCCTATTTCTTTATTCATTGCAGAAAGCTTAAAACCATTAAGAGATTTTTTCTTAGTTATGTTTTTCTTCTCCGTTGGCGCTACCTTTAATTTTGGTTATGCCGCTCAAGTGGTAATTCCAGCATTGATTTTATCCGTGCTCATCATAGTGCTAAAGCCTGTATGTTTCTATCTGATGTTAGCGAAAGCCGGAGAGAAGCGGTCCGTTGCTAAAGAAGTGGGCTATCGCCTTGGACAGGCCAGTGAGTTTTCTTTGTTAGTCGCAAGCATCGCACTTACGACAAACTTAATATCGGAGGTTGCCTCAAATCTCATACAGGCGACAACCATTTTAACCTTTATCGTTTCATCGTATTTAGTTGTGTTAAAATATCCAACACCAATGTCTTTGTCAGATAAAATGCGGAAAGATTAGGGTAGGAGCGGCTATGAAATTATTAGTAATTGTTCTTTGTTTATTAAGTGAGCGATTTCTTATACATATGAGTTCGCATCACCGTTTTGAATGGTTTGAACCTTACGCAAATAGCTTTTCTAAGAAATTACCTGAGAAAGGAATGTGGGCGAATGGCTGGGTCCGTTTGGCTGCTTTAATTTTACCAATAATCACGGTTTCCAGTTTAATCTTCTTTTTTTTAAATAACGTTGCTTTTGGCTTCGCCAGCTTAATATTTAATATTCTATTGTTCTATTATTGTCTCGGTCCACAAAATCCTTTTTATCCTAAAAGACAGCATACCGAACATGAAATTACCCCCGATGAAGTAGGAGCATACCTAGCGGATGTAAATGGACAATTATTTACTGTTATTTTTTGGTATATCGTTATCGGACCAATAGGAATATTGGCTTACCGAATGATATCACTATCTCGGTCGCTCAATATTACTAAGCCTGCGGCTAGCCTGCTTACCGCTTTACTAGACTGGATTCCTGCTAAAATGACCTCATTTCTTTATTTATTAGTGGGCAATTTTCAGGCTGGATTAAGTTATTTTCTAAAGTATTTTTTTATGTCACCTGAAGCGAATCGCTTAATGCTAATTCAGTGTGGCCTGCAAGCGGTTGAAAAGGAGCAGGAATCTCAGATGCTTTTGCCGCAAGCTGAAACATTAGTTGAACACGCGGTGATAGTACTGTTAGTCTTCTTAGCTATCTTTACCATGGTGGCCTGGCTATGATGAAAGTGATCGTTACTTTGCTGACTTTACTCTTATCCGCTTGTGCGCAGCATTCACTGACCCCAGCAGAAGTAGTGTGTAAGGCAGAATGCCAGAAACGCTTCGAGGCTTGCTGTATGGTTTGTAAAAATAATTGTAAACATTGCTCTTTTTCTACCACCCAGACCGCAGCTCGCAGTTACGCTAAATTTAAACATCGGCAATGTGTCCAAGGTGCTATGATTTCACGCGAGTTGCAATCCTTTCGCGATCCACTACAATGCAGCAAAACTACGTGCGAATGCATCGGGGACTACCGTATTTGTGAACAATCCTGCACAGGCTTGATTCACAAACGATTACAAGTTGCCCCAACATGCTGCTAATTTTTCTTCAGACGAGGAAACTTAATGTCCATCGAAAATACAAAAGATATAGATCCAGTTGAAACCAGAGAGTGGCTAGATGCTTTAGAATCTGTTGTTGCTCATGAAGGCAGTGACCGAGCAAAGTTCATTCTCAAGCAATTATTGGAACAGGCAAATGCTTCAGGTATAAAACTCGCATCGTCTATCCATACGCCTTATCGCAATACAATAAGACCTCATGAAGAGCAGCAAATGCCTCCTGATGAGGGAATTGCTAAGCGCATTAGCGCTCTAATTCGATGGAATGCCGTTGCTATGGTTCTGCGTGCGGGTAAGTATGCTCCTGAGTTGGGTGGGCATATTGCAACGTATGCTTCCGCATCGACGCTCTATGAAATCGGGTTTAATTACTTTTTTAAGGGACCTGAGAAAAATGGCGGTGATTTACTGTATATTCAAGGTCATTCTTCTCCTGGTATCTATGCGCGCGCTTTCTTAGAAGGTCGTTTATCAGAACAGCAGCTTGATCATTTCAGACAAGAAGTGGAAGTGGACGGATTGTCTTCTTATCCGCATCCGTGGTTAATGGGGGATTTTTGGCAGTTTCCCACCGTTTCAATGGGACTTGGCCCTTTACAAGCAATTTATCAAGCGCGTTTCCTGAAGTATTTAGAACACCGAGGCTTGATTGAAAATAACGGACGGAAAGTTTGGGCATTTCTAGGGGATGGTGAAACAGATGAGCCTGAATCTTTAGGAGCCTTAACTATTGCCGCGCGAGAAAAGTTAGATAATTTGATTTTTGTAATCAACTGCAACCTCCAACGGCTTGATGGGCCGGTTCGTGGTAATGGAAAAATCATACAGGAGCTTGAAGGAGTTTTCCGTGGTGCTGGTTGGAATGTAATTAAAGTGATTTGGGGTGGGCGTTGGGATCCACTGTTAGCTCGAGACAAGGATGGTATTTTACAAAAACGCATGGAAGAGTGCGTCGATGGTGATTATCAAGCTTATAAGGCAAACGATGGCGCCTATGTGCGAGAGCATTTCTTTAATCAGTATCCTGAACTTAAAAAAATGGTTGAGCATATGTCGGATGAAGAAATCTGGCGCTTGAATCGTGGTGGTCATGATGCTCAGAAAGTTTATGCTGCCTATGCTGAAGCGGTAGCACACACCGGGACGCCGACGGTAGTCTTAGCTAAAACCATTAAAGGATATGGAATGGGGGCAGCCGGCGAGGGAATGAACATCACACATCAGCAAAAGAAGATGACTGTAGAGCAGTTACGAGCGTTTCGTGATCGCTTTAGCATCCCCGTTAGTGACGATAAAATTACCGACGTGCCGTTTTACCGTCCAGATGAAGACAGCCCCGAAATTCAGTTCTTACGAAAGCAACGTGAAGCATTAGGCGGGTTCTTACCTCATCGTAGTCATGAGTGTGAGTCATTGAGTGTTCCTGAGCTTGAAGCTTTTTCTACCGTTACAAAAAATTCAGGTGATCGTGAAATTTCAACGACGATGGCGTTTGTTCGTATTCTTTCCGTTTTACTAAAAGATAAAGAGCTTGGTAAACGCATTGTGCCAATTGTTCCCGATGAATGCCGCACGTTTGGTATGGAAGGATTATTCAGACAGGTTGGAATTTATTCTCCTGTTGGCCAGCTTTATACCCCAGTGGATCATGAGCAAGTCATGTTTTACAAAGAAGCTAAGGATGGGCAGATCCTAGAAGAAGGAATTAATGAAGCGGGAGCATTTTGCTCATGGATTGCAGCAGCAACTTCATACAGTACAAACAGCTTGCCAATGATTCCTTTTTACATCTATTACTCCATGTTTGGCTTCCAGCGCGTAGGAGATTTGGCTTGGGCAGCTGGGGATATGAAAGCACGCGGATTTTTATTAGGTGGAACAGCAGGGCGCACCACCTTGGCGGGAGAAGGCTTACAACACCAAGATGGGCATAGCCAAATTTATGCCTCTACTATCCCAAATTGTGTGAGCTACGACCCAACCTATGCTTACGAGCTTGCAGTCATCATTCAAGATGGTTTGCGTCGTATGTATAAAAATCAGGAAAATGTGTTTTATTACATTACTGTGATGAATGAAAATTATCATCACCCCGATATGCCAGAAGGAGTAGAAGAGGGCATTATTAAAGGCATGTACCTGATTGAAAAATGTGCTAAACCTTCTAAAAAACATGTTCAATTGATGGGATCAGGGACTATTTTAAGAGAAGTCCTTGAGGCTTCCAGTATGTTAAAGGAAGATTTTTCAATTACCTCGGATGTATGGAGCGTAACAAGCTTTAATGAACTTAGAAAAGAAGGGCTTGAAGTGGAGCGATTTAATCGTATGCACCCAGGTGAACAACCGAGAGAGAGTTATGTCACTCAGCAATTGGCAGATATGAAAGGCCCTGTTATTGCTGCAACTGACTATATACGCTTATATGCTGATCAGATTCGACAGTTTATAAACGTTCCGTATACAACGTTAGGCACCGACGGATTTGGACGAAGTGATACTCGAGCCAAATTACGTCATTTCTTTGAAGTGGACGCCAAGTTCATCGTGGTAGCAGCATTAACTGCTTTAGCCAATGAAGGAACGATTCCAAAGTCCACCGTTAAAGACGCATTTAAACGATACGATATCGATCAGGATAAGCTTAATCCGGCAACGCATTAAGTTAACAAAAACCTGTGGTGTTGATGCTAGTGTTTATCAAGACCACATACATGTATTGATCCAGAGGGTGAGAGATAATTCATATGGCAGATGACAATAAGATAACCGTGCCAGACATTGGTGGAGCCACTGATGTTGATGTAATTGAAATTCTGGTTAAATCAGGGGATGAAATCAGTAAGGATACACCGCTAATCACATTAGAATCGGATAAGGCGAGCATGGATATCCCTTCTCCCAAAGCCGGTACAGTTAAATCGATTGAGCTAAATGCTGGCGATAAAGTCTCTGAAGGCGACTTAATTTTAATATTAGAGGACGAAGAAAGAGCTTCATCTGAAAAGAAAAAAGAGAAGAAAAAAGACGAAACACAACATGAAGATACGAAGAGCGATCAAAAACCCAGCGAAGTCAAAAATGAACGCGCTTCACAAGCAAAGACAAAAGAAGAGATTAAGGTTCCAGATATTGGCGGCGCAACTCAGGTAGAAGTGATTGAGGTCTTTGTAAGCAAGGGAGATAAACTCAGTAAAGACGATTCAATCATTACATTGGAATCCGATAAGGCCAGCATGGAAATTCCCTGTCCTAAAGAAGGCGTTGTGCAAGACGTCAAGGTTAAAGTTGGTGATAAAGTTTCTGAAGGCGATTTAATTCTTGTTTTAGAAACCAGCGAAAGTATTGCAGAAGAAACCGAATCAAAAGAGAAACAACCCCAGAGAAAGGCGGAGTCAGAACAAGAGGAAACAGACGTCAAAGCATTAAAAAAACCAGAAAAGCAGGTTCCAGGCGAACCTTCCAAGTCATTTGCTTTACCCTCTGAATCATTCACGGAAGCAGGGACTTCTGTTTTTGCAGGCCCTGCTGTGCGACGTTTAGCGCGGGAGTTGGGGGTTCATCTAAAACAAGTTAAAGGATCAGGCAGAAAGTCTAGAATTACGAAAGAAGATGTTCATGAATACGTTAAAGCTAGGTTGCAAGATAAATCTGCGGCTAGCGGTTTGGCGTTACCCCCCGCACCTAGCATTGATTTTAGTAAGTTTGGTGAAGTCGAAACCAAGCCTTTGAATAAGATTAAACGCTTAACCGGAGAAAACGTTCACCGAGCCTGGTTAACCATTCCTCATGTCACACAATTTGATGAGGCAGATATTACAGAACTCGAAGTATTTCGAAAACAAGAGGCTGAGGCTGCGAAAGAAGCTGGTTATAAGCTAACGTTACTTGCTTTTGTCTGTAAAACCGTCAGTAAAGCGTTGGCGCAATTTCCACAGTTTAATACTTCTCTGGATCCTGGTGGTGAACAGTTAATTTACAAAAAATACTGTAATATTGGTGTTGCGGTTGAAACGCCAAACGGGTTGGTGGTGCCAGTGATTAAAGAGGTAGATAAATTATCCGTGAGCGATATCGCGAAAGAAATGTCACGATTAAGCACCAAAGCACGAGAAAAGGGGTTGATGCCAGCGGATATGAGTGGCGGGTGTTTCACTATATCTAGCTTAGGCGGCATAGGTGGTACGGCATTTACGCCAATTGTTAATAGCCCAGAAGTGGCTATTTTAGGCTTGTCGCGGTCAATTATGAAGCCAGTCTATCGCAATAAACAGTTTGAGCCACGACTCATGCTGCCACTGTCACTTTCGTATGATCATCGCGTGATCGATGGTGCAGAAGCCGCGCGGTTTACGCGCTATTTAGCCGATAGCTTAGAAGATATCCGCAAAATTTTATTATAGTTTTTGAAACAAGAGGCTTTAAGATGAGCAAACAAGTAAAGACCGAAGTCGTTGTAATCGGCAGTGGCCCTGGAGGGTATACCGCAGCATTTAGAGCGGCTGATTTAGGTAAAAAGGTGGTGCTTATTGAGCGCTATGAGAATATTGGTGGGGTATGCTTAAATGTTGGGTGTATTCCTTCAAAGGCATTGCTTCATGTTGCTAAAGTGTTGGACGAAACGCATGAAATGGCCGATTACGGTATCAGCTTTAATAAGCCTAAAATCGAAGCCGAAAAATTAGTTGCTTGGAAAAACAAAGTGGTTGGCAAATTAACCAGTGGTTTAAAAGCTTTGGCTAAACAGCGTAAAGTAGACATTATTACTGGAACTGCTAATTTCAGTGGCTCTCATAAAGTTACCGTTCAGGGTAAGGGTGAAACCATTGAAGTAGAATTCGAGAACGCCATTATTGCCGTAGGTAGTGAGTCGGTTAACTTACCGTTTATTCCTGAAGACAAACGTATTTTCAGTTCTACCGGAGCACTTGAACTTGCAGATATTAAAGGTAATATGCTTGTTCTGGGTGGCGGTATTATTGGCCTGGAAATGGCAACGGTCTACGCCGCATTGGGTGTTGAGGTTACTGTTGTAGAGTTTATGGATCAGTTGATTCCTGGAGCAGATGCAGATTTAGTTAAAGTGCTACAAAAACGCATGTCTGATAAAGGTATTAAGTTTTTACTAAAGACTAAAGTCACCAAGATGGATGCTAAAAAAGATGGCATTTACGTGACAATGGAAGGTGAACATGCCACGGACAAGCCTTTGTCGTTTAAGCAAGTTCTAGTCTCAGTTGGACGCAAGCCCAATGGTGGAAGAATTGATGCTGATAAAGCGGGCGTCAAGGTAGATGAGCGTGGTTTTATTCCTACTGATAAACAAATGCGCACAAACGTGGATCACATTTTTGCCATTGGTGATGTGGTTGGCCAACCGATGTTAGCACATAAAGCCATTCCAGAGGGTAAAGTCGCCGCTGAGGTCATTTGCGGTAAAAAGCATTACTTTGATCCTCGCTGTATAGCCAGTGTGGCTTATACCGATCCAGAATTAGCCTGGGCAGGACTCACTGAGAAAGAAGCTAAGGAAAAAAATGTGGCTTATGAAAAAGCTACATTTCCTTGGGCTGCCAGCGGTAGAGCTTTAAGTATGGGTCGCGAAGAAGGAATGACCAAACTATTATTTTGCCCTGATACCAACCGTATTTTAGGTGCCGGAATTGTAGGGATTAATGCGGGCGATTTGATTTCTGAAGCTGCCTTGGCTATTGAAATGGGTTGTGATGTGGAAGATATTGCACTCACCATTCATCCGCATCCAACGCTCTCAGAAACAGTTGCGCAAGCGGCTGAAATATTTGAAGGTACAATTACAGACTTGTATATGCCTAAGAAAAAGAAAAAATAAGAATATAAATACCCGGGATCGTTCAAAATGCGGCAGGGCGAAAAAGAAAAGGCATACATCACTCATTTTGAACGATCACGAGTATCCACTTGAAAATACTGGATTTTCGCTATTGCTTTTTACGCCAGGATTTGTTCAAACAATCAAATAGCGAAATAACCAGTCTTTTCATTTCCGATGGGTATACAAGCTAATAGCGCTGAATTTGCATGCTACGAATTCAACTGCTTGTTCTAGGTTAAAGGCAGGGCTGTTCCATCAAAATGACGTCTTTGCGAACGAAGTGAAGCAATCCAGGCCGATGTGCATCAAAAACATCGAACTGGATTGCTTCGCCATGGCTCGCAACGACGATTTTTGAGTTAGAAAGGGTCAACTATGCTTATAAGTGCACATAACTTTATGGTGGGACAGCCCTGAGGTTAAAGGGATTAGGCTTGACTTTGGAGAGTTAATTAAAATGACCAAAGTTCAGTTAAGTAATGTTAACTGGAGTAAATGTGGATCATGATCATTCCTTAAGCACAAATGCTCATTTTCAGCTAAGACCAATGGAACTTGGGGATATTGACCAAGTATTTTCCATTGAATCTACCGCCCATAAAACGCCCTGGTGTAGAAAAGTAATTCAGGATTGTGTTCTCATTGGTTATCACTGTCGCGTGCTAGAAATTATTCAAGACTCCACTTTGCAAATTGTGGCTTATACCATTTCTCGCATTGAAGACTCCAATTGTCATATTCTCAATCTGTGTGTCGCTCCTTTATACCAAGGACTTGGATATGGTCGGTTAATTCTAAACGATTTGATCGATATGGTAAAAATACACCCTGAACTTAACCAAAGTTCCTTAGAGGTTCGTCAAAGCAATACAAAGGCGATACGTTTGTATGAACAACTGGGATTTTCGAAAGTCGGGGCTAAAGAAGCTTATTATAAGGATGAGGACGGAATAGAAGATGCAATAGTCTATCAAAAATGGACTGAATAGATTATTGGATTTATACCCGTGATCGTTCAAAATGCGTGATTTATGCCGTTTCTTTTTCGACCTGGCGCATTTTAAAAAAATTCGCAAGGGAATGAGCCATTACTCGCTTTTTAAAATGCAGCAGTGCTAAAAATTAAGACGCCAAAAAACACGCATTTTGAACGATCACGGGTATATTTGCTTGTCGATTGCCTCTGTATCACTTTGATTTTTATTGCTATTTAATCTATCTGATTAAGGAACGCTTGCAAGTGCGATTTATCAACCTCGGTCTTAAGATAATTTTTTAAGCGCTCTATGGATAAATTGTATTCTGATTCGTTCATTGTGTGGCGCATTAGTTCGAATTTTAAATAGACACAATAAGTATTTAGCACATCCGTCTCACAATAATCTCGAATCCCTTTCAAATTACCATTGAGGTATTCATCCCAAACCTTCGCACCACTCATTCCCATTTTCCCTGGGAATCCAAGCATGGTTGAGATCTCATCTAAAGGCGCAAAGGCTTTATTTTGATAGCTTGCTAACACATCCATCAGATCCAAATGACGATAATGAAATCGATTTAAGTAATTGTTGTAGCGAAATGATTGCTGATGATCCCCAGTTTCCCAATAGGTGGACGCGGAGATACCATGATATAAAGCTCTGAAATGTAACACCGGTAAATCAAAACCGCAGCCATTCCAACTGACCAAAGTTGGCGTATTTTTATCGATGCCATGGAAAAAACGCTGGATTAATTCGCGCTCATCAGCCGTTTCCTCACCCAAAGACCAAACCTTCAATTGCGATGAATTACTTAATACTAAGGATATCGCTACGACTTTCTGTAAATAGTGGGGAAGGAATTCATTGCCGGTTTTTGCGCGCCGCATAGCAAACATGGCTTTAGCCGTTTCTTCATCAGATAAGTCATGTAAGTCATAGAGTTTACGGCCACTGTCAATATCTGGGACAGTTTCTATATCAAATACAAGTACAGTCATATCGGAAAAGCTCGCGCATATTAAACAGTGGATAAGCTACCACATCTTTAATTTTAAATAAAATTTTGATACTAATATACGATTGATCGTTCAAACATGCGTGTTTTTAGACCCCTTTATTTTTGCCCTGCTGCATTTTCAAATAACTCGCAAGCGAATGAACCATTACTTGCTTTTTAAAATGCAGCAGGGCGAAAATAAAAAGCATAAATCACACAGGTTGAACGATCACAGGTAAAACATGATGCAAATTATCAAATCATTTTAAAGGATGCCTTTAATGGCCCATATCAAACGTCTTTTTATTCTTTCGCTTATTGGGTTATTAACCGGTTGTGTCAGCGCGCCTCCTTCGGATGTGAATAATATATGCCGAATCTTTAAACAATATCCTGAGTGGTATACCGATGCCAAGACCGTTGAACGCCGATGGAATGTCTCAATTCCTGTTCAAATGGCGATTATTCATCAAGAATCAAAATTTAATGCTCGGGCCAAGCCGCCTAGGACCAAATTATTATGGATTATACCATGGACCAGGCCATCCACCGCGTATGGATACACACAAGCCTTGGAAAGCACTTGGGAGCATTATAAACGTAAGCGAGGAGGGCGTTGGGCCTCACGCGATGATTTTGGTGATGGTGTTGATTTTATTGGTTGGTATGCAACGATGGCCCACGAACGTGCAGGGATTTCTAAACATGATCCATACTCTCTGTACTTGGCTTATCATGAGGGTATTGGCGGGTACGAACGAAAAACATATCTAAAAAAACCTTGGCTAATTGGTGTTGCGCATAAAGTATCGGCTCGCGCCCAAATTTATCAAGCGCAACTCAAACAATGCCAAGATTCGCTGAGAAAAAAAGGCTGGTATAAATTCTGGAAATGATGATTTCTGGGTGACAAGGAAAGATTGAACAGGTACGATATACCCGATGTTTAAGTTGGAGTTTATGAATGGGATTAATGCGATTAATGTTATTAGGTGGTCCCGGTGCTGGTAAAGGTACGCAAGCAGCAAAATTGATCGATCGATATAATATTCCTCAAATTTCTACCGGCGATATGCTGCGAGCCGCAATCGCTGCAAAAACTGAGCTGGGCTTAAGTGCCAAAACAATTATGGATTCAGGACAATTAGTGTCTGATGATATCATGATAAAGCTCGTTAAAGAGCGTTTGCAGAAAGACGATTGTAAACATGGCTTTCTCCTTGATGGATTCCCCAGAACAATCGTTCAAGCAGAAGCGTTAAAGAATGCAGGCATTGAGCTGGATCATGTCATCGAAATCGCAGTTGATGATGAAGAAATTGTAAAGCGCATTAGCGGAAGGCGAATTCATCCTGGATCAGGGCGCGTCTATCATACTGTATATAATCCTCCCAAAGAACTTGGTGTTGATGATGTAACTGGTGAAGATTTAATTCAACGAGATGATGATCGGGAAGAAATTATTCGTAAGCGTCTAGAAGTGTATCATAAGCAGACGGAACCTCTCATTGAATATTATAAAAACTGGGCTGCCAAAGATCCTGTTAATGCACCAGAGTTTCATAGCATCGATGGCCAAGGCAGTGTGGATGAAATTTTTAATCGTATTGTAACGGCTATCGAAGGAGAACATTAAATGTCAGAACACCATTCTACTCGTCCATTAACACAAGCGAACTTCGAGTCCGTTATTGATGAAAATCAAATTGTGCTCATCGATTTTTGGGCCGAATGGTGTGCCCCTTGCAAGCAATTTGCAAAAGTCTATGAAAAAGTTGCTTCCCAATTTAAAGAAGTGATCTTTGCTCAAGTTAATATCGAAGAACAAGCAGAGCTCGCTGAAATGTTTCAAATTCGCTCAATTCCTCATTTGGTTGTGTTTAAGGAAGGGATTGTCATTTATTCAGAAGCAGGCAGCATGCCTGAATCGACGTTAAAAGAACTGGTTCAGCAAGCCATTGATGTGGATGTGAGCGACATAAAAGAGCAATTAAACAAAGAGGAATAAGTCAAACCACATCCTCGTTCAGGGACAAGATGAAATAGTTTTGACTTAATTCTGACTTTTAACCTCTGACTCCCGTATCAGCAGGTAATAAGCTCGTTTCTTAAGACATACTCGCTTAACGTATGCTGACTGTTTTGATCCATTAATAATCCAAGTTTCGTTCTTCGCCACAATATATCTTCGGCAGTTTTTGCCCATTCGTAGTTCATTAAGTAATCGATTTCAGCTTGATAAACGGTTTTGAAAAATTGTTTTCCCAGATCTTCTTCTTGATGTTTGCCAACTAAAATGTGTTCCGTCAGTGTGCCATAAGTATTTAAAAGTCTTTCTAAAGTTTCATTTGATACCCAGGAATATTGTGCTCGAGCTTTAGCTTTATATTCAGCAAGTGCTAGATTATCAATGGATGCACCTGGTAAAGGAGTACGCTCTGTTTTTGTCTGAGGGAGATTTGGGAAAATAGGCTCTAGGGCATTAATTACCTCCGAAGCGAGCTGGCGATAGGTCGTAATTTTTCCGCCATAGATGGTGATAGAAGGTGCAGGATCAGTGGCATATTCAAAGGTATAATCACGGCTTAATTGATCTGGATTTTTTCCTGAAGCTGCTAGCAACGGTCTGACACCACACCAGCTGTAAACAATGTCTTGATTATTAAGCGATGTTTTGAAGTATTGGTTGACGATATCTAATAGATAAGTCGTTTCCTCAGCAGTAACATTTAAGCATTGGGAAGGATCGGAGCAGGGTACTTCGGTCGTTCCTATCATGGTTAGGCCATGATAGGGAATCACAAAAATTAATCGTTCATCAGAATGTTGTAAAAAATAAGCATGATCACCATCATACAGCTTCTTAACCAAAAGATGGCTGCCTTTAACCAGGCTCATGTCATGTAGGATAGGAATTCCGAGCATCTGATTCATCGACTCAATCCAAGGACCAGTCGCGTTGACGACGACCTTAGCTTTAATGGTCGTAATTGAATTGGATGAAGATTTAAGGGTAAGTTTCCATATAGAATCTTGGATTTCTCCTGTTACAACCTTAGCGCGCGTTCGAATCGTTGCGTTATGATGCCTTGCTTGTAAAGCATTGGTTATAGTTAAACGAGCATCGTCGGTGGTGCAATCGTAATAAGTAAATCCCTTATTAAACTCATCTCGCAAAGGTTTAAAAAGCACCGCATTATTTTGGCGTTTGACATATTTAGCTCTGGGTAGCTTATTGGTAAAACTAAGGTGATCGTAGATAAATAGTCCTGCTCGAAGCATCCAAATTGGACGCATTTCCTTTCGATGTGGCAATATAAGTTCTAAGGGTTTGACTAAATGAGGAGCAAGGGTTAGAAGCCTTTGTCGTTCTTGCAACGCTTTTTTGACCATGGAAAAATCAAAATGTTCTAGGTAACGTAATCCACCATGAATAAGTTTTGTGCTGCTTGAGGAGGTTTTGGAGGCAAGATCATCGGCTTCACATAAAATAACCGATAAACCTCTTAAGGCAGCATCAGCAGCTATCCCACACCCGTTTATGCCACCACCTATGACAGCAACATCATAAACTTTATCCATTTTTGTGTTTCCCGTTATTATGTAATGGCTACTTATTTTCTAATGCACACCAATCTTTTCTTTGTTGGGATGGTTCGGATAAATGATTAGGAAAAGTTCCCTTCAAAAGTAATAATAAACTCAGTAAGCTTTAACTATCAATGATTAAGGAACATAAAATCAATGAATTATATTTTAGCCATCGATGAGGGAACGAGCAGTACTCGTGTTAGGTTATATACGACTAGTGGTCGTTTAGTAAAAAGCAGTCAATATATTTTGACTCAATACTATCCAAAAAAAGGTTGGGTAGAGCATGATCCCGAAGAAATTTGGCAAAAGACAGTTGCTGCGATCCATGATGTAACAGACGCGATTGATCTTAGAAAAATTCGAGCTTGCGGTATTACAAATCAGCGTGAAACCACATTAATTTGGGATAAGCACACTGGGAAATGTCTTTCCAACGCTTTAGTATGGCAGGACCGAAGAACAGAAGAGTTTTGCCGAACGTTAGCGAGCCACTCAGAATTGATCAGAAAAAAGACAGGATTAATGCCTGATCCTTATTTTTCTGCCAGCAAACTAAGGTGGTTATTAAATGAAATACCTGAAGCTCAAACGCTTGCTCAGCAAGAACGACTGGCGTTTGGTACGATTGATAGTTATCTTATCTGGCGATTAACTCACGGAGCAAATCACTATACCGATGTCACGAATGCGTCGCGAACTCTGTTATATAATATCGTTGAACAGACTTGGGATGAGGACTTGCTGCAATTGTTTGAGATCCCTCGTTCCGTGCTTCCTGAAGTGTTAGATTGCAATGGGCATTTCGGGTATATTTCGTCCGAAGTATTGCCAAATAATATTCCAATAACGGGTGTAGCAGGCGATCAGCAAGCCGCTTTAATTGGACAGCAGTGCTTTAATGAAGGAATGGTAAAAGCGACTTATGGAACGGGTGGCTTTTTACTGTTAAACACCGGAAGTACCCCAGTGTTTTCCAATCACCAACTGCTGACAACCGTTGCTTACCGAATTAATAATAAAATCGCTTATGGTCTTGAAGGAAGCTTTTATCAAGCGGGCACTATGGTTAAATGGTTGCGAGACCAACTAAAATTAATTACAAGTGCTAGTGAGACAGAAGAACTAGCCAAAAGTTTATCTAGCAATGAAGGGGTTTATCTAATTCCATCCTTCACAGGGTTAGGCGCTCCACATTGGTTGTCATTAAACGGTGCTGTAATGGTAGGTTTATCCTTATCCAGCAATGCCTCCCATTTTGCTAGAGCAGCGTTGGAGTCTGTATGTTATCAAACACGTGATGTATTGCGTTGTATGCGTGAGGACAGCGGACTAGAGTTATCTTTATTGCGTGTTGATGGCGGAATGTCTGAGAACGACTGGTTTTTACAATATCTAGCCTCGCAACTAAATGCCCATGTTCAACGTCCGCATGATATTGAAACCACCGCATTAGGCGCTGCGTTACTTGCAGCTGTAGGTGCTGATATAATTGATCTGACCACTGGATTTGAAGAAAATCATACCTTTGATCAGGAATTTTATCCCAGTGAAGATCAAGAAGCTGCCCAAAAAGATTATGAAGGATGGCTAAATGCGCTCTCTATGATAAAGCATAACCAAGGACATTTTCAGCCCGAATGCAGTGAAACGTAATCCAGGATGTCATGGCAAGAACAAGAATCCTGGGGTATGGCTGCCGCCTTCACCTAGACTTTGTAACCTGGTTGCAAGCAAACGACTTATGAGAGAATTAAAATTTCTTTGCCCGGATATAGGCGAAGCCAAAATCCGGGGCATGAGAGTGTGATTTTGGCTACAACCTGTGTAAATTAATCGTAGAGAATCCTATTCAACATCGCGCTTTTCTTCACCGGTATAAAGCTGACGTGGACGCCCAATTCTTGATTTGCTGGCAGCCATTTCCATCCAGTGCGACATCCAGCCAACCGTACGAGCCAAGGCAAAAATAACAGTAAACATATTGGTTGGAATGCCAATAGCACTTAACGTAATGCCTGAGTAAAAATCCACATTGGGGTAAAGTTTTTTCTCTATGAAATAATCATCTTCTAAAGCAATGCGTTCTAATTCCATAGCGAGCTTAAATAGAGGCTCATTGTGGGCATCCACAGCATTTAACACCTTATGGCAGGTTTCTCTCATAACTTTGGCACGTGGATCGTAGCTCTTATATACGCGATGACCAAAACCCATGAGCCTAAACGGATCATCTTTATCTTTGGCGCGTTGGATGTATTCATTAATCCGACTAACGTCACCGATTTCTTTCAACATATTTAAGCAGGCTTCGTTCGCTCCACCATGAGCAGGGCCCCAAAGAGCGCCAATTCCTGCAGATATACAAGCAAAAGGATTCGCACCGGTGGAGCCGGCTAATCGTACAGTTGACGTTGAAGCATTTTGCTCGTGATCGGCGTGCAGGGTGAAAATAGTATCCATCGCATCCACGATGACGGGATCCTGCGTTTTGTCTTCGGTTGGAACGCCAAACATCATATGCAGAAAATTTTCAGCATAGGACATCTTGTTTTGCGGATACATATAAGGCTGGCCAATCGAATATTTATAGCTCATAGCGGCCAGTGTTGGCATTTTAGCAATTAATCGCACTGCTGCAGTATAGCGATCACCCTGATTATTAAGATCCATGGAGTCGTGATAAAAAGCAGATAAAGCGCCAACAATTCCTACCATAATGGCCATGGGGTGCGCGTCACGGCGAAAGCCATTTAAAAACTGGTACATTTGTTGATGCACCATAGTATGGTTATTGATTAAATCATTAAACCGTTGCTTTTCATCTTTATCAGGCAATTCACCATTCAAAAGCAAATAACAAACGTCCACGAAGTCCTTTTTTTCAGCCAGCTGGTCGATGGGATAACCGCGATACAAAAGCACCCCTTTTTCACCATCAATAAAGGTAATTTTTGATTCGCAAGATGCCGTGGAGACAAACCCTTGATCTAAGGTGAATACGCCGTGTGATCCAAGATTGCTGATGTCAATAACATCTTTTCCCAGGGTTGGGCTATACATCGGCAGTTCGATAGGCTCAGACCCGTTTATTGTTAGTTTTGCTCTTTTATTTGTCATTGGGACTCCTGTTAATTAAGAACGCCTAAGGAACAAGTATAGCCCTTTTGGCGGGTTACAAATGATCTATTGCGTTCTGGGGCAGAACTATATAAAAATGAATAGCAGCCGTCAATTTATGTGCTTAAAAAAAAGACTATTAAGGTATTAATCAAGCATAGGATCAAACCATGTATAAACCGGCCGACTTACCTCTTAATCATCGTGGCGCTGTATATCATCTTGATTTATTGCCAGAGGAACTGGCAGATACGGTGATCACGGTTGGTGATCCTGCTCGAGTTCAGCTGGTAAGTCAACGGTTTGATCGAGTGGAAGTCACCCGAACGCATCGTGAGTTTGTAACTCATACCGGTTATTTAGGTCAAAAACGTATTACAGTCTTATCCACGGGTATTGGCGTCCCAAACATTGATATCGTGATTAATGAGCTGGATGCTTTAGCGAATATTGATTTAAGGACGAGAGCGCCGTTAGAACAACATAAATCATTAACCATTATTCGCTTGGGAACCACAGGTGGGTTGCAACCAACCTCTGTTCCAGGGGATGTATACGTTAGTCGTTATGCCATAGGATTTGATACGCTAATCAATTATTATCAACATCAATCTTCTGCCTTACTGAAACAATTTCATGAGCGTTTGCAAACTCATTTAAATGGCCGTAGTGGATCTTTTTATGTGGCTGAGGCAGATGCTGAGTTATTTGAACACTTTATCACTTTAGGGACGCCAAGTATTACCGCAACATGTAATGGATTTTATGGGCCTCAAGGCAGAGCGCTACGTATACCACTCGCGTATCCGGATTTATTAGATAAATTAGTCTCTTTTGAATTTAATGGGTATAAAATTTTCAACTTTGAGATGGAAACGGCTGGAATTTTGGGGTTAGGTAAGTTATTTGGGCATCGATGTCTCTCCTTAAGTGTGGTTTTAGCAAATCGTATGACCGGTGAATTTTCTGAGCAAGTCAATGAGAACGTTGCCACTTTAATTGATAAAGCATTTACGTTATTGTAAGAGGCTTCGTAGAAAATAGTCATAGTATATACCCAATCTATCTGGATGAGGTGGAATTGCTGCTTAAGAACTGTCTTATAAATGTTTTACATGGTATTCTTACCGTTATAATTTTTTCTTGTATGAGGATGTCATAGGACCATGGTGTCAGCCAAAGAAGTTACCCCCGTTAATATTGAAGATGAGCTAAAACAATCTTACCTAGATTATGCGATGAGCGTGATCGTCGGGCGCGCTTTGCCTGATGTTCGAGATGGATTAAAACCCGTCCATCGTCGGGTGCTCTTTGCAATGAGTGAGCTAAATAACGATTGGAATAAGCCTTACAAAAAATCAGCGAGAATTGTAGGGGATGTGATCGGTAAGTACCATCCTCACGGCGATACGGCCGTTTATGACACGATTGTTCGAATGGCTCAACCCTTTTCAATGCGCTACATGCTAGTTGATGGCCAGGGTAACTTTGGATCGGTTGATGGCGATGCGCCAGCTGCAATGCGTTATACAGAAGTCCGCATGTCAAAATTGGCCCATTCGTTATTGGCCGACTTGGAGAAAGAAACCGTTGATTTCGTACCGAACTACGACGAAACTGAATTCGCCCCATCAGTGTTGCCTTCTCGCATTCCAAACTTATTGGTCAATGGTTCATCTGGTATCGCAGTGGGTATGGCTACCAATATTCCTCCGCATAATTTATCAGAAATTATCGACGCTTGCGTGGCCGTTGTTGAGAATCCAGATGTGTCTATCGATGAACTTATGGAAATTGTTCCTGGTCCCGATTTTCCAACGGCTGGGATTATTAACGGACGCGCAGGAATTGTTGAAGCCTATCGTACCGGGCGTGGTCGCATACAAATTCGAGCGAAAACCGATATCGAAACGGATGAAGATACCGGACGCCAGGCCATTATTATTCATGAGTTACCTTATCAAGTTAATAAAGCACGACTGGTTGAACGAATTGCCGAATTGGTTCGCGAAAAGAAAATTGAGGGAATATCCGGACTTCGTGATGAATCTGATAAGCGTGGTATGCGTGTTGTCATCGAACTCAAACGTGGTGAAGTCGCAGAGGTCTTGCTCAATAATTTATATGCTCACACTCAAATGCAAACGGTGTTTGGAATAAATACAGTAGCGCTGGTTGATGGTCAACCGCGCACGCTGAATTTGAAAGAAATACTCGATTACTTTATCAAGCATCGCCGTGAAGTGGTCACTCGAAGAACGATCTATGAGCTTAAAAAGGCACGCAATCGTGCGCATTTGTTAGAGGGACTTGGCATCGCTCTGGCAAATATTGATGAGATGATCGAGCTCATTAAACAATCACCAACACCACAGGATGCGAAAGAGCAATTACTTTCTAAGGCCTGGCAACCTGGGCTTGTTAAAGCCATGCTTGAAAAAACTGGAAGTGGGGGGTCTAGGCCTGATAACCTCCCTGAGCACTTTGGTTTAAGCAATGATGGTTATCGTTTGTCACCTGAGCAGGCCCAAGCAATTCTTGAATTACGTTTGCATCGCTTAACGGCATTAGAACAGGATAAAATTCTCAAAGAATTTGAAGAGCTGCTTGATATTATCAAAGAGCTCTTAGATATTCTTTCTTCTCCAAAACGATTAATGCAGGTTATCCATGACGAATTGTTGGAAATGAAACAACAGTTTGGCGATGGGCGCCGTACCGAGATCATTGCTTCACAAGAAGATTTAACCATTGAAGACTTAATCACTGAAGAAGATGTTGTGGTTACGATGTCTCACCAAGGTTACGTAAAATATCAACCATTGTCAGCCTATCAAGCACAACGTCGTGGCGGAAAAGGGAAACTGGCTACTCAGGTAAAAGAAGAAGATTTTGTGAATCGTCTGGTCGTCGCCAGCACTCATGATACCTTGCTGTGCTTTTCAAATCTTGGAAAGGTTTATTGGTTAAAAGTGTATGCGCTTCCTTTAGCGAGCCGCATTTCGAGAGGCAAGCCTATCATTAATATTCTTCCATTGGCTGAAGGGGAAACTATTAATACGATGATGCCAGTTCGGGAATATCATGAGGGTTGTTTCGTATTTATGGCCACACAAAAAGGGACAGTAAAGAAAGTTCCTTTAAGCGCTTTTAGTCGACCACGGTCTAATGGCATTATCGCCGTTCATTTAGACGAAGATGATAGTCTGGTGGGCGCTGATATGACGGACGGCAATAAAGACGTTATGCTCTTTAGCGATATGGGCAAGGTCATCCGGTTCAATGAATCGCTAGTTCGCCCAATGGGAAGGACGGCTCGGGGCGTTCGTGGTATCCGTTTAGGTGATGATCAAACTGTTATTTCTTTAGTTGTTGTTCATGGAGATGGAGCGATTCTGACTGCAACTGAATTTGGCTATGGCAAACGCACCGATATTGGCGAGTATCGTATTACTGGTCGTGGTGGGCAAGGCGTGATCTCAATACAAGTTAATGAACGAAATGGTAAAGTCGTTCGTGCGTTGCATGTCTCTGAGAATGATGAAGTGATGCTGATTACTGATAAAGGTACCCTTGTTCGTTTTAAAGTCAGTGAGCTATCGGTTATTGGTCGTAATACCCAAGGTGTTCGTTTAATCAATGTCTCTTCGGGTGAGCATGTGGTCGGCATGCAGCGTATTGAAGAGATACAAGAGGAAGAGCCTGAGGACAATCCTACGTGTAGTTAATTCATGCAAAATAGACCTTATAATTTTAGTGCGGGGCCTTCCATGCTTCCGGATGCCATTTTAAAGGAAGTGCAAGCTGAGTTATTAAATTGGCAGGGAAGTGGCAGGTCAGTCATGGAAATTGGCCATCGCACTGAAGCTATAAAATCATTAATGGATGAAACTGCGAGTGATTTAAGGGATCTGTTAAGTATTCCTTCAAAATATCATATTTTATTTTTGCCAACACCTGCCCGTGCTCAGTTTTCAATGATTCCAATGAACCTACTTGCCAACGACACAGTAGGGGCTTATTGGATTTCTGGAATTTGGTCCAAGCTTGCGTTTAAAGAAGCGGAAAAAATAGCGAAGGCCTATTGTGTTGGTAGTTCGGAAGTCAGTAATTTTACCCACACACCAGAATTCCATCTGAATTCTGTTCCAGAACATACTGCGTATTTGTATTTCACGCCAAACGAAACCATCAATGGCGTGAAAATTCCAACCCCCTTTGTTCAAATGCCTTTGATTGCGGATATGACCTCCTGTTTACTTACCGAGCCAATCAATGTGAGCGATTATGGGTTGATTTTTGCAGGCGCACAAAAGAACATTTCAATTCCTGGGTTAACCGTTGTGATCCTCCATCCAGACACTCTGCCCACACATCGGACGAAGCCGCTGCCAACAATGTTGGATTATCAAACACATATTGCTCACAAATCGCTTTACTCAACCCCGCCAGTATTCAATTGTTATATTGCTGGCAAAATGTTTAAGTGGATTAAGGCTCAAGGGGGAGTAGAAGCAATGTTTAAGATGAATCAATTAAAATCTATACGATTATATGAATTTATTGATGCGTCTGATTTTTATGCGTGTCCTGTGACCGATGAAGCCCGTTCCATTGTCAATGTCTGTTTTAAATTGACTAAGAGCGAGTTGGAAGACGATTTTTTAAGACAAGCTGAGCAACATGGTTTACATGCGTTAAAAGGGCATCGAACCGTTGGTGGTCTAAGAGCAAGTTTATACAATGCTATGCCCATGGAAGGAGTTGAAGCGTTAATTCATTTTATGCATCGATATGCTAAGGAACATTCGTGAACAATTCCTTTGACTTAATTAGTTATCCTGCTAATACCGTAACAGGTGATGTTACAGTACCTGGTGATAAATCCATTTCTCATCGTGCGATTATGCTGGGTTCTGTTGCTAAAGGGACAACAACGATTAGTGGATTTCTTGATAGCGAAGATTGTTTAGCAACCGTAGCAGCTTTTCGATCCATGGGGGTTAATATTGAAGGCCCGGTCGATCAGAAAGTCGTGATTCAGGGGGTTGGTAAATATGGTCTTAAAAAGCCATCAGGCGTCATTGATTGTGGGAATTCAGGAACCACAATGCGGCTAATGGCAGGGTTATTAGCAGCGCAATCGTTTGATAGCGAACTGACAGGAGATAGTAGCTTATTAAAACGGCCTATGGAGCGTATCGCTCGTCCGTTAATGATGATGGGGGCTGGCATCAAAACAAATGAGGGTAAACCGCCCGTTTCTGTCGAGGGTGGGCATACATTGCATGGGATTACTTACGAACTTCCGGAGGCAAGCGCCCAAGTTAAATCGTGCCTTTTATTAGCCGGTATGTATGCGCAAGGAGAAACTTGTGTCATTGAGACTGGAGTTACTCGGGATCATACTGAGCGAATGCTAACCACATTTTCTTATCCGATTCAAAAGTTGGATAATGCCATCATGATTAATAACACCAGCGAATGCATGGGAACGGATATTATTGTGCCTGGTGATATTTCATCCGCTGCCTTTTTTATAGTTGCAGCAACGATTATTCCTGGAGCTGAATTATATATTCGCAATGTAGGGATTAACCCAACCCGTACTGGAGTTATCCAAATTTTACAAAGGATGGGTGCAAATATTACCATCCTTAATAAACGATTGTGCGGGGAAGAATTGGTTGCTGATATACACGTTCGATACTCAGAATTAGAAGGGATTGATATTTCTGGTAACCTGGTTCCTCTTGCTATTGATGAGTTTCCTGCTATTTTTATTGCAGCTGCGAGCGCGAAAGGCCAAACGTTACTGCATGGCGCTAAAGAATTAAGATGCAAGGAAAGTGATCGTATTGCTGCGATGGCGGAAGGATTGTTGCGTTTAGGAATCGAGGCTCAACCACTTGAGGATGGAATTTTTATTAATGGTGGATCTCTTCAGGGGGGCGAGGTTGAGAGCTATCATGATCATCGGATTGCAATGGCATTTGCCATTGCTGGCGCTGTAGCTCGTGACCCTGTAAAAATTAAAGACTGCGCGAGCGTCGCTACGTCATTCCCATCGTTTGTGGAAATAGGAAATCAAATTAAACTTTCCCTAAAGCAATTATTTTGAATGGATATTGCGCCATAAGTTGCGCTTATTTGTGGAAAAATAATTATTTATCGTTTAATGAATGACAAACTATGTTTGGTACAGGATTTATTATGCAAGAGCAACATGTCCCAGTTATTACTATTGACGGTCCAAGTGGAACCGGAAAAGGAACCATTAGCCTTAAACTGGCCCATTACTTAAATTGGAATTATTTGGATAGCGGAGCATTATACCGTGTTCTAGCATTTGCTGCTGAAAAAAATGATATTGCGTTTGATGATGTTCCAGCCTTAGTCAAATTGGCGCTCGAACTGGATTTGCATTTTGAAATTAACGGTGATTTTCAAACTAAAACTTATCTGGATGATCGGGATATATCAAAAATAATACGCTCCGAATCATGTGGACAGAACGCGTCTAAGCTTGCTTCGATTCAAGAAGTTAGAGAAGCATTATTAGAGCGCCAACGCGATTTTGCTAAGCCTCCTGGTTTAGTCACTGATGGTCGCGATATGGGGACCGTGGTATTTCCTAATGCAGATTTAAAACTATATTTATACGCAAGCGCTGAGGAAAGAGCCTTCCGTAGATATAAACAGTTGAAAGAGAAAGAAAATGATGTTAGCCTCGCGCAGGTTGTTGAAGAATTGCAAAAGCGGGACGAAAGGGATAAAAATCGTTCGCATTCGCCATTAAAACCGGCCGATGATGCGGTTTTAATTGATACAACAAGGCTAAATATTGCACAAGTGTTCGACAATGTATTACACTTAACAATACAGCGGTTTAAAAATCGCGATGAATAATTCAAACAATAAACGACAAATTTGCTCCTTCTGATAGCGGAATTAGCAAAAATAGTTTATTATTTGCTTTTTTGTGCAAAAAAATAGTCGAAACGTACGTTTTTGTACGCATTGGGGGAAGAAGAGAGGATCTCTGATTCCATTTGTTTACTAAAGAGTTTATTAACATGTCTGAAAGTTTTAAAGAGCTATTTGAAAAAAGCATTGCAGGAGCCCAGTTTTATCCCGGAGCCATTATTAACGCTAAAGTCATCGATATCGATGATGATTATGTGACCTTGAATGCGGGTTTGAAATCTGAAGGTATCGTCGCCATTGAAGAATTTCAAGATAAAAATGGTGACTTGGAAATTAACGTAGGCGATACCGTTGAAGTGGCCTTAGATTCTGTAGAAGACGGCCACGGCGAAACCGTATTATCACGCGAAAAAGCGAAGCGCCAAGAAGCGTGGCGTAAATTGTCTAAGTGCCATGAAAATAATGAGACGGTTACTGGATTGATTTCTGGTAAAGTCAAAGGCGGCTTTACGGTTGAAATCGGCTCAATTCGTGCTTTCTTACCTGGCTCTTTAGTGGATGTCAGGCCTGTACGTGATCCTTCTTACCTAGAAGGTAAAGAACTTGAATTCAAAGTCATTAAGATGGATCTGAAGCGCAATAACATCGTAGTTTCACGCCGCGCTGTTGTTGAAGAAGAAAGCAGTGCTGATCGTCAGGCGCTTCTTGAGTCGCTTCATGAAGGCCAAGTGCTGAATGGAATTGTTAAAAACCTAACCGACTATGGTGCATTTATTGACCTGGGCGGCATTGATGGCTTGTTGCATATCACCGATATTTCCTGGAAACGTGTTAAGCATCCAAGTGAAGTCTTAAGCGTTGGGCAGGATGTTAAAGTTAAAGTATTAAGTTTTGATAGCGATAGAAACCGAGTTTCATTGGGTATGAAACAACTTGGAAATGATCCTTGGGTTGATTTAGTTGAACGTTATCCTATCGGCAAACGATTGGAAGGAAAAGTGACCAACATCACCGATTACGGCTGCTTTGTTGAAATCGAAGAGGGTGTGGAAGGCTTAGTTCACATGTCAGAAATGGATTGGACTAACAAAAACGTGCATCCAAGCAAAGTTGTTTCCGTTGGTGATGAAGTTGAAGTGATGGTTCTTGAAATTGATGAAGAACGTCGTCGAATTTCCTTAGGTATGAAGCAATGCGTGGGCAACCCATGGCAAGAATTTGCAAGAACTCATAGCAAAGGTGAAAAAGTTAGCGGTAAAATTCGCTCAATTACCGATTTTGGTATCTTCATCGGCCTAGATGGGGATATTGATGGCTTAGTACACTTGTCGGATATCTCTTGGGACGTTCCCGGCGAAGAAGCTGTAAAACAGTATAAGAAAGGTCAGGAGTTGGAAGCGGTTATTTTGGCAATCGATGCTGATCGCGAGCGTATATCACTTGGATTAAAGCAGCTTGAAAGTGATACATTCACGACCTACGTTGAAGAGCACGGCAAAGGTTCCGTTGTTACAGGTAAAGTAACCGCCGTTGATCCGAAATCTGTTGTGGTCGAATTGGCTGACGACATATTTGGAACAATCAGCGCCAGCGATTTATCTGAAGAAAAAGTCACTGATGCCACCGCCATAATTAAAGAAGGTGATGAGGTTGAAGCGAAAATCATCAATATTGATCGCAAAAATCGTAACATCAAACTTTCAGTGAAAGCTAAAGATGCGCAAGATCATGCTGAAGCCATTAAAAAGTACTCACGTACTGGTGAAGCTACAGCAACATTGGGCGACTTACTGAAAGAAAAAATGGCATCAAAAGAGGACGAATAATCCTTACTAAAAAAAGCGTAGGTAACTACGCTTTTTTTATGCTTATTATATTTACTGGATTTTGATAATTTTGATAATGTGATTCCCACGAAAGCAAAAATCTTTCTTTCTAGCTAGAATAATGCCAGATGATAGATTAATAATATGACTTGATAGATTTTTAGAACTCCAAAAACTGCTAAAATCCAGATTTTGCCTGCAGAAATTTCTGGATAAAAATAAGGATTATTTAATGCGGATATTAATGATTATCTTTTATCTGATATTAATTCTCTTTGGTGTCAGCTTTGCGGTGTTGAATGCAAAGCCAGTTCTCGTAAATTTTTATTTTTCCACCTTACAAATGCCCGTATCCGTTCTAATTACATTGACGCTTGGAGTGGGTGTTATTATTGGTGCTCTTTTATTGTTATCTAAATATTGGCGATTGAAATTAGAACATCATAAGTTAAAAAGCCAACTTAAACTGACTGAAAAAGAAATTAAAAACTTACGTGCTATTCCGCTGAAAGATCAGCACTGACTGGTCTGCTAATGTCCATCGATTAAACTAAGTTTAAAATCATCAGTTTAAACCATGGAATGGCTAGTAACAATCAACATTTTAGGCGATACTGGCGGGGATTGCTGAATACGGTAAATGCTTCACGGGAGATCATTGATGATTAATTTGTGGCCATTATTACTGCCTGCCGCTGCTTGGTCTGGATGGTGGGTAGCAAACCGTAACGTTGCAAATAAACGTGCTGGCTCAGGCAATCATTTTTCCCGAGAATACGTCGTAGGCTTAAATTATTTATTAAATGAACAACCCGATAAAGCCGTGGATGTGTTTATTAAGCTACTCGAGGTCGATAGTGACACGGTAGAGACGCACTTAGCTTTAGGTAGCTTATTCCGAAGACGGGGAGAAGTTGATCGTGCCATACGTATCCATCAAAATTTAATCGCGAGACCGCAATTGAGTTTGCTGCAACGCAAAGAAGCATTAATGGCGTTAGGGCAGGATTATATGAGCGCGGGAGTATTTGACCGCGCTGAGCGTATCTTTACGGAAGTCGTTGAGCTTGGCGGAACTCGAGAAACAAGTAGTCTTCATGGCTTATTAGCCATTTATCAGCAAGAAAAAGCATGGGAAAAAGCACTAGACATCATCAGAAAGCTTGAAGATTCCACCGGCAATAGCATGCATGCTCAGGCAGCACATTATTACTGTGAAATTGCGACGCAGTGTCTGAAGCAAGGGGCTTATGATAAAGCGTATTCCGCAATTAAACAGGCATTTATAACGGATAAGCAATCCGTACGAGCGAGTTTAATGCTTGCCAATCTTGAAATAAAGAATGGACGTTATAAGCCAGCAATTAAAGCATTGAAACGCGTGCCCGAACAAGACCCTGAGTTTCTGACTGAAATCATTGAACCACTTGTACTGTGCTATCGCGAATTAAATGCTATGGCTGAATGCGTTTATTACCTGGAACAAACGTTAACAGAGTTTCCACGTGCTTCCGTGATTTTTGTTGTGGGTGAATATTTACGTCATGAGAAAAATACTGACTATGCAATTGATTTTGTGTCAAATCAATTAAGTCGCCATCCATCTATTCGCGGATTAAATCGACTGATTTGTTGGCATTTGGAGTCCGCTCACGGCAAAGTTCGTGAAAAATTACAAATGTTATATGATATTACCAGTAAGTTTTTAGATAATAAACCAGTATATCGTTGTGGCCAATGTGGGTATGGAGGGAAACTGCTTCATTGGCAATGTCCAAGCTGTAAGCAGTGGGGTAGAATGAAGCCCATTCATGGTTTAGAAGGCGATTAGCGTTTTATTGTCACCCGCTTAACTTTATCTGCAATTAAAATAAACTCTGGAAGTAATATGACCCCGAAGCTCATTATTGCCCTCGATTATAATAATGAACGTAATGCCTTATCGTTTGTTGATCAATTGGATCCAGGTTCCATTGCTTTAAAAATTGGCAGTGAACTATACACCTATTTTGGTCCTGGACTGGTCAAAAAATTGGTGACGAAAGGATTTAAAGTATTTCTGGATTTAAAATTCCATGATATTCCTAATACTGTCGCGGCTGCTTGTACAGCGGCTGCTGATCTTGGAGTTTGGATGCTGAATGTTCATGCTGCTGGTGGACTAAATATGATGAGAGTAGCCAAGCAAGCGCTTGATGGCTACGGCACTGACCGCCCACTATTGATTGCAGTGACGGTTCTTACGAGCATGGGCGAACAAGATCTTGCAGAGATAGGGGTAGTGACTCCAGTACAACAACAAGTGGTACGACTAGCGAAATTAGCGAACATGGCAGGACTTGATGGGGTTGTCTCATCAGCCCAAGAAGTCAAAGCCATTAAAGAAGCGTGTGGCTTAGAATTTCTTACCGTTACCCCTGGAATTCGACTAGCCTCTAATGGCCGAGATGATCAAGCTCGCATTGTTACTCCTGAGCACGCATTACAAATTGGCAGTGACTTTCTTGTTGTGGGTCGCCCCATAACCCAGGCTGAACATCCTAATCAGGTTGTTAACGAGATTATTGCAACGTTAAGTCGGCCTAATCATGGATAAGGCTTTAAAACAGTACTATTTGCAACAATTAGGCATTAAGCCTTGGATTTTGCGTAACCAAAATGACAGCGCCAGGAAGCTTCGTTTATTGGAAACTTCTGTTCAATCTTGTCAACAATGCAACTTACACAAATCTCGATCGCATACGGTATTTGCGCGAGGAAATTGTCAGGCTCAATTAATGATCATTGGCGAAGCGCCGGCCTACCATGAAGACCAGCAAGGAATGCCGTTTGTGGGTAAAGCTGGGATGCTCTTAAATAAAATGTTAGACAGTGTGGGGTTTTTGCCAGAAGAAGTTTACATTACTAATGTCATAAAATGTCGCCCACCGAACAATCGAGATCCCGAAGCTATTGAGATTGAGGCGTGCAGTTCTTATCTTAGAGAACAAATCGAGCTGATAAATCCTGCGGTTATTTTGGGGGTAGGGAAATTTGCAGGACATTTTTTAGCGAATACTAAGAGTCCGCTAAATAAAATGCGCCAGAAGATTTATAAATACTGCGACAAGTCCGTATTAATTACGTTCCATCCCGCTTATCTTCTTCGAAATCCCATTGATAAAAAGAAAGCTTATTTAGATCTGTTGAAGGTCAAACAGTTGCTAGAGCAACAAAGATGCTAACCTATCGCCTAAAAGCTAGCATTTTGAAAGATTACGGATACAGTTTGATTGAACTGTTAGTGGCCCTAGGCGTGGTGGCCGCAGTCTTATTAGCCGCAATTCCTTCCTTTCAAGGCGTGTACAAAAAAAATGCGTTGCAATTGCGAGTCATGGAAGTCAAACAAATCATTCGTTATGCACGATTTAAGGCTTTAACGGAAGGTAAAGAGTTAAGATTAATTCCCTTAAATCAGAACAATTGGTCACAGGGGATAAAGCTTATCGAAACATACTCAAAAGACAAAAATAATATTATTTCCTTACACGAATGGTCATGGAATTCTACATCCATTACTCTACAGTGGCATGGGTTTCAGTCAGAACACTTCGTTAGTTTCTCCCCCAGTATTGATGGCCATGTGGCTAATGGTTACTTTGAACTCAGCGATGGAATTCAAACCAGAAGACTTACTTTAAATCGCATTGCAAGAGCAAAAGTTGAAGACCAGTAATATACCCATGATCGTTCAAAATGCGTGATTTAAGCTTTTTCTTTTTCGCCCTGCCGCATTTTAAAAAACTCGTAAGGGAATGAGCCATTACTCGCTTTTAAAATGCGGCAGGAAAAAAAATAAAGGCGCCTAAAAACACGCTTTTTGAACGATCATGGGTATAAACCAAGACCACCCTTCATTAACGTTTTATCAGCGTAGCCCCTAACATGGTGTCTCACAGACCTACCCAATCAACGCCTTCATTAGCTAAATTTTATAAGGTAACCTCCGAAAATTCAAAAAACGACATTTTTAATTTGCCAAGATATTCATACATCAAAAAATAGACATAAAGTATATAGAGCGTTAATATATGGCAAATTTAAGTCAGGGGTCTATGTATGAGAGCAGCAACAGCAGCAGAAGAAGAAAGAATATCTAGTAGTTTTTTGTTTGAAGGCATTCAATCTATTCCTAAAGCAGAATGCAATGTATTAATAGGGGCCGCGATAAGCTTTGGCGCCTCCTTTATTAGTGGGCCTTTAGGATGGGGTATTGCTGTAGTGGCGACAGTTAATTATGCTCTTGAAAAGCCTCAACAAGATAACTTAGTTAAACAATATTATAATGAGGTTGCTCCTTACGGTTGGAGAGACGGAAGCGGGATCATTAAATATCATGAGGCTCGAATGCAAAAATATATTAAAGGATTTACTCATCCTTTTTTTCGTCAACCTGAAGAAATTCCTAATGAAAACTCTGGTGTCATTTATAATGCAGCAGGATTAAGAATTTTTTGCGATTAAATTGTAAGATTTTTTTTATCAATGGCTCCTAAGGTGGGCTTGAATGAATAAAAAACCCCGTAAAGTGCACGGGGTTTAAAAAGTGGCGAAGAAGCGAAATTAGGCAACAGAACTTACCCACTTTAACCCCAAATAAGGGCCGTGCAAACCAAAATTTGAATCATATAAGTCATCAAATTCATGTTGATAAACTTGAGCTTGGAAGTAATTAACCCACATATAGCCTAAATCAATGGAAAGGTCACCTTGAGCTACTGCAACGTTATATTGCAATCCAAGTTTTGCTTCCAGCTCAGGCACTAAGGCTGTCTTGCTGCCGGAGGCAAAAAATGGATCCGGATCATTCACATCATTTGATGAAAGAGAATTTGAAAAATCGCCTTGTCCAATTAGTAATGCTGCCGCGCCTTTAGCATAAACAGCAAAATTAGAGTTAAAGTCATAGATCAAATCGCTACCAATTCGAGGACCAAAGCCATCATAGGTTGTTTCAAATTGTTGTATAGATTGTAGGACAACGTTTTGAATAGGATCAACAAATGAATCGCTGTTAACAGTGGTCGCTGTAAGGTTCATGCGGGCATACTGCACACCACCATGAAGTCTCACGTTTTTAAATGCACCTAAATCTACATGTTGACTAACTTCGAGATTTACTGCATCCCATCTAGGTGTTAATGATATTGTAGTCACATCGCGACTGTTAAAGTTGCTCACTTCGGGCAAATTGCTTAGCGTACGTATCGTTGTTTTTTTATCTAAATGATACCAATTCAAATTAATATCATTTCCTGTATTAAAGTGATAGGAGCCTTCTAACTTAAACCCCCAGGTCCAACCAGGCGCATTTTCAACAAAACGATCAGTAAACCCATCACCTACTGGAGCACGATTTGCACCTAACCAACTGGCATCATCACTATAGGTGGATCTTAAATACAACGCTTGGATACCTATATCCCAGGCCTTACGTTCACATGGAACAGTAACATCGCCAGGTTTGCAAACTGGCCCCATTGTTCCCGCATAACTTACGCAACTACTCAAAATAAGTGTCGTCAAAAGTGTTTTTTTAAAACTGAACATTCCTGTCTCCATATTAAAAATTATCCCTCTTTATGACAAAAAAAACCTGTCATGCCCGCGCAGGCGGGCAACCATTTCAAGTTTGGCACTGAAGTAAATTAAGATAACTCGCTGACATACAATAAAAATCATATAATCTCGATCGTCAAAAGGAGGTTATATGGAGTGTATCAGCAAGTTGAAGGATAGTTTAAACATGTATTTTGGCTAGAACAAGGCGAGAATGGCGATAATGACATGTTTTGTAAATATATTACTTGCAATGCTTGCTACACGCACAGTTAATTTAAACCAATTGGCTTGTGTTGTATTTGGTGATGCGCTTCAATCTTCACGGTACCGTAGAATTTAACGATTTTTTCCAACGTTCCTCTGGATTACCAACAAATAGTCGGATTTATTTTTAAATTGTTTTTTGTGAGTGGTGGGCAATGGTATTTAACTATGGATCGAACCAATTGGCGTTGGGGAAAATCAGACATCAATATTTTAATGCTCGGTATTGTTTTCAAATATTTTTGCTGATAGCAGCGGATTATCTTATGGAAAAATAGCCAGTGATCCGGCAGGAAATAAGTTTTTAGCAACCAACCAGGATGAAAAAAAGTCATTGTTGTTATTTATCTTGTTCTCTATGGTTTCTTTCGATAAGTGCTCTAATCACTGGTATTTTGTTAGCAATTTCAGCAAATCATCACGATCCATTGGTTGATAAAATAAAAAACCCTGCCCTGCATCACACCCTAAATTTATTAACGTTTTTAGCTGTGCTTTGGTTTCTACTCCTTCGCTTATCACGCTTAGTCCTAAATTTTTGGTTAAAGATATAATACACTGTACAACAGCATGAGCCGACTTAGATTTTACAAGATCATCGATAAATAGTTTATCAATCTTCAACGTAGTAACAGGTAAGACTTTAAGATAAGCAAAAGAGCAATAGCCTGTGCCAAAATCATCAATCAAGGTACTCACGCCCTTATCTTTTAATATTTCCAGCCTATCAATGGCTTTTAGCGGATCAGTTAAAATGCAACTTTCTGTAATTTCGATAGCCAGCCGAACAGAAGAACCGTTCCATTGAGATAAAGCATGTTCAATGGAAGGAATAAAATAATCAGTTAAAAAAACTTTTGGTGAGACGTTTAGGCTAATATAAATATTTTTCATCCGTAATTTTTTGTCATTAGCCAAAAGGGTTGCGGCGTTTAGCGTCCACTCATGAAATTTTTGCGTATAAATAGCATTATCAATAATGGGGATAAATTTTGCCGGTGGTATAAAACCACTTCCATTTTTCCACCGCATTAACGCTTCAACCCCTATGGTAATCCCCCCTAAAAACCACTGCTGTTAAAAGTAGAATTTTCTCGTAATGTATGAGCAAGGAGGTTCTGCATGAAAAAGTCAAGATACACAGATAGTCAGATCATTAATATTCTCAAGAAAGCAGAAGCTGGAGCGCCAGTAGCAGAGTTATGTCGAGAACACGGAATGAGCAGCGCTACATTTTATAAGTGGCGCTCGAGGTTCGGTGGCATGGACGTATCAATGATGTCCCGTCTTAAAGAGCTTGGAGAAGAAAACCGGCGACTGAAGAAAATGTATGCCGAAGAACGCCTCAAATATGAGATAGTTCAGGAAGCACTACAAAAAAAGTGGTAAAGACATCTCGCCTCAAAGAAGTGGCAAAGGATGCCGTGAACAACAAAGGTGTTAGTATACGCTTGGCTTGCCAGGCAGTGGGTGTAAGTGAGTCATGCTACCGTTATCAGGCAAAATTTGGTGATGAAAATATGGAAATAGCCGACTGGCTTATTCGCCTAACTCATAATCAAAAAAACTGGGGCTTTGGTATATGCTTTGACTATTTACGTAATGTTAAGGGGTTTCCTTGGAATCACAAGCGGGTATACCGAATTTATCGTGAGCTGGAGCTCAATTTGCGTATTAAACCCAAAAATCGGTTAATCAGGGAAAAACTAGATGCACTTGCAGAGCCCGCCTCTATCAATCAGTGTTGGTCAATGGATTTCATGCATGATCAGTTACAAAATGGACGGAGCTTTAGGCTGCTAAATATTTTTGATGACTTTAGTCGTGAAGGATTGGGTATAGAGGTAGACTTTTCCCTTCCAGCCAACCGGGTTGTTCGAACCTTAGACCGAATCATTGAGTGGCGTGGTAAGCCTGCTGCAATTCGCGTAGATAACGGCCCTGAGCTAATTAGCAAGGAGCTTGGTAATTGGGCAGAGAAGCATGGGATAAAGCTTCTGTTTATACAACCAGGTAACCCTCAGCAAAACGCTTATATTGAGCGGTATGACCGTACCGTGAGGTATGACTGGCTAGTGCAAAACTTGTTTGATACTATCGAAGACGTTCAAGAACAAGCAACCCAATGGCTTTGGTTTTATAACAACGAAAGACCTAACTCAGCAATAGGAGGAATTCCACCCAAAAGAAAATTGGCTCTAGTGGCCTAGGTTTCTACTTTTGACGCCAGTTAAAAATGGGGGGATTACCCTAACATCTTTTCTAGGTTTAAGTAGGTAAAGATCCGGTGATGTTATAAATTAGAAATGTAAAGGATGAGTGTTAATATGGCTTTGCGGTTAATTGAAATGGTTGTCAAGGACCAGGATGCTGAAGATATACATAATCTTATCAAAAAAGAAAAAATTCTTGAGCATCGATCTCTTCAGCTCTCAAATGGTGAGGTACTCGTTCGGATATTGTTAGACGCGGTTCAGAATGAAGAGGTGCTGGATTTATTGGAGAAAAAATACTCTGAAACTGCTGGAAATCGAATAGTAATTCTACCAGTAGAAGCAACATTGCCACGCAATTCAGATGAGGCGGCCAATACAACTGAACAAAAATCCCCAAGGAGAATTAGTCGCGAAGAATTATACGAAGATATTAAAAATTTAGCACGCTGTTCGTTAGTTTATTTAGCATTGATTGTGTTATCGACTATTGTCGCTGCGGTCGGCTTACATGATAACAGCGGCGCTATCATAATTGGTGCCATGGTGATAGCGCCAATGCTCGGCCCAAGTATCGCATTGGCACTAGGTACAACTTTAGGGGACTTGACACTCTTAAAGCGAGCAATCTTGACTGGATTAGCAGGGATAACGACTGTGATAATTTTGTCGACGATCATTGGCTCTATAGTAGAAGTCAATCCATCATTACCTGAAATGGCATCACGTACGCATGTGGGTTTAGGCCACATTGCTGTAGCGCTGGCAGCTGGCAGTGCCGGTGCGCTATCATTCACCACCGGGGTTTCGGCCTCGTTAATCGGAGTAATGGTATCCGTGGCGCTTTTACCTCCTTTAGTGGCATGCGGATTACTGTTCGGCGCGGGATATGACGTTTTGGGTTTGGGTGCATTATTTCTATTTTTGATGAATTTGGTTTGTGTTAATCTTGCTGGGGTAGCCATGTTTCTTGCGCAAGGGATCCGCCCATTAAGTTGGTGGGATAAAGATAGGGCTACGAAAGCTACTCTCATTGCTATCGGTCTTTGGTTAGTAACATTAGCATCACTGATTACATTAATTTTACTGTTAAATAATAGTTGAAAACGACCACGAACATTGTATATCTAATAATTAATATTATTTGACGCATTTGATTTAAATTAATTAAGGATTAATAAGATCATTAGGGTTAGACTCCATAGTCCCAAGCCAATTATAAATCCAAGTAAACATTGAACAGTTTTTGTTAGCGGAGTGGTTTTCATTTCTCTAATTCCGAATGGTTGTGCCTGGTATTACAATTGAGTCATAATCATGGACGTTCTTTCCGTGAGTATATACGCCATAAGCAAAACAAAAAAAACCAAATAAAAATCCTGAAATAACCCCAAAATAAAACCATGGTCTATTGCTTTTCATTAGTCATTATCTCCAAAGATTATGAGCCTGATGAGGTGATTTGTCACTCATCATCAAAATGGATTATTTTAACCCCTGAGGGGCCTGGTAAAAGGGCCATGTTTGATTATAAAACAGAAAATTACCAAAAGAGTAGCTATAATCACCTTGTTTTGATTTAATGCAGGCATTGATTAAGACTTTGACCGCAGCCTCTAAGAATTCTGAAACTCGTTTTAATGAATCAGAGTGTTCTATAATTTGAATATAAGTTAGTTATTTGTGGAATTATCTAATGCAGGATAAATTAATGGCCGGATTCACGTTAGTTGAGTTTATGACGGTTTTGGCCATTGCAGCAATTTTTACAACTCTGGTCGTTCCTGGGTATAAAGCGGTGATTCAAAATAATAAGGTTGTCAGTGTCGCTAATAAATTATCGGCGAGCTTACAGACCGCCCGAATGGAGGCGATCAAAAGAGGCGTCTCTGTTGCGGTATGCCCAACCGCGAATGCTGCCTATAGTGCTTGTGGTACGAGTTCACAATGGTCAAACGGATGGATCGTCTTTTTAGACTCCGACAAAGATAATACGATAGATTCCAGTAATGATTTAATCAAAATTTCACAAGAATTTTCAGATGATGCGCAAGTGACGTCTTCCAGTAGTGTTGTCAGCTATGACAGTAGCGGGTTTGTGACTTCAGGCGCTACCACATTTTCTCTCACGACTTCGGGCTGCACTGGGAATAATGCCCGAACCGTTAGCGTTTCTTCTAGTGGACGCGTGAGTATTGCAGTTGCAGCGTGTAATTAAGAATCTTCAGGTGGAATACACGGCTGTTCCACCATAAATTTATGTGCACTTATAAGCATAGTTGACTCTTTCTAACTCAAAAACTCGTCGTTGCGAGCCATGGTGAAGCAATCCAGGTCGATGTTTTTAATGCACATCGGCCTGGATTGCTTCACTTCGTTCGCAAAGACATCATTTTGATGGGACAGCCCTGAGGTGGAATGGGTATAGTAGAAAAAATAGCTCAGGAAAGGTAAGATATTGCCATAATTTCGCTAGATATTTATTTATGCCATTAAATCCAGACTCACTGCTTACGGTGAACAGTGAACCTCCAATTGGGTTATCCCCTTGGATTAATAGTACTCAATCCTTAACTCAACAGCTTAAAGCTCAAACGGGTGATGCTCGTTTGCAAGTATTGCGACAAGCGTGGTCACATCCGAATTGGTGGGATAAACATACCTTGCATATCACAGAGGATAGCGTATTGCATCGTGAAATCTTAATGCACGCCCACCTTTACACATGCTGGTATGCCCGAACCGTCATCCCTCATCAAAGTTATAACAACAACACGCAATTTTTCAACCGATTAGAACACGAACCTCTCACCACTTTAATTTTTAATAATTCATCGGTTAAGCGAAGTTCCTTTATCCGTTATCCTGTTACACCGGATACTTCAGAATATCATTGGCTTAATAACGAGATGCATCACAATCATACTCTTTTATGGGCGCGTTTAGCAGAATATACAGTGAACGAGAAAGATGCCTTTTATTTGCTTGAGGTATTACTACCAGATCTTTTAGAGGCTGTAGCATGAAACTCGGCGCTTACTTAAGATTAATGCGCTTTGATAAACCTGTTGGAACGATGCTTTTGTGGCTACCGACGGCCTGGGCATTATGGCTGGCTAATGATGGAAAACCAGCACCATTTCTTTTATTTGTGTTTCTTTTTGGGACAATTATCATGCGTGCCGCAGGTTGCGTCGTCAATGATATTGCGGATCGAAACATCGATAAATTCGTCAAGCGCACCAAGCATCGTCCTTTAACTAGCGGTGAGATTACACTGAAAGAAGCAATATTAATTCTGATTGCATTACTTTGCATGGCACTTTACATTCTTTTGCAGTTGCCTCATCGCTGTGTTTTCTATGCCTTGATTGCTTTAAGCGTGACTATCGTATATCCCTTTTGTAAGCGAATGTTTCAAGCGCCTCAGCTCATTTTAGGCGTTGCATTTTCGATGGCGATCCCAATGGTGTATTGTGCATCTGGGGCAGAAATGAGTTCACAAATGCTACTATTAATGGCGCTAAACACTCTGTGGATCATTTCCTACGATACGATGTATGCCATGGTAGATAGACGCGATGACTTACAAATTGGCATACGTTCAACGGCCATTTTATTTGCAGATTACGATCGGCTTATTATTTTTCTCACACAGTCGTTTTTTCATAGTTTGTGGTTATGTATTGCAATCACTGCAACTGTTTCAGCGCCGTTTTATATCGCTTGGCTCCTTGGAGTCGGTGTGTTGGGGTATCTTCAATATTTAGTGAATACACGTGATGAAACGTTATGTTTTCGAGCGTTTTTAATGAATGTTTGGTATGGCTTGATCATGTGGCTTGGTTTGATTATTGCTTATTAGTCTTCATTACAAGGCAGGAGTGTTAAGAATGTTTAAATATCATAAGGATTTGATTTGCTACAACCAGACCGAAATTGCCCATGATCAAGATAATTTATTTTTTTTAGATAAGCACAGCACGAATGAAGGCACTTGGGGATTATTTCAAATCACTGGCGGGGAAATAGAATTTGTTTTTGTTGATGGCGAAGGAAAAGATTTATCTCGCCATTACTTAAATCCCATTCAGGCTCCTGTATTTATTCCACCAGCAGCATGGCATAGGATTGAACCCATCAGTGAAACATTTTATGGTAATCTTGAATTTTATTGTAAACCACATCGATATTTTAGCAAAAAACACCGTCTAAATGAGGTTCATAGTGACTTGCTGTTTGTTTATCGGAACTACATCCAAGATCAAGGCGCATTAGACATTCTGGATGTTGGTTGCGGAGTTGGACGCAACGCTTTATTTCTTGCCCTTGAAGGGCATACGATTCATGGGGTAGATATTAATGAATCTTCATTGCGTCAATTGATGCATATCGCTCACGTGGAAAAGCTAGGTAATTTGACCACATCGCTCCATGATCTTAACCAACCCATGATGCTAAATGAGTCCGTCTACGACTGGATCATCTCTACAGTGACTTTGCAATTTCTTCAAGCCGCAAAAGTCCCTTCATTACTTTTTGAACTACAGCAAGCGACACGTCCGCAAGGGATACATTTTTTAGTGTTCCCAATCCAATCAGAAGATTATATTTTACCTTCCTCATTTACCTACTTGGCAGAAAGCGAGGAGCTACTTCATTTTTATCAAGATCAAGGATGGGCTATTTTAGAATACAAAGAAACGGTGGGTCGCTTGCACCGTCTTGATGAGTTTGGGCGGCCAATACAAGGTGTTTTCGGGCATTTGTTAGCTCAAAAGCCACTAATTACTTAGGTTTGAAAATAAATAGCCAAAACCACGTACGGTTTTAATCCATTCTTCGCCCTCTGAGTTATGTCCGAGCTTATTTCGCAAATTACTGATATGCACATCTATGCTGCGATCATAAGCGGTATAGTCTCGGCCTAAGGCATACTCCGTTAACTCTTCTTTGGAAAAGGCTTGTCCCGGAGATTTTATTAGCATTTCAAGAATATTAAATTCAGCGTTTGTGAGTTCAATCGGGTGCTTGTCAAGCGTTACAATCCGCTGAGTGCAATCAACTACTATATTTCCCACTTCAAGAACAGGCTTTAGTATAGGAGTTTTTTTAGAACGCCTTAGGAGCGCTCGCAAGCGTGCAATAAGTTCGCGTGGGCTACAAGGCTTAGAAAGATAATCATCTGCTCCAAGTTCAAATCCAATGGTGCGATCAAGTTCATCGTCTTTAGCAGTAAGCATTAACACAGGGGCTTCTGAATGTTTCCGGATGGATTTTAAAATCTGAAATCCATTTAGTTTAGGTAGAAGAACATCAATAATTATCGCATCGAAGGGGTGATTTAGCGCTTTTTTTAATGCGATTTCACCATCGTGGACGCTCGTTACATCAAATCCTTCTGTTTAAAGATAATGTGTGATTAGGGTAGTGACCTCAGTGTCTTCATCAGCGACTAATATTTTCCGATTCATAGCGTCATTCCTTATGAGCGATGCGGTGATCGATGCATTCCACTAATTTAATGCGCCGCGCATCGGCATTTAGAATTTTAAACTCAAATTCATTAATAGATATTGTTTCACCGCGTTTTGGTAAATAGCCGAAATTAGTCATTAAAATACCGCCAATGGTATCGTAATTTTCAGTACTTAAGTCGACATCCATGTGTTCATTAAACTCTTCAATGGGGGTATGCGCTTTTACAATGTAACGGTGATTTCCGTGGGATTTAATATAGGCTTCTTCATCAATATCAAATTCGTCTTCAATATCGCCTACAATTTGCTCAATGATATCTTCTATCGTAACAAAGCCTGCCACAGAGCCGTATTCATCGACCACAATAGCCATGTGGTTACGATTGCTTCGAAACTCGCTCAATAGGGAGTTTAGGCGTTTACTTTCTGGTACAAAAGTCACTTCACGTGCAATGTCGAGCAAGTCGAACTCGGTATCCGACTGGCCTTGGTAACGAAGTAAATCTTTCGCATGTAAAATTCCTACGATTTCGTCTTTGCTTTCACCGGTAACTGGAAATCTAGAGTGGCCTGACTGCGTTACAATCGCAATAATTTCAGGCAATTCCGCATTTTGGGGGACACAAGTCATTTGTTGTTTTGGCAACATAATATCCCTTACTTTCATTTGGGTGAAAATTATGACGCCTTCGATCATGGCTAACGTTTCGGCATCTATTAAGGAGCGTATTTGTGCATCTCTTAATAGGTTGATTAACTCTTCCTTATTTTGTGGCTCCACTTGTAAAAATTGTTTTAAGCGGTTAAACCAATTCGTATCCTCTTCTTTATTCACTCTCAATGTCCTCGTGATGATAAGGGTCGTCAAATCCTAGCGTTGCTAACAACTGAGTTTCGATGGGCTGCATAATATTGGCATCTTCTTCTTGAATATGATCATAGCCTAGTAAGTGCAATACTCCGTGGATAACAATATGAGCCCAATGCGCTTCTAATGACTTATTGTAGGACTCACTTTCTTGCTTCAATACAGCGGGGCAAATGATCACATCCCCAAGCAAGGGAACATCTAATTCAATTTCCTTAGGAAGGCTTGCTGGAAACGAAAGCACATTGGTTGGTTTGTCCTGCTGACGGTATTGACGATTTAACTGTTGAATTTCCTCCGGTGTTACTAACCTTAGCGTAAGTTCGCCAGCGTCCAGCTCCGAGGTTAAAGCGATTTCAGCCCAGCGCTTGAGAGTATCATCTGACACGGGCGCCTCATGTTCACTGGCGTGTTGTATATCAATATGTACCGTCATTTTTAAGAATTGTCCTTTTCGTTTTCATTTTCATAACAGTCAATTATTTTAGACACCAAAGGATGGCGAACCACTTCGCGGCTAGAAAATTTAAAAATACCAATGCCTTCAGTACCTTCTAGCAAGGCAACTGCGTGGGAAAGTCCTGATTCAGTTCCTCGCGGCAAGTCGATTTGGGTACTATCACCCGTGACTACGGCTTTTGATCCAAACCCAATGCGAGTTAGGAACATTTTCATTTGTAAAACAGTCGTGTTCTGAGCTTCATCCAAAATGACAAAGGCTTCGTTTAAAGTACGGCCGCGCATAAACGCTAAAGGCAAGACTTCAATTACATCGCTTTGAATCAATTTTTGGGCTTCTTTAAACCCCATCATTTCATATAAAGCATCATAAATTGGCCTTAGATAAGGCAAGACTTTTTCAACCAAATCCCCAGGTAAAAAGCCAAGCTTCTCACCCGCCTCAACGGCTGGGCGCACAAAAACGAGCCGTTGTACTTCACCTTTTTCAAGGGACTCAATCGCTTTAGCAACAGCGAGATAAGTTTTACCCGTACCCGCAGGACCGACTGCAAAGCTTAGATCATAGTGATCGATTCCTGTTAAGTATTCCGATTGTTTTGCATTTCTTGGAATAATTGATTTACGACTTAATTGAATGGGTTTCGTCATTTCGATGTTCTCTTCGTCATGATTTAATAAAGATAAAACCATTTGCGATGAAATAGGGTGCGTGGCAAAGGAATGTAATTTAGCCAGCATCAATTTTGCGCGACCAACGTTTTCAGGGCACCATCCTTGTACCATAATAGTATCGTTGCCAGGATTTATTCTGACGTTAAAAAACGACTCTAAGATTTGAATGTTTTGATGCAAAGATCCGCATAAATTGGCTAATTCCAGCGCGGTAAAGGACGGTGTCGATAATAATTCGTTAAATGGTGTACTGCTCAATGTCTTATTAATGTTTAATTAGTATATTTATTAGAATAGTTATACGTTTAAAAATACGCAAGCCCCATTGTGCTCAGTATAATGCTAATTAATAAGATTGGCTAGGGGCTGCGCCACGGCTGTCCCACCATAAATTTATGTGCACTTATAAGCATAGTTGACTCTTTCTAACTCAAAACTCGTCGTTGCGAGCCATGGCGAAGCAATCCAGTTCGATGTTTTTAATGCACATCGGCCTGGATTGCTTCACTTCGTTCGCAAAGACGTCATTTTGATGGGGCAGCCCTGGGGGCTGCGCCTGGATGTTCAGCAGGGAATAGCATATAATTACAAACAAATTCATAACATCTAATTGTGTCGCGAACTCAGTACAAAGCCCGTAGAACACAAAGGTAATTTCACTTTGCCATGATTGATTTACATTGCCATAGCACCTATTCCGATGGCACCCACGTTCCGGAAGCGTTAATCGCTATGGGGGTTCAAGCGGGACTTAAGTGTTTAGCCTTAACGGATCATGATTCTATGGCGGGAATTCCAGAGTTGATATCAGCCGCTGCTGGTCAATTAACCATTATTAATGGAATCGAATTAAGCACGCGCTGGAAAAAACATGAACTGCATATTATTGGTTTAAATCTTCCCCTTGATGATCCCACCTTCAACGCCGTAATCGAACGTCAGCATAAAAGCCGAAAGAATCGAGCGCTAGAGATTTCTGAGAAACTAGCATCATTTGGCATTAAAAATGCTTATGAGAAAGCGTGTACTATAGCAGGACACGAACACGTGGCCCGACCTCACTTCGCTAAAGTGTTGATGGATGAAGGGATCACAACCTCAATACAAAATGGCTTTAGTCGATACCTAGGACGGAGCAAGCCGGCTTATGTGTCTACTGCCTGGCTTACCATTGAAGAAGCTGTTCATGCGATTGTTGTTGCAGGTGGACAAGCAGTGATTGCTCATCCTTTAAAGTATTCATTGACTCGAACAAAACTAAATGAGTTAATCAGAACTTTCAAAGAATCTGGTGGTGTAGGGATGGAGGTTGTTTCTGGTGAGATAATGGATAATCAAGTGAGTGAGTTAGTCGGGCTTTGCAATCGCTACGATTTACTGGCGTCTTCTGGCTCTGATTTCCATAGTCAACAAACCTCAAGAGTTCATCTTGGCCAACAGCGGCCTTTACCTTTAAACTGTACACCGATATGGAATGAATGGACACTTTAAACCGAGGATTATATGACCCAGTTTTTTGCGATACATCCGGACAACCCCCAGTCTAGATTGCTGCGTAAAGCAGTATCGGTTATAGAGGATGGAGGCATTATAGTTTATCCCACAGACTCTGGGTATGCGCTAGGGTGTGCCTTAGGGAATAAATCCGCGCTCGAACGAATTCGCAGGTTACGTCAACTCGATAAGCACCATAACATGACGCTCGTGTGTCGAGATTTATCGCAATTAGGAACTTATGCTCGAGTGAATAATCCTATTTTTCGCCTATTAAAGGCATTTACTCCAGGCTCGTACACCTTTATTTTAAATGCCACTAGTGAAGTACCACGGTTGATGTTACATCCCAAACGAAAAACTTTGGGGCTTCGGGTTCCTGAGAACACCATCGCATTATCATTGCTTGAATGCTTAGATGCGCCTTTACTAAGCACTACCTTAATTTTACCAGGAGCTACCGCGCCGCTCAGTGAGCCAGAAGCCATTCGCGATCTGCTTGGTAGTCAAATTGATTTAATTATTGATGGGGGCAATTGTTATCAAGAACCCACCACCGTTGTTGATTTGACCGGTGAGTACCCGGAAATACTAAGAGAAGGAAAAGGGGATCCTGAACCATTTAAATAAAAAATTTCATACTTTAAAGATAGATTAAAATTTTTTTGAATTTAGCAAGAACGATCGAGGATTTGAATGTCAGCGTTATTCAGTGCCAATAAACGAGTGGTTTCCGGTATGCGGGCCAGCGGAAAGTTACATCTAGGTCATTATCACGGCGTATTAAAAAATTGGATAAAATTACAGCATCAATACGACTGTTATTTTTTCGTTGCAGATTGGCATGCACTTACAACCCATTATGATGAGCCTGGAAAAATTGAAGAAAATCTTTGGGATATGGTGATCGATTGGCTGGCTTGTGGGGTTAATCCTAGCTTATCTCATGTATTCATTCAGTCATGGGTTCCTGAGCATGCAGAGCTTCATTTATTGCTCTCGATGATAACGCCTTTAGGGTGGCTTGAGCGTGTTCCAAGTTATAAAGAACAACAAGAAAAACTGCATGAGAAGGACTTATCTACCTATGGGTTTTTAGGCTATCCGTTATTACAAAGCGCAGATGTATTATTGTATCAAGCAGATTATGTTCCTGTGGGTGAAGACCAAGCGCCCCATGTGGAATTAATTCGTGAAGTGGCACGCCGATTTAATCATCTCTATGGCCGTGAGCCAAATTTTGAGGAAGCGGTTAATGAAGCCATCAAAAAAATGGGTAAAAAAAATGGAACACTTTACACGCAGTTGCGCACTAAGTTTCAGCAAGAAGGTTGTCATGAGTCATTAAACACAGCTAAAGCCTTGCTGGCGAACCAATCCAATCTTTCCATTGGCGATAAAGAACGCTTATTAGGTTACTTAGATGGGACTGGAAAAATCATTCTAAATGAGCCCCATGTTCTCTTAACGGAACATGCAAAAATGCCGGGGCTAGATGGACAGAAAATGTCTAAATCGTATAACAACACCATCAGCCTCCGAGAAGATCCAGCTGATATTGAAAAGAAAATTTTGACCATGCCTACTGATCCCGCACGTGTAAAACGGACGGATCCCGGCGAACCAGACCGATGCCCGCTGTGGCAATTTCATAAAGTATATTCTAGTGAAGAAGTAAAGACTTGGGCTCAAACGGGTTGTCGTACGGCAGGAATCGGCTGTGTCGATTGTAAAAGGCCGGTTATTGATGCTATCCAAAATGAGTTAAAACCGATTCAAGCGTCAATCGCTGAGTTTAAACAAGATTTGGGTTCTGTGAAGCGCATTGTTGCTGAGGGAAGTGAACAAGCTCGAGAAGAAGCCAATAAAACATTAACTGACGTTCGAGAAGCGATGGGATTGGATTATTGATGAATGATAAGCCAGAAATTTTAGCGGTTGTTGCAGGTAAACCTCTGCTAGAATTACCTGGAGATTTGTTTATCCCGCCCGATGCATTGGAAATTTTACTGGAGTCTTTTTCAGGGCCGCTAGATCTGCTTTTGTATTTAATTCGAAAGCAAAATATTGATATTCTCGATATACCTATGATGCATATTACTGAGCAGTATATGCATTATATTGCTTTGATGAAAGAACATCGGCTGGAGCTGGCTGCGGATTATCTAGCAATGGCCGCCATGCTCGCTGAAATAAAATCAAGAATGTTATTGCCAGTTTTTGCAAGCCAACAAAACGAAGAAGACGCTGAAGAAGACCCAAGAATGGCTTTGGTTCGAAGATTGCAGGCTTATGAGCAATTTAAAGAAGCGACAGATCATCTGGATCAGCTCCCACGCTGCGAACGAGATGTGTATCCAGTATACTTACCGTCGAATGTTGTGGCACTGAAGCGCCCAGATCCGGATGTGGCTTTAAGCACTTTGTTGGAGATGATGGAAGGGTTGTTTAAACGACAAGGGCATCGCGTTCATCATCAAATCACCCGCGAACCACTTTCGGTTCGCGAGCGAATCAATCGGGTTTTGGAGTTATTGCAGCAGCAAACCTTTTGTGAGTTCTCTTCACTGTATAGCTATCATGAGGGGCGAATGGGGGTTGTGGTTTCTTTGTTAGCCGTTCTGGAGCTCGCTAGACAATCATTATTAATCATTACGCAAGCGAATCTTTTCTCTCCAATCTACATAGGGTCGGTTGACCATGAATCATGAGCTAAAATTGATCATAGAAGCGTTACTCATGAGTAGTTCGATGCCGCTTAGTGCTGAAGCGATATTGGCAGTCTTTAATGAATGGGAAAAACCAAGTCTCGAGCAGTTTGAAGAAGCATTAAAGAGCTTATCTGAAGATTATCAGGCGCGTGCCATTGAACTTGTTCAAGTCGCTGGCGGATATCGGTTACAGACCAAGCCATTTTATAGTGGCTGGATTGAACGCCTTACAATCGAAAAACCTACTCGATATTCACGGGCTTTGTTAGAGACTTTGGCAATTATCGCTTATAAACAACCCGTTACTAGAGGAGACATTGAAGAAATACGTGGAGTGGCAGTCAGCACCGCAATTATAAAAACCTTATTAGAACGCGAATGGGTACGGGTCGCTGGGCATCGAGATGTTCCGGGAAGACCTGCCGTTTATGCAACTACAAGACAGTTTTTAGATTACTTTAACCTTAAAAGTCTCAATGATTTGCCGAGTCTTAATCAACCCGCCGGCATTGAGACCTCTAACTTGAATGAATGATTATGAGCAGTGAACGATTACAAAAAGTATTGAGCCAAGCGGGTTTCGGGTCTCGTCGTGAAATGGAGCGTTGGATTGAAAGCGGCTTTATTCATATTAATGGTGAGCAAGCTAAATTAGGCGCTACCGTGAGCGCGAGTGATAAAATCAGTGTTAAGGGAAGGATTATTGCGAATCCATTGAAGATCGCCTCTAAGACGAGAATCCTACTCTACCATAAGCCTGTAGGTGAAATATCTAGTCGACATGATCCTAAGCACACTAAAACCGTATTTGATAGCCTACCCCATTTAGCGCAAGGACGCTGGGTTCAAGTCGGGCGTTTGGATATTAACACATCGGGCCTTATGATTTTCACAAACAATGGCGAGCTTGCCAACCGCTTAATGCATCCTAAATACGAACTTGAACGAGAATATGCTGTTCGAGTTAGGGGGGACGTAAGTCGTGAGACCCTACGATCCTTGGAAAAAGGTGTGGAGCTTGAAGATGGTTTGGCAAAATTTAAGAAGATAGAATTTCGCGGTGGTGAAGGAACCAACAGTTGGTATCATGTCATCATCACCGAAGGAAAGAATCGCGAAGTGCGGCGATTATGGCAATCGCAAGGGGTTGAAGTCAGTCGTCTAATTCGCATTCGCTATGGAAATTTATCCCTCCCAAGATTTTTGGCACGGGGTCAATCGGTGGAGTTATCTCCACAAGAAGTTGATAAATTTATTGCAAATTTAAAGTAGTTGGATGTATTCATGACTAAACGACGTAAACGCCTCCCTAGCACACCGTTCACCACAACCATTGAACGATTTAGTCACGACGGTCGAGGTATTGCTCGAATCGACGGTAAAGCAACCTTCATTGAAGGCGCCCTCCCTGGTGAGACTGTAAGCTTTCAGTATTTGCGTCAAAAAAAGGATTTTGATGAGGGGCGGGTCATTGAGATTTTGGCCGCCTCTCAAGAGCGAGTTGAACCTAAATGTGCGCACTATGGCGTTTGTGGAGGGTGTTCCCTCCAGCATCTTGATGCCAAAGCCCAGATTCGTCATAAACAAGAGCAGCTGCTGGATTTGCTAGCGCGAACCGCTCATATTACACCCGAACAGGTGTTAGAGCCTTTGATTCACGACCCTTGGCATTATCGTAAAAAGGCTCGATTGAGCGCCCGATATGTTGAAAAAAAACAGTCAACCTTGGTGGGATTTAGAGAAAAGCATAACCCGAGATATATCGCTGAAATAGCATCTTGTAGCGTATTAAGCGCAACTATCGCGACCGAGCTTCTTAATCTTAGAGCGCTCATTGACGATTTTTCCAATCCTTCATCGATTGCCCAGATTGAAGTGGCTGCAGGCGATCAAGACATTGCCCTCATCTTTAGAAATTTATCCTCCTTAGTGAATGATGATGAGCAAAAGTTAAAAGCGTTTGGGGCGCGAACCGGATTTAAATTGTATTTACAGCCAGGCGGGGAAGATACCGTCACGTTGTTTTACCCTAACGATGCGGACGAGTTTTTAAGGTATCAACTGCCCGATGAGCACATTACGTTCAAGTTTCATCCTACAGACTTTACTCAAGTAAACTCGAGCTTAAACCGTCTCATGGTTAATAAAGCGCTCAAGTTATTGGCCCTTGAACCGGAAGATTGTGTGTTGGATTTGTTTTGTGGTTTAGGCAACTTTTCACTTCCCATTGCTCGGCATTGCCGTGAGGTATTAGGCGTTGAAGGAAGTGAGCGCATGGTTCAGCGAGCGAAGATGAATGCTGAATTGAATCAGCTAAACAACACCAAATTTTTAGCTGCGAATCTTGATGATGAATACGCTTTGTCGATGTTCGCTGATGTTAAATTTAATAAAGTGTTATTGGATCCTCCACGCACAGGGGCGATGACTATTGTTAAGCATATCGATCGAATTAAGCCAAGTCGTATTGTTTATGTATCCTGTAATCCCGCGACATTAGCTCGTGATGCAGCGGTATTAGTCAATATCCATGGATATACGTTAACAGCCGCGGGGGTGATGGATATGTTTCCTCATACGGCTCATGTGGAGTCAATCGCACTCTTTGAACAATAAAGGATGGTTGTTATGGTCAAGGTAAAAGAATCTTCGGCGATATTATCCGAAGGAACGATTGATGTAGAACAATGGTTGCAGCATTTAGCCAATAAAGGCTATCTCGCCGATTTAGATTTGATTCGAAACGCGTGCACATTAAGTCAGCTCGCAGGCGCCGAGCAAGCGACTGAAACGGGCGAATCCTGCTTTCAACAGGGCTTGGCTATGGCCGATATCTTGGCTGATCTAGAGGTAGATAAAGAAACTTTGATTGCCGCCATTGTCTATCGAACCGTTCATTTTACTGATTTATCGCTAGACGTTGTTGAAGAACAGCTGGGTGCTTCGATTGCAAAATTAATTAAGGGCATTGAGAAAATGAGCGGTCTTTCCAATCTCAGTGCTTTAAACAAATACCCACAAAGTAAACACCAAATCGATAATATTCGTAAAATGCTGCTGGCGATGGTCGATGATGTTCGCGTCGTACTGATTAAGCTTGCCGAGCGATTATGTGTGCTACGAACTTCTTCCCCTATGCCAGAGGCCATGAGAAAACAAGTTGCTACGGAAGCGATGGAAATTTATGCGCCTCTAGCGAATCGTCTTGGAATTGGAGCAATTAAATGGGAAATGGAAGATCTCGCTTTCCGCTATTTGCATCCCGAAGAATATAAGGCGATTGCAAAAGGACTGAAATCGAAGCGACTGGAACGCGATCAATTTGTTAATTATATTATCGATGCGTTAAATCAGCAGATTAAACTTCTAGGATTTGAGCATTTTGCGGTGTACGGACGCTCTAAACATATTCATAGCATCTACAAAAAAATGACTCGCAAAAATGTATCGTTAGATGAAATCTATGATGCAACCGCGGTTAGAATTTTGGTGGATACAAAAGAGCAATGTTATGAAGTACTAGGGTTGGTGCACTCCTTGTGGGAACAAGTGCTTGCAGAATTTGATGACTACATTGTGAATCCGAAACCGAATGGTTATCAATCGCTGCATACGGCAGTTAAAAGTCCTGAAGGCCGCGTGTTTGAAGTGCAAATCCGCACCTTTGAAATGCATGATTTAGCCGAAATGGGTGTTGCGGCACATTGGAAATATAAGGAAGGCGCAGGGCGGCAGAAAGAAAGTCATGAGCGTAAAATTGAGTGGCTACGCGAAGTGTTAGCTTGGCATCGCGAGATGGCAACCCATCAAGGCGTTTCCGAAGACATCGAACGAGAGTTTTTAGAAGATAGAGTGTATGTCTTTACGCCAGATGGCGACGTGCTGGATTTGCCACAAGGCTCAACACCACTGGATTTCGCTTATAACGTGCACAGTGAAGTAGGCCATCGTTGTCGTGGGGCTAAAGTGAATGGACATATTGTTCCCTTGACGTACACGCTAAAAACAAGCGATAGCGTGGAGGTACTTACCGGTAAAGAATCCAAGCCTTCTAGAGATTGGATTAACCCACATCTGAATTATTTAAAAACCTCACGTGCAAAAGCGAAGGTGTTACATTGGTTTAAGCTGCAAGATTTTGATAAAAATAAGGCCGAAGGACACGAACTCTTAGATAAAGAATTAAAATCGTTAGGGTTAAAACCGGATCGTTTAAATGAGGTTGTTGCGGCCTTTAACCTTAAGAGCTTAGATGATTTATATGCAGCTCTTGGACGAGGTGATATTAAGCTTGGGCAAGTCATTAGCCGAATAACACCGCCAGAAACAGAAGCACACAATATCCTGACGATTTTAAAGCCCCATACCAAACCCGAAGTATCTGGCAGTGATTTACGAATTGAGGGAGTGGGCAACTTACTAACGCATATGGCTCGGTGTTGCCAGCCAGTACCTGGAGATGATGTGGTCGGTTACATCACGTTAGGTCGAGGGGTTTCAGTGCATCGAAAAGATTGTCCTAATATTATTCATGCCAGCGAGCGGCAAAAGGGGCGGTTCTTAGAAGTCAGTTGGGGTAGCGCTACACGAGAGCAGTACGTTGTGGATATTTTAATTAAGGCGTTTGATAGAACAGGATTACTCCGTGACCTCACATCGTTACTCGCAAATGAAAAAGCTCATGTTTATTCTTTACAGACTCAAACCAACAAACAAGAAAATATTTCTTATTTGTCGTTAACGGTTGAAATCGATGGTTTAAGTAGTCTTTCCCGGCTCTTAAGTAAAATTGGTCAAATTCCGAATGTATTAGAGGCAAGACGACAAGTTTAAGGTTAATAGGTTGGGTTGAAAAGGCCCTCAGCTATGAATACTATGGATGCCCATCTCCATGGTAATAACTCAAGGCGAAAAAATAATGCCTAATGTCACGTTACGACCTTCACTTAATAAGATATTAAATGTTCGGCATGCGGCACCTAGGCTCATTGCCTCTAAGCCAATACGCTGCTGTGATAAGGCCATTAATATTTCTAGAGGCACCAGAACTCCCGATTGAGTATGACCAATAATAATTACTTCAGGGCTTGTTTCTAATACAGGCTTCATTAAGTCAAGATCGAGTGTCTGCAAGGAAGCCGCTTGCCAATCCGTAATAATACTATCGCGGCAAACAATTAGATTAGAATGATAAACTTGTGAGTTAATCGTCACTTCATGCTCTGAATAAGATCGGATACTATGGATTTCGACAGGTTCTTTATTGATTTGCATAGTGGCAGTTAATTCTTTATTAATTTATACCCATTCTACCTGAATATGCTGATCTTTTCAGGTAGAATAATGGTCATAACTATATTATAGAGATGAACTAGAATGAGTCAATTTCCTCGGATTAAGCGCTTGCCCCCATATGTGTTTAATACCTTAACCGAACTCAAAACCGCAGCGCGTGCTCGCGGCGAAGATATTATTGATTTTGGGATGGGAAACCCTGATGCACCAACGCCTCAACATATTGTGGATAAATTAATTGAAACATCCAAACGTCCAGATACCCATCGCTACTCAATGTCAAAAGGGATTCCTCGTCTTCGCCGAGCAATGGCTGCTTGGTATAAACGTCATTACGATGTGGAACTAAATAGCGATACTGAAATTGTGACCACAATCGGTTCAAAAGAAGGCTTGGCGCATCTTGCTTTGGCGATTTCAGGTCCAGGGGATACTATTTTAGTTCCTGATCCGACCTATCCCATCCATACCTATGGGTTTGTGATTGCCGGAGCCAATGTGAAACAAATTCCCTTGGTTGACGAATATCAATTTTTAGACGCCGTTGAAAGTGCGATCGCGCAAACTTGGCCCAAACCCAAAGCCTTGGTGATTAACTTTCCTGCTAACCCAACCACGCATTGCGTCGAGTACGGTTTTTTTGAAAAAGTCGTGGCTTTGGCCAAGGCCCATCAACTCTGGGTTATTCATGATTTGGCCTATGCAGATATCGTGTTTGATGGTTACAAAGCGCCATCTATCTTGCAAGTGCCAGGTGCAAGTGATATTGCGGTAGAAACTTATTCTCTCTCAAAATCGTATAACATGCCCGGTTGGCGCGTAGGGTTTGTTTGTGGGAATGAGGAACTTGTTGCTGCGTTGACAAGACTTAAATCTTACCTTGATTACGGAATGTTTACTCCAATTCAAGTTGCGGCAATTACTGCCTTAGAAGGTAGCGATGAGTGCGTGCACGAAATACGTGACATTTATGAACAAAGACGAAACTTACTTTGTGATGGGCTAAATGAGCTGGGATGGGAAGTTGAGAGACCCAAAGCAACGATGTTTGTGTGGGCGCCTATTCCTCCTTTTTATCGTGAAATGGGATCGCTTGAGTTTAGTAAATATCTTTTAAAGAAAGCCTCTGTTGCCGTATCTCCTGGTATCGGATTTGGGCAACAAGGGGATGCCTATGTGCGATTTGGGCTTATAGAAAATACTCAACGCATCCGTCAAGCGTTACGAAATATGAAAACGTTGTTTCGCACGGATGGGTTATTGCGCGCAGGGTAGACTTAAATATGCAAATTGTGGTTAATGCTGAAATTGAGGCTTTACCCAAAGAAGCCGCGTTAATTTCAGATGGAGGAAATTTTTACGCACATATTTTAGCTTGCGTAGGATATGCCAATGATTCTTTACCGGTGGGAGCGCTGTTAGCTCGGCATTTGAATCTTGCGGGTGAGTGGTTAGTGGCGTCACCGGTGTATTGGGAAGCGACACATAATGACGCACTTATGAAGGCTTGTGGTACAGAACTTCAAGTTTCTGAGGAGGAAAGCAAAGCTTGGTTTGTTGCTTTTAGTGATTTTGTTCGGGCAGATGACTTTGCTACCTATTATGTGGATAAGCATACTTGGCTCATTCGATGTGATTCTAAGCCTCCTTTACATTCACTACCGGTTCATTGTGCTTTACATCAATCCATGATGCCTTTGTTGCGATCATTGGATAACACCATGTATTGGCAGCGATTTCTTACCGAAAGCCAAATGTTTTTAAGCAATAATATTCTTAATAAAAATCGAACAAATGTTCCAATTAATGGGATTTGGCTTTGGGGGAGCGGTCGCTTACATGAGCCAGGACGCAAACCAATCCTAAGCCAAACCGAGTCCTTATTGCAATTAGCCAAATTAATCTCTAATCATGCAACGTTCTATCAGCCTGGAAGTCGGTTATCAAAACATAGCTTGTTGTTGTTTGATGAGTTAAAGGGTGAAGCATTAATCTACTTACAAAAACAATTAAACAATAAAAGCGTGCCGTGGTTTTGGAACAATGCTGTTTATCAAACGCAGTCCAAGCCCTGGTTTACACGCTGGTGGAGTTAGAAACTTATGCAAATAAAGCAGCGAACATTACCCCTTAATTTACCTGACTTAGACGTGCCTCATCCGGTGTTGCGAAGGATTTATGCCGCTCGTGGCATTGTGGAGGCTTCCGAGCTTGAGAAAAGCCTTCGGGCATTGCTCCCTTTTGACTCTTTAACCGACATAGACAAAGCGGTTGCTCGCCTTTATCAGGCAATTCAGAACCAACAACGAATTCTTATTATTGGGGATTTTGATGCGGATGGAGCAACCTCCACGGCACTTGGCGTTTCGGCTTTACGAATGTTTGGTGCTAAGTATGTTGAGTTTTTAGTTCCTAATCGTTTTGAGTTTGGTTATGGCTTAACTTCCGCTATTGTCAATGTGGCAAAACAATGGCGGCCGGATTTAATTATTACCGTCGACAACGGGATTGCAAGTATTGAGGGTGTTGCTGCTGCCAATAATGCGGGCATTGATGTTTTGGTTACCGATCATCATTTACCGGGTGAGGCATTGCCTAATGCCTGCGCCATCGTTAATCCAAACCAAGCTGGCGACTTTTTTCCGAGTAAGTCCATCGCTGGCGTGGGTGTGATTTTTTATGTGATGATGGCGTTGCGTCGTCATTTAATGAGCTTGGATTGGTTTAAGCAAAATAACCTGGTTGAACCCTCGATGGCGCAATTTCTGGATCTTGTGGCCTTAGGAACGGTCGCCGATGTTGTGGCGCTCGATAAAAATAACCGTATTATGGTTAATCAAGGGCTTACAAGAATTCGAAGGGGATTCGTACGCCCGGGTATTCGTGCGTTGATTGAAGTCGCTGGTCGTAAGGTTGAACAGTTACGCGAAAGTGATTTGGGATTTGCCATCGCCCCAAGATTAAACGCCGCCGGTCGATTAGATGATATGGCGCTAGGTATTGAATGTCTTTTGGCTGAAGATGATCGCCAAGCCCGTGTTTTGGCTGAACAGTTGAACGAACTTAATATTGAGCGCCGTAAAATCGAAACAGAGATGAAAGATCAAGCGCTGAATGCTTTAGATAAGCTTATGTCAACGGTTGAACATAATACCTTACCTGTTGCGTTATGTTTGATGGATAGCTCGTGGCATCAAGGGGTAATCGGCATATTAGCGGGCCGACTAAAAGAGAAATTTCACCGTCCAGTAATTACGTTTGCTGCGGTTAGCGATACGGAGCTAAAAGGATCGGCACGCTCGGTTCCTGGATTAAACATTCGAGATGTTCTTGCAGCCATCGACAAAGATTTTCCAGGGCTTATAATAAAGTTCGGCGGCCATGCTATGGCTGCAGGGTTGAGCGTGGAGCCCCAAAAATTTAAAACATTCAAATCGTGTTTTATAGAAGAAGTGGCGAAGCAAATTGACTTGAGCGCTTGTACGGGTGAGATTCTGACGGATGGTGGATTAGCGCCTGAGGAATTAACCCTGAGTTTGGCTTCTTTATTGAATGAAGCAGGCCCATGGGGTCAGCACTTTCCTGAACCGATATTTGATAATCGCTTCGAAATTTTAGACCAGCGCTTAGTTGGGGAGCGGCATTTAAAATTAACCCTTACCCATGAGCAAGGAGGGGATATATTCGATGCGATCGCGTTTAATGTGGACTTGAAGGTTTGGCCCAATTATCGCGCCAATCGAATTCACGCCGCCTATCGTCTGGATATTAATGAATACGCCGGAAGAACAAAATTACAACTGATTGTTGTAGCATTGAAAGCTGATGAACTGTAAAGGAAACGACACTATGTCGCCAACACCCAAAGAACATGCCTGTGATTTATTATTATTTGGTGCCAAAGGAGATCTGGCTTGTAGAAAACTATTGCCCGCGTTATATCAATTGCAAAAAGCAGACTTATTGCCCAGAGATGGCAAAATAGTTGCTGTGGCACGGGATGATATGGGCCTTGGGGCCTATTGTAAACACGCAGAAAATAGCCTGCGCAAATTTTTGAAAGAACCTTTTAATGAAGAAGTATGGCAACGTTTAAGCGCTCGAATTGAATATTGTTCTATAGATTTGAGTCAAGCGGCTGATTATGCAAAGCTTGTTCAGGTCATCGATCCTGGCCAACGCTTAACGGTGAGTTATTTTGCGACACCTCCGTCATTATACGGATTGATATGCCAAGGGTTAGCAGAAGTAGGGTTAGCAAATTCCTCCTGTCGTGTGGTTATGGAAAAACCAATCGGCAAGGATTTTGCTTCATCCCAGCAAATTAATAACGATGTGGCGCGATATTTTCATGAAAATCAGATTTATCGTATTGATCACTACCTCGGCAAAGAAACGGTTTTAAATTTACTCGCACTTCGTTTTGCGAATACGATCTTTGCTTCCAATTGGGATCGCACCATGATTGATCACGTCCAAATCACTGTCGCTGAAGAAGTGGGGGTGGAAGGTCGCTGGAGCTATTATGATGATGCCGGTCAAATGCGCGATATGGTTCAAAATCATTTACTTCAGATTTTGTCGCTGATTGCCATGGAACCACCAGCCAGTTTAGATGCTGAAAATATACGTGATGAAAAACTCAAGGTTTTGAATGCGCTAAGACCGATTGATTATACGAACGTCAAAGAAAAAACGGTTCGAGGCCAGTATGTTAGTGGCTTTACAAGCGGTCATGCGGTACCTGGTTATCTTGAGGAAGAAGGCGCTCGTACAAATAGCCAGACGGAAACCTTCGTTGCGTTGAAAGTCGATATCGATAATTGGCGTTGGGCGGGGGTGCCGTTTTATCTCAGAACCGGGAAGCGAATGCCAAAAAAAATGACGGAGGTGGTCATTTGCTTTAAATCACAACCCTTGAATATTTTTCACAAAACGATCAATGAGCTTCCGGCTAATAAGCTAATTATCCGTTTGCAGCCAGATGAGGGCGTTGAAGTTCAGATTATGAATAAAATCCCTGGATTGGGTAAAAATATGCGTTTGCAACAAACCAAACTTGACTTAAGTTTTGATGAAACGTTTAAATCCCAACGCATTACCGATGCGTATGAACGACTATTGTTAGAAGCTATGCTAGGAAATCAATATTTATTTGTCCGGCGAGATGAGGTGGAATGCGCCTGGAAATGGGTTGATGGCATTATTGATGCCTGGCATAGTCATTCGGAAGCACCAAAACCTTACCAAGCAGGCACATGGGGCCCCGTTGCCGCCATTTCATTGCTTGCCCGCGACGACAGAAATTGGGACGAATAAAATGAAAATTCATTCTTTTGACAACGTTAAGACATTAAATCATTATTTTGCCGAGCAAATAACAACCATCATTAAACAAGCCATTGATCAACGCGGCCAGGCTTTTTTAGTGGTATCTGGTGGAAATACGCCTAAACCGTTGTTTGAAACATTATCTACGGTGCCTCTAGACTGGAAGCATGTAACCATTACATTGGCTGATGAACGAAAATTACCTGTAACTGAGCAAGACAGCAATGAACGTATGGTTAGAGAAACTTTATTGAAGAATTTTGCTGCTGAAGCTAAGTTTATTAGCTTAAATGATAACACCAAATCTCTTTCAGACGTTGAACAAACCATTGCCGCTCTTCCTACCTTTGATGCGGTGATCTTAGGCATGGGCGAAGACGGTCATACGGCTTCTCTTTTTCCTTGCAGCCCTGAGCTCAAACTCGGCTTGGATGATGACATGTCTTCTGCCGTGCTCGAAATCAACCCAGGACATGCTCCTTATCAACGCATCTCTTTGACCAAAAAGAGGCTTTTGGACAGTCGTGTCGTATTTTTGCATTTGGTGGGTGAAAAAAAGCTGGCTGTATTTAACCAAGCCTTGGAAAGCGTTGACCCTTTAGAAATGCCGATTCGAGCTTTTTTACACCATACTCGTTGTGATGTGCAAGTGATGTATTCCCCTCTGTAAGGAACGTTGTATGAATAAAGTTGTACAAACCGTAACAAATCGTATTATTGAACGGAGCAAGCCCTTTAGAACACACTATTTAGAACGATTAGAAAAAGCTAAAGAACAAGGACCTCATCGACATGCATTAGGCTGTGGAAACTTGGCTCATGGCTTTGCAGCCTGCCAGGAAGCAGGGAAACAGGATTTACGCGGGCGAACAAAAGCAAATATTGCGATCGTATCAGCCTATAATGATATGCTTTCAGCACATCAGCCTTATGAATTTTATCCTCGACAAATTAAAGAGGCCATTGCCAGCGCAGGCGGCGTCGCGCAATTTGCTGGTGGGGTACCGGCTATGTGTGATGGAATTACTCAAGGCCAACCTGGCATGGACTTAAGTTTAATGAGTCGCGATGTCATTGCAATGGCGGCAGCCGTTAGTTTGTCACACAACATGTTTGATGGCGGGTTGATGCTTGGTATCTGCGATAAGATTGTACCAGGGTTACTAATAGCCGCTTTAAGCTTTGGCCATCTTCCTTTTTTATTTGTACCCGCAGGCCCCATGCCATCGGGTTTGTCTAATCTAGATAAAGCTCGCATTCGCCAAAAATTCGCTAAAGGAGAGGTGGATAGAGAAGCGTTATTAGATGCTGAAGCCGCCTCATACCATAGTCCTGGAACGTGCACGTTTTATGGCACGGCAAATTCCAATCAACTATTAATTGAGATGATGGGGTTACATCTTCCTGGAGCATCGTTTGTGAACCCCAATACCCCGTTAAGAACGGCGTTAACGGACACCGCAGCGCGACGAGTGCTCGAGCTAACCCATCTTGGAGAGAATTATTTGCCAATCGGCAAGCTTTTCAATGAAAAAACACTGGTCAATGGCATCATTGGACTTTTAGCGACCGGTGGGTCAACCAATCACACCATGCACTTAGTTGCCATTGCTCGTGCAGCTGGTTTAATCATCAACTGGGACGATTTTGCTGAGTTATCTCAAGTTACGCCTCTTATTACTCGTATTTATCCTAATGGATCTGCCGACATCAATCACTTCCAACGTGCCGGTGGCATGGCCTTTTTAATCCATACTTTGCTCGAAGCAGGGTTGTTGCATGAAGAAGTAAATACCGTCGCAGGCTTTGGATTGCAGCATTATACCCAACAGCCACAGATGGTGGATGGCGCATTGACTTGGGGGGCTGGCCCCACTTCTTCTAAAGATACAGACGTGCTAGCGGATGTTAAAACCCCCTTTAGTCCACAAGGTGGATTAAGTGTTTTATGCGGTAATTTAGGACGAGCCATTATGAAAACCTCATCTTTGCCTGAGGGCAAAGGGGTTGTTGCTGCACCTGCGGTCGTTTTTTTCTCTCAAGAGGAAGTTGAAGCCGCGTTTAAAGCAGGTGAACTGAATAAAGATTGCGTCATTGTATTACCTTATCAAGGTCCTCAAGCTTGTGGCATGCCCGAACTACATAAGCTGACGCCATTGTTGGGCGTATTACAAGATCGTGGATTTGAAGTGGCTCTTGTTACGGATGGAAGAATGTCTGGCGCTTCTGGTAAAATTCCCGCAGCAATTCATCTTACCCCCGAAGCGCTCAATGGTGGGGTTATTGCAAAGGTTAAAACAGGCGATCTCATCGTTCTTGATCCATTTAAAGGGATTATTCGTTTGATGGTTCCAGATGAGGCGTTGGAACAACGATCATCAACTAAACCGTTGCTGTCTCAACATTACTATGGGTTAGGGCGAGAGCTATTTGGCAGTATGCGCTCACAGCTTAGTGGCGCAGAACAAGGTGCCTGTAGTTTATACGTGAGTGAGGCTCAGGGGCATGAGTAATGTGGTCATTGTTGCTGATATTGGTGGAACTAACGCTCGTTTTGCTTGCGTTGACTTAGATACAATGAATCTAACTCATTTTGTCGTTTATCCCTGTGCTGAATTTCCATCATTCGAAGCGGTTTTTACCCATTATCAGAAGACCGTTGTACGTAAGCCCATTAAACGGGCAGCCATTGCGGTGGCTAGCCCGATTTTGGGGGATGAAATTTCAATGACGAATCTTCACTGGCAATGGAGAATCTCATCATTAAAAAAATCATTGGGCTTGGATGCACTCTTTGCGCTTAATGATTTTACAGCCATTGCAATGAGTTTGCCTGCTATTCCTAAAGCCGAAACCGTTCAAATTGGTGATGGTCAGATCGTAGAGCATGGTCCCAAAGTGATTCTTGGCCCTGGCACAGGGCTAGGTGTATCGTTTCTTATTTCAGAATCAGGTAGATACGTTCCTTTAGCCAGTGAAGGCGGACATGTTGGTTGGTGCGCTGAAAATGAACAAGAGCAATTTATTTATCACTTTCTACAGGATAAGTTTGGTCGAGTTAGCATCGAGCGCGTTCTTTCTGGCTCAGGGTTGGAGCAAATTTATTTGGCTTTGTCGAACTATTTCAACGTCTCTGCGACTCCGAAATCAGCTTCAGAAATTGCAATACTAGCCGAAAAGGGGGATCAACTGGCTCAATCGGCAATCACGCAATTTTTTGCCACTCTAGGCAGCTTTGCGGGCGATTTAGCCTTAACGCTAAATGCGTATGGGGGCATTTACTTAGCTGGCGGGATAATCCCCAAATTATTACCACGTCTCAATGACAAGCTGTTTCGTCAGCGTTTTGAGGCTAAAGGACGTTTTAGCCTCGTCAACCAAGGGATTGCAACCTTCGCCATTACGACCAAGCAGCCAGGTTTATTAGGGGCGGCACTTTTTTTAAAGCAACAGGGGAAAGATGAATATGATGCAACACCCAAAATGGCCGTTACTGCCTAGTGATTTATTTAAGTTAGGCCCAATTATTCCTGTTATCGTGATTACAGAACTTTCAGAAACCATCTCTATGGCTCAGTCATTAGTTGCTAAAGGCGTTAAGGTTCTAGAAATTACTCTACGAACTCCTATTGCCTTAGAAGCGATACAGTTGATTCGTCGTGAAGTTCCCGATGTCGTGACAGGAGCAGGGACGGTATTAAATGCAGAACAGCTTGCAAAGGCGGAGGAAGCCGGTGCTCAGTTTGCATTAAGTCCTGGTCTAACGCCTGAGTTGCTTAAAGCTGGTCAACAAGGCAATATTCCACTGATTCCTGGACTCAGTAGTGTTTCAGAATTAATGATAGGGCTAGAGCACGGGTATACGCATTTCAAATTTTTTCCAGCAGAGGCAAAAGGTGGGATTTCGGCATTAAAAGCATTTTACGGCCCTTTCCCTAACGTAAGATTCTGTCCAACCGGAGGAATCAACGAACAAAATTACCAAGCTTATCTGGCTTTACCAAATGTCGATTGTGTAGGTGGCTCTTGGTTAGTTCCCCGTTAAATTACAGCAGGTGAATGGCGGGTCACGCTTCTAAAGCTTTGGGTTGAACAATATAAAATGGCTAAAGGTAATAGCAATAGATAAAATGCTTTTTGCCCACCAAAACTATGGAATAAGTTGCCTGTAATAATGCTTCCAGTAGTACCTCCTAAAGCTGAGAATATTACAATTAAGCCAGTCATGGCTGCATGCTGAGATTTAGGGAGGGATGAAAGCATAACCGAGTTGATCGCAGGATAAATCGGGGCCATGAAAATACCAATAATAGGCAGTAAATAAATGGCCAAAGGGGCATTTTGCCAATTGACAGGAGTTGGTGGCCGAATCCCTTTTGTTACTGGGAGTATTACGATCAATAAAGTAGCCATCCCAATAATACAAATAGATAGTAGAGTATGCCAGGCTATGCGTTTCAATAAGATCCCTGCCAGCAAACGTCCCAGAGCCAACGATCCCGCCATAAGTCCTGCAACTTGAACACTCATTGAGCGAGGAATCCTCAAAATTTCATGATTAAAAGTTGGTAACCAAGTACTAATGCTTTGTTCAATAAGCACATACATGAACGTCGATATGATGAAAATTAAAACAAAGGATTGATAACTAAGCTTCAGCATGTCATTAAAATCTTGCCAGAAGGAACCTTGGGTGGTGGATTTAACTTTAGGAATTGAGGTGAATCTTAAGGTAAAAAGATTGATAAGACACAACCCTCCTAATAACCAATACACGTTTAGCCATTCTTGGGTCCTCGTGGCTGAATCATGGATAAATAAACTAAATAACCAATTTCCAAATAATACACCAAGCATAAAAAAACCCTCGATGGTATTAAGTAATGATGCATGTTGACGAGGACTATCTGTGATGGTACCAATCGTGGCGTAGACTGATACTTTTACCAGGGCAAAACTTGCTCCAAGCGCTAAAAATAAAAATTTGGTGGTCATGAAACTGGGCAATAACGGCATGGCAAAACACGCCATGGTTACTACGATTAGTCCAAGTTGTATAGATGCTTTATAGCCAAGGCGCGGCAAAAATGAAGCCACAAAAAAAGAAACAATAGCAATCGGTAAATCCTTAAATCCTTCCAGAGTGCTGGCGCTATGCTTAGTGATGTTGTAATTATGGATCACTTGAAGAATAACCGTACCAACACTGTTAAGTAAAATGGCAAAGATGACGTATGTGAGTATCAATGCTAGTACAAGTGGCCATTTTTTCATTGTTTACATCTCCTTTTGTACCGGATATCTCCTGTACGTAACTCAGCTACAAAATAAGTAACCATTCACCACGTTCACTAAAAGCCAACCTGCGCTTAAAACGGGACTTTTCACTTTCGCATTCATAATTGTAGTGAATAGATACTAAAATAATTGCCGGAAAAAAGCTCACAAAATTTTCTCAGTTTAAACGAATCATTTCGTATTGCAATCCATTTCAAAGAAAGTAATATACCCGTAATCTTTCAAAATGCGTGTTTTTAGGCGCCTTTATTTTTTGTCCTGCCGCATTTTAAAAAGCGAGTAATGGCTCATTCCCTTGCGAGTTTTTTAAAATGCGGCAGGGCGAAAAAGAAAAAGCATAAATCACGCATTTTGAAAGATTACGGGTATATACCCGTGATCGTTCAAAATGCGATATTTTAGGCGGACATATTCCCCTCCCAAGCGTTGAGAATAAGTTCGCGATAAACAGACGGAATACGTTGTAAGGGTTTATGAATGAGTAAAAAAATAAAAACTGGATTATTTCCAATTCACCCATGGAAACTCACGGTTGACAAATGTTTGCCAGAACAACAATTACTGGCAGAAACCCTATTAGCTCAAGCCAATGGTTATATTGGTAGTCGAGGAACTTTCGAAGAGCCCGCATTAGACAATATGGCAAGCTGTGAAGGCGTTTATCTTAACGGGGTTTATCAAGAAGAACCTATCGCTTATGGTGAGTCTGCCTATGGGTTTGCCACACATAATCAAAAAATGATTCAAGTCCCGAATGGCAAGCGAATTACAATGTCTTTGGATGGTGAATTGCTTCACTTTACCAAGGATAGTGCAACGTCCATTCGCACATTAGATTTACGTGACGGTCTGTTAAGTCGCACCCAAACCTGGACGACAGCCAGTGGAAAAAAACTCCGTCTTCATTCTCAACGTTTTGTTTCCTTGGCGGTTCAAAACTTGATGTGCATTCGGTATGAAATTACCGCTGAAAATTTTTCTGGGCCATTGACATTGCTGTCGTCCCTTGATGCGGGCTATGAGTTTCAAGTCAATAAGGACGATCCAAGGGTTGGTCGACTTTCCATTGCTGAAAGCTTGTCACAACTTAAAATCGAGCAAAGCGAGCAATTTAATGGATATCTGCATCAGGTTAAGAATTCAGAGTTTGTAATCGCGAGTGTAGCGATGGATGAATTTGATACGGAAGTTTGCCTAAAAGAACTGTTGAACCAATCCTCATTGCTTCAGCAGCATTATGAACTTGCGTTATCAGAAGGAACTCCTGTAACCCTCTATAAATGGATTGGTTATAATCATAGCTCTGCTGAGAATGCTCATCAAAACTTGCTAGAGTCATTAAAAAATACCATTAAACAAGAAGCGGCAATCGGGTTTGAGCAACAGCGTGAGCATCATAAACAATGGTTGATGAACTTTTGGCAGGACGCGGATGTGGTTATTGATGGAGATGAGCCATTACAGCAAGGAATACGATTTAATCTGTTTCATGTTTTTCAATCCTCAGGCCGCAACGGGGGTTCAAATATTGGCGCTAAGGGATTAACCGGACACGGCTATGATGGCCATTATTTCTGGGATACAGAAATTTATGTCATTCCTTTTCTTTGCTTTACCCAACCCGAGCTGGCTAGAAAATTACTTGAGTTTCGCATTAATACGCTTGATGGCGCTAGAGCGAGAGCACGAGAAATGGCTCATCCTAACGGCGCTTTGTACCCATGGCGTACTATTGGTGGCAATGAATGTTCAGCTTATTTCCCAGCAGGAACCGCACAGTATCATATTAATGCCGATATTGCTTATGCGCTGAAGTGTTATGTAAACGCGACCCATGATGAATCGCTGTTATGGCAGGGTGGGGCAGAGATGCTGTTTGAAACTGCAAGATTATGGTTGCAACTGGGGCATTTCAATCACAATCGGCAAGATCAATTTTGCATCGATGGGGTAACGGGACCGGATGAATACACCGCCATCGTCAATAATAATTTTTATACCAATAGCATGGCGAGGGCTCATTTATTATTTGCTGTTGAGGTTGCTAAGCAATTGCAAGAGGATGATAGCCAACGGTTTGAAGCATTAGAACGTAGTATTAATCTTGAACCCGAAGAACTTCGCTCGTGGAAAAACGCTGCTGAAAACATGTATCTCCCATTTGATGAAACGCTTAAAATTCATAAGCAAGATGATGCGTTTTTAGATAAGGCTGTATGGGATTTCCAAAATACCCCAAACGATAAATATCCATTATTATTACACTTTCATCCTCTAGTCATTTATCGCCACCAGGTTTTAAAACAAGCGGATGTCGTCTTAGCGATGTATTTACTGGATGACGAATACAATCGCGAGCAAAAAAAGAGAAATTTAGAATTTTATGAACCACTGACGACACACGACTCCAGTCTTTCTAGTTGCATTCATGCGTTGGAGTTTGCCGAAACAGGTGATTATAAAAAAGCCTATGAGTTCTTTGAGGACACGGCCCGTATGGATCTAGATAATCATCATGGTAATAGCGAATTTGGTGTTCATATAGCTTGTATGGCTGGTTCTTGGGCTTCTATTATTCATGGTTTTGCTGGGTTTCGAGCGCGTAAAGATCATTTGGTGTTTAACCCCGTTTTACCTGAACAATGGCAGGGTTATCAATTTCAGCTGCGTTTTAAAGGGAGTCGGTTAAGCGTTAGTGTAAGGCGGGATGGTACAACCTATAAACTTGTTGAGGGGCAACCTCTAATCATTCAACTGAATGGTAAAAAGATTTATTTAACACCAGCCCATTCGACTCACCTAGAGATACTATCTAAGGAAGCGCTTGCATGACCATTAAAGCTGTTATTTTTGATTTAGATGGTGTGATCACGGACACTGCTCACTATCACTTTAAAGCATGGAAAAAGCTTGCAGATGGGTTAAATATCGAATTTAATGAGCGTGATAATGAGCAATTAAAAGGCCTTGATCGCTTAACCTCCTTAGAACATATTCTATCAAAAGGAAAGTTAGAGCGAACTCAACAGGAAAAAAATGAGTTAGCTGCCGAAAAAAATGCTTACTATCTTGCCTTAGTTGACGCGATGTCTCCTCAAGATATTTTGCCAGGCGCTGAGCGGGTTTTAAAGGAACTTGGTGAGGCGGGTATTCTAATTGGCTTAGCCTCAGCCAGCAAAAATGCGAAATTCGTTTTAGAAAAACTCTGTTTAACTCATTATTTTGATTATATTGCTGATGCAAACGAGATTAAACACAGTAAGCCTCATCCTGAAGTGTTCCTGAAGGTCGTTGAAGCGTTTAAGATTTCTCATGTGCAATGTATAGGTGTCGAAGACGCAGCGGCTGGAATACAAGCAATCAACTCAGCTGGGATGGGTTCCGTTGGTATTGGTAATGAACAAATACTCTTTGAAGCGGATGTTGTATTAAATTCCTTAACTGAGTTCAATTGGCAAAAAATTCTTAAATTTTTTTCAGAACAGGTCAGTCTGTATTGATTTGATATTGCATAAAAAGAAAATATAATGGGCAGAGCGGATATGTATTTGAGATCCTCATGATTCCTTTCATATGCAGTCTGTTCACTAAGGGAGCTGTACATGTTTTTTCATTTTACCAAGAAACGATTCGCGCGCACGATTGTGAGTCTAAGTCTTTTTTTATTCAGCGCGATTTCCTGGGCAGTAAGCCACCATCCTCAGGATTTTCTAAAACAAATTGAGGGCACTCAAGATGAAGGCCAACAAATTGTTCAGCATTTTTGTGCAAATTGTCATGCAGAAAAGCCGTTGCTACCTTTAGGGGCACCACGTATTGGATATGAAAAAGACTGGGAACCTCGAGTTAAGGCGGGGATAGATGCTTTGTTTAAACACACTGAGGAGGGATTCAATGCAATGCCTGCTCGAGGTGGTTGTTTTGAATGCAGTGATGAGCAGCTCATATTGGCGGTTATTGAGCTCCTACCTGAATCTGAAAAAAAAGCGTTTAAAAACAATAAAAAAGATCACAAATAGAACAGTCAGGACCAAAAATAACTAAAAAGAACTAAATTTATTCCAGTTCCTCCCGATAAACTTGTTAAACAGGGAGGAAAAACGCATGAAAAGCAAACTTTTACTTGTACCAGCATGTTTGGCCGTGGCAGCTTGTGCGCCAATGCATGCGATAGAAGATGATGCGGGATATACTCATTATACAGCGCATCATACTTCAGACTCCAAGGGAAGTTATCACTTTCCTGAAAAACGTCCCGCCACAGGACGAAAAGTGTTTATTTTTGACCCTAGAGCCACCGCCTGGGCGGCTTACGATGCACAAGGAAATCGTGTAAAAACAGGTCGAGCGTCAGGTGGTAAAGGCTTTTGCGAAGACGTAGGACGCCCGTGCCGTACAACGGTTGGAACCTATCGAATTTATTCGAAAAAAGGGGAAGATTGTACCTCAAGCATCTATCCCATTGAAACGAATGGTGGTGCTAAGATGCCTTACTGCATGCACTTTAATGGAGGATACTCCATTCACGGGGCCTACGAAGTACCTAATTATAACGCCAGCCATGGTTGCGTTAGGGTCCTACCCAGTGCTGCACAATGGTTAAACCAAGAGTTTCTCGACGTGGGATCAACGGTAATTGTTCGTCCTTACTAACATCACTTAACCTAAAGACTACTTTGGCCCGATTAGTTCGGGCCATCTTCATCAAACGCTACTTCAACAGTTGTTTTCTAACTACCTGACCTATCATTTCAGGATTCGCTTTCCCCTTAGTGGCTTTCATGACTTGGCCAACAAAGAACGCAAGAAGTTTTTCCTTACCATTTTTGTACTCTTCAGCTTGCTGGGGGTGTTTAGCAATGATGTCTGCGATAATTTTATCTAGTTCGCTTAGGTCGAAACTAGAATTAAAGCCTTCTGTCACAATGATCTCATCCACAGAACCTTCCTTGGCGAGTAATTTAGAAAACACCGTTTTGGCCTGATTGCTAGACAGCACATTGTCTGCTATTTGGTCCAGTAGGAGGGCAAACTGTTTGGCTTCTATGGGTGGGTTATCAAAAGTCTCCCCTCGCTCATTCAAAACAGCAGCGTAAGGACCTTTTAGCCAATTAGCAATCAATTTGCTAGAAGCTTTAGTATGTTCTTGGGTACGATAAAAATAATGAACATTAGTTGGAGAACTTAGTAAAAATTCAATATCGTCTTCTTTTAAATCCCTTTCTTGATGTAGTTCTTTTTTAATGTCTTCTGGTAAGCGTGGCATGGCATCTTTGATGTCATTTAGAAACGCTTCAGTAATTTCAATCGGTAACAAATCGGGATCAGGGAAGTAACGATAGTCTTGTTCACTTTCTTTTCCGCGCATAGAATGAGTGGTGTTTGAAGCTGGAGAAAACAAACGGGTTTCTTGTATGACTTCTTGGCCTGATTCTAAAAGATCTTGATGGCGCAATGCTTCATATTCGATGGCTTTTTCTATGTAACGAAACGAATTTAAATTCTTAAGTTCGGTACGAGTACCAAGGGTTGACGTTCCAGAAGGCCGAAGAGATAGGTTGACATCACAACGGAAAGAGCCCTCTTGCATGTTACCATCGCTGATATCTAGAAAACGCACCAGTTGATGCAATACTTTTAAGTAGGTGATCGCTTCTTCAGCGGAATAAAGACAAGGGGCTGAGACAATTTCTAACAAAGGTGTTCCTGCACGGTTTAAATCAATTCCCGTTAATTGCGGATGAGCATCATGCACTGATTTACCGGCATCTTCTTCCAGATGGGCTCGATCAATGATGACTGTTTTGGTTGTTCCATCTTGGAGTGAAATAGTTAAGTGACCTTGTCCAATTATCGGACGTTGAAATTGGCTGATCTGATAGCCTTTTGGTAGATCTGGATAAAAATAATTTTTTCGCTCAAAGTAAGACTGATTATTAATGTTCGCGTCAATGGCTAGACCGAATCGAAGCGCTTTTTTTACCGCCTCCTCATTTAATACAGGTAAAACCCCCGGAAGACCTGCATCAATAAAACTAGTTTGTGAATTTGGTTCACCGCCATAGGTTGTGGAGGAAGCGGAAAATAGTTTTGATTTTGTGTTGAGTTGGACATGAACTTCAAGTCCAATAACCGTTTCCCAAGTCATTTGTACTCCTGTGGCCTGGCCTGATGCCAATCCGTTTGTTGCTGAAAAAAATGCCCTAAGGCAAGCAATGTTTCTTCACTAAAGTGTGGTCCCATGAGCTGCATGCCGATAGGTAGTCCCTGTTGAGTTAGTCCCGCGGGTATCGATAGGGCGGGCAAGCCTGCTAAATTCGAGGCAACGGTAAATACATCGGCTAAATAGCGCTCTGTGGGATCAAGGACTTTCTCGCCAAGCTTAAACGCAGCGGTTGGTGTTGTGGGGCCAAGAATTACATCAACTTCCTTAAATTGTTCAAGCAATTCATCGGAGATTAAGCGACGTACCTTTTGAGCTTGAACGTAATAATCATCAAAATATCCCGAGGATAAGACGTAGGTTCCTGTTAATATCCGCCGTTTGACTTCAATTCCAAATCCTTCATCTCTGGTACGGGTAATGAGATCCATTAAATTTTCTGGATCAGCAGCTCTATAGCCATAACGAACGCCATCATACCGTGACAAATTTGAAGATGCTTCAGCACAGGCGATTACATAATAACAAGGCACCCAATATGGCTGTAAAGAGAGATCAAGCTCTATAATTTCTGCGCCTTGTTGTTCAAACACAGTTATGGCAGTTTTGATGGCCTTTTGAACGTCTTCTGCAACATTAGCTTGGAAGAAGCAATTAGGTAGCCCAATGCGAAGGGAGGATATAGGCTGATTAAACTTGCTGGTAAAGTTTGGCAGAGGTTTATTCACTGAAGTAGAGTCTTGATGATCAAACCCGGCCATCACTTGTAAAATCAACGCCAAGTCCTCAGCACTTCGAGCCATAGGACCGGCTTGATCAAGGCTTGAGGCAAAGGCGATCATGCCATATCTAGACACTAAGCCGTAGGTGGGCTTTAACCCAGAAATACCACAAAAGGCCGCTGGTTGGCGAATTGAGCCCCCTGTGTCTGAACCTGTTGCAAAAGGAGCCAATGAAGCAGCCACCGCTGCTGCCGATCCACCAGATGATCCACCGGGAGAGTAATCAGTATCCCAAGGATTTTTCACAGAACCGAAGTAACTGTGTTCATTCGCTGAACCCATCGCAAATTCATCCATGTTTGTTTTGCCAATTATGATGGCATGCTCTTTGGCTAAATTCGTAACTATTGTGGCTTCATATGGGGATTGAAACTCCGCTAACATTTTTGAACCACAAGTGGTATTCATGGTTTTCGTGCAAAAAATATCTTTATGCGCTAAAGGAATGCCAGTTAATGTGGTTCCCTTGCCTTGTACCAATAGGTTATCCGCTGCTTTTGCAGAGGTGATGGCGTGTTCTTCATCGGTAGAAATAAAGGCATTTAAGTTTTGGTACTGACTAATCCGATTCAGATAGTGTTGGGTTAACTCAAGACTTGAAATAGAGCGGTTTTGCAAAGCCAGGCTAAGTTCCCGTATTGAATATTCATGCATGCCTTATTTTCCTACTTCAATCACTTTGGGAACTAGATAATGACCATGTTCAAATAACGGTGCAATTTCAGCCAAGGATTCTACGTGACTCTGTGGGTTAGTACTATCTTCACGAAGTCGTTGTTGTATATCAAGGGGATGAAGTAATGGTTTAATGCTTTGAGTATCTACCTTTCTTAGCTGCTCAATAAACTCCATTATTGCAGAAACGTCATGCGTTAGTTTCACGCCGGTTTCGGCATCAAGCTTAATATACGCGAGGGAGGCAATCTTTTGCAGTTCTTTTTCGGATGTCGCCATAATGATCATACCTAAGTTCAGTTTGAAGTTATTTCACTGCATTAACTTCAATAAATCAAGGATTTTATATAATCCCCTATACGCTATGGTTAAAGCATCGCACTAATAGGGGACTAAGCTAAAAGCTTGAATAAATCAGCGGTCTTTCCAACCGACAACAAATTGTCAAAAGCCTAGTAAAAACTCTCTGTACTGACCTATAGTTAACAGTAGTAACTAGGAAATTCATATGCGGATTCGTACCATCACCAGACAAAAGCATAGACAGTGGCGAATGTTATTAATTTATAACATTTATCGCCTGTTAAGCGTTGTGGTACTGTTTAGCGCATATTGGTTTGTTGCGTTTACGAAAGTTAATGAATTGCAATATTTTGGAATGCTTGCGGGCTTTTTTCTGTATGGCATGGTCTTAATTTATCTTTGTCTGAAACAGTCCATACGCTTTGAACAGCAAGTGCTGTTCTCGGGTTTAATCGACATTGTAATGGTGGTGTTACTCATCAATAAAATTGGTTTTATTGATTCGGGCTTGGGGATACTTTTGTATGTATATGTGGCGATGCTTAGTATTCTTACGCCAGGAAGAGTGGCGATTTTTTTCGCGGCTATAGCGAGCTTTATGCTGCTATCCATCAGTATTGTCCGATATTTGTACACGCCTTATGAAGGTATTGATATTATTTTTGCGTCAGGTGTGTATGGCGCTGGTTTTTTTGCCACCGCGTTAACGGCTTGGTATCTTGCTCATTGGGTAAGAACAAGTGAACTTTTGGCACAACAACGAGGCAAGGAGCTAGCAAATATACACAAACTCAATGAGTACATTGTAGAACGGCTGCAATATGGCGTAATTTATGTGAATGGTAATAAGCAAATCCAAGTCATAAATTCGGCCGCGTGTAATTTTTTAAACATCGGGCCATGTAAAGATAAGAGTCTTAAACAACTGTCACCTCTGTTGTATGAGAAATATCTTAAGTTTTTAAAAACCCTAGATAATAAAACCATGGAACGCTCTGCTTATACTACCATTGAAGAATTAAATTTACAGGTTCGCTTTTATTCTTCATCACCATCGACAGAACATCCCCCTGTTTTAATTATTCTTAATGATATGGCCGAAATTACCCAACAAGCACAGCAGCTTAAGTTGGCTTCGTTGGGTTTTTTCTCAGCCAGCATTGCCCATGAATTACGTAATCCACTCGGGGCAATTTCCCATGCTTGTCAGTTGTTAGGAGAAGAAGGTGAGGGGAGCGATGAAGATCAAAGATTAAAAGAGTTAATTTTAAATAACTGCGAACGCATGAATAAAATAGTTAAAAATGTGTTGCAAATGTCTAGAAGCCAGAAGTCTGAACCAGAAGAAATTGATTTAAATACGTTCTTGGAGCGATTTCGTAAGGATTTTTGCTCGGTAAATCAGTGTAAGATTACGTTGAAACTGTCAGGCATAGAGTCAAATACTATAAACTTTGATAAGTTTCAGCTAGAACAAATTTTGGTTATATTATGCGATAACGCCATGGAACATGGCAAGGATAAAAAACATGGGGAAGCGCTCATTACAATGCAAGTAATTCATGAAGAAGAAAAAATTACACTTGAACTATGTGATACGGGTCCCGGCATAAAACCTAAAAATCGCAAACATGTATTTGACCCTTTTTTTAGCACATTAAGTACTGGAAATGGTATGGGGTTATTCATTGCTAAGGATTTATGTTTCATCAATCAAGCTCGCCTTGAATTACTCGATGCGGATACTGGCTGTTGCTTTGCAATCTCATTCAATCAAACTAACGAGGTGGCCATATGAGTCATGAAAAAGTCCTTGTTATTGACGATGAACCGGATATTAGAGAACTTCTTGCTTTAACGCTAAATCGCATGGAGCTTAAGTGTGATGTTGCTGAGAATTTTGCCGAAGGACTTGAATACATTAATAAACGTGAATATTTTTTAGTTTTGACTGATATGAAACTACCAGATGGTGATGGTTTTGGAATTGTTCGCTATATTCAACAAAACAAGCCGGAATTACCAGTTGCCGTCATTACCGCTTATGGCAACGTTGAAGGGGCTGTGAATACTTTGAAAGCTGGTGCATTTGATTATGTTTCTAAACCAGTCGATTTAACCATGCTTAAATCATTAGTAAAGACAGCGCTCAGAATGTATCAGCGGCCAGAACAAGAAGATGAATTGTTAATTGGCCAAAGTTCTGCCATGAAATCCTTAAGAGAGAATATATATAAATTGGCTCGAAGTCAGGCCCCTGTGTTTATTCATGGTGAATCGGGTGTGGGAAAAGAATTAGTGGCTAGACTGATCCATGCTCATGGCCCAAGAAGTGATAAGCCTTTCATTGCTGTAAACTGTGGCGCGATCCCTAGTGAACTCATGGAATCTGAGTTTTTTGGCCATAAAAAAGGAAGCTTTACAGGTGCTTATGCAGATAAGCAAGGTTTATTTGAAGCCGCACGCGGCGGTACTTTATTTTTAGATGAAGTGGCTGAGCTGCCTTTAGCCATGCAGGTTAAGTTGTTGCGAGCCATTCAAGAAAAAGCGATTAAACCCATCGGTGGGTTGCAAGAAATCCCTGTGGATGTGCGAATTTTAAGTGCTAGCAATAAAAATTTGATCGAGGAGATCGCTGAAAGACGATTTCGACAAGAGCTTTATTACCGTATTAATGTGATTGAACTTCGTGTTCCAACGCTACAGGAACGGATCTCTGATATTCCTTTATTAGCTGAAAACATATTAAAGCGTTTAGCCACAGAGAGCCAAGCTAAGCGAGTAATACTTTCAAAAGAAGCTTTAGAAGCGTTAGAAACTTATGACTTTCCAGGTAACGTGCGAGAGCTAGAGAATATTCTTGAGCGAGCAATGACGCTTTGCAATGGGACTATTATTGAAGTGCAAGATTTGCGTTTAGCCAAACCAGAAGTCATCAAACCAGAGGTAGTGACGACTGAAGCAAAACTAGGCTTAGATCAAACGCTTATAGAACAAGAAAAAGAGTTGATTTTGCAAGCCCTTGAAAAAACCAAATGGAATCGAACGGCGGCCGCAAGATTACTTGGGGTTAGTTTTAGAACGTTGCGCTATCGCCTCAAAAAATTAGGTCTTGATTAGAGGGTTACGATCCAGCTAAAAACTTAATTTCTTCCATTTTGGCTGATATTCTAGCCTTAAGAAATCGATCTTGTTTCACCAACTTTTTTGCTGTTTTTAGTTGTTGCATAGCGCTTCGCTTTCGTCCTTGTAATAATTCGCACTGTGCTAGGGTAAAATAGGCATAATCTTTTTGGCCTGAAGCTGCTTGTGCTTGAGACAGCATATGGCATATCGTTAAATCTTGCTTATACTCACGACTTCCTGTTAGCAAAAGGCCGGCGGCTTTGGAGGCATTTCCTGAGTCTATGAGCCCTTGCGCATAGAGCACTAACGCCGCGTAATTATCAGGATAATTATCATACAGTTCATTTAAGCGCTTAAGCGCCTGATCAAATTCCCGCTGTCCAATTTCGGCTTGGGCTATCGCCGCTTGAAGATATAGATTATCTAACGATAGGGTGAGTTTGATCAGGGTTTCTTTTGCTAAGTTAAATTGATTATTTTTTATTAAGGTAAGGGCAAGCCCGTATTGACACGCTTCCTTTTTTGCGGCTGTTTCGCACTGAGTATTATAAAAATCGAGCAAAGGTTTCGCATCATCGTTGGCTAAATTTCGAATTAATTCTTTAAATAAATAATAATCAATAGGATTTGTGTATGTTTTACGAGCAATTTGAGCGCTGCGGTTTTCTGCTTCTGCAATACGGTCTTGATCTAAGGGGTGGGTACGTAAAATCGCGGGAATATGATCGGTGTAATAATATCTTGTATTTTGCTGCATTTTTTTAAAAAAACCCGCCATTCCCGCAGGGTCGAACCCGGCTTTAATGAGCATTCCAATTCCAATACGATCGGCTTCTTTTTCATTAGCCCGGGTGTAATTAATACTGTCTTGGGCGACCCCAGATAATGAGGCCATCAACGCACCGCTTCCGAGTGTTGGGTTCAGAATACCAAGCGCTGCGGAAGCGAGGATCGATGCAAGCAATGGAATACGCATTTGTTTTTCGTGTTGAATCATTCGATAAAGGTGATGTAACCGAACGTGGGCCATTTCATGAGCCATTACTGCGGCCAACTCATGGACATTGTCGCTGGCTAAAATAAGCTGAGTGTTTATCCCAATATGTCCTCCAGGGCCGGCAAAGGCATTTACTTCTTTAGATTTGACGATGAAAAAATCCGGTATAGACTGGCGGGAATGTTTAGCGAGTAGTCGGCCTAAGTGATTGATATATTGGGTGGCTAAAGGATTTCGAATAACACTGTTTGATTGATTGATCTGTTGTACAAATTCTTTTTCGAGCTCGTCCAACTCCCGTGTGGTGTACGGAGAGTAGGCTAAAGCAGTTGGTATAAATAGACTTAAGCTCAGTAGAATTGGTAGGCCAAATTGCAATGACTTGCGAATAGGAATGCCTATTGTTCTAGCAATGCTAAAAATCCTAAACCAAAAAGGCCGTTTCATAGCGATACCAATTTTTATTTGACGTTTAATTTGAGTTCATAGCAATTGCTAATTGAGCCACTCAATCTATTATTCTTCAAGTTTGGCTGTGCTCACTCAGCTTATCAATTATTAGGAATTACTGTTAGATTAAGCATCATCTTAAATTCTTATATATCATACCATTTCTTTCGGGTTGTAAGTCTACTCAAAAATTGAATAATTTGTTATCATGCGCATACTTTTGATGGATAATCCGACGTATGCATTTAGAGTTTTTGCTCACCGCACTTGAACAGGCTAATCTTGGCCGAGGCTTTTGCGCCCCTAATCCTCCTGTTGGCGCTGTGGCTGTTCAAAAGAATACCGTCCTCGCTAAGGACTGGCATCGAGGTGCAGGCACTCCCCATGCAGAACGATTGATCTTTGAAAAATTACCCGCAGCTTTAGACGATATTACACTATACGTTACCTTAGAGCCATGTAATCATTGGGGGCGAACGCCGCCGTGTGTGGATGCCATTATTAAATATGGTGTTCAACGAGTCGTCTACGCTTATCGTGATCCAAATCCTGTTGTCCAGGCGAATGACACACCGGCTCGCCTAAGAGAGCAGGGAATAGAAGTGATTCATTTTCCTGTGCCTCAAATTGACACATTTTATCAAAGCTATCGGCATTGGACTAAAACGGGTAAGCCCTGGGTTACTGCAAAAATTGCGCAAAGTTTCGATGGAAAGATCGCAGGTGAATATTGTAAACGGTTAAATTTATCCAATGATTCCTGCGCTTTATTTACTCATCAGCAACGTAAACAAACGGATATTATTTTAACAACCGCGAGCACTGTTAATTACGACAATCCAACGTTAAATGCTCGGTTGCCTGAGGGTGTATTTAGTAAGCCAATAGCAATCCTTGATAGAAACCTTCGCTTAAATTTAGACGCAAACGTTTTAAAACAAGATAAGCCTCGCCATATTTTTTATGACCAAGAGTTCGCTGCGCCTCAAAATTATTCTAATGTCATGTTTCATGCTGTTCCCACAGACGCTAAGGGACTTAATTTGGATTCCATTATTGCTTGCCTAGGCGCCTTAGGGTATCACGATGTTTGGGTTGAAGCCGGTGGAAGATTATTTAGCGCACTACATCAGGCACAGTTGGTTAATCAAACCTATATTTACTTAACGCCTCATGTCGTTGGTCCCTCAGGCATACCTGGATATCATGTTTCAGATCTGTTTAAAAAACCACATACAATAAATTGGCATCCCATGGGGAATAATATGATAGTATCGCTGCTCTGGGATAAAGCGACTGAGGAAAGCGCATGTTCACCGGCTTAATAGAAATCCTTGGAAAAGTGATTGAAAACAACGTGACCGAGAGTGGCGCTCAATTAACCGTACAGAGTTCAATTTCATCACCAGAGCTTGGTGAAAGTATCGCTGTGAATGGCGTTTGTTTAACGCTGCGATCCACTTCATTTGAACAGCTTATGTTTGATATCTCACCTGAGACCTTACGCTGTAGCGCATTAGGAAATTTACGCCATGGTGGTTTTGTGAACCTGGAGCGGGCAATGCAGTCGAATGCGCGATATGGCGGACATTACGTGACCGGTCATGTCGATACGACAAAAGAAATTACAGCAATATCCTTGCAAGGTGATTATTTAGAGTTCTCCATTGGTGGATTTGATCAGCATGAAATTAAGTATTTAACCCACAAAGGAAGCATAACTATTGACGGCGTTAGCCTTACCATTAACACGGTCAATAAACAGGCAATTAAATTATTATTGGTTCCGCACACGCTTGCGGTAACGAATCTTAACCATCGAACTGTTGGCGATGCAGTAAACGTTGAATTTGATTATTTAGCTAAAATGGTTTCACATCAAGTTGAACTTGCAATCCAGCATAGACTTAAGAGCAAAGAAACGGAGCTTTAGTGCTCACTGACATGAGGTTTATTGAAATGACAAATCCGTTTACCACCATATCCCACGCAATTTCAGAGCTGCAAGAAGGACGGATGATTATTTTGGTGGACGATGAAGATAGAGAAAATGAGGGCGATCTAATTATTGCAGCTGAGTATGTTACCGATGAAGCGATTAACTTTATGTCTAAATTTGGTCGAGGGCTCATCTGTTTGCCAATGGCTAATGAACTGATTGATAAGTTGGATTTGCCTATGATGGCAAGTAACAATCAATCTCCATTTGGCACAGCGTTCACTGTTTCAATTGAAGCGGCTACTGGTGTATCTACAGGCATCTCGGCTAAAGATCGTGCCCATACCATCCAAGTTGCAATTGATGCAAATAGTGGTCCTAAAGACATAATTTCTCCGGGCCATGTTTTCCCATTAAGAGCGCGTGAGCGTGGAGTTTTAGAGCGTGGGGGGCAAACGGAAGGCAGTGTGGATCTCATGAAGCTAGCTGGACTAACACCAGCCGCCGTGATTTGTGAAATCATCAATGAAGACGGAACAATGAGCCGCCGTGATGAGCTAAGTTCATTTTCGCAAAAACATGGTATTGTCATGGTGACCATTAAGGATTTAATCGCGTATCGAATTCGCCATGAAGCGTTAATTCAGGCTGAAGCAACGAGTCGGCTGCCTTTGCAGCAGCATGGTGATTTCACGATGACCGTTTTTTCTAATCAATTTGATAATGCAGAGCATTTTGCACTTATTAAAGCCCCTAAGATTAGCAATAAAATCCCTTTGGTTCGCATCCATTCTGAGTGCATCACTGGAGATGTGTTCGGGTCTTGTCGCTGTGACTGCGGATATCAGCTGCAACAATCTTTATCGCTCATATCGAAAGAGGGAGGGGTGCTGATTTACTTACGCCAGGAAGGTCGAGGGATTGGGCTTGCGAATAAGTTAAAAGCCTACGCGTTACAAGATCAAGGCTTTGACACGGTGGATGCTAATATTCAACTCGGCTTGCCGATTGATAGCAGAGATTATGCTGTGGCTTATCAAATCCTTAAACACTTAGGTATAGACGTTGTACGACTGTTAACGAATAACCCACAAAAAGTAGACGGGTTGACCCGTTATGGGATTACAGTGAGTGAGCGTATTTCATTATCAATTAAACCAACTCAAGACAATATTAGCTATTTAAAAACGAAAATAGAAAAGCTTGGTCATTTGTTGGTGGTTGAGTAAAAAGGAGCGTAAATGAAATTGATCAAAGGGGAGTATCTTGAACATCATGCATCGTTCCCCATTGCAATTGTTGTTAGTCGGTTTAATCAAGATATCACACAAGCCTTACTTCAGGGAACGTTACAGCGGTTAAGGGAGAGAGGTATTCTTGAGAGCGATACGCTCGTTATTGAAGTTCCCGGTGCGGTTGAGATTCCCCTTATTACTCAGCGTCTTGCTATGAAAAACGAGTTCAAAGCTATTATTGCTTTAGGAGCCGTTATTCGCGGGGAAACCACTCATTATGATTATGTTTGTCAGCAAGTGAGCCAGGGGTGTCAGCAGGTGTCTTTAATGCACAACGTCCCAGTTATTTTCGGGGTGCTCACAACAGAAAACGAGGAACAGGCATGGGATAGGCTTGGAGGTAATCATGGCCATAAAGGCATGGATGTTGCCGATGCTGCGATAGAAATGAATCTTGTACTAGACCAATTATAATCATGAGTTAAGCCCTTCTGCGCAAGCTAATAGCACTAAATTTGTTATAATTTTTTCTCATATGATCAAATATGTTTCAAATGAGGCTGTTTGTTGTATAATAAGATTTTTTTCTACGGAAATCATTTATGGCAACGTCTGAAGCAGAATTAAGAGACTTAATGCAAGAATATGGCAACCCTGTATTCAATGGAAAAGATCAAATTAGAATCCTATATTTCATTCTTGGGGATGCTAAGAATAGACTTGCAAAAGATACTGAAATCCATAAATTAATTGCAAAGTATCAATATAAACTGAATGGCGAGGAAAATCTAAAAAAAGCCATTAAACTCGTTAATGAATTTATTGTTGACTTAGAAACAAAAGACCAAGATAGAGCTACCATTAATTATCTGAAAAAACATGGTCTTTATAGAATAATATATCATAACCCACAAATAATGGGAGAAGAACTACCGACGAATGACATTCTACACAAACTATTACGGAGTGGCTTTGTGGGTGTTGTCGCCTCTGCTCTAATTATCCTTCTTTTTTCCGCCACAGCATTGTTTGCAGCGCCTTTTTGGCTTACGGCTATTTCAACTGGGTTGTTTGTAGGAGCATCTGTTTATTTAAGTGGCATTTTATATGGGGTAATAAACGACCTTTTTGCAACTCATGCTAATTTACCTTATTTTTTATTAGGTCATCAACCGCAACAAAAAAGTTTATTGAGAACAAATGATAAAGTTGCGCAGGGAATTGCCTGGGGTGTAGCTGCTACATTTGCGCCCGTAATGTTGGCTACAGCCCTTTTTACTGTGACAGCAACAATTACTGCTTTTTTTGTACCGATGGCAACCTTTTTATTGCCAGTCATGATGATGGCAATGCCGCTGATTGCTGTAGGAGCAGAGTTCTATGCGCGCAAAAAAGCACGTGAATATATAAAGCAAAACACAGATTTTACTTGGATTGGATCCAATATGTATCAACGAGAGGGTCTTGATTACATGTGTCCGACTTTGCCAGAACGTGCCGCATGGTACGCTAATAATGATAGAAATTATTTTGGCTTCTTTAAAGTGCCTTGGATTGGTCTCGGTGTATTGGTTGGGTTAGTTGTATTAAGTGCTGTTAGCATGTTTTTACCACCACTGCTTTTTGCCTCTCCTATCATAGCAATAGCAATTCCTGCGGCCTTTAGTGCAGTTGCTTGTGCGACTTTGATTGCTGCAGGCGTATACATGCATGCAAATCGTAACAAGTATGTCGATGATCGTTACCGCCTAGAATTTGATCGTGCTACGATCGAACCTAATTTATATCTTGATGAAGATATGAGTTATGTACAGCATTTAGTACAACAATACAATAAACAGGATCCAGGTATTAGGGTTTATTCTTCAGCTAGCGATCAAAACACTTATGGATCTTTTTTTAGTACAAAACCAACCCCTAACATCACTGAGGCTCCACAAGAAAATCTAGATGAAACTGGGCTAAATTTAATTAATCATCAAGCGGAGTTTGGTGCTAGTCCATAAGGCCGTAACCCCAGGTTTAATTTCACCTCTGCGTCACTGCAATGTTGTACGGTGACGCAGGAATTCACAAGCGCTACAGCCCAGTAAAATCAAGCTTTAAATCATTATCCGTTATTAAGCACCTGCAAATTAAGGTCTGTTGACAGATCCTAAACTGCCTAGGTAAATCATGTTGGGAATTTTATTCGTGAATTTACTGCCGAATTTGGGTTTAAACCGTCATTCGGCAGTAACGTTCTAAATTAATTTTTTTTCTCTGTACAGAGGTACGGTACAGAGAATTTTTTCAAAAATTATTGACGTGTGGATCTGAATTTGATCTATTACTGCTTTTTGTAAGGCAGGAAATGGATGTATCACGTTTTGAGATACAAAGATTAGATCACTTAGGCTTAGTTGCTGGCTTTTGCAAAAAAAATTGGTCTCGATGAGCTAATATACCCGTAATCTTTCAAAATGCGTGATTTATGCTTTTTCTTTTTCGCCCTGCCGCATTTTAAAAAACTCGCAAGGGAATGAGCCATTACTCGCTTTTTAAAATGCGGCAGGACAAAAAATAAAGGCGCCTAAAAACACGCATTTTGAAAGATTACGGGTATAAATCAACGTATGTCAAAAGAATCACATAACAGTATGATTTCGGATGGTACACTTCTCGTTGCAATGATATTGAATGGTATTGGTTTTGTTAGCAGGACGCTGCATATGTATCCGGAATACTTTTCAGAGAAACCTACAGAACATCCTCTGGGGTAAAGGCATTTTTGCCCTCCCATATGAATGAAAATATGATGGGGCGATTTTTGGATTCCTTGTATGAGCAAGGTGTATCTGAGCTATATCAGGGAACGTTACAGCGTTTAAGAGAACGAGGCGTTCTTGAGAACGATACTCTCGTTAGAAATGAATCTTGTACTAAGCCAATTGTAAGCCCCTATCTAGAATCTTAGAAAAATCAGTTAAGCCCTACACAAGCTAATAGCATAGAATCAGTTGGATTTTTTCCTAGGCTCTAGTGCCAACCATAGCATAGACTATAATTAACTATCGTTTGATTGAAAAAATAGAGGAAGCCTCTTGTCGTAACAAATACCATACCTAATTTGATCTTTACTAGCGTTGATGCTTTAAGATCATGGGGCAATCGTGGGGAGTTGCAATTTATGAATTTTGTTAATTTATCTCTACTACACATTCAAGGCATGTACTCACTTGTTATGAGCTGGATAACAAAAAAATGAGCAAGCCAATTCGATTGTTTATATTTTTGGGCGTTTGCATTCTCACAGCTATTATTGGATATATCGATTTTTTAATAGGTACCGAATTTAGCTCCGCTCTATTTTATTTTGCACCAATTTTCATAGCCGCGTGGTACCTAGATCGAAATATAAGCATTATGATCGCTCTTTTTTGTGCTGCATCCTGGGCTACAAATGATTATTTATTACATAATTATTTATATAAGGCTAGTTATTTTTGGAACTCTTTAATGCGTCTTTTTATTTTTATGATTATTGCGCTTCTCGTATCGTCATTAAGAAAATCGCTAGATGAAATAAATGTCCTAGCCAATGTAGACCCACTTACCGGGGCTAAAAATCATAGATTTATTTACGCATTTTTATATAATCAAATAGCTGAATTTAAGCGTAGTAATCTCGAGTTTTCAATTATTTACTTCGATGTGGATAATTTCAAAGAAATAAATGACAGGTATGGTCATGATCAAGGTGATGAAGCATTAAAAATTATTGTTAACAAATGTCAGGAAAACATACATAAACACGATATTATCGGTCGCGTTGGAGGTGACGAATTCATTATCGTTTTACCCGAAACTAAGTTAAATGATGCCGAAAAGCTATATAAACGTATATTTAAAGATATATCACTTGTGAAGAAGCCTTTTTCAATAAGATTAAGCGCGGGCATTGCTAGTTATGATTCTTCTGCTTATTCACTTGATGAGCTACTTAAAACAGCAGATATGTTAATGTATTCTTCAAAAAAAAACGGGGGAAATAACTCACTATCTAAAAAATTAATTTGATTATTTGAGTTAGTATTATCTCCAACTTATGAAAGATACCCGTCGGTATACAAGTACAACAGATTTGCTACTCTGATAATGTTTATTGTTCTTTTAATAGCTTTCTCATGATTTCAGCAGAAACCGGCCTGCTGGAATAATACCCTTGAATATGATCGCAACCTAAGGTGGCTAATACCTGACTTTGTGGTTGGGTTTCAACCCCTTCAGCAATTACTTGTAGGTTTAACCCATGCGCCATCCGAATAATGGCTTCAACAATCGTCTGATTTTCGGGCAACTTATCTATAAACATTTTATCTATTTTTAATATGTCCAATGGTATTTGGTTTAAATAACTAAAGGAAGAGAAACCTGTTCCAAAATCATCTAAAGCAATGATCAGACCTAGATCTCTCAATTGTTGTATGAGTGAAATTATATATTCTTTTTCGTCAATAAAAATAGACTCAGTAATTTCCAGCTCCAGATACCGAGGATCAAAATCTTTATAATCAATGGCTTTTTTTATCGCTGAAAAAGCATTTTTTCTAATTAACTGTTGGACGGATAAATTAACCGCAATAGGAATGTTGTGATTGATGATTCCTTCTTCTTTCCATTGTTGATATTGATGAAGCGCTTGATCCAAAACCCAATCACCGATGAGGGAAATTAAGCTCATTTCCTCAGCAATAGGTATAAATAAAGCTGGGGAAACACTTCCCATCTGAGGATGCTCCCAACGTAATAACACTTCCATACCTGTTATATGCTTTAGTGACTTAACCGAAAATCGGGGCTGAAAATGAAGAACAAATTGATTTTTCTCTAACGCATCAGGTAACTCAACTTGAACTTGTAATCGCAAACGATCATATTCTGCCAGTTGATTATCAAAAAACTGGATATTGTTATCCTTAAAATAGCGGGCTTGAGTTAATGCTAGATGGCTATATCGAAGCATATCTTGTGCGGTTTGCGCATTTTCGGGACAGGATGCAATTCCTACACTGACCCTAGGCATTAAAGTTTTATTATTAATTTTACAAGGTTCAATTAATACGGACATTAAATGTTTAATTGTTTTATCTAAATTATTTTTAGATTTATAGATCACTCCAAACCTATCATCGGCGAGGCGGGCTATAATCGCTTTATGATTAAAAAATCGTTTTGTACGTTTTGCCATTTGAAATAAAAGAATATCTGCAACGGAAGACCCTAACGTTTCTTCGATATGCTGTAGGTTATCAATAGAAATTTTTATTAGCGACAGTGAGTTATCTTGGGGGGGGCTCTTTAATTCCAATTCCAGCTGATCTATAAAAGTATAACGATTATACAGCTCTGTCACCGGATCATGATAAGCACGATATTTTAAAGCTAAGCCTTTTATTCTTCCGCTTTCGGCGAAAAAGGCAATAAAAACACTTACATACATCAATCCTAATACTGAAATAAATACAAAAAAGGAATAATAATTAGTTGTTAAGAAAAAAAGTCCATTTCCATCTTCCCAATAATATAATAAACAAATTAAGACAGTAACTAATAGCACCCAAAACAGGCTGCTTCTGCCCCCTCCCAATATAATACTAAAAAATGGCGGCAGTAAAAGCCAATAGGTACTGGGGCTATCCAATAGACTGAGTTCTAATGATACATTAAAGAACAGTATGACTAATGATAAGATTAATAATTCGCGAGCCACAAGCAATGAGGCGGTGTAGTATAATATTCCAAGAGAAATAAGAATTACTGGAATTTCGATTAATATTAACCATGATAATGCTTGGTCGATAAAAAAATAATAGAAAAAGAAAAAAACAGGGGCAGCGAGCAGCCCTACTATGGCGATGTAAATAAAGGTTTTAGCATAAGTATATTGAATGACATTTGAGCGCAACTTGTTTGGAATGAGGTAATCAAACAATAATTTAATCATAAATCCGCAATCAATTCTTCCTATATATTAATTATTGTCTAAAGTAAACAAAATAACAAAATACAGGCCCTTAATCGTCAGCATAACTTTTCGGACGTCATGGGGTGTCAATTTGTTTTGAGATGCTTAACCTAATTTGAATCAACTGAAAATCTGTTAGTCATCACCTTAAGGGACTATCTAATCAGCACTCTAATGCACTCCCTGATCAGCACTAAATTGTCTGAGCAAATCAGATTGGGAATTTTATCGGGAGTTTACTGCTGAAGCTAAGTTTATAGCTCGCCATTTTCCCAAAGATATGGTACTTATAACAGATGGTTAATATTGCTAGATCGAGCGCCTATACAACAGCTCTGAAATGCCTTAATAACCAGCGATACCCTTGATCGTTCAAAAGGCGAGTTTTAAGACGACTTTATTGTTTGTCCTGCCGCATTTTAAATAGCGAGTCATGGCTCATTGCCTTGCGAGTTTTTTAAAATGCGGCAGGGCGAAAAAGAAACAGCATAAATCACGCATTTTGAACGATCACGCGTATATAATCCGCCTCAACTTTCCCAAAAAATTTTCAACACAGTTTTAGTAAAAAGGTTTTTATACATGTTTATTAAGGAAGGGATTTTACTTAGTATTCTAATCGCATTAGGGGGTTGTCAGTCTATAGGTCCTAAAATCCTTGATAATGATCGATATTCTTACAATATGGCATTATATCATAGCAGGAATAAGGAACTTTTATTGAATATCGTTCGCTTACGATACGATCACCCCCCCATAGTGCTAAGCGTTGGTAATATTTCTGGTAGTACTAAAATACAAAGAGAAGGGCGACTTGAAGTATATTCAAAGTTGTTTACGCCTAGCAACGCAACTGAAACTAAAGCCGAAGGGTCAACAGGACTTGTTTACAGCGACAACCCGATTATTAGCTATACACCGTTAGATGATCAAATTTTTCATGCTCGTTTTTTATCGGCATTGAATTTAAGGCAAATTGGGTTATTGCTTGAGTCATCTTGGAGCATCGAGCGCGTGTTTCAGGTTACAATCCAACAAGCAGGTGCTGTCACCAACGCCACTAGCGCGGCGCGGCCTACCTCTAGATATGTTCCTCGCTATCAACGTTTTATCAATATGGTTTATGTTCTCAGGCGCTTGCAATTGAAAGATGCGTTTGTCACCACGTATACAAATAAGGATGAACGAGAGACATTAACATTGAATTTAAATCAAAACGCGATATTAACTGAGCACGAAAAAAAGATTTTAAACCAGGCCGGCGTAAAGCTATATCACAACAAAATTATGTTCACAAATTACGAAGGACCACATGCTACTCCAGTCATAACACGCTCAGTATTAGGCATTTTTAACTATTTATCGAAAGGCGTACTCATTCCACCCAACGATGCAGAAAATGGCATTGTTACTATCACTCGTTATCCCAATGGTAAGTCTTTTGATTGGCAAAAGGTGTTAGAGGGAGTGATAACAATCAAACATTGTGAAAAGCAGCCAACACATGCCATGGTGGCCATTCCTTATTTAAATCGATGGTATTACATCGATGATAGAGATGCTTATTCCAAGCAAACGCTGATGATGCTAACTAATATTATTGGACTTATCTCAGGCCCTGTGCCCTCATCGCCTGTGGGTATAACGCGTAATGCTTAATGGGAACAATAGCAATGCTCTTTTGAGTACGAGGAAAAAATAATGAAAACTGAAGTTAAAATGAGTTATTTATTATTCGTTTTAGCATTTTTTGGATACGCACTTAAATTTGGGTTAAATATATTCCTGGCCCGTCATCTAACCGCAAGCTTATACGGCGATTATAGTGTAGCCATTAAGTTGCTAACCATTTTAATCACCTTGTCCTTATTTGGCACCAATATTGGCGCAAATCGTTTTTTTGTAAAATATTTACAATCAGATGATAAAGAAATGGCAACAAACTATCTTGCTTGGAATGTAAAATTACTCGGCTTTACATTTCTAATAACATTTTTCATCGCGCTTCTGGCATTCGGCATCATGTTACTGCTTCATTATTTTAATATCAAAGATATCAATCAATACCACTTAGCTACTTATACGCTATGGTTAGTACCGTTTGCAGCCATTGCAAAATTATTAAGTAGCTTTTTATTAAGCGGTAATCGTATCCTTCTCTCGATGCTTTATAACAACCCATTTAAGTATTTAATAGAAATCGTTTTATTTGCTTTAGTCGTTATATTCATCGACCCAGAATTAAATAATACTAGCATTGTTATTGTTTTATTTGTTTCATTTGTATTAATCTCGATAATTTCAAACTTCTCCATGAATGAAGAAATACTGCAACTATTGCGCTTAGGGATAAAAAAGTACAAAAACATTAATTTATCACAAATGGAGTGGTTACAAACCTCTTCTAGATTAATTAGCAATAATATTATTTTTGCAGTAACTTGCAGCATCGATCTCATCGCAGTTGAGTTATTTTCCTCAAACGAAGCGCATGTTGGTTATTATGCCGCGATCCTGACCATTATCTCGCTGTTATGGTTAGTGCCTGGAAGCGTCTATCAAGGATTAAAACCGCAATTTACTATACTGTTAAACGATGAACTAGGTCATCAAGAATTACAACAAAAATTAAACATGACAAACTTAATTGCCTTTATTTTAATTGTCGTTTTAATGTTACTAATTATCTTTTTTGGAAAATCCATCTTAGCATATTTCGGTCCCCAGTATGTTCAGGTTTATAGCGAGTTGATTGTTTTAATCGTTGCTACGGCATGTTCTTGTCTTGCCCGTATTGCTCCCTCTTTGCTAGTGTATGCTGGCTATGAATCCATTGTCTTGAGATGGAGTATCATTGAATTAGGTCTAATGGTTGTATTGACCATGCCAGCTACATACTGGTTTGATATTAAAGGCACGGCATTTGCTACAGCATTTGTATTGATTCTAAAACCATTCTTTACAATATTAATTGCACGAAAAAAATTAGGCTTACGACCTCTATCTATTTTTTAAATACAAATATGATTACATCAATAGCTATCAACAACTATAGATCTCTACTCAATCTGAACATGCCCCTAGAGCAACTAAATGTAATTACTGGGCCTAATGGTAGCGGTAAATCTAACCTATACAAAGCGCTTAGATTATTGCATGAAACGGTCAAGGGCGGTGTCATTACAGCATTAGCTAATGAAGGAGGATTAGCTTCAACTTTTTGGGCAGGGCCTGAAAAAATAACAACGAGTATGTTAAATGGTACTGCTAGGATTGAAGGCAACGCTCGACAAAACTCTATGCGAATGCGTATGGGCTTTACTGGAGAGGATTTTGGTTACAGTATTTCTCTAGGTTTACCCACTCCGTCAAGCTCTTTATTTTCATTAGATCCAGAAATTAAACGGGAGTGTATATGGACTGGCTCCCCATATATACCCGTAATCTTTCAAAATGCGTGATTTATGCTTTTTCTTTTTCGCCCTGCCGCATTTTAAAAAAACTCGCAAGGGAATGAGCCATTACTCGCTTTTTAAAATGCGGCAGGACAAAAAATAAAGGCGCCTAAAAACACGCATTTTGAAAGATTACGGGTATAGACCAGCAAACGTGCTTGTAGACCGAAAAGGGAACATGGTAAAAATCCGCTCAAAATCTGGTTGGGAAACCGTCTCTCAACATTTAAATATCTATGATAGCCTTTTTGATCAAATGGGTGATATGAAGCATACACCTGAAATCATTAACCTTCGTGAAACCATCAAGGAATGGCGATTTTATGATCACTTTAGAACCGATAAAGATGCTCCAGCTCGCCAAATTCAATTGGCAACACGTACGCCAGTTCTTTATCATGATGGCAGAGATTTAACCGCTGCGTTGCAAACAATAATTGAGATTGGCAATAACCAAGCATTAAATGCGGCAATTGAAGATGCTTTCCCTGGATCAAAAATCACAATTACAAAGCAGGGCGATGGTTATTTATCTGTAGAGATGAATCAACACGGTTTATTGCGGCCTTTAGCATGCTCTGAGTTTTCAGATGGCACTTTACGTTATCTCTTATTGGTTGCTGCCCTTATGACACCTCGGCCTCCCAAGCTCATGATACTTAATGAGCCAGAAACTAGCTTACATCCTGATTTATTACCCTCACTAGCAAGACTAATTATACAAGCATCAAAGAATACTCAGATTTGGGTGATCTCTCATGCTAATTGTTTGGTTGATGCATTAAATAACCATCCTCAATGTAATCGTATGACACTTGAAAAACAAGTTGGTCAAACAAAAATTATTGGGCAAGATTTTCTCAGAACCCCTCAGTGGAAATGGCCTGACTCATAGCATTTCTTTGATTTATGGTACCGTAGATTTTTTGCTAGTAGGTTTCTTTGCTTTTATTTGATACAATTGTCGCCCGTTCATATGCATTTGGTTCTCACCGCATGTAACGCGGTTAAGCATTTCAACGGGATTATCTATGACTAATTATATTTTCATCACCGGCGGCGTTGTATCTTCCTTAGGGAAAGGCATCGCAGCCGCGTCTTTAGCCGCTATTTTAGAAGCGCGCGGACTTAAGGTTACCTTAATTAAATTGGATCCTTATATTAACGTCGATCCAGGAACAATGAGTCCGTTCCAACATGGCGAAGTATTTGTTACTCACGATGGTGCAGAAACGGATCTTGATTTAGGTCACTATGAGCGTTTTGTTCGCACCACCATGACCAAACGCAATAATTTTACTTCTGGTAAAATTTATGAAAACGTAATCAAAAAAGAGCGAAGAGGCGATTATCTGGGTGGCACAGTACAAGTTATTCCTCATATTACGAATGAAATTAAGCGTTGCATTAAGCTTGGAGCAGATGGTTTTGACGTTGCAATGGTCGAAATTGGTGGCACAGTAGGGGACATTGAGTCGTTACCCTTTCTTGAAGCGATTCGACAAATGCGGATTGAGGTTGGAGCACAACGTTCTTTATTTATACATTTAACCCTTGTGCCTTACATTCCAACTTCAGGTGAAACTAAAACGAAACCAACCCAGCACTCCGTTAAAGAGTTACGTTCAATTGGTATACAACCCGATGTTTTGATTTGTCGCTCGGAGCAGCCTTTATCAAGCCATGATCGAGCAAAAATCGCCTTGTTCACGAACGTAGAAAAAGAAGCGGTTATTTCATTGAAAGACGCCAAAAGTATTTACCAAATCCCTAATCTGCTTCATGAGCAACAGTTGGATGAATATGTCGTTAAAAAGCTCGGAATTGATGCAAAGCCTGCGGATTTAACCGAGTGGGATAATGTTCTTAAAGCACAGTCTAAGCAAACTATGACTGTTAAAGTCGCCATGGTTGGCAAATATATTGAATTAAATGACGCCTATAAATCATTAAATGAGGCGTTAATGCACGCAGGGATACATACTGAAACTCGAGTTGAAATCGTTTATATTGATGCTGAAACTATTGAACAACATGGAACAGAGGTCTTGTCACCAGCGGACGCTATTTTAATTCCAGGGGGGTTTGGTGAGCGAGGTATTGAAGGAAAAATTAAGGCCATTCAACACGCGCGTTTAAACAAAATTCCTTTTTTAGGCATTTGTCTTGGTATGCAAACCGCGGTTATTGAGTTTGCTCGTAATGTGGTGGGTTTATCACGTGCGAATTCCACTGAGTTTGATAAAGATACACCCTATCCTGTGATTGGACTGATTAGCGAATGGATGGAATCCGATGGCAGTATCAGTCAGCGTGATGAAAACAGCGACCTAGGTGGTACAATGCGCTTAGGCGCACAACGTTGCAATCTTGAGAAGGACTCTCTAGTTGGCCGCGTCTATGAAAGCGAGACGATTGTTGAGCGCCACCGTCATCGTTATGAGTTTAATAATCATTATATGGAAGCGCTGGTTAATAAAGGGCTTATTATATCAGGACTTTCAGCAGACAATAGTTTAGTTGAGGTGGTGGAGCTTAAAGACCATCCTTGGTTTTTAGCCTGCCAGTTTCATCCAGAATTTACTTCTGCTCCAAGAGACAGCCATCCATTATTTAAGTCATTTGTTCTAGCGGCACGTGCTTATCATCAACAAAAGGAAAAAGAATGAAGTTATGTGGATTTGAAGCAAGCATTTCATCCCCTTTGTTTTTAATTGCAGGGCCTTGTGTAATTGAAAGCGAGGCGCTGGCCTTAGAAACGGCAGGATATTTAAAAGAGATTTGTGCCAAACTTGGTATGCCTTTTATTTACAAATCGTCATTTGATAAGGCGAACCGCTCTTCGATTACCAGTTATCGTGGGCCAGGTTTTGAGCAAGGACTCAGAATACTTGAAAAAGTGAAGTCTCAAGTTGGGGTGCCAGTATTGACGGATGTGCATGAAGATACTCCTTTGCTTGAAGTTTCAAGTGTTGTTGATGTATTACAAACACCTGCATTTCTTTGTCGCCAGACCAATTTCATTCAAAATGTTGCCGCTATGAATAAGCCGGTTAATATTAAAAAAGGGCAGTTTCTTTCTCCCTGGGAAATGAAACATGTAGTGGCGAAAGCAAAAGCTAGTGGTAACGATAGCATTATGGTTTGTGAACGCGGTGTTAGTTTTGGCTATAATAACCTAATTTCAGATATGCGCTCGCTAAAAGTAATGCGAGAAACACAATGTCCAGTCGTTTATGATGCCACGCACTCCGTTCAGCTTCCAGGAGGCAATAATGGCGTAACGGGTGGTCAGCGGGAATTTATTCCGGTTTTAGCGCGCGCAGCAGTGGCCGCTGGCGTAGCGGGCCTTTTCATGGAAACTCATCCCAATCCTGATAAGGCGTTAAGTGATGGCCCAAACAGTTGGCCACTCCATAACATGGAACCTTTATTGGAATCATTAATGGTTCTTGACGCTGGATTTAAATCCCTTGGCGAAGTTGATTAATGAACTGATTAGGGAGTTATCATGAACGCCATGCATGCTCCCTATGGCTTTCAAGAATTAATCATTCTAGGATTCCAATAGGATGGCATATCTTAAAGCTGGTTTGTAAATTAGCGAAGATGAGGTTACTTCAGACGCAAGCGTCGTTTCAATGGCGTTGTCTTTTTACAAGAAGTCGTTTTATAAGAAGGAAAAACGCTGCTGGGTCAGGAATAGATTCAATAATGATTTGGCGGAGAGACAGGGATTCGAACCCTGGGAAGGTTGCCCTTCAACGGTTTTCAAGACCGCCGCATTCGACCGCTCTGCCACCTCTCCGCCGCAAATACTATCGCAACGGGCTATTGTTTGCAATGGTTTTCTTCACTAATTTTTCATTTTATGCAAAGTCGTTAATTTGATTTCATCATCTACTTTAAAAACTCGCAAAAACGCACACAAAGTTCGCAAAATACTTTTCAACGGGTATAATGTCGTGCATTTGTTTTGTTTGTTACGCGTTGTAACAAGCGAATGATTGATAGGTGTTTTTTATGAAACTTTTGAAACTATTATTACTGATATTTCTTTTTATCTCCATGGTGGCTTGTTCTAAATGGAACTCAACGGATGATGAGGGATTAAATGGCCCATTTAAAGGAATGAGTGCGAAACAACTTTATTCCGAATCGAAAGACGCTTTGGCTAAAAAGCAATATGAAAGCGCGATTAAGCGGCTTGAAGCTTTGGATACCATGTATCCTTTTAATGATCACGCAGAGCAAGCACAGTTAGATTTAATTTATGCTTATTATGAAAATGAAAATTACGCTTCCGCCGCAGCAACAGCAGAGCGGTTTATTCATCTTTACCCTCGATCTAAAAAAGTCGATTACGCCTATTACATGAAAGGGCTAGCGAATTTCCAGCAACCTCGCGGGACGTTTACGAAAGTATTCCGAATTGAGGAATCTTGGCGGGATCCAGGTACGCAATTGCAGGCTTATTCAGATTTTGCAACGTTGGTTCAGCAATTTCCAAATAGTCGCTATAAAGCAAATGCGTTGCAGCGCATGATTTATCTACGTAATGAGTTTGCTAAACACGAGCTAAATATTGCCGATTATTATTACGATCGCAAGATGTACGTGGCTGCTGCGGAACGGGCAAATTATTTAATCGAAACCTATCCGCAGGCGCCAAGTGTACAGGCTGCTTTAGTCATTGCTTATCATGCTAATAAGGCAATGGGATTAAATGCAGCAGCGGAAGATGCTTTAAAAGTTTATCAGGCAACCTATCATTCTAATCCTCCTCGGGTTGAAGAGATTACTGCTTAGGTTTTGTCGTAGCCTGGGTGGAGGCGCTAGCCATAACCCAGGATTATCGTTACTGCCAGATTTATTCTGGATTACGCTCTTGGCATCATTTAGGCTACAAAATAGGACAAACCTGTATAGAATTACAAACGGAGTTGATCCGCCTGTTGTGTCGTTGGCTCTATGTGTTGTGGCATAGACAAAGCCGCTAATACATCATCCACGAGTCCTCTAAGTTCTCCAGCGAGTAGGGTAAGAGCCGCATCTTGTTGTTGGTACTCTTCATCGAGACTTTTAAGCTCATGGAACTCGTCAATTAAATAATCTAAGCATTTCATGCGCTTGATGGTTAAGTCTTGAGTTAAAGTAAACTGAATACGCTCATTCCATACCAAAGAAACTTCAGCCGGTGTTAATCCCTGGGATAACAAGGTTAGTATTTCATCAGCAGGGAGTTCATACCCTTTGCAATTGAAACGTTTTTTATCATCATCTGGTGAAAACAATAGACAATCGGAAGCTAATTGAAAGTTCGACGGCAATGAAACAGGATGATTAATCCATTCACCAAAACGAAACGATAAATTTTCTTCATATTGAAGAGGCTCTATGCTTAAGCCAGGAATGGACTTTCGTAACAATGACGTTAATTGTGACGCTTGATTACCGCTGGCACTGTTAATAATTAATCGATTTTTGACGGTATCAAATAAAGCGAACATGCGCTTTTGTACACAAAAGGATTTGGGCAATAACTCAAATTCAAGTTCTTCGGCAAGCTGCGCTCTTTCAGAGCGTTTCATAGCTCGACCATTTTGCGTTTCCCAACTCTGAACGCGCTCTTCTAAAATTCTCAGAATAACGCCACGCGGTAAAATGCGCTCTTCTTTACCCATGCAAATCATAGTGGCTCCAGCCACTTCATGAACCAACTCGTCTGCGTGAGGCGGTAGCCAGCCGTATATAAAGCGGGCATGGGGAGGGCAGGGTTTAAGCGCTTCTGCGGTGAGATGATTTATAAACTCAACGGGTTTATCTAGCTGATATTGAAAAATTAAAGCATTATTGAACCACATCATTTATCCCTTATGACAAAAAAAGGGATGCTATCATAGACTCATCGAGTTACCAATACGCATTAAAAGCAACAACTGTTGATCTAAAATCAGGGGCATCTTTTCCTCGCACAGAAAACCAATACCCGCCTATAATTCCAAAGTGTTCATTAACATTAAATTCAACCGCTGGTGCAAGTGATATTTCCTGAATATTTGGATGCCCAACAATCGGAACAACCCCCCGTACGGGGAGTCCACGAAAACCATGAAAACTAGTTGCCCCACGATTGAAATAATATCCCTCCATAACCGCTACCCAATGCTTTGTTACCGTAAACTCACCAGCCAAATCTATACCAGTTAAACTGCTAGGCTTGATGATTCCATTGGTTGTGGGATTTCCTCCGTACGCATTAAACCCCCGTATATGAACAGGAGAGGCGTATAGATGGCTTAAAATAAAGCGTGTTCGTAAATAATTGATCTCATTAAATTGCAATAAATGTTCAAAATTTAAAGCAAATATCGATTGATAACTGCCTGCTCCTGTGCCATCGGTTCCTTCGTTGGCGGGATTAAATTCTTCGAACTTACCAGTTGGAATACTCAATTGATAGGTCAGCCTTAAATTCGGAATCCATTTAGAATTCTTCTGTTCCCAAGCTTGATAACCTAGAATTAAGGCTACGTCACCGATGTGATGACTGGTATGACGAAGGGCTTGGTTAATGACATAAGGTAAACTCAATTGGACATCTACTTTTTCCGCCAACCCATAAGTAAAAATGGGGTTGATTTGATAATTTTCAGAACCAGGCGTATGAGCGAGCTTCCAATGACGATTAAAAAAACCAACGTTTTTAGTATCAAACCCGTACAGTTCAAAATTAACATGACCTTTAGGAATCGTTTTTCCTGCCGGTGCAAGTAGTGGGCCAGTGAACCAAGGTTCGGCGCAAGCTAAACTTGAAAGCGTAATAAAAAAGCCGCCGAGAAGTGATCTAACCATCCTCATCGCATCTTGTCCTTAAATCAATTACTTAGCCGTTCATGTTTCTTAAGAGTAACTAACTTTATCGTCATTTAAAATAGCTTTACATCTATGTCGAAATGATGGGTAGAATAGATGTATAGTTGAATGGAGAGTCTTATGCTTATAGAAAAAGATAAATCTTGTTTGCTTCTTGTCGATGTTCAGGAAAAGTTGACCCCTCATGTTCTGCAACCAGAACGTTTGGTTCATGCGTGTGAATGGTTGATGAAGCTGGGAAGTAAACTCGAGATACCTTTGCTGGTGAGTGAACAATACCCAAAAGGATTGGGTAGAACCGTTTCTGCTCTTGAACATTTGGTAGCAACGCTAAAGCGCGTCGAAAAAGTTCACTTTTCGTGTGGCAGTGATCAGAGTTTTCTGGATGCTTTAAGTAAAATAGACCGCAAGCAAGTGATCATCATGGGGATTGAGACACATGTCTGCGTCATGCAAACCGCGATTGAGCTTAAAAAGAAAAAGTCAGACGTATTTGTGGTCGTAGACGCGGTAAGCTGTCGACATGAAATTGATCATAAGTACGGCTTAAAGCGAATGAAAGAGGCTGGAATTCAACTCGTCACACGCGAGATGGTCTTTTTTGAATGGCTTAGACAAGCAGGAACAGCGGAATTTAAAGCCTTGAGTCAAGAGTTTTTGAAATAATGGATAGGAGCTATTATGAATCTTGATCATCATGTTGCGGTCATTACCGGTGGCGCTTCGGGCATGGGACAAGCTTGTGCAGAAGGGTTGCGAAAAAAGGGCATTCGGCCCATTGTTTGGGATAAGAAAATTGAAGATAAAAAAGAAGACTCTATTGAGTGTGATGTTAGTTCAGCGAGGGCTGTGGAGGAAGCTTTAGAACAAACCATCAAAATGGCAGGAGTACCCCGAATTTGCATTAATTGCGCAGGCATTGCCCCTGCGAAACGAATGGTGGGTAAAGAAGGCGCGATGCCGCTGGAGGCGTTTAAGCGCGTTATAGATGTGAATTTAGTGGGTACGTTTAATGTCATGCGAGTGGTCGCAGAAGCGATGACTAAACTTGAACCGGTCGAACATTCTTCCGAGCGTGGGGTTATTATCAATACCGCATCGATTGCCGCCTATGAAGGACAAATTGGTCAGACAGCGTATAGTGCTTCAAAGGGAGGTATTGTGGCGTTAACGCTTCCTGCCGCTCGAGAACTTGCTCAGTTTGGCATTCGAGTCAATACCATTGCCCCCGGCTTAATTGCAACCCCTTTATTATTAAACATGCCGCAAGAAGTACAAGATGGTCTTGCTGACTCTGTGCCGTTCCCAAAACGTTTAGGTAAACCTGAGGAGTTTGCATTATTAGTTGAACATATTATTCAAAACACGCTGATTAATGGTGAAGTGATCCGTTTAGATGGCGCTTTACGAATGCAACCGAAATAATTGGCGTTTTGAGAACGCTTGGAAATTAACCAACCCCGCCAACCTGTCCTGACTTGTTTGGGCCACCTCTTGAACATTTGAGGCGGTTCGACTAAGTCAGATAATAGTGGGAAATCTTCGTACCGGACAAAAAACCACTGAGCTAATACGTGCCCGTGCCCAATGAAATGCTGCCCGTGCCCGATTTTTAGAGGGTTAAAAGATAAACTTAGCCCTTGCAGCAATGTTAAACGCCTATTTTAACTGGAACAAGTGCCGTATGCATTGTTTTGTTGGGATGTTGCTCTGTACATGACAAAAAACCTGTCATGCCCGCGCAGGCGGGCAACCACCCATCATAATAATCCGATGCCCAAATCAAGCCACTGGGGGTTGTTTTGCTCGATAAGGTTTATTTTCCATTGTCGGTTCCACTTCTTGATGCGTTTTTCTCTGGTTATTGCTTCGTAGACATCAGAATGAACTTCATAATAAACCAAATGATGAACTTTGTACTTTTTAGTGAATCCTTCAGCCAAGCCTTCCATGTGTTGCCAAATGCGTTGCACAAGGTTACTTGCTTTGCTGACTATTGCCTTTTGCGGGGCTTAGAAAACGGGTGAATGGCGAAATGAACAAAAGGAAATCAAAATCAAAAAACATGGCCGTAAAGCTATAAGCTATTTTCGCTGCGGTCTTCATACATTACGAGATCTTGTGTTAAATGGCAGCACTTCTATAAGTCATATTGGCAGGACTGTTAGAGATTTTTTTATCTTGAAGCAGACAACAGTCATCATGGAATAATGGAAAAAACCCCAACCCCAACCTATGGATAAAACATGGAAAATAGACGTTTTGACCATGAACGCTTAGACGTTTATCAGGAAGTCATAGCATTCGTCATGCTTAGCGATGAAATCTTAGAAGCGTTGCCCCGCGGTCGAGCTTATCTTGAGGCTCAATTACAACTCATTGTGCACGGGCACGTATTAGCTCAGTGGTTTTTTGTCCGGTACGAAGGTGGGAAATACATCTGTATTTTTTACAGTTTTTATGTATATTAAGATTGGCTGGACTCGCCAGCTTTAATTGTGATTTAACTTAATAAAAGGATGTTTGATATGGGAAATTGTTGTGGCTAATTTTTTGATCGGAATAAAGATGGCCATGTGGGCGTCGATGATGTCTTAAAAACAATTGCTGAAGCACTTCATTTGCTTAGTAAAGCTGCTTTAATGGCAGAAGCGTATGTCCGAGCGTTGGAAGTCGCGGGAGTTGATACCAAAGGAACATTAGATATTCTGCAGCGTATTAAAACAATAGCAGAAGCGAGTGGTGATGTAACTGATGCGCTTTCTAAAATAAAAGTACCGAATCTGACACCTTACGTCTCATGTCACATGATGATAACCTACTGCTATGATAATATCCTTTGGCTGGCACCTTTAAGGCGATCAAGTTCACGGCAGTCACTCTAGTCTTTGTTCATTTTTCAAACACTGTTGCGCCTTGTGGCTAAAAGTACCAGATGTTAACTGATTTTTAAGGGATTTAAATGAATCGTTCTGATCAGGGTCGTAAGTCATTATTTTTCTCCCTAAGCTTACGATCGTTAACTCAATCAACACAATATTTTTATTACATTTTAATGCCATTTTTGGTTGTTGGCCTTAATGCTACTCCGCAAGCTGTCAAGCTTACTGTAGCCTTTTTTTTTCTGGGCCTCGCAGTATCGATATTGTTCTCAGGTCCCCTGATTGACTTATTTGGTGTTCGGAAAAATTTTTGGTTAGGCGTTATCATTTTTTCTTTTGGCACGGCTATATGTCTTTTCGCAGGCAATGTTTATACGATGATTATAGGGCGCTTCGTTCAAGGATTTGCAGTAGGAATTATTCAGACTTTATCAAAAAGTTTATTGGCTACAAGTAAAGCACGAGCCACTTACTTTGCTATAGCTAAAATGGTTCGCACATTTGCAGCTCCATTAGCTATGTTGTTAACAAGCTTAATCATCTATTTTTTTTCTTGGCGAGCCAGTTTTATTTTTTTACTCCTCTATTCATTTTCACTGTTAGCTTATGGCATTTATTGGATGGAAGACCAGGAACCGAACATTAAAAGTAAATTTAGAGAGCAATTGAAACTCTACTGGATGCTGATACGAGAAAAAGGATTTATACCCAATGTTGTCAGTTATGCTTTGGTGAGTTCCTTATTAATTCCATTCTATGTAACTGCAACTTATACTTTGGTTCATATCTTAAATTATCCAGCCCATGTTGTGGGCTTAATGGCTACTATATTAGCGGTCATTAAGATTATGGGGGCTTTATTAAGTCTCTATTTTATTAAAAAAGAACGTGAACAGATTACGATATGGCTCGGGTTTCTTTTTTCGATTTTTGGATGCTTTTTGATGGTTGCTTTAGCATTTCTTCTTTCACCATCCTTCTCCACTCTGGTTATTCCTATGGCTATCTGTGTGTTTGGAATTAATCTTTTGTATGCAACATTTAATACCAATTTACTAAACCAGTATGAGCATGTTAGTAAGAACATTACAATATCTTCTGCTGCAATTTGCTGTGCATTAGTTGGAGCCATAAGTAGCGCGATCGCTTCATTTCATGGGCATCATAATTTACAGGATACTTCAATTTTGATGTTTGGAATGGCGTTGGCTTCGGTTGGCTTATACAAGCTAGGATGAGAGTTTGGCAAAATCATTTTGATTTTTACATAGAGAGTTTCCTTTTGTTTTGATTTTAAGATTCGGACCCTTATCAAAACGGGCAACTCTCTTGCCGTAAAGTCAGAATGTCAGATCAAGTCGGAACTCATACAGCTATACCCGCGATCGTGAGAGGTGTTTTATTCTAGATTACTTCTTAAGCCAAAGCTTCAGGCTCATCAGCTAGAATGAATTGCTCTTCTAATAGCTTCATAGCAATCGATTTCGCTTCAATCTGATAACGACCCGCGGTAATCTCTTCTTTAATAAAATCGATTTTAGCTTGGTTGTTGTCTGGGCTATTAAAGATTAATTCTTTTAAAGCTTCCATTTCTTTTGATGGCTCTAAGGATAATTGATCGATTAAGTCATCAATGACGTGGGAAGTAGAAATTGAAGTGTTATCGTTTTGTTTAGCCATAATATGTCGTCCTCAGTTGCACCCAAGCTGTTTATCGACGTAACTGCCTATAACTTTAGTGTTGAATAAAAAAAATTTATACTTAGCATACCTGAATGTTGGCCAACAAATAAATCTAGCGTATGGAAAAACTATCTCGTGATTTTTATAAACGTGACACATTAACGGTTGCCAAAGACTTGCTGGGCAAGTATCTCGTTCATAATAAAGAGGGTATCGAACAAATTGGTCGCATTGTCGAAGTAGAGGCCTATCTAGGCGAACATGATTTAGCAGCCCATTCTTCGAAAGGTCTTACCAATCGAACCAAGGTGATGTTTGGTCCTCCTGGATATGCATACGTGTATATGATTTATGGACTTCACTACTGTTTTAATGTGGTCACGGAAGAGAAAGGGCATGGTTCTGCAGTGTTAATTCGAGCCTTAGAACCAATTAAAAACATTTCTCAAAATACTAAAGGGCCAGCATTACTATGTAAAGCCTTGTCTATTGATAAAGCACTCTATGGTCACGATCTTTTCAGTGATGATTTTTATATTGCAGAACCAGCAAAATCGGCCAGCTTTACTATAATTTCCAAAGCAAGGATTGGTGTGGATTATGCAAAAGAATGGGCTAAACGCCCACTTCGATTTTATATCAAAGACAATCCTTTTATCTCAAAACTTTAAAGAGATTTATCAAGAAAGGACTTAGACATGAACGAACAAATCAAACAGTTTTTTTCATCGGAAGCGTTTGGTGTTGTGGGAGCGTCGGCCGATCGGTCAAAATACGGTAATAAAGTTTTACGGTGTTATCAGCAGCATAATCGCGAGGTTTATCCTGTCAATCCCAAAGAAAAAAATATAGAAGGGCTAGAGTGTATCCATCAACTCTCCAACCTGCCTGATGAGGTTAACAGTATTTCAATCATCACTCCCCCGAACGTAACGAAACAAATTGTCGATGAAGCGATAAAAAAAGGAATCAAAAACATCTGGATGCAACCTGGCTCTGAACAAGATGAAGCGATTGAGCAATGTAAGCAAAATGATATCAATATCATTGCTAATGGCCCTTGTATTTTAGCTGTTTCTGGTTTTAAAGATTCATAGAGAGGATCGTTTAAAGCCAATCACGATATATTTTCAGAAGGGTGCCATCGTTCTCCATCTTGGTAAGGGCATCATTGATTTGATCAATCAGATGGCCCTTATTTTTCGAGGCCATAATTCCATATCCCTCTCCAACGGGGTATTCGTTACCTAATAATTGATAATTTCTACTATTAGAAATCCAATACATAGCTTGCTCGGGATTGGTGATGATGGCTTTAACTTCTTGGTTGTTTAGCGCTGCAAGCATATCCATCGAGGTTTCGTAAGTTTTTATGGTGGCTTTATTTTGAAAAAGTTGGTTAAGAAAATCAATGGAAGGGGATTTTTTATAAGCTCCTATAGGTTCATTTTGCAATTCTTCAACGGATTTAATCGTTGAATTGGTTAATGTCATGAACTGTAAATGACTGACTTTGTAGGGAATACTAAATAAAAAATCATCTTTTCGGGGTTTGGTAATTATAATCGCTGCTAGTCCCAAATCAATTTTGTTTTCATCTAAAAGCTCTGGAATTTGATGAAATAATACACGCTGAAACTTACAAGATGCTGCAATTCTCACACACACTACGCGCATAATTTCAACTTCAAAGCCACTAAATTGATCATTAGTTGTCAATTCAAAAGGAGGGTTATAGGAGATTGTGCCTATGATAATTGGATCTGAAGCCAAAGAGTGACTGGCATTACCCAAAGTTATAAAAATTAATAAAATGAATACGTTTATCCGTGTTGGAAAAGGGTTCATAAGCAACCTAATGTTTGTGATTCCATTTACAATTTATAATTAATTATAGGTTTGTGAATAAGGATGTTGTCAAATAGCAATGCTAAGCATACGATCGCATTTTGTCTAGTGAATTAAAAACTTGGAGTGTTCTGCTGATGATTAATTATACCGGGACTTACACCGACCAATATCAATTGACTATGGCTCAGGTGTATTTCTTAAAAGGGCAAAAAGATACACCGGCGGTGTTTGATTATTTTTTCCGTAAATTGCCTTTTGATGGTGGATACGCAGTGTTTGCTGGACTCGAAGATTTACTCAGCGCGCTTGAGTCGCTGCGCTTTGATGAGGCAGATCTTCAATTTTTAAAAGAACAGGGTTTTCATGAAACATTTTTAGATTATCTTAAAACGTTTAAATTTTCGGGAAATATTTACGCAGCGAAAGAGGGAGACATCGTTTTTCCAACCCGCCCTGTTTTGACCGTTGAATCGACACTCTTAGAAGCGCAAATTTTAGAAACCTTGATTTTAAATATTTTAAATTTTCAAACTTTGATTGCAACCAAAGCAAGAAGAATCCGACAAGCTGCTGGCGATAGGATGCTCATTGACTTCGGTTTAAGAAGAGCCCACAGCATGGGAGGGTATCATGCAAGTCGTGCAGCGATTGTTGGTGGGTTTGATGCCACCAGTAATGTCAGAGCGGGAAGAGATTACAATATACCCGTTTCAGGGACTATGGCGCATTCCTTTGTTCAAAGCTACGATAAAGAGATCGATGCGTTTAGAGATTTTGCAAGCGTTTGTCCAGAGAATTGTGTTTTATTAGTAGATACTTATGACACGCTTGACAGCGGAGTTTTGAACGCGATGATTATTGCTAAGGAAATGGAAGACCGCGGCGAGCAGCTACTTGGGATTCGTTTAGATAGTGGTGATCTTGCCGAGCTTGCTAAACAATCGCGTAAGATGTTGGACGATGCTGGACTAGGATATGTAAAAATCGCGGCCTCCAATCAGCTTGATGAATATGCCATTACCGATTTAATTAAAAAAAATGCTCCCATTGATGTCTTTGGTGTTGGAACAAGCCTTGTGATTGGACGTCCTGATTCAGCGCTCGATGGGGTTTATAAATTAGCAATGTCAGGAGAACACCCCCGCATTAAATTGTCAGAAACCATCAAGAAAATTACATTACCCTGTAAAAAACAGGTATATCGGTTTTTGGATGAGCAAGGTCAATTTAGTGGAACTGATTTGGTCGCTCTCGCTGGAGAATCAGAATTTGATAAAGCCTATGATCCCTTTGAGTCAAATCATTCTTGGTCGGTTCATCCAATTGAAAAAGAGTCCTTATTGATCCCAGTGATGAAAAATGGCCAACGAGTGATCGCGGCAAGAAGTCTAGAAGATATTGCATCTTATAGCCAACAGCGCTTAGAGCAATTACCCGAGGATTATAAGGTATTAGATAATCCTAAGGTCTATACTATTGGATTAAGTGAGGGATTAAACCACATTCGTGAACAATTAATCGCTGAATATAAAAATGGATAAACCCATGAAAACGCTCATCATGATTGATGTTCAAAATGATTTTATGCCAGGCGGGAGTTTGGCTGTGGCTCATGGCGATGAAATTGTACCAGTGATTAATTCATTACTAAACGACACGTTTGATTTAGTCATTGCTACCCAAGACTGGCATCCTAAAGAGCATATTAGCTTTGCCTCGAATCATAAAACGCATCAACCATTCGATACCGTAACGCTAAATGGATTGGAACAAACCCTGTGGCCAGATCATTGTGTTCAAGGAACTCTTGGGGCTGAGCTTCATTCAGATCTCAATATAAATCCCATTGAAGCTATCGTTAGAAAAGGAACAAACCCAACTATTGATAGCTACAGCGGATTTTATGACAACGCATACCAAAAAAGTACGGGCTTGGCCGGTTATCTGCGCGAGAAAAAAGCAAGCGTTCTCTTTTTTTGTGGATTAGCTGCCGATATTTGTGTTTATCACAGCATTAAGGACGCCGTTAAAGAAGGATTTATTTGTTACTTAATAGAGGATGCTACGCGTGCGTTGGATAAGGATAAGTTTGCAAGTGTTAAAGAAGAACTATCTGAAATGGGTGTGACAATGACTCAAAGTGACAACATCAACTCTCTAAGGACAGTGTAGTGAAGGAATCTATTACAACGTGTGCTTCAGAACTTAGATTCGTAACGCAACTTGCAAAGGAGGCAGGAGAAATTGCTGTTCGCGTCCAGAAAAAAGGGTATCAAGTTTGGGATAAAGGTAACGGTAATAATCCAGTCACAGAGGCCGATAAAGCGACCAGCGAATACATTATTAAGAAGCTTAAAAAATCATTCCCCGATGATTTAATTATCTCAGAAGAGGCTCCAGTTCCTCAAAGCCTCGACGAACATCCGCGTATCTGGTTTGTCGATCCGATTGATGGAACCAAGGAATTTATTAAAGGATTGAATGAGTGGTCGGTCATGATTGGCTTAGCGGAACATGGAACATCCGTGCTAGGCGTTGTTTATCAGCCTGTTACCAAAGAGCTTTATTATGCAACCAAAGGCGGAGGTTCTTTTTATTCAAGTGAACACCATGTTTCTAAAAACCAAGTTAGAGTTGTTTCTAACACTCAAGAAACAATTTTAATTCAATCTCGCAGCCATTGGAGCCCTGAAGCGGAATCTGTTGCCAAACAGTTTGGCATTACCAACAGTATTCAACATGGATCAATTGGTTTGAAATTTGGTTTAATTGCACGTGGAAAAGCCGATCTTTATATGAATTTTTCACGTCATTGTCATTTATGGGATGTGTGCGGTCCAGAAATAATATTAGAGGAGGCGGGTGGTGTGGTGTCTGCGGTTAATGGCACCCCCTTAAATTATCATTCAGTAACTACAGTGATTAATCAAGGCTTCCTAGCTGCAAGCGCTTCGTTAGGTGATGAAGTATTACCCATTCTTCAACGAGGATTGATATGAATAAGGAGATTCAAATTTTTGCTATTGGGCGTACAAGCGCTTGGGCAAAAAAACTAACAGAAGCGCTGCCAGAACTTCGTTTAGCCGAGTTGAAAGAGCGCGATTTTGAAGACGGTGAGCATAAAATTCGACCTTTAGAGAGTGTGCGAGGCAAGACTGTTTTTGTAGTTCATTCACTTTACTCCGATGAGGAGCAAAGCGTTAATGATAAAATTTGTCGCTTGTTGTTTTTGATCGGGGCGCTTAAGGATGCTTCGGCGGCAACCGTGAACGTCGTTACGCCATATTTTGCTTATGCACGTAAAGATCGCCAAACCAAAAGTCGTGATCCTATTTCAATACGCTATTTAGCCCAGCTGTTCGAAGCAGCCGGTGCTGATAGCGTTATGTCACTGGATATTCATAACTTAGCTGCTTTCCAAAATGCCTTTCGCATCCCCACCGTTCATCTGGAGGCAAAGGTATTATTTGCTCCTGTTATTGCTAATTTAGTGAAGGAGGATTCAATTGCTATTGTTTCTCCTGATGTGGGGGGCTTAAAACGCGCTGAGAAATTTCGCGAGCTATTAAGCGAGCTCTTACAAAAAGACGTGGCGTCGGCATTTCTAGAAAAAAAAAGAAGCGGTGGTAAAGTAACTACAGGGGATGCAATTATTGGAGACGTAGAAGGACGAGTCGCAATTATTGTGGATGATATTATCAGCTCTGGAACAACGGTGGGTCTCGCCGTCGATGCACTCAGCAAGCAAGGCGCAAAAAAAATATGGGCCTGTGCAACGCATGGTTTGTTTGTTGGAAAAGCCAATGAAGTGCTCGCCAATTCAAAGCTTGAAAAAATTCTCATCACAAACAGTGTCGAACCGTTTAGGTTAAAGAAACAATTACGCGAAGAAAAAGTCGATATTTTAGATGCTTCTAAGTTGTTTGCTCATGCCATTAAACGGATTGCTGAAGGCGACTCGGTAGTCGAACTAATGGAAAAATATCCATATGAGCGATCAACAGCCCCCTAAGTATTAGACGAGGCGTACGCTAAATAATCATGGGCTCTTCGATACCATTTTTCTAAATCATTGACCCGTGGGTCATCTAGATGCCAAGCAGAAATTTTAGCCCTTGTACAGGCGCGAAGTAGTTTATAAAATTGCCATAAACGTTGTGATGGGCTATTGTTTAAACGGTTTTGGTATGTGGATAAAAATAATTGCCCCACATCATGATTCCCAAGCAGTTCACATTCTAAATAGAAATAAGCCAGCTCTTCGGCTGCATCCATGATTCTAAGATCGCGGTTAAATTCTAAGCGATCGGTAATGGTTGGAGGAGAAATAAGGCATATATGCTCAGGTCTTAAGTCACCATGACATTCAATGACTCTTCCCTCCATAGTGCGTTGTCGAATTTCATGAGCTAGCGCTTGCAATTCATAACGTTGGTACTGATGTAGATCACTGATTAACGCGGAATTTAAACCATATTCAGGGTTCAATAAAGCGTCTTCATTCTTATCGATTGATTCTTGAAGTTTTATAAGATACGCCTCTGAAGCTTGGCAAGTGGGCCTTGAAGCTTGATAAAAACTCATCAGAGCGTTTGCTGCTTCTTGAGCTAAAGTCCAATTAATATCTTGCTTTAAAATGGACTGATCCAATGTTTTTTCACGTGGAAAACGATTCATTTTTACAAACCAATCGACAACAAATTCGCCATCGGGGTGACCTACGGGCACTAGCTGCATCTCCTTATTCAGCATTAAAGGCACCAATTGAAGATAAATATTTGCAGCCAGATACTGATTCAGTTCAATTTCTTTAATACAGTTATCTCGTCGATTTTCTAACGCGCTAAAGTCTAAATAAGAAAAAGTAATAGGCTTTTTTAATTTGTACGCATGCTGATTGGTTAAAAAAATGAGTGACATATGCGTGTCAATGTGGGTAACCTGTGAGCAGTTTTCATAATAGGACGAGGGATCTTTTAAAAATTCAACTTTTTCTTTTAAAGCATCCCAAGGGTCGTTTAGATGATTTAGATTCATTGTGTAGGTGCTTTTAATCCTCTTACGTTCATACCCAGAAAAAATACAAGGCAGGCATTGCCATAATAACGACAATAATTTCTAATGGGACGCCCAGCCATAAGTAATCAAAAAACTTATAACCACCAGGACCCATCACTAAGGTATTATTTTGATGGCTAATGGGCGTTAGACAAGAGCAGGAAGCGCCAATGGCTATCGCAATTAAAAACGGATCAGGGCTTCTGTGTAAAATTTCAGCCAAATCGGCCCCAATTGGCGCCATCACCACCGCAGTTGCTGCGTTGTTCATTAAGTCTGATAAGGTCATCGTAATGAGTAGCAACAACATGAGCACTAATAAAATCCCTCCCGTCCCAGTTAAGGATAAGAGCTGATTACCAATCAGCTTGGCAGCGCCTGTATTTTTTAAAGCATTACCTAAAGGAATTAATGCGCCAAGCAAAACGATAATGGACCAATCAATGCTTTTATAGACTTGGCGCATGGGAATAATATTCAATACAACCAAGGATACCACGACAAGCGTAAAGGCAATTTCAATGGATAGGAGCTGAAAAGAGGTTAATAAAATTCCACAAATAAATAGAATAAGAGGAAGAATAATCGTTCTTCTGAACCCAACATTAATCGTACGATGAGCAATAGGCACTAGACCAAGATTAACAATATTCTCGCGTAAATCCTCACTAGAGCCTTGAATCAGTAATACGTCACCAGGATTAAAATTTACATGATTTAATCGATTCTTAATGGATTTGCCTGCACGTGCCACAGCTAGAAGATTTAACCCTAATCGCGATCGAACTCGTAGTCGTTGCCAAGAACGACCCTGAATTCTTGAACCAGGAGTCACAACGGCTTCAATGGTATCAATATCCTTTCCAATTAAGCTCGCGGTTGAGACCATTTCTCCATGAAATAATTCAAGTTTTCCTTTCGAAATTAAGTTATTTAAATCCTCATGGGAGGCCTCGATGATTAAAACGTCATTGGCTAAGAGTTCTTCATCTTTAGGGATTGAAAGCTTTTTCTTACGTCCTCGAATTAAGCCTAAAATGGAGAAATCTCCTTCGATAAGATTTTCCAACTCTCTTCTTTCCATCCCGACGACTGGTGAGTCTTCAGGAATTCTAATTTCAGTGATGTAATCTTGTATTTGGTAGAGCTCGGCCGTATCGCCTGAGGCTTTACGACGAGCGGGAACAAAATGCCAACCGAGAAAAATAATAAAAAGAAGTCCACCCAAAGCTACACTAAGTCCTACAGGGGTAAAATCAAACATCGTGAACGGTTTTCCAATTAAGTTTTCACGGTAAGAAGAGATTAATAAATTGGGTGGTGTACCTATTTTTGTAGTCATCCCACCTAAAATGGTTGCAAATGATAACGGCATCAAGATTTTAGAGGGCGACATTTTCGAATTGATAGCACTTTGAATGGCCACGGGCATTAGTAATGATAACGCGCCAACATTATTCATAAACGCTGATAAAACTGCTGCAACCATGCAAATGGTCCCCATTAAAAATAACGGGGAGATCATAAGCGGCTTTATGTAGTCAATAATTTGATCAACTAATCCGGCCTGAATTAGAGCAGCAGAAATGACCATGACTGCGGCAACGCTAATAACAGCCGAATTCCCAAATCCTAAAAAGGCTTGTTCCGTAGGAACGATTCCTGTCAGAACTAGGGCCAATAAACACATTAATGCTACAAGGTCATATCTAAAACGACCCCAGATGAACATTAATATGGTCATCCCTAAAATTAAAAATAAAATATACGCATCATGCATAATAAAACTGGTGAAGGTAAAGTATTCATAAATTTACACCTTCATTTCGTTCTATACAAGGCGTAAAGCATTTGATAATTATTGCACTTTGGAATCATCCCATTGCTCATACCAAGGGTTAGCGTTAAAGCAATCCTTATTTAAAGGAAGGCTTCAGATGTTCATGCGCTGGACTTTTGCGCAAATGGGTCAACGGATTGTGGAGCGCCTTGCGTTGACGTGAATGTTTCTGAGTGGCAGACGGCAAAGCGTCACTAGGAAGCTCTGTATCTGCCTCAATAGTCGCGGCTGAAGCTTGAGCCGCTGAAGCATGTGCTTTTGATCTGTGGGCGTCAAAGAAACCATGACGTCTTCGAGAAGCATAGGTTTTCTTTGATTTTTCTGTATTTTCACGCACGAAGTGTTGGCTTGTGGGAGGTACACCATGTAAGAGCGCATAGCTGATTCCAGTGGCTTGAGCCAGATCGGATGCTTTTCTGAACACAGGATATTTTTGAAATGCGTCCAACTCTTGCATAAAATGTATGCAGCGGCGATGAAATTCGACACTGACATCGAATTTTATGACATTAATCAATTCTGAATTGCCGAGCATTTCGAATAAAGTTTTAATTTTAACGGAGGCACCAGGTTCTCGCTTAAGTGTAAACCATTTCGCAATACGCTCTAATACCATCATTTCAGTATTGGTCCACTTGGGAGCTGCTCCAAGATTTTCGCTCACTTGCGGATCAACCTCATCTGGCGTTAAAGAATGAGCGTAAGCGTGAAGCCACTCGGGACGGTATTGGCATTCGGGATATTTGCGAATATTGGCTAAAAAGGAACGTTGTAGGATCTCCTTCATTTCTGGTGCTAGAGTGTCTTCCATTTCACCAAAATACGCTTCATAGGCGTCTCGTGCAGAGCGGCCCATCACTTCATTTTGACTTTTTGAGCGCTTTCCTTGCTCCTCGCGATGCATGACTGAATCATAATCAATCTTCATCCAATGACCGCCTTTTTTGCCATGCCCAATTCGCTCTCTCTCGCGGCTTTTAAACCGCTTTGTTCGTTTATTACTTCCCCAAAAAGGCTCTCTTCCTTCCTCACCTTCGGAAAAATAAGCTAAATCTAATTCAGCATTGGCCAAGGCGCCGTCTAATTTCACTTGAGCATGGGTTGTCCGTTTTGAATACCAGGTTTTCCCATCAGCGTCTTTAGCGCGATAGACCACTCTCCCAAAGCGTTTTATCGCTTCAAAATCATGAAGGCCAACAACCTTTGGAGCACTATCTAGCCCATCAGGTAAATGCCATTGCCAGGCATGAGTTTTGCCGCGTGTATCTTTGAATATTGCAGCATGTCCGACACGATTGCTTGATCGGGCATAACGAAAATGTTCATTGACTGAGAGGAGGCTAAAATCTTCTGAAGTAAACCCATCATTAACAAGGGTAAATTTAGCATCCCCGGTCCACTTAGGAGTAGGAAGATCTTCATTTTCAACGTCCGTTGTTTGGGTAGGAAGAGAAAGTGGAGGCAGCGATCGACGTTTTAATGCTGCTGAGGAAGGAACAGCAAGAGCAAGGGGAAGCTTAATTTTGGGCATCGAGAGACTCCTTTCAATCGTCACTGAGTTTTTAATACATCTAATACGTCATGATAAATAAACCTATAAAAAATGAACTGAACATTAACCCGCTAAAATTTATTATTCGCAGATATCATTCTAGTTAGCAAGAGATTTTTAAATTTTGCCCCTGTACATGACAAAAAATCTGACATCTACAGTGAAATTGTGCGCTTCGTAGGGAAAAATCTTGTTCCTTGTCGTAACTCGAAGAATATTAATCTTGCCATTATAATGTTAAGTGTATTCAATATTAAAAATTTGGCTAAATAGAAGGCAGAATTCAGAAGTGGAATTTATTTTAATATTTTCTTAATGTTTATATATTATAATCATTGATTATAAGTCAAACAGTAACGGTGGTGTTAATTATGCCAAATTCAAGCCAAACGCCTTCAGCTGCTGCAGATAAATCAAGATCAGCCAGCTATGCTCCGATGAGTGATCGATTGGCTCAGGTCGGTTGGCAAGCGGCTAACTTTGTCACCGTTTTAGTAACAACAAGCACTACAATAGCGTTGGTACAAAACCCTTTGAATGGTCTAATGTTGAACTTTATGCGCTTTGGTCAGGCTTTGCCGCCAGATCAAAAACCAGGCGTTTTGGCTGCTGTCCGGGGGTTGTATGTTGGTGTGATTAGTAACTGGACGGGATCCAGTATGAGAACCGCCTACGTAACCGGAGCTACCTCAAGTACTAAAAAAAGTAATGTCAATGAGCCGTCCGAAGCACACACTGCTGAAGAGTTACCCAGTGAATCTTCTCAATCTCACCGCAAACCGGCTAAAAATTTTAAACGAGACCTTGGATACGTATCCGCTTTTGCTTTGGGAGATGTATTGGTGACTCAAGTCTCAGAAAATAAATCACAACTGCGTAAACTTGGTGTGATTGATGCGACGTTTAATTGGAAGTCTCCTTATAATTTACGAAAACTATCTGGAACTGGGTTCGGAATGCGCTATAGTGCCGGTCTCGTTAATTTCTCTGCTTTATGTCTTTTAGAAGAGCAATTTGCAAGTATGATGCCAGGTGATAGCGCGACAACAAGACATCTTCTCGCAGGCCTTGCTAGTGGGATGTCCGCAGCGGTAGTCACTTATCCTTTTAACTACATGCGTGATGTTTTATTATCGAAAACAACCTTAGTGAATGGACGATTACAGCCGCCTACCACTGTGGGGTTAGTTCGACAATCTATGGCCTACACGCGTACCATTGGTTTCGTCAATGCCTGTAAAGAAGGGCTTAAAGAATTTGCTCTACAAGCTCCCTTGCGAATGGTTAGAACCGGTGCAACTTTTGCCATCGTATCGGGTATTAATGCCGGTTTAGGTTCAGAGCCTCTGGCACGGGTATTTGAAAGACCAGCTTCGAGTCAGCCAAGTGCAAGAAATCATGGTTTTTTTGCAACAAAGGCAGGTTCCTCTCCCAAGGTTGATGAAACTCCCAAGATTGATGAAACAATTGATTCATCACCACGCAATACTGAGCGTTAAATAATTTAAAATGAGTGTCACTTAATTTTTTGCATAATAGGTTCGCTTTGGTAAGATAAAAGGCTACTGAAGCGAATATTAACAGGATCAATCATGCGTTCTTTTGTATTTTTCAAGCCTCTACAACACCTCGTCAGAGCTATTGCTTCTGATTCTTTGCAATCAAGCGTCGCTACATTGCTCTCTCTCGGAATTATTAATGGTGCAAGCGCAGCTTCTGAAAATATATCATCTCGATTGAATAAATCTGAAGATTCATCCGCTGAAAATAACAGTAATTCTTCAAACCCTTGACGTTAGTGGTGTAAACATGGCTAGATGCTATCTCTGTACATGACAAAAAACCTGTCATGCCCGCGCAGGCGGACAACCATTTTTTGATGTGTTTTTCTCTGGTTATTGCTTCGTAGACATCAGAATGAATTTCATAATAAACCAAGTGATGAACGTTGTACTTTTTAGTGAATTCTTCAACCAAGCCTTCCTTGTGTTGCCAAATGCGTTGCACAAGGTTACTTATTATGCCGGTATATAGGGTTCCATATTTTTTACTGGATAATATGTAAATCTAATATTGCTGTTCTTCCATTGTTCATCCTGGTTGGTTGCTAAAAAAAATTACTTCCTGCCGGATCATCGTTATTTTTCCATAAGATAATCCGCTGCTACCAGCCACTCACAAAAAA